>NZ_QXNY01000002.1:0-600000 GCF_003572205.1 Algihabitans albus
CCCGCGCGGCAGCGAGCGCCTGCGCATCACACCCGGACCGCTCCACAGCGACCAGGACCTCGACAATCTCATAACAGCCCTCACAACCATCTGGAAACAGATGGACGTGCTTTGCAGGACGGCGGCGGAGTAGTCCTCGGTCGTCCGGTCTTTGCGGCGCACCTCACCGCGCCGCGGACCTTGGGGGCCGCTTCTGTTTACAGAGCGGCCCCTCACTTTTTCGTCGCCCCTTCTGTCGCTTATCGGTCCGAAGTTTTCCGACGTACGCCTCCTGGCTTTCTCTGACGCATGTCAATGTGAATTGACGTTTTCGCTGTTAAGCAAATCGGACAGTCCGCAGTAGGGAGGTCCGGTCCATGCGTATCCTTCTCATCCACCCCAACTATCACTCGGGCGGCGCGGAAATCGCCGGAAACTGGCCGCCGGCTTGGGCTGCCTATCTGTCGGGTGCCTTGCGGGCGGCGGGTTACGACGACATCCACTTCATCGACGCCATGACCGACGACCTCTCGGAGGAGCTGCTTCGTGCGCTGTTGGCCGAGCAGAAACCGGATCTGGTCGGCGCCACGGCGATCACACCCTCGATCTACAAGGCCGAACGTGCGCTTCAGATCGCCAAGGAACTGCACCCGGACTGCGTTACGGTGCTGGGCGGCATCCATGCGACCTTCATGTATCAGCAGGTGCTGAGCGAAGCGCCCTGGATCGACGTGATCGCGCGTGGCGAGGGTGAAGCGGTGATCCAGAATCTGGCACGGGCGGTGGAGGCGGGCCGCTGGCCGGCCGCGGCCCGCGAGATCCGTGGTCTCGCCTTCGCGGAGGGGGATAAGATTGTTGCCACGCCGGCGGAACCTCCGGTCGAGGATCTGGAGAAGATCGAGCCGGATTGGGGCGTGTTGGAATGGGACAAGTACGTCTACATTCCGACCGGGACTCGTGTGGCGATCCCCAATATGGCGCGCGGCTGCCCCTTCACCTGCAGCTTTTGCAGCCAGTGGAAGTTCTGGCGGAACTATCGCGTGCGCGAGCCGAAAAAGGTAGTCGACGAGATTGAGACCCTGGTGCGCGATCATAGGGTAGGTTTCTTCATCCTTGCCGACGAAGAGCCTACGATTCACCGCAAGAAGTTCATCGAGTTCTGCGAAGAATTGGAGCGCCGCGACCTGCCGGTGCGCTGGGGGATCAACACCCGCGTCACCGATATTCTGCGCGACGAGGAGTACCTGCCGCTCTATCGACGTGCCGGCCTAATTCATGTTTCGCTCGGTACCGAGGCGGCGGCGCAACTCAAACTCGACCGCTTCAACAAGGAAACGACCGTCGCCGAGAACAAGAAGGCGATCGAACTGCTGCGCAAGCACGGGATCGTCGCCGAGGCGCAGTTCATCGTCGGTCTGGAGAATGAGACGGCCGAGACGCTGGAAGAGACCTACCGCATGGCGCTCGACTGGAAGCCCGATATGGCCAACTGGGCAATGTATACGCCTTGGCCCTTCTCGGACCTCTTCCAGGAACTCGGCGAGAAGGTCGAAATCTTCGACTACGAGAAGTACAACTTCGTGACGCCGATCATCAAACCGGAGGCGCTCGAGCGCGAAGAGCTGCTCGACCGGGTGATGAACAACTACCGGCGCTTCTACATGCGCAAGTCTTTCCTGAGCTATCCCTGGATCCGCAACAGGCAGAAGCGCAACTACAAGCTCGGTTGCCTCAAGGCCTTCCTGAAGTCGGGCGTGCAACGGACCTTCTACGACCTCGGCCGGGTCGGCTATTGGGGGCCGCAATCGAAGGCATCGGTCGATTTCGGTTTCGATACGAGCCGCGGCCAGGGAGTACTCAAGCCCGTTGAAGCCACCGCCGCCGGTGCCGCCGATTGGCGCGCGGTACAGGATGCCACCCGCAAACGCGCCGATGCCGAGGCCACCCGCGCCCGCAAACGCCGCGAGGCGGAGAGGCTGGGTGTCTCCGTGCCGGCTGCCGCCGCGATGGCCTGCGGTGGCGGCAAGGAGCAACTCGGCGACGCAGCGATGGCTCAGATGTTCGAAAAGAGCGAGACGATCTCCGGTCCGGCGTAATGAAGACGATGTCCCAGACTTGCGCGAAAGATCTGCCCGAAGCTGCGCCCAACCCAGAGAGCCTGCTCGGCGTTGCCGAGGCGGGGCCCTGCTGTTCACCCCTCGCTGGCCGCGCCGGCGCGCGGATCGGCCCAAACAGTTTGATCCAGGTCGCCTCGGCTTTGGAGGTTACCGTCGGTGCCGAGAGAACGGCTTTGCTCTTCGCGGGGGCCGGACTGTCGCACCGTCTTGCCGTTCCGCCGCAGTCGCTGGTTCCCGAGCTCGAGGCCGTCCGTCTCCATGGCCATCTGCGGCGTTCACTCGGACTGCGGACTGCGCAGGCCGTAGCGCGGGAGGCGGGTCGCCGCACCGCCGACTACCTGCTGGCGCATCGCATTCCCAGGGTGGCGCAGATCGCCCTGAGACTGCTGCCCCGGCGCCTGGCGTCCCATCTTCTGGTCAAGGCGATCGGCCGAAACGCCTGGACTTTTGTCGGGAGCGGCGTCTTCGTCGGCCGGGGCGGACGGCCGGCGCGGCTTGCGGTCTTCGACGGCCCACTTTGTCGTGGCGTCACGGCTGATAGCCCGCTCTGCGACTACTATACTGCCACCTTCGAGCGGCTGTTTCGCAAGCTGGTCGACGCCGACGCCTACGGTGTCGAAATCGACTGCCAGGCTTCCGGCGCACAGGTCTGTCGTTTCGAAATCCGCTTCTGAACGGCCTCACGGCCAAGGTTGGGAGCGACGGTCGTACCACTCCTCCCGCCGAGCGTAGCCCGGCCGGGGGAGGGCGGAGTTATTGGCTCTGACTCACTGGCCCTAGCTCACTGGCCTTGGGCTGTCGGGCCTCGACTTACTCGCCGCCTTGGGTCTTGAGATAGGCGATGACGTCGGCGACTTCCTGCTCGTCGCGGAGCTGGAAGGCCATGCGGCTGCCCTGAATGATTTCTCGCGGATTGGTCAGGTAGGACGGCAGCGTCTCCTCGGTCCAGGTGAAGTCGGCCTCTTGCAGGCCCTTCGAGTAGCGTGCGGCGAAAGCTTCGCTCGTCCCGGCGGCGCGCCCGTAGACGCCATAGAGGTTGGGGCCGACACGGGGTGGACCACCTTCCTCGATGGTGTGGCAAGCCTTGCACTTGTTGAACACCTGCTCGCCGGCGGCGGGATCGCCTTCCGCGAGAGCCGGTGCGGCGGTGAGAGAAAGCAGCGTGGCTGCCGTCGCAAGATACTTGTTCACAGGCATGAAGCAGTCCCCAGTGATTCACAGATATCTACAGTGTTATCATCTATGGCAAAGCCGCTGAGTGACAAGCCCGTGGAAAGGGCGAGTGGAATCCTGCTCAAAGAAACGATGCGTAGCCGAAGCGGTTCCGCCGCACGTCCGGGGCCGGCCCCAAGCCGGGACGGGGGCACCTTCTCCGAGGGTGTGGCAGACCTTGCAACTTTTGAACGCTATATCATCCGCCGACAGCGTCATCGCTCGGCGAGAGCAGTTATGCGCATGCGCAAGGCAAGCGCCATCGTCAGGACTGGTTGCAAACGCGTCGCCGGCCACAGTTGGATGCCCTGTCGTGCAGCAATCAGCCAGCCGGGTATCGGAGCCTCTCCACAGCCTGTCACCTGCCGCGTGACCTCTGCGCGCCTCTCAGGTCTGCCTGAGTAATCCAGCTCAACTGTAAAGTTTACATTACACATATTAATGTCATCTTATATTGACACTTTGTTACAGTACGACTAGGATCTGAAGACCTGCCGAAGGAGTTGGTGGGTGCGCAAGATTGTGAGAGGAGAAAACTCCAATGGCCCACGAGATACAAACGGCCGACTTGGACGACCCTGATCGGATTTGGCCGACTGGCCTGACGATCAGGGAATCGGAAGAGCTGCATAAGCACATCATCGATGGTGCGCGCGTGTTCTTCTTCATTTCTTTGATTGCCCACCTGCTGGCGTGGCTGTTTACGCCATGGGGTGGCTGAGGGGAGATTGAGTCATGAACCAAGGAAGAATCTGGTGTGTCGTCAATCCGACGGTGGGTCTGCCGCTGTTCCTCGGGAGTGTCGCCCTAATTTCGCTTCTGGTGCACTTCTCGCTTCTATACAACACCTCCTGGTTTGCCGCCTTCTTCCAGGGCGGCTGACAGTGGATATCGGTGTTCTCTAAAGACTGAGGCGCGGCAGGGACTCCGACTCGCGAGCGACATACACTGCGTGGCGCAAGAGTCCGGAGCACCTGCCGGTCTTCATGGGAGAGCAGGCATGACGCCAACGGTACGGATTTTCGAGTCTGAGGCAGTCGCGCACGAAGCGGCTGCGAAGCTGTCTGAAGCTGGCTTCGGCAAGCTTAGGGTGCTGTCCGGAGAACGGAGCCCGGCAGGGGAGTATTCCTCGTCGCCACCGGATCCGGAAGCGATGGTTCGCGCAGCAGTCGGGGACGGGCTCCTGGCAGGCCGTCACATTTCGGTTTGCGTTCGGAATCTGCAGCGAGGGCGGTCGCTGGTGGCTGTCGCGACGAACTTCGGATTCGCGCAACAGGCCATCGAGATCATGGAGAACTGTGGTGCGGTCGACAGCGATTCCCTGCCGGCCTACTATCCGAGAAATCCCTCGCCCTTCTCCGATCTGCTCGGTCTTCCAACCTTGAGCCGCGCCGCGCCGGTCAGTGAGTTGAAGAGTGCGTCTTGGTTCTTTTCCTCTCTCTTCGGGTTTGGCCTGCTAAGCCGGAAGGCGGCACCGCTTTCGTCGCTGTTCGGCATGAAAGTCCTGAGCGACAGTAAGCGCGAGTGGAGGTCGAGCTTTGGTCTGCCGCTGCTTAGCAACAACCCGGCGCCACTTTCCTCCTCCGTCGGGATGCGAACGCTTTCGGCCAGGAAACGATCGTGGACGCGGAGCTTCGGCTTCCCGATGCTGACGCGAAATCCCGCGCCCTTCTCATCACTACTTGGGATCGGCACGCTGATCAGACGCAGGTAGAGATAGAGTTGGGATCGCGGCCGAGCAGGGTGCCGGTTCTTCCTGTCCGTTGGTCTGCTCCAGCAGGTACGCGCTCGCGAGAGAGCAAATGAGATACTTGGGTCGACGGTTGATGACTGTGTGGGAATCGCTCGGTTCCCGCTACATGCCCTTTGCCGATCTCGCCACGTCGGACTTACCGCTTGGGCGCCTCGTCCGCCTGTCGCTGTTCCAGATCTCCGTCGGCATGACGCTGGTTCTTCTGGTCGGGACCCTCAACCGTGTCATGATCGTCGAATTGGGAGTGCCTGCGGCGGTGGTCGGCATCATGATCGCCCTGCCGCTCGTCTTCGCGCCCTGCCGTGCCCTCATCGGCCACCGTTCTGACACGCATCGCTGCGAACTTGGTTGGCGACGGGTCCCCTTCATTTGGAGGGGTACGCTGCTGCAGTTCGGCGGTTTCGCCATCATGCCGTTCGCCTTGCTCGTTCTTGCCGGCAAGGGGCAAGCGGATACCGCCCCCATCTGGATCGGCCAATCGGCAGCCGCCCTGGCGTTTCTTCTCGTCGGGGCCGGCACGCACATCGTTCAGACGGTGGGTCTGGCGTTGGCAACCGACCTCACGCCGCCGAAGTCCCATCCCAGGGTCGTCGGTATGATGTACGTGATGCTCCTGATCGGCATGATGGTCAGCGCTTTGGTTTTCGGAGCGCTGCTTGCGGACTTTACGCCGGGACGGCTGGTTCAGGTCGTTCAGGGGGCAGCCGTGGCCTGTATAGTGCTGAACATGGTGGCGGTGTGGAAGCAGGAGACGCGACGCCCCCCACGCGGCGCAGCGCCAGCGGCGCCGGACCCGACATTCCGCGCATCCTGGACGCGCTTCTGCACGGGTGAGCATGCGGTGCGCCGTCTCGTCGTTGTCGGGCTTGGGACGATGGCGTTCGGCATGGCGGACATCTTACTCGAACCCTTCGGCGGCCAAGTCTTGAACTGGGAGGTCGCCGAGACGACGAAGCTCACGGCGCTCCTCGCGCTTGGGGGATTGCTGGGCTTCGCGTTTGCCTCCCGTGCTCTGGGGCAAGGGGGCGATCCCTACCGCATGGCCCGCTATGGCGCTCTCTTGGGTCTGCCGGCCTTCGCATGTGTCATTCTTGCGGCGCCGACCGGGCTTTCCGCGGCTTTTCTGCTCGGCAATTTCCTGATCGGTTTCGCCGCCGCGGTTTTTGGCCACGGAACGCTAACTGCGACGATGAACCAAGCGCCGAGGGATCAGGCCGGTCTCGCGCTGGGCGCCTGGGGCGCGGTGCAGGCAACTGCTGCAGGCGTCGCGATGGCGCTTGGCGGTACCATCCGCGATCTCGTCGACGCCGTGGTGGACGTGACCGGGTCGTTCGGCGAGTTTGGAGATGCCGCAGGATACGTTACGGTCTATGCGTTGGAGGTCATCCTGCTGCTTGTCACAATCGTGGCTATTGGCTCACTGATCCAAAGCAGCGAGAGGGCCGGTCGCAGATTTGGCGTTGGCCCGCGCAGTATGTCCGTCAACCTACGGAAGCCGATCGATCCGATTGAGACTCGAGATGGGATGCTGCAATGAGACGACTTGATATTCTCGAGTATCCGGATCCGCGTCTACGCCTTCCTTCACGCAGGGTGACGACGTTCGATGAGAATCTGGTTCGACTGATCGAAGATATGATCGAGACCCTTCGATTGACGAAGGCGATCGCGCTTTCAGCGCCACAGGTCGACGATCGCCGTGCAGTCCTGGTGATGGACCTCTCGGGCGATGGTTCGGCTCCGCAGGCTTTCGTGAACCCGGAGATTCTGTCCAAGGGTGCTTGGGGCCTCGTTGAAGAGAGCTGTCTCTCCTTGCCCGGTGTCGTCGGAAACGTCGTGCGAGCGACGGCGGTTCGAGTCCGGGCACAGGATCGGCAAGGCAGTACCTTCGAGCGAGATCTGGCGGGTATGGAAGCCGTCTGCCTGCAGCATGAGATGGACCATCTTGTCGGCAAGCTCTTCGTCGATCGTCTTTCGCTGCTTCAGAAACTTAGGTTCCATGCCTTTGCGGGGAAGCGGGCACGCCGCCGCAGCACAGCGGCCTGACCGGGTCCCTCGCAGGAGGGACTGCGCCGCGTGCGCGCGGGACGCTTGCCGGGCCGCACCAGTCGCGCGGTATGGGTCCTGTCGCTTCGCGAACTCACCCAGTAGACCTGTTCGCTTGCCTGTGGCGAGATTGGGAAGAGCCGTAAAACTCACAAGAACGTCGCGCGTCTCACGCTTCAATCGGCCGGCACGAGATAGTCCGGGAGTTCCGGTGTCGGGATGACCGAAAGAACCTGCAAGCGTTTCAGGGCTCGCTCCAGTGAGCGCACGAGATGGTCGTCCAGGGCTGCCGCCGCCGCGTTGACAGAGCCGGCGATCAGCAACTCGAAGACAAGTCTATGCTCTTGCAGTTCCGGCAGCCTGTCAGGCATTCCAAGGTATTTCAGAAAGGTGAGGTTCGTCACCAGCGGGAGGTGACACTGCCGGATCGCGCTCTTGAGGCGCTGATTGTCGATGTTCAGCACGCAGGTAACATGCAGATCCTCATCCAGGCTGCCGATCGTCTCGCCGTCGACATGGGGAAACCGGTGCTCGACCTCCAACAGCCGATCCCTCAGGTCTTCGATTTCCCGCACCGACATCCGCTCAGCGGCCTCGATCAAGGCCGGCGGCTCGAGCAGTTGCCGCATCCGGTAGAGTTCTCGCATTGCCTTAGCGGTAAGGGGGCCGACGATCCAGTGCGGACGCGTCCCCTTCTCGACCAAACCGCGCTCCTGCATGCGGCCCAGCACCTCTCGGGCCACGGTACGGCTGACGCCGAAGCGGTCGGCAAGGCGCGTCTCCAAGATCCGATAACGGCCGAAGGCGAGCGCCGAGCCGACTTCCGCCTCCACGGCGTCGTAGATCCGCTCCCAGGAGGTGCGCTGGATCAACTCTTCGCTCAGAGCGGAGGGCAGCGTCAAACCGGCCTCTCGGATGTCGACGCGCAAGGGCTCCGCCCCATGGTCACGGCCAGGGACCAGGTAGCCGCGCCCCTCGAAGCGCTGGATCAGACCCTCTTCATGAAGGAGTCGGAGTGCGCGATTGACCGGCGCGCGGCTGATCTCGAAAATCTCGGCGATCGGCCCCTCCAGCAACACCAGTCCTACGGGTAGACGGCGTTCGGAGATGTGCTGATGCAAGACCCGATGCACGATCTCGTAGAGCGGCAAGGGAGCGACCGGCGGCGCGCTCTCGTCAAGCGCTCCTAGTTTTGCGCTGTCTGCCATGAAAAGGGTTTCGAGTTCGCTCGAGCGGAGAGGCCGATCGACGGATCGGCGGGGTGATCGCGGGTTCCGACGCCACAACACCCTGGCGTTGCAGGCTGTCGCGGACGCCCGAAGGTTTGGCCGGTGAAAAAGCAATCTGAAGTCGCATTTTCTCGGTTGGACTTCACCCCCGAGGGATGAGTATCGATGCAACCCCTCGGTGGTCTGCCCGGTCTTTCGACTCCTTCACCTTTGATTCGCCTGAATAATTCATCAGAGTATGCAAAAATCAAAAATACAAGAACCATCGGCGCCAATCTCGTTCGACTTCTGGGTGAATTAGTCCATGTTTGCGTCTCTTTTATAATTATATTACGTGATAGGGGCCTATGAGCCAAGAGTTGCGCAAACAGGTTTTTGGATAAAAAGAAGATTGCACGCAAAAATCATTTTAAGCTAGCTTTCCCACAATGAGCTGCACGGACTGTGCCGGACGCGGCCGAAATCGACGATAAGACGACCTGCAAGCCCCCCGTAGAAGGTGGGCACCGGCGGCACCGCTGCGGCAGGGAAGTGCTCGAATGGGGAGTGGGGTATGCTGGAAGCGCGGAGTTTGACGAAGCGCTACGATGGTCAGCCGGCGCTGCAGGACCTGTCTTTGGATCTCCGTGACAACGAGTACCTGACGCTGCTTGGGCCCTCGGGCTCAGGCAAGTCCACGCTCTTGCGCCTGATTGCCGGTTTCGACGTCGCCGACCGTGGCGAGCTTCTGCTCGACGGCCAGTCCTTGAACGGCGTGCCGCCGCACGAGCGGGGTATCGGTTTCGTGTCCCAGGGCTTTGCGCTCTTTCCGCATATGACGGTGTTCGACAATGTCGCCTTCGGCTTGCGCTACAGTCAGCGCGATCCGGTCAAAAACGAAGCGGATGTGCGCCGTCGCGTTGTCGAGATGCTCGACCTCGTCGGATTGGCGGACCTTGGCGATCGCATGACGGGACAAATCTCCGGCGGGCAGAAGCAGCGCGTTGCCTTGGCCCGCACGCTGGTGGTCAATCCCCGGGTGTGTCTGCTGGACGAGCCACTGGGAGCGCTCGACGCCAACCTGCGGCAGCGCATGACGGTCGAACTGCGGCGCATCCGCAAGCTGCTCGGCATCAGCTTCATGCATGTCACGGGCAATGAGCTGGAGGCCTTGTCCATGGGCGACCGCGTGGTCGTCCTCGACCAAGGTCGCGCGCTGCAGGTCGATGAGCCGGACAGGGTCTACAATCGCCCGAACTCGGCTGCCGTGGCGCGCTTTTTGAACCGCTACAACATTTTCGAAGGCAAGCTGACCGATGGGGGCGGCTTCGCCTTTCCGGGCGGTGAACTTCCGCTGCCGGACAGCGTGCCGACCAATCGCGACGCCGCTTCCTATTGCATCCGCTACGACCGGATTCAGGTCCGTGGGATGCAGGGTGCGAAGAACGGTGCGACCGACGCGCCGGTTCCGGAAGGATCGGCGGCAGCCAGTCTGGCACAGCTCCCGGCCAGATACATCACCAGCGAATACTCCGGGTCGGCGATCATCTACTTCTTCCGCCTCGCCGACGAGAAGGTGGTTGAGGTGGAGTACCATCTGTCCCACCGCAAACCGGATGCCTTCACCGAAGGCGATCTCTACACGCTCGCCTGGCCGCGCGAAGAGGCGCTGGTCTACGCTTGAAGATTTCGTCCGGTGCTTCCAGCCCGGGATGTGCAACGGATACCGCCACGGCGGATCGAGGAACGATAGCGAGCTATGACCGTGTCGAAGGCAGTTGTCCCGCCGGCGGAGACCTCAACATCGGCGGCGATGGAGGAAACGGCGAGCCGCGCGCGCCGAAAGTACCGCCTCGGCACACTGCTTCTGCTGGCACCCGGCACCATCTGGATGCTGTTGTTCCTGGTCGTGCCGATGCTGATGATGGTTTACGTCAGCTTCTGGACTCAGACCACCTTCACCATCGAGCCGACGCTGACATTGAGCAGCTGGGTCACCTTCTTTTCCAGCGAAACCTACTTCGGCGCCCTGCTGACCACCATCCGGATCTGGTTGATCGTGCTCGCGGCGACGCTGCTGGTCGGCTACCCGGTGGCTCTGTTCATCGGTCTCTTCATCAGAAACAAGACGCTGCAGATCTGCGTTCTCGTGCTCTGCGTGATCCCATTCTGGACCTCCTTCCTGATCCGTGTGCTCGCCTGGCGGCCGATGCTCGGCCAGCAGGGCGCCGTGAATATCGTGTTGCAGCAGTTCGGTATCATTTCGGAGCCGATCGACGAGTTGCTGTTCACGGAGTTCAGCGTGATCATCGGCATGACCCAGATCTACGTGGTCTTCATGGTCGGCCCCATCGCCTTCATGCTCTCGCGCATCGACCAGAGCCTGATCGAGGCGGCGCGCGACCTGGGCGCCAGCACCTGGCGCATCTTTCGCACCGTCATCCTGCCCCTCTCGATGCCCGGCGTCGTCGTCGGCGCGATCTTCGTCTCGGTCATGGTGCTGGGCGAGTTCGCGACCTCGGCCGCCTTGTCGGGACGCAAAACCAACCTGCTCGGCAATATCATCGTGACCCAGGTCGGCTCGCTGAAATGGGCTTTCGCCGCGGTGTGCGGCGTCATTCTGACCTGTCTCATGGCGCTGGTGATCACCGGGCTGCTGCGGGTCGTGAACCTGCGTAAGGAACTCTAGGCCATGGAAAACCGGAAAGCCCTGGCCTGGACCCTCGGCGTCTTTACGGTCCTTTTTGTCGGCTTCCTCTACGGACCCTTCCTGGTCATGGGATTGCTGAGTTTTCAGCAAGGTCCCGAAGGCGGTCCGCAGTTTCCGATCATCGAGTGGTCGAGCTACTGGTACCGCCATATCTTCGGTCTGGTGCCGCCGTCGCGCATCGCGCCCCTGCCGATCGGCGACGCATTGATCCGGTCGCTGAGCCTGGCTTTCGCGACGATGGTCGTTTCGACCGTGCTGGGCACCATTACGGCCCAGGCCTTCCGGCGGAAGTTCCGGGGATCGGGCTTTGTCTTCTATCTCGTTGTCCTGGGCATGATGGTGCCCGGCGTTCTGGTCGGCCTCGGCATGGCCCTGGTGGCAACGAACCTCGGCATCGACCGCAGTTGGTGGGGTACGGCCTTCGTGCTGCACGTCATGTACACTTTTCCCTTCGCCTTCCTGGTGATGCTGGCGATCTTCAACCGCTTCGACCGTTCGATCGAGGAGGCAGCCTGGAGCCTTGGCGTTCCGCCGGCGACCACGTTCCGCAGGATCACCTTGCCGCAGATCTTTCCCGGCGTTTTGAGCGCCATGCTCTTCGCCTTCACGCTCAGCTACGACGAGTTCCCGCGCACTCTGTTCTCCGCAGGTGCCGATTTGACCCTGCCGCTGGCGATCTACGGCACCTTTGCGGTCGAGATCCATCCCAACATCTTCGCGGTGGGTGTGCTGACGACGCTCTTCTCCTTCACCGTGCTCGCGATCTTCGGAACTCTCATGGCGCTGTCCGTGCGGCGCGCCAAGAAGGCAAATGCCGTGCAGGAGGAGATCGAGTGAACGCCGCGGCGAGCGCCATGCCCTCCCTTGCCGCCGACACGGTCGCCCTGGTCACCGGCGCCGGTGCTGGGATCGGCCGCGCGGTTGCGAAGCGGCTCGCGCGCGACGGCGCCGCGGTGATGCTCAACGATTTGCGAGCCGAGGCGGCGGCGGAGGTCGCGGCCGCGATAACCGCCGCCGGCGGGCGGGCCGCAGCCCTGGCCGGCGACGTGTCCAGCCCCGAGGACGTCGAGAGCCTTTTTCTACGCTGCGAGCAGGTCTTCGGTCCCTGTAGCCTGCTGGTCAACAACGCCGGTTTCGTTCATCAGGCACCGTTCGAACGGCTGGAAATCGCGGAGTGGGATCGCATGATCGCCGTCCATCTGCGCGGCACCTTCCTGTGTGCCCGGCGTGCCGTTCCGCAGATGTTGGAAGAGGGAAGGGGGACGGTCGTCAACGTGGCGTCGCAGCTCGGCCAGATCGGCGGATTGGACCTCTGCCACTACGCCGCAGCCAAGGCTGGAATCATCGGCCTGACCAAGGCAATGGCACGTGAACTCAGCGCGCGCGGTGTGCGCGTCAATGCGGTCGCGCCAGGTCCGATCAACACCGACCTGGTGCTCGGACTGTCGGACGACTGGCGCCGGGCCAAGGCCGCTGAACTGCCGCTCGGCCGCTTCGGCGAGCCGGAAGACGTGGCCGAAACGGTTGCGTTCCTGGCGTCGCCGGCCGCCGCGCTCTACGTCGGACAGACCCTCGGCCCGAACTCCGGCGACGTGATGCTCTAGGGAGACGACGACGGCGAATGACGCAACGTACAGCCCTCATTACCGGTGCCGGCATCGGGATCGGCCGGTCTGCCGCTTTCGCGCTGGGAGCCGCCGGAGACCGGGTGATCGTGACCGACATTCTGGAGCGGGAAGGGCAGGCGGTGGCCGAAGAGATTGTCGCCAAGGGCGGTACGGCCGAGTTTCGGCGGCTGGATGTCACGGATACGGCCAATGCCGAAACGGTCGTTTCCGCGGTGGAGGAAGACCACGGTCCGCTCGATGTGCTCGTCGCCAACGCCGGAATCGCCCACAAGGCACCGCTGGAGACCATGAGCGACGAGACTTGGGATCTCACGTTCGATGTGGATCTGAAGGGGATCATGCGGGTGGTGCGGGCTGCCGCTCCGGGCATGCGCAAGGCCGGCTCCGGTGCGGTCGTCGCGCTCTCTTCCATCATGGGCGTGGCTTACGGCTGGGACGAGCATGTCCACTATTCGGCCGCCAAGTCGGGGGTCGTGGGGCTGGTGCGCGGTCTCGCCGTCGAGCTGGCCCGGGCCGGCATTCGAGTCAATGGCATCGCGCCCGGCTACATCCGCACCGCTCAGGCACTGTCGGAAGAACACTCGTTGGGACCGGCCGGGTTGGAGAAGGCGGCCGAATTCATTCCTCTGGGCCGCGTCGGAGAACCAGAGGACATCGCCGACGTCATCGTTTTTCTGGCGTCGTCGTCTGCCCGTTACATGACAGGGCAGACCGTCGTGGTCGATGGAGGTCTGCTGGTCGGCCGCTACTGAGCGGCGCGGCAGGGCGCTGACGGTCACTTGGGAGATAACCAAAGGGAAGCGAACGCTTCCACTGTTCAGGGAGTCAGAAAGATATGTTGAATAAATCGGTTTCCCGTCGAAGCCTGCTGGCGGGTTCCGCCAAGGCCGGCCTCGGCGTCGGGGCGATGGCGCTCGCCATGGGCGGCGGCACGCCCTTTCTCAATTCCCGCAAGGCCCACGCCGCGGCACTCGCCGATCAGGAGCTTCGCACCATCGGTCTGTCGGTAACGGTGCAGGAACGCATCCTGGCCGAGTTCCGCGAGACCTCCGGCGTCGGCGAGACCAGAGGCACCGCCGCGACCTTTCCGGATGCCCAGACGCGAATTCTGTCGGGTTCGACCGACTTCGACTGCTGGGAGATCATCGGCGAACGTCTGCCGGCGATGGTCATCACCAAGAACGTCGATCCCATCGCGACCTCCGAACTGAAGAACTGGGGGAACATCCGCGACACCTTCACTCAGGCCGATCCGAAATGGGACCGTAGTGCGCAGATCGTCGGCCAGATCTGGACGGATGAGACGCAGTCCGAACTCTACATGGTGCCGACCGTCTACAACTACGATTCGATCGGTTACAACCCGGATGTCGTGTCGGCGGAGGAAGCCAACACCTGGACCGCGATCTTCGACGAGAAGTGGAAGGGTCGCTCCGGCCTCAACACGGACCCCCTGATCGCCTTCGGCCAGGCTCTGCTCGCGATGAAGTCGATGGGCATGATCGAGATCGACAACCCCGGCAATCCCGACCAGGCACAGATCGACGAGGCATCTAAGTTCCTGATTTCGAAGAAGAAGGACGGTCAGTTCCGCGCGCTGTGGGGCGATTTCGGCGAACTGGTGAACCTGTTGGCCTCCGGCGAGATGGTGGTTTGCGATGCCTGGCAGCCGGCCGTCATGGCGGTCAAGGCCCAGGGGACGCCCTGCCAGTACGCGGTGCCGAAGGAAGGGTATCGCGCCTGGTCGATCGGCATCACCATGATCGAAGGCACGCCGAACCGGGAGGCCGTCATGGCCTATGCCGACTACTGGCTGTCCGGTCCTCCGGCGATCACGGTCTCCGAGCAGGGCTACTACTCGCCCACCACCAACATCGAGCAGGTCATGGATCCGGACAGGTATGCTTTCTGGTACGAGGGTAAGCCCTGGGTCGGCGCCCCGGAGCGCGGCATTCAGGAAGGCGACCTGCGCGATGGCGGCTCCTTGGCCGAGCGGGCGTCCAACGTCGCCTACTGGCATCAGTGGCCGGACGAGTACGACTATCTGATTCAGAAGTGGGACGAGTTCCTGAACGCCTGACGGCGCCTGGAATTCCTTTGTCCGAATGGCGGCAGCCGGCGCAACAAGCGGGTGTCAGGCTGCCGCCAAGCGGTTCCTTTTTCAAGCGAGCGCGACGATGGATTACGATCTCGAACTGGCGGGGCTTCGCAAGGTCTATCCTGATGGCACGGTCGCCGTGTCGGGGTTCGACCTGAAGGTCGAGCGGGGCGAGTTCGTCTCCTTCGTCGGCCCGTCCGGCTGCGGCAAGACAACCACGCTGCGGATGATCGCCGGCTTCGAGCAGATCACCGACGGCGAGGTGCGGGTGCGCGGCAAGCGCATCAACGAACTGCCGCCGGAAAAACGTCCGACCTCTACGATCTTCCAGAACTTCGCACTCTTTCCGCACATGAACGTGCGGCAGAACGTGGAGTACGGACTGGCCGTCAAGGGTTTGTCAAAGGCCGAGCGGCACGACAAGGCCGAGCGCATCATGGACAAGCTCGATCTGCTCGACATTGCTGATCGCCGGGAAGGCGGTTTGTCCGGCGGTCAGCGTCAACGCGTCGCCCTGGCCCGGGGTCTGGTCGTGGAACCGGATATCCTGTTGCTCGACGAGCCGCTCGGTGCGCTCGATGCCAATCTGCGCAAGTCGATTCAGCAGGAACTCAAGCTCCTGCAGCGTACGTTGGGCGTGACTTTCATTTTCGTCACCCATGCCCAGTCCGAGGCGCTGATCCTGTCCGACCGTGTGATCGTGATGAACCGCGGCAACGTCGAGCAGATCAGCGATCCCTACGAGCTCTACACGCGGCCAAAGACGCCCTTCGTGGCGCGCTTCATCGGCCGCAACACCATTCTCGACGGCAAGCTGAGCGCAGTGGGGGCTGGCGACGCGGTACTCGATACGGGATTCGGTCCTCTGCGCGGGACGCTCAACGACCCGAACCTCGGGGTCGGAGCGCCGGCCAGCATCGTCGTACCCGCCGAGGCGATCGACGTGCATCCCGGTAACTCCGCAGACGAGCAGGCGATTGCAGGGTCCTATGCCGGCAACCTGATTCGGGGCCGGGTCGCCGATGCAACCCTGGTCGGCCATACCGTTTCCATGACCGTGCGCTTCGACAACGGCAGCAGCCTGCAAGTCGACAGCCACGTCAGCAAGTACGCCGACGAACTGACCCGGCTGGACGCGCCGGTTCTCGTCGGCTGGGCACCCAACGAGGCAACCGTCATCAGGCAGGGCTCGTGAATGCGATGACGGATCCGGCACAGGCATCCCATCTTTCCGCGGCCGCGCTCGGCCGACAAATCGCCGCCGGCCTCTACGACGCCGTCGATGTCTGCGAGGTTTTTCTGGAGCGGATTGCTGCCTACGGGGACTCGACCGTCTTCATAAGGGTCACGCCCGAGCGCGCCCGCAGCGAGGCAGCGGCCAGTCGCGAGCGGCATCGCGCGGGTCGGCCGCTGGGTCCGCTGGATGGTGTCCCGGTGGCCTGGAAAGACCTGTTCGACATGACCGGCGAGCGGACCACGGCCGGTTCGCAACTCTACCGCGAGGCCCCACCGGCGAAGGTCGATGCCGCGGCGGTTTCTAATCTTTCGGCGGCGGGGATGGTTGCGCTCGGCAAGGTCAACCTGACCGAGTTCGCCTACTCCGGGCTCGGCCTCAACCCGCATTTCGGTTCCCCGCGCAATCCCAACGACGCGATTACCGCGCGGGTGGCCGGCGGGTCGTCCTCCGGCTCCGGTGTGGCCGTGGCTGCGGGACTGGCGCCCTGTTCCATCGGTACCGATACGGGCGGGTCCGTTCGTATCCCGGCCGCGCTCAACGGCGTCGTCGGTCTTAAGACCTCGGAGCGGCGTATTCCCAAACAGGGGTGTTTTGCGCTGTCGCATACGCTCGATACGGTCGGTCCCCTGGCGCGCAGTGTGGAGGACTGCATTCTGCTCGACGCCGCTCTGCGCGGCGAGATTCCGGGGCGCTTCGCGCAGGCGAACTTGCGGGGGTTGCGCCTGGTCGTGCCAACCAACGTCGTCCAGGAAGATCTGGACGAGGCGGTCGCGGCCAATTTCGAGCGATCGCTCGACCGTATCTCGGAGGCCGGTGCGAAAGTAGAGCACCGCAAGCTCGACCTGCTCGAGGAGGTTCAGCGGGTGGCCGTGGACTACGGCTCGTTGACCGCCGTCGAAGCCTATCAGGTGCACTATCGCCATATCGAAAGCGCGGACGTCGACGCGATCGACCCGCGCGTCGTCGCGCGCATCCTGGGGGGTAAGACCATGAGCGGACGCGACGTGATCGAGGTGCAGGAGGCGCGCAAGCGCCTGGCCCAGGAGCTCCATGTCGCCTTGGCCGGCGCGCTGCTGGTCATGCCGACCTGTCCGCACACCGCGCCGGAGGCCGCGCCTTTGGACGAAGACCAGGAGCTGTTCCATCGCGCGAACCTGAAGACCTTGCGCAATACCATGATCGGCAATTTCCTGGGCACCTGCGGACTGGCCATCCCGAACGGCCGGGATCCGCTCGGCCTTCCAACCTCCATTCTGGTTTCCGCTCCGGGGGGCGAGGACGAGCGACTGTTGACCTACGGCCGCGCGTTCGAGCGCGCCGTTGGAGCGGACTGATTTGTGGGCTTCCTCGGGCAGCGGCTGCGACCGGGAGGACGCGTGAAGAGGCAAGAACGAAGCCGATGAGAACGGACGCCAGGAAGACAGGTCGACTGACCTGGCTGGCGAGAAGTCACCGCCTCACGGTACTGCAAGATTGAAAGGAAGGAGACGACCAATGCCCAAACAGATCAAATGCGCGTTCGGTGTCGACGTGGACGCCGTTGCCGGCTGGCTCGGGTCCTACGGCGGCGAGGACTCGCCGGACGACATCTCGCGCGGTCTCTTCTCGGGCGAAGTGGGATCGCCGCGTCTGCTCAAGCTGTTCGACCGCTGGGGAATCAAGACGAGCTGGTTCATTCCCGGCCACTCGATCGAAACCTTCCCCGAGCAGATGAAGGCGGTGGCGGAGGCCGGCCACGAGATTGGCATGCACGGCTACAGCCATGAGAACCCGATCGCCATGACGCCTGAGCAGGAAGAGACGGTCATGGACAAGTGCATCGACCTGATCACCGACCTCTGCGGACGGCGACCCACCGGTTACGTCGCGCCCTGGTGGGAGTTCAGCCGGGTGTCGAACGAGCTGCTGCTCAAGAAAGGCATCAAGTACGATCATAGCCTGATGCACAACGACTTCACGCCCTACTACGTCCGCGTCGGCGACTCTTGGACCAAGATCGACTTCTCCAAGACGCCCGAGGAATGGATGAAGCCGCTGGTGCGCGGCGAGGAAACCGATCTGATCGAGATCCCGGCCAACTGGTATCTCGACGACCTGCCGCCGATGATGTTCATCAAGAAGGCGCCGAACAGTCACGGTTTCGTCAATCCGCGCGATATCGAGCAGATGTGGCGCGACCAGTTCGACTGGGTCTATCGCGAGATGGACTACGCGGCCTTCACCATGACGATTCATCCCGACGTCTCCGGCCGGCCGCAGGTGTTGATGATGCTCGAGCGACTGTACGAGCACATCATCAAGCATCCGGGTGTGGAGTTCATGACGATGAACGACATCGCCGACGACTTCGTTGCCCGTCATCCGCGTCAGAAGCAGGCGGCGGAGTAGGGGTTTGTCCAACCGGCGGGCGCATCGTCTTGCGCGCGTCCGCCGGTCGACCTCCAGGAGGTAAGGCATGTGCGGCCTATGCGGCGTTCTCGGCGCCACGCACTGGAGCGACTCTCACGCCAGCCCGGAGGCCTTCGGTGACGGCGCGGGCGGGCGCACACGTCGCGGAGAACGGCTCTACCGAGTCCGCTTGGTCAATGAAGTGCTGCAAGGCTTCGCACTCGACCTCTCGGACTTTCAAGGCACCAGCTTCGTCGTTTCGAGCCGGACTGGCCGCAGCGAGATGGTTGGAGATCTGATGGCGGTCTGGCCGACGGCTGAGCAGATGATCGGGCGCAAGCTGGACCCACTGGATCCCGAAGTCGTGACGCGCCTGGAGCAGGCAGTGGATGCGCGCGGATGAGAGGGCGGCCGTGAGCGAGAGTGATCGCGAGATCCGTCTATTGCCGGTCAATGTCTTGACCGGATTTTTGGGTAGCGGCAAGACGACCCTCCTCGGTCGCATGCTGGCCAGTCCTGCTTTTGCCGAAACGGCCGTTCTGATCAACGAGTTTGGCGAGGTCGGGCTTGACCACCACCTGATCGAGCAGGTCGACGAAGGTGTCCTGCTGCTTCGGAGTGGCTGCATCTGCTGCACGATCCGAAGCGATTTGCAGGACTCGCTGCGCGATCTCTACTCTCGGCGCGCGCGCGGCCAGATCCCGCAGTTCAAGCGCCTGGTGATCGAAACGACCGGCCTGGCCGATCCGGTGCCGATCGTTTCGACCTTGCTGTCCGACCCGGTGATCTGCAACCACTTCCGGTTGGGTAACATCATCTGCACGGTCGATGCGGTGAACGGCGCGGGCCAGTTGGATCGACAGCCTGAATCGGTCAAGCAGGCGGCAATCGCCGACCGTCTCGTCGTGACGAAAGTCGATCTGGCCGCGCGCGGTCGTATTGCCGCCCTGCGCGCCCGGCTGAAGCGGCTCAATCCGGCGGCCGTGCTGAGCGAAGCCGACAATGCGGCGATCGACCCCGAACTGCTGCTGGCTCAGGACCTGCACGATCCGGCGCATAAAGCCGCCGAGGTGGCGCGGTGGCTGGAGGCCGAAGCCTCGGAACTGCCGGATCCCCGACGTAGCCGGCGCGGTGCCGGCAACGAGCAGGCTCACGATCACTCCGCTCACGATCGCCCCGCCGACGTCAACCGGCACGACGCCGACATCTCCGCTTTCGCGCTGACCTTCGACCGGCCGCTCGATTGGACGGCGTTCGGGATCTGGCTGAGCATGCTGCTCCAGGCGCACGGCGAAGACGTGCTGCGGGTCAAAGGTCTTCTCAACGTGGTCGATGTAGCGACCCCGGTGGTCGTTCATGCGGTGCAGCACCTGATCCATCCACCGCTCCACCTGCCGCGCTGGCCCAGCGCCGACCGGCGCTCGCGCCTGGTCTTCATCGCGCGGGGGCTGTCGCGCGAATCCGTCGAACGCTCTCTCAACGCCTTCAATCGCCTTGGGGACCGGCTGCATGAACCGGTTTAGGCGGTGGCGCACGGCGATATCGTGTGTAGCGGCTGTCTGGGCCGTGCCGGTCCGTGGTAAAGACTACGGTACAGATCATCGGGACCACTTATCCAAGCATGCAGCGATCGACGTCCGTCAGTGCGCCTTTCATTCAGACCAGCGGAAGAACGACGCTGCGGATCCTCGGGACCAGCGTTACGCTGATCGAGCCCATTCGCGCGCAGGCCCAAGCCGATCTCGGCATCGACCTCGACTTCACCGTCTTGGATGGCGTCAACGCTCAGTTGAGCGCCGTGACCAAGCCGAACGCCTTCGACGTTTACGATCAGTGGTTTCACAACATGGAGATCGCCTGGACCTCCGGAGCGATCCAGCCGGTCGAAATCGAGCGCATCGCGCAATGGGATCTGGTGAACGACCTGTCGAAGCACGGTTCGTTGCGGCCCGGAGATCCGATCGGGCAGGGCGATGCGCCGGTACGTCAGCTCTACGTTCGTCCGGACAGCCGGCTGAGCTGGCAGCAGAGCGACAGGATCGTCGCGCTGCCCTGTGTGCACAACGTCGATGCCTTCGGCTACAACACCGATGCGATCGACAAAGGCATGGCCTATGCGACCGAGAGTTGGAGCTGGCTGCTCGACGCGCGCTACGCGGGTCGGGTTGGGTTGCTGGCCGACCCGGCGATTGGCGTGATCGACGCGGCCTTGGCGGCGCAGGCCGCCGGGCTGATGGAGTTCGGCGACCTCGGCAATCTCTCGATCACCGAGATCGACGCTTTGGTCAGGCTGCTGATCGCCAAAAAAAAGGCCGGGCACTTCGGCGCTTTCTGGTCCTCCGTGGACGAGGCGGTCGCGCAGATGCGCAGCGGGAAGGTGGTGATCGAGAGCCTTTGGTCGCCCGGCGTCGTGGCGCTCAAGGCGGCCGGCGTTCCGGTTCGCACGGCCGCCCCCAAGGAAGGCTATCGGGCCTGGCATGGCTGTCTGGCGCTATCGGCACGGATCTCCGGGCGGGCGCGGGACGCGGCTTACGAATACCTCAACTGGTGGCTCTCCGGCTGGCCCGGCGCCGTGATGGCACGGCAAGGTTACTACATTTCCGTTCCGGAACCCGTGAAGCGGCATTTGACGGCGGCGGAGTGGGAGTACTGGTTCCTGGGAAAACCGGCCCGGGAGGATCTGGCCAACCCCTACGGCCAGACCGTCGTGCGGGCCGGCGAGGCGCGCAACGGCGGGTCTTACTGGGACCGCGTCTCGCACATCCGGGTTTGGAACTCCACGATGGACGAGCACAATTACCTCGTCCGCCGCTGGCAGGATTTCCTTCGGGCCTGAGCGATGCTTGGCGTCGCGCGCCGGAAGGGAGGGGAGTCGCCTGCCGGGACCATGGCGGGCCAAGAGTTTTGAATCGAACACTCCTTCAACAGGCACACGGAGGCTAGCGCGTCATGTCGACCGTAGATCCCATCACCCTGTCCGTGGTTCGCGGCGTTCTGGAAACGACGCAACGTGAGATGACGTTGGCGCTGGAGAGGACCGCGCGCTCGAGCGTCTTCAACCTCGCGCACGACTATTCCAACGCGCTATTCAACCACTTGCCCGAAATGATCATGCAGGGTCAGGACATTCCGATCCATCTGGGCTCGCTGATCCCCGCAATGAAGTGCGTTGCCGCCTACTTCGGCGACGACATCCACCCCGGCGACGTCATCCTGCACAACGATCCGGCCTACATGGGCAGCCATCTGATCGACACCTGCATGTACAAGCCGGTGTTTTACAAGGGCGAGCTTGTCTTCTGGACGGTCTGCAAGGGGCACCTGACCGACATCGGCGGTCCGGTTCCGGCCGGCTACAACCCCGACGCCAAGGAGATCTATGCCGAGGGACTTCGCATCCCGCCGATCAAGGTCTTCGAGAAGGGCGTCAAGCGCTACGACGTCGTCAATCTGCTGCTCACGAACATGCGGGCGCGCCGCGATCAGGAGGGCGACTTCAACGCCCAGCTCGGCGCCGTGCAGGTCGGCGAGCGGAACCTGATCGCGCTGCTCGACAAGTACGGTCTCGAGACCGTGCGCGGCTGTATCGACGAACTGATGCATATGGCCGACCGGCATCTCCGCTCGCTGATTCGCGAGATCCCGGACGGCACCTACACCGGCACCGCAACCGTCGAGGATGCCGGCCACGGCTTTGGCGATCTGGACATCACGGCGGAAGTGACGATCCGCGACGATAGCTGCCACATCAAGATCGATAGCCCGCCGCAGATCCCCTACTTCATCAATTCCTACGAGGGGAACTCCTACTCCGGCGTCTATCTGGGCGTGATGATGTTCGCCCAGTTGCCGCCGCCATACAACGAGGGGCTTTATCGCTGCGTCTCGGTGGACATGGGTCCGAAGGGGACGATCTGTAACGCGCTCGAGCCCGCACCCCACGCCAACTGCACGACCACTCCGATGGAGACTCTCACCGATGCCGTGCGCCTTGCCTTCGAGCAGGCGGCCCCGGACCGGGTCAGTGCCTCCTGGGGCCACGCCAACGGCTGCAACATCGCCGGCTGGGACACCCGCCATGACGAGGAGTACGTCACCATGGTGCTGGCCTCGATCATCTCAGGGGCTGGCGCCACGCCACAGCAGGACGGCTGGCATGCCTGCGGGCCGGAGTGCTGTTTCGGCGCGCTGACCTCGGGCGACGTCGAGCTGCTGGAGTACTCCTACCCCATCGTGATCCACCGCTATTCACTGATGACCGATTCCGGCGGGGCCGGCATGCACCGCGGCGGTTCCGGTACCTGTTGGGAAGTGGAGCCGATCGACAAGCCCATGACCTTTATCACCTTCGGTGAAGGGCGCCGCCTGCCGGCTGCCGGTGCGGCCGGTGCGCAGTCCAAGCTGGTCGACCGCAAGGTCGGACGGATCCACATTACCCGCGAAGGTTCGGTCGAGGAACTGAAGACCAACTTCGTCACCACCATCAACCCCGGCGAGCGGGCGGCGAACATGAACCCCGGTGGCGGCGGCTATGGCGATCCCTTCAAACGGCCGGTCGACAAGGTGGTCTGGGATATCAAGAACGGCCTCGTCTCTCTGGAGGGCGCGCGCGAGGACTACGGCGTGGTCGTCGCAGACCCGCAGACGCTCGAAATCGATGGTGAGGCCACGAAGGCCTTGCGCGGCGGCGGTGCCGTGGCTGCTGAGTAGTCCGACCTCCGGGCGGCGCGCGACGAAACGCCGAACGTGACGAAACGAATGGAAGCGCAGCCGCGTCGCGCAGGCGTCGACGGTTGCCGGAAAGGGAAGCGATGCGCACGAAGTACCGTTTGGGAGTGGATGCCGGCGGCACCTTCACCGACTTCGTTCTGGCCAGTGACAGCGGTGAAGTTCGCCTCTTCAAGACCGCCTCGACTCCCGACGATCCGACACGGGCGATCGGCAACGGCCTCGCCTTGATCTCCGAGGCGACCGGCGAGACGGCGGAGCAGATCGTCTCCCAATGCGATCTCTGTATCAACGGCACAACGGTCGGCCTGAACGCGCTGATCCAGCACAAGGGCGCCAAGGTCGGCCTGCTCTGCACCGAAGGGCACGAGGACTCCATTGAAATCCGGCTCGGTCACAAGGAGGACGGCTATCGCTACGATGCCGACTACCCGCCCGCGACCATGCTGGTGCCGCGCTACCTGCGGCGCGGCGTGCGCGAGCGAGTGCTGTCCGACGGTCGCGTACGCACGCCGCTCGACGAAGACTCGGTGCGGGCCGCCTGCGCGCTGTTTCGCGAGGAAGGGGTCGAGGCGGTCGCGATTTCCTTGCTCTGGTCGGTCCTGAATCTCGCGCATGAGCGGCGGACCGCCGAAATCGTGCGCGAGGAAATGCCCGAAGTCTTCCTGGCCGTCGGGTCGGAGATCTATCCGCAGGTTCGCGAATACACCCGGACATCGACGACGGTGACGAACGCCTATCTGGGGCCCATCATGAAAGGCTACGTCGTGGCGATCGACCGCTACTTCGCCGAGCTCGGGGCCAAGTATCCGGTGCGCTACTTCCAGTCCAACGGCGGCTTGGCGATCGGCGAGGCGATGAGCGACCGGGCTGTCTACGCCATCAACTCCGGCCCTGCCTCTGCGCCCACGGCAGGTCTCTACGTAGCCGACCCCTTCGGCATCCGCAACGTCATCACCGTCGATATGGGCGGTACGTCCTTCGACATCACCTTGGTGCATGAGGGCAGCGCCAACGTGAACAAGAATATCGACTTTCTGCGCTACCGTATCGGTGTGCCGATGATCCAGGTGGAGACGCTGGGCGCTGGCGGCGGCTCGATTGCCTGGATCGACGAACTGGGTCTGCTGCAGGTCGGTCCGCAGTCGTCGGGAGCTCGGCCCGGCCCGGCCTGTTACGGACATGGCGGCGAGGACCCGACGGTGACCGACGCCAACCTGGTGCTCGGCTACGTAAACCCCTCGGCCTTGCTGGGCGGGCGCATGGAACTCGACCGCGAGAAGGCCTATCAGGCCATCGAGACGAAGATCGCCAAGCCTCTGGGGATCTCTGTGGAGCGCGCGGCCTACGGCATCTTTACCATCGTCAACAACAACATGGTCAACGGCATTCGGCGCGTCTCCGTCGAGCGCGGCTACGACCCGCGCGATTTCTCCCTGGTCGCGGCCGGCGGTGCGGGCGCGGCGCACATCACGGCACTCGCACGCGAGATGGGCGTGGCTTCGGTCCTGGTGCCGAAGCTCGCGTCCGGCCTCTGCGCCTTCGGGCAGATCATCTCCGACGTGAAATACAACTTCATGGCCTCGGCGCCGCTGCGCCTCGACAACGCTGAAGTCTATGGACAGCTCAACGAGAAGTTCGCCGAGATCGAGGCCGAGGGGATCCGGCACCTGGAGGCCGACGGTTTCGACCGGTCACGGATCGAGATCAAGCGCAGCATGGATATGCGGTATGTCGGCCAGATTCACGAGTGCATGGTCGAGATCGGCAACTTCGAGATTTCCGAGAGCACTATCGAGCAGGTCAAGCAGGCCTTTCACGGACGCCACGAGCAGCTCTACACCTATGCGGAGCCGAACAGTGTGATCGAGGTCGTGAACATCGAATCGACCCTGTTCGGGCGCGTGGACAAGCCGAAGCCGCCAAGGATCGCACCGGGACAGGGAAGCGAGGCGGCGGTCAAGACTCGCCGTCCGATGATCTTCACGGCCGATGGAGTTCAGATCGACGCGCCCGTCTACGACGGCGGCAAGCTCGGCGCGGGCGATAAGGTCGCCGGTCCCGCGGTGATCGAGGAAGAGACGACGACCATTGCGATCGAGCCGGGCTGGACGGCCGAACTCGAGGTGTCCGGCTGTTATCGCCTGAGCTATGCGAGTGCGCTGGAGCACGCTGGACATTCGAACTCGGAGCAGGCAGAGGTGCTGTCTGTGTCCGGATCGGGCTGAACGGCTTGCCAAGCGGGGTCTTCTGCCTTGCAAGATTCCGCTTGGCAAGGGAATGACCGAGGCTTGTTTCCCGGATACTCACCGTGTTACGGCGCCGCAAGGGCTGCGGAACGCGGACTGCGGGGAAATCGGAAGTCCGGGGGGTAACGCCGTTGTTGGCACGGGTTCGAGCTGTTTTCGGTGCATTTTTCATCGCCTTGGTCTCGGCGGTCTTCGCCGTATCTTTTGCCGCTATCGTCTACACTGGCGAGTTGGCTCAGTATCTCGATCGAGGTATTGGGCTGACTTTGTTGGGCAGTTTTGTGATTGCGGTCACAGGCGCCTTCACGCTCTCCTTCCGCGGCTCCATTCTCGCCCCCCAGGACGTGCCTGCCATCTTGCTCGCCGGAGCCGCCGCGACAGTCGTCGCGGCCGGAGAGCTCTCGGGCGAGGCGCTGTTCGCCACCGTCGCCTGTCTGGTCGCTGTCGCCTCCTTAGCGACAGGCGCGGCTGGTTTGCTGATCGGACAGATGAAGCTCGCCTACATCGCACGCTTCGTACCCTATACGGTGCTCGCCGGATTTTTGGCGGCGACCGGACTCATGCTTTTGATTGGCGGCATCGGCGTGGCCTTGGGGTCATCGGCAGGCGCGGACGGCTGGGCTTTTTACGTGACGCCGGACGTCCTTCTCAAGTGGCTAGCGGTTCTGATCGCCGCCGTCGCAATTGTCATCGCGACGCGCGTCTTTAGAAGCCACGTCACTTTGCCGTTGGCCCTGATCGCTACGGCGGTCGGATACTATATCTTGCTTTGGGCCTCTGGGTTGTCCTTGGCCGAGGCCCGCGAAAAGGGGCTTCTACTTGGACCGTTTCAAGACGGCGGCTTCTTGTTGGGTGTCGACCCGGCGCTTCTGACTCAAGCCGATTGGGCCACGATCCTGTCGCAGGCGCCCGTCATCCTAACCGTCATTGCGACCACCCTGATCGGAACGACGCTCAATGCATCTGGCTTGGAACTGGCCTTTCGGAAGGATTTCGAGATCAGCCGGGAGGTGAAAGGGACGGGGCTAGCCAACATAGTGAGCGCCTGTGTCGGGGGGCTGCCGGGCTACCACAGTCTGAGCGAATCTATTTTGGCCAACAGGCTCGGTCTGGTCGGGCCGATAGCCGGGATCAGCAGTGCTGCCGGTTGCGCGGCGATCCTTTTATTGGGCGCCGGTATGATGTCCGCTCTGCCCGTCGGCCTTTTCGCCACTGTGATCGTGTATCTGGGACTCGATCTGCTCTACACGTGGCTCTGGGAGGAGCGGCGGCGTCTCGGCATCCTCGACTATGCGGTCGTTGTCTTGATTCCCATCGTTGCCGTCTCCTACAGCTTCCTGACTGCCGTTGCCGTGGGATTGCTGGTCGCTTGCGCCTTCTTTGTACTCGCTTACGCCAAACTCGATTTGATCCGTTCACATAGCAACATGGCTGGACGACGGTCTTGCGTCGAGCGCCCCGACACCGAGTTGCGCGTCTTGGCGGAAACCGGGGGGCAGGTACAAATTGTCGAGCTGTCCGGGTTTTTGTTCTTCGGCTTCTCCCACGCGTTGCGCGAACGCATGCAAGCTATCATGGACGGCGAAGGCCCCAAGGTCCGCTGGCTGGTCATCGATTTCAAGCATGTGACCGGTGTCGATGTCTCCACGCTACGCGTTTTGCAGCGACTGGTGTCGGACTGTGCGCAGAGGGACATACGCCTGATGTTGGCAGGCCTCGCCCCTCCGGTGGAGTCGGAGTTGCGTGACTGTTTGGGCCCGCACGGCGTCGGCTTCTTCAGGTCGCTCGACGAGGTCTTGGAGCATCTCGAAGACGTGCTTCTGGCGCAAAACGAGGCCGACGATTTCGCGAACGAGAAGAGTATTCTAAACCATATGGAAGCCTTGTTCAGAGAGCACGCCTTGGATGGATATGCCGAGCAGATCGAGCTGGATACAGGTGCCGTCGTCGTAGAGAGAGGCGCCTTGTCGAACGACATCTACCTACTGCGCTCGGGTCAACTGAAAGTCGCAGTGCGGTGCGACGATGGGCGGATCGCGATCGTGGCGCAGATCCGCCCAGGTTCGGTTATCGGAGAAATGGCATATTACTCGGGGCGCGGCAGATCTGCCGACATTATCGCGGATGCACCCTCTGAGCTGTTGCGGATCGACATGGATCGTATGGATACCTTGGAACGAGACCGACCGGAGGTCGCATCTCTGTTCCATAAGCTGATCGCACGCGATATGGCGCGACGGCTCAGTCGCACGACGAACTTGCTGCGCGATCTCGGCCTTTGAGAGTTCCAATCGACGCCCGCTGGCGTAAGCCGATTTTCGTGACTGAAGCTATCCTGCTCTAATCATAAAGCGAGAGCATGATCGCGGTTTGACGAGCTAGATCGGGAGGCGCTCGCCTCACCGCCGCTTGATCCGAAGAGTCGCTATCCGTCCTCTCGAGTAGGCCCCACGCGCCGCCACATCGTCATGGCGGTGATAGGACCGGCGCCAGACGAGACCGAGGCGCCGGACCGGACTGTCTTCGGCAAGCGGCTTCAGTGCCACGTCGGCGTCTCGGACCAGTTCCGCCGAAAGGGCGATCTCAGGGCCAAAGGTTACGCCTAGGCCGTTCGCAACCATTTCCACGAGACGGTCGCCTCATAACCTTCGGTGCGTGCCGCCTGGTGCATATGACAGGCTGCCAGGGCGTGCTCGCGCAGGCAATGTCCGTCTTCGAGCAGCAGCAGGTCGTCCGGCGACAGATCCGCCGCCGAGACCGCCGGAGAGTCTTCGAGGATCAAGGGATGGTTCGGCGGTGCGACCAGCCACAAGGGGTCCGCTCCAAGCTCCATGACTTCGCAATCCGCTACCTCATAGGGCAGGGCGATGAAGGCTGCCCCGATCTCTCCGCTTCTCAAGCGTTCGAGCAGCCGAAGGGGCTGCTCCTCGCGCAGAAACAGCTTGAGATCGGGATAGGCCTGGCGGAGTCCCTTCAGCACCCTGGGTAGAACGAAGGGGCCGATGGCGCGCATTCAAGGGAATGACGAGATGGTCGAGCTGCTCACCGACACCGTTCGATAGGTCGTGACCTATCTTCGCGTTATAAGGAACGGGCCCCGGTCGCTCTGCCTCCACAGTGAGCTGGCTGTGGATCGTACGGCACCATCTCCCCTGAAGGTCGCATCCTATTTTGAGACCAGCCGCAGGAAGGTCAGGCGATCGGTCATCCTTATGACTTCGACGGGAAGCGTCTTTTCGATCGCATCCAGGGCTCGGTCCGTATCCTCGAGATCGATCACGCCGGTAAAGCGCTCTGCGGCCAGGGCCTCGCTCAGAAAGACGATGGCGCCCGGACGATAGCGATCGAGTTCGAAGATCACATCGCGGAGAGGTTGGTCCGAGAAGACGAGTTTGCCAGAGCGCCAAGCGGTCTGGAGTGCAACGTCCGGGTCATGCCTTGAGATTGTACCGTCTTCGTCGAGCCGGGCGGACTGGCCGGCCCCGAGAACGACAGTCTCAACTAAGGCTTCCTGGTTCCTCTCCGTCGAGACGTTGACCTGGCCTTCAATGACGGCAACGGTCCGCGCCTCCCGATTCACGTTGAATGCCGTTCCAAGGGCACGCGTCCGGCCGGCGCCGGCGATGACCTCGAAAGGCCTGTCTCGGTCGGAGGCGACGCTGAAAAAGGCCTCGCCCCGGTAGATCTCGACGCGGCGGTACCGGTCGGTGATATCGATGGCGATCGCCGTATCGGTGTTCAGTTGGATGGTCGAACCGTCCGCGATTTCCAGTGCTCTCATTTCGCCAACCATTGTGACATGGTCGGCACGAAGGCGGTCGTAACCGCCGCTCGCCCAAAGAGTAATGCCTGCCGCCAAGACCAGGCAGGCCGCCAGGGCGCTCCAGCGGCGAGCGCGGCGGCCGGGTCCCGTGTTTCGCGCCGCTGCGTGTCGCGATGGAGGAATCGCCTTCGGCGGTCGGTCTGTCGCAGGGCCCGAGCGTGAGTCCGGTAACGCGCCGAGTTCTTGCCAGAGCGCCGACGCCTCGACATAGGCCTTGCGATGCAGGGGATCGCGGTCGAGCCACTCTTGAAGGTCGCGTCGATCCGATTCGCTGGTCCGGCGGGAGCGCATGCGGACAAACCAGGCCGTCGCTTCTTCGACCAGTTTGTCTTCATGCGCTTCGGGTGGTGGTGGCGTCATCCCGGCATGCTTGCTGTGAAGAATAGCGCGGGCCTCGTTCGAGAGGCGCTGCGCCGTTGTCCGTTCTGCTACAACAGATCTAATATCGCAGACTGCCCAGGTGCGGAATACCCGGTCGCGATCACTAAGCTATTCGTCAGCAGCCTTGAGACGTTGCCGGCACCGTAGCATGGCCTTGATGATGTGTTTTTCCACCATGTTTCTTGAAATGCCGAGCCGCACCGCGATAGCGCCGTTCGAGAGACCTTCAAGGCGGCTCATGAGAAAGACCTCTCGGCAGCGCGCGGGTAAGTCATCGACGGCTTCGGCCAGAATCCGCAAGCGTTCGCGGCTCATGGCGGCAGCTTCGGCGTTCGGGTGAGGGCATCTGATGGTTTCCTCGGGAGCGCTGTTCATGGCGGTACCGCCATAGCGCCCCTCGCGCGACAAGCGGTCGTAGGCGGCGTTGGCGGCGACCTGAAACAGATAGGCTCGTGAGTCCGCCATGTCCCGGGACGGCGCGAACCGGAGCAACCGAAGATAGGCGTCTTGCATCACTTCGGCGGCCGCCTCCTCACAGCGCAGCAGGCGACGGAGGAACTGCTGCAGAGCGACATGATGTTCCAGGTAGAGCTGCTCGACCCTCTGTTCGTTCACTGGTGCTTCCACTTCGGACCTTGTCAGTGAACGCCTCGGCGTTCGACCGGCTTCCTGCCCCGCGAGCCCGGCGCTTGCCTAGCTGGCCTCATGAGTTCGCCTGCTCCAGATGGAAAAACTAAAGCAAATGAAACTCATTCGCAATAATGCTCGAACCCAATGCGACGATCCGAAACCCTGTTCGTCGAGCGTGATCTCCCGGGGTCCGGCGCGGGAGGTCTCCAAGATTTACTTTGAAGAAGAGACATGTCTGCTGCCGATGGAATAAGAGTTGGAGTGGAATGCCGTTGGCGGCTTCGGAACCACTTTACTCCTTGCGTCATTTTATTAATAAATACAGATATTCATTCTGAATTTCTAAACAGGATGATTTAACGAAAGCTTCGGGGGGGGCGAAACAGGGCAGTGGACGGCTGCCTTTTTTGAGTTGACCATTTTGTCTGTCGCTGAAGACTATCTTTCGCTGTCGGCTGCGGTTTTACCGCGCGGTGCATCGCGATCACGGCTCGCTGCGGCGAAGGTGGGGGGCGTTTCGGTGGATCAGGCGGTTCCCCAAAGCCGGAAAACCGTCTAAGCGGACGGCTTCTGTTTTTCGGTGGAGTCGCTATGGGCAGCGAAGCGTTCGATGTGCAGGAGCTTCGCAAGGACGAGGCTTTGGATCAACTTGCGGAGCGGATCAACGTCGCGCAATTCGTTGCTTACGCACCGACGCCGGAGAGGCCGGAACAGACATTTTGCCGCCTGCGCGGCCATAGGGCGAACGAGCCCTTTTCCTCCTTGCGTTTGGCCGCCGAGGAGTTGTTGCGCAACAGTCCCGATCGGGCCGTCAACGTTCGCAGTTATCTGCCGAAGGATCCGCGCAGCAAGCCGTTTCGCTATGGGCTCGACCGCCTCGACGACATCGTTGAGGTCGCGAGGAGTGCGCTGGACGACGGCTTCTACGTCATCCTCAACGAGACCGTGGACGTCAACGATGGCGGTGTCTCCGGTGTGATCGAGGGGGGGATTGTCGAGTTCGCGCCCGACGACACGCCGCGTTGCGTCGAAAAACCCGGCACCGCGTCCCTGCCGCTCGAGTGGGGGCGGCGGCTGCTCGAGACCGTCTATGGCTTTGCGCCGGAGCTGACGGCGGAGCCGGGCGAGCGGCTGGAGTTCTCGATCCACCCCAAGCCGCGCGGCTGGCGGGACACGCAGACCTTAGGATGGGAAGTGGAGGAGGTGGGCACGCACAGCCTGACACCCCGCCTAGCTTGGCCCAATCGCTTCTCTCGTTTGATTGGTGACAAGGCCTACGGCCTCATGATGGCTCACTTGGCTGCTGCGCCTGTACCGCTCACCTCTGTCTTCGCCCGCCGTCTGCGTGGCCGAGCCTTCAGTTTCGGGCAGGAAACCGATGGGCGCGACGTTTGGGTCCGCACCTGTCCGATCGAACCGGTCCCGGGCCGCTACGCGACGCGTCACGGTTGGATCGAGCCTTTTGCCTTGCTGGAGGCCGAGGACCCCGATCCGCAAGAGTGGAGCGATCCCGACCTGCACCTCAGCGACCTGCGCCATATTCTCGCGTCTGCCATCGTGCAGAGCGGCGTGCCGGCGGTCTGGTCGGGGGCCTACTATGTCGACGGCGCCGGCAAGGGGCTGGCCGAAGGCGTCGCCGGTGCCGGCGACTCCTTCATGCTCGGGCGAGAAGCACCACAGGAACTGCCCGCCCAGCTTCGTGTGGAGATCGAGCGCCTTGCCGCACGGCTCGATGAGGTCTTTGGGCCGGTGCGCTTCGAATGGGTCTACGACGGCGAGACGCTCTGGCTGGTTCAACTGCATCGCGGGAGCACGGCCAGCCAAGGCGACATCATCGTGCCCGGGGCGGCGGCGCAATGGGTCCGCTTCGCCGTCGGCGACGGTTTGGGCGCTCTGCGCGAGCGGCTGGAGACTCTGCCGCCTGATACCGGCCTGGAGGTTGTCGGGCGCGTCGGCCTGACCAGCCATATCGCGGATGTTCTGCGTCGTGCGGGCGTTCCCGCGCGCTTGGCGTGACCCTGCCTCGCCTCTACTTTAACGAGCAATTTCGCGCATAAATCTGTATGCTCGCCCGTTAAAGGTCTTACACGATCCCGAGAGGAGCATAGGGTGCGGCTTGATCGGCCCGAAGTTCTGCAGTCGCCCGAGCTGCGCCGACTTTTCGCCTATTGGTGGGACCGCCATGCCGAAGACAGGCCGCCTTCGCGCGCCGAGATCGATCCGGTCGACGTTCCGGACCTGCTGCCGGACCTGCTGCTCGTCGACGTCGACTGGACCGGCGACAAACCCCGGTTCTATTTCCGGCTCGCCGGGACCCGCTTTACACAGTTCTATACGGAAGAACTCACCGGGCGCTGGCTGGACGACCTTCAACTCGGTTCGTGGCAGAGCTTCTGGGAGGCGGAGTATCACGCCATCATCCATGAGTGGAAACCACGCTACGGCCTCAATTCGGTGGTTTGGCAAGGGCGGGACTTCGTCCGCTTCGAATGGCTGATGCTGCCGCTCGTGACGCCGAACCGGCGCTGCGACATGATTCTGATCGGTGTGCGTTTCGAGGGCAGCGACGGGTTTCAGCTGCAATCGGAGAGCCCTGAAGATACGCGGGCTGTCGGGATGACGAAACCGGACGATGGCTAGACACCTGCGCCAGGACGGCGGGGCCGCGGTGGCAGGAGGGCGGGTTCAGTCCTGAGCCGCCTGGAAGCGGCGGTTGATTTCGTCGTGCCTGGCTTGGATCTCCGGCGGCCAGGTGCTCTTGATATAGCTGAGGACGGCCAGGATCTCGGCGTCGCTCAAGGTCTCGCCGTAGGCCGGCATGTCGCTCTGGTAGCCTGCTCCCGCCAGGGCTGCGATTCCCTGCTTCGTCATGGCGAAGAGGTGGGCGTCGGGATGGTGCCAGGTATGACCGCTCGGATCGTGCGGTGGTGCCGGTAACCGTCCTGCGGCATTGCGCTGGCGCCAATTCGTCTGTCCTTCCAGTTCGGCTCCATGGCAGGTGGCGCACTCGGCCGCGTATATCCTCGCACCGCTGTTCACCATCTGGATGTCGTTCGGGTCGATCGCTGTCGATTGCACGCCCGGCGGTCTCAGGAGAGCGACCAACCCGAGGGTGCTCCCGACGAGAAGCAGGGCGACGGCGGCAAAGCGGTACTTCATGATAAAGCGATGCCACCTCCTCCGACAGGAAGGTCAAGCCCTTCAAACTGTTTCATTAGATCAGCACGTGTTTCGCCATAGCCTTGCGGCGACAATCCCATCCCATTGCGGTTATCTGCGGATGAGACCGGCGACAATCCGCCTAACCTGGTCGATAGAGAAGCGCGATACAGGACGAAAATGCCGAGAAACCGAACAGACGAAGTGCTGCCCGCCGGTCGCCGTCCAGTTGGGCGCCGTGTCTGGGACCTACCGACACGCGTCTTCCACTGGGCATTGGTCGTGCTGGTTCTCACCAGTTATCTGACCGGCGAATTCTGGCGCGGCGTTGACATGCAGTGGCACAAGCTGTCGGGCTACGCGATCCTGGCGCTGGTCCTATTCCGCCTCGCTTGGGGCTTTGTCGGGACGCGCCACGCCCGTTTCCAGGATTTTCTGCGACCGCCCGGACAGACTCTCTCCTACCTGGGTGGGCTGATTTCAGGCCGGAATTCCAGCTATGCCGGGCACAATCCGCTGGGCGGACTTTCCGTGCTGCTGCTGCTCCTGCTGTTGCTGGTTCAGGCCGGAAGCGGGCTCTTCGCCAGCGACGATATCTTCATCGAAGGGCCGCTTGCAGGGCTGGTGCCCGGAGTTACGGTGGACTGGATGACCGGTGTGCATCACCTGGCGTTCGATCTGCTGGTCGCCCTGATCGCACTGCATCTGGCGGCGGTCGCCTTCTACGAAGCGGTGAAGGGGCAGCGGCTGATCCGGGCCATGGTGACCGGCAACAAGCAGATTGGAGAGGCCGGCGCAGAAGCAACGCCGAACGTTCCCTCCGCTGGGTTTCGCGGACTGCTGTCCATGGTCCTTTCGGCCGCAGCCGTCGCCGCGCTCGTCCTGGGGTTACCCGCTTGGACGGACTGACTTCCGGAGCGCGCGGCCGATCTGATTGACGGAAAGCGAAGCCACCTCGGCGGTTCGCTCTGCCGTCATTCGGCCCGGAAGTCGTCGTGGCAGGCCTTGCAGGCCTGGCCGATGGCGCCGACCATGGGACCCAGACCGCCGGCGTCTAGGGTCGGAGCTGCGGAGCTCAGGTCCGTCGCAGCCTCGCCAAGCGCCGTCGCCTTCTCCATGAAAACGTCCTTGTCTTCCCAGATTTCCGGCAGGGCATCGCTGTCCGCGATCATGTCGGAACCCTCGGGGAAGCCCTCGACGATGGTGGTCGAGAGGTTGGCAATGCGCTGAGAGCGGAGTTCCACCTCGGCCGCGTCGAACGCCATTTCGCCCTTCGCCATGGCGGCCAGTGGGCCGATGTTCCACTTCAACCCTTGGAACACACCTTGGCGATACTTCACCGCGTCCTCGGCGTCGGAGGCCAAGGCCCCAAATCCGCCGGCCGCGACGATCGAAGCGGCAACGACGGCGGAAAGAAGAAGGCGGCTGTTGCGTCCCGTCATGATCTCGATCTCTCCAGTGGATGTATCTACAGGCACTTGAGGCCCTTTTGCGCAGACTAGAATGCCATGCTCCCGGCTTCGCGCGAAGGTTTTGTGACAGCCTGCCGCAACGGCTGACGGCTTTTAGAGGTGCCGCTAAAGTCGCCTCGCGAACTGAAGCTGAAGCGGTGGGTCGATGGTGACGGAAGAGCGAGCGAAGCGCGGCAGGGCAGGGGAGGTTTTCACCGCTTTCGCGAAGCTTGGCGTGACGGCCTTCGGCGGTCCGGTGGCCCACCTTGGGTATTTCCGCACCGAGTTCGTGCAGCGCCGCAGGTGGCTCGACGACCGGACCTACGGCGAGTACGTGGCGCTGGCGCAGTTTCTGCCAGGGCCGGCCTCGAGCCAGGTCGGCATGGCCTTGGGGGCCCATCGCGCCGGTTGGCTCGGCGGGTTGGCGGCCTGGACCGCCTTCACGCTGCCGTCGGCCCTGTTGATGATCGCCTTTGCTTACGGCGTCGTCGCGCTCGGCGACGTTTCCGGCGCGGGTTGGCTGACCGGTCTCAAGCTTGTCGCCGTGGCGGTGGTCGTTCAGGCCCTGTGGCAGATGGCCAACTCCCTCTGCCCCGACCGACCGCGCGCCGGCCTGGCCCTAGGCGGTGCCGCGCTCGCGCTGCTGGCGCCGGTGTTCTTCGGCAGCGCGGTCTGGGGACAGGTGGGGGCGATTCTGCTGGGCGGGATGATCGGCGCGGTCGCCTTTCGCCGCGACGCCTCGAACGCCGACTATGGGGGGCTTGCGGTGGGACGCGGCTTCGGCGCGCTGCTGCTCGGCAGCTTCTTCGTTCTTTTGGTTCTGCTTCCCCCCCTGGCGTCCGCCGACGGCACTCTGGCCGTTTTCGACTCCTTCTATCGGGCCGGGGCGCTGGTGTTCGGCGGCGGGCATGTGGTGCTGCCGCTGCTTCAGGCGGAGACGGTGCCGACCGGCTGGGTCGAGCCGGACCTGTTCCTGGCCGGCTACGGAGCGGCGCAGGCCCTTCCCGGGCCGCTCTTTACCTTTGCCGCTTATCTGGGAGCGGCAAAGGAGGGGGCGCCGAGCGGTCTGTTGGGCGGAGCGATTGCCTTAATCGCCGTGTTCCTGCCGGGCGCACTCCTGATCTTCGGCGTGCTGCCCTTTTGGCAGACGCTGCGTCGCAAGCCGGCCATGGCCGGGGCCGTGACCGGCGCGAACGCGGCTGTGGTTGGTATCCTGCTCGCAGCCCTCTACGACCCTCTCTGGACCGGCACGGTGACAGCCGTCGAGAACTTCGTCTTTTTGCTCGCCGCCCTGGCACTGCTCATGCTGGTCAAGGTGCCGCCCTGGGCGGTTGTGGCTGCTGGCGCGCTGGCTGGCTGGGCGCTCCTGTGATCTGACGCAAGATCTGACGATTTGCCGCGATGTAGCCCCGAGCGGTCACCTGTAGGCGATCCCTGAGCCACCCGTGCAATTCCGGTAAGGCATGGAAGGGGACCGAGGGGTAGGCGTGGTGCTCGGCGTGGAAGTTCATGTTCCAGCACAGCCGGCGCAGGGCGGCCGTGGTGAATGTGGTACGGGTGTTGGCCAGCATGTCCGCTGTGTAGGGGCAGCCGCCGTGCTCGGCGAGCAGGAACAGACGCAGCAGCGGTTGACCGACCAGGAGCGGCCCGATCCAGATCAGCAGGGCTAGCCAGCTCTGGAAGCCGAACGCTGTTAGAGCCCCAGCCCCGTAGATCGCCAGCATCAGCCGTGCCTCGCGTTCGGCCTTGGCACGGTCGCGCTGTGGCAGATAGGAAAAGTCGCCACGTCCGACGGAGAGGCGGAGCAAGGTCACCGTCTGAGCCCGCCAGAGCGGCAGCCCCGACACATGCAGCAACCAGGCGCCAAGGCTTTCGGGCTTGGGGGTCTCCAGCTCGGGATCGCGCGTCGGGTTTTGAGTCCAGCGGTGATGGGCCATGTGGTAGTGGCGAAACCAGGTCGGTGCGATCAGCAGAAGCAGCCCCGCCCCCCAAGCCACCGCGTCGTTGAGTTTCCGGCTGCGGAAAGCCGAGCGATGGCTGGCCTCGTGCAGGGGGCAGAAGAGGAAAACGAGAAGCGCGCCCTGCATCAGCAGAGCAGGAGCTAACCATGCGCTGCCGGCGGCGCGTAGACAAAGCAGACTGGAGAGCGCCAGCAGTGCCAAATGGAGAGCAAGCTGAACCAGGCCTGCCCGGTCGCTGCGACGAGACGACAGAGCTTGCAAGTAGGCACGTTCGGTTTTAAACCTCAAAGTGTTCACGTTCTTTGCATCTCTTCTCTCGTCCGTACCGCCCGTCTGTGTATTCCGGCAAAACGACTAAGACGATTTATATTTTTACACAGAACTCGCAATGATTGAACTTAATTGGCGTCAATAAATTTAATTACAGTTTAATATGTTTCATTACATATTATCCGCGCAATCCCCCTAAAACTCTATTCTGAAATCACATGCCAAGCCTCCGAACTCCCACCTTAGTGGCCTTGTTGATCTGTTTGACCCTGGGTCGTCCAGGGGTTGCCAGCGACCTCCCGGCGCCGGAAGGTCGAGTTCTGCTTGAAGTTGCAGGCGCGATTACACAGACCAATGCGCAAGATGACGAGGGTCAGCCGCTGGCTGTTCTGGATTTGGCGCTGCTCGAGCGCTTCGGTGGAGTCCGGCTGGAGACCGAGACGCCCTGGACCGACGATTTGGCGGTTTTCGAGGGGATCGCGGGACAGCAACTTATCGAGCTTCTCGGCATCCGGGGCGATACGGCTGTGGCTCTGGCTGTGGCTTTGAACGACTACCAGGTGGAGATCCCAATTTCGGATTTCCGCGAGGCGGGTCTTCTCATTGCCTACAAACGGAACGGATCCCCCATGCGGGTGCGCGATAACGGGCCGCTCTGGATCGTGTTTCCCTATAGCCAGATCGAAGAAACCGACAACCGGGCCTATCTCGCCCGTTCGATCTGGCAGCTCCGCCGGCTTGAGTTTCGGTAGTCGGCGGTTATGAGGAAGCCCTTCGACAAGGTGCTTTGGAGTCCCGACCTGAAAATGAATCTGCCGGGCTTGGCCATCCTGCTGGGAGGTCTGGCACTGACTTTGGTCGGCCTTCTGCTCGGCGACGCCCTCCACGAAACCGATCAGGCTATCAAGGAGCGCAAGGACAGCCTGTTTTGGGCCGTTTCTCAAGTCGAGTACGAGTTCGATCGGCTTCGCATCGCCGGCTTCGAGCTCGAGAACAGCGGCGAAGCCGCCGATTTCGAGGAGCTTGCTCTTCGACAAGAGATTTTCGTGAATCGCGTCAGGCTTTTGGATACCGGTATCTACAGCGGGCAGCTTGCTCAGCAACCGGATCATGCCGCCATCTTGGTCGAGGTTGAGAGGGTCATCGAACAGGCGGATAAGATCATCGCAGAGGCGCCGCAGGTCGGCGTTCGGGAAACCGCGGGCCGCTTGCTCCAAACACTCGGTCCGCTGGCGCCGGCTTTGCGGCAGATGACCGTAAAAGCCAGTCAGCGCTATTACGCGATGCAAGAGGGTCATCAGAAGCATTTGCAGCGGCTCTTGCAGATGATCGCAGCGGTGTTCCTATTGCTGTCGGCAGGCGTGATCGCCTTCGTTTTCCTGATTATGTGGCAACATCGGCGGCTGCGGCATTCCAATACATCGCTGGTACGACTGTCGGAACGCTTGCATGAAGCGAATCTGACAAAAGACCGTTTTCTGGCCAGCATGAGCCATGAGCTCCGGACCCCGCTGAACGCCATTCTAGGCTTCTCGGAGATCATGCGCGATCAGCACTTGGGCACGCTCTCGGAGCGCTATCGCAGTTACGCGGAAGACATTCATTACAGCGCGGCGCATCTCTTGCAGTTGATCAATGACATCCTCGACCTCTCGAAACTGGAGGCCGGGCGGCGGGAGCTCGACCTGACCTATCTGTCCGTCGGCGACGAGTTGACCCATATCGCGCGCCTTTTGACCACCGAGGCGCGCAAACGCGGCGTCACCCTGGTGTGCGTACCCAAGCTCGCGCTTCCGCCGGTCTTCGCCGATCGACTGGCCCTCAGGCAGGTGCTGCTCAATCTGATCGGCAATGCCTTGAAGTTCTCCTCGGCCGGTGACAGCGTCGAGGTGACGGCCATTCAAGACGCCAACGGCCTGACGGTATCCGTGATCGACCAGGGTGTCGGCATCGACTCCGACGATCTGGACTGGGTGTTGCAGCCTTTCGAGCAGGTTCGTTCCAACATGACGGCCGTCGCACAAGGGACAGGCCTGGGATTGCCGCTCAGCAAAGGTCTTGTGGAGCTGCACGGCGGACATTTGTGGATCGAAAGCGCTCCGGGCATCGGCACGACGGTCAGCTTTACGATCCCGCTGTCCATAGAGGTTTCGATGCCGACCGCTTGTAAAGAACGCCTCAGCGCCTGATATCGACCACCTGACATTGACTGCCGGGGAACGCTATCTATTCTGGCGCCGAGTGAGAGCGTGGGAGCAGGGCGGCTGTGGACGCGATTCAACAAGCAAAGATCGACTTGGCGGCGGCACTGCGCTTGTCGGCGCGTTTCGGCTTCAACGAGGGAGTCTGCAACCACTTCAGCGTCGCCATACCGGGCTTGGACAATCGCTACCTGCTGAATCCCCACGGCGTCCACTGGTCGATGATCAGGGCGAGCGACATCCTGTTGATCGACGGCCAAGGGCGAACCCTGGAGGGGACGACCGAGGCCGAGCTGACGGCCTTCGTCATCCATGGCCGGGTGCACGCCAAGCACCGCCGCGCGACCTGCGTTCTGCACACGCATATGCCTTACGCGACGGCTTTGACCTGCCTCGAGGAGGGCCGCCTGGAGCCGGTGAACCAAAACTCCCTGCGGTTCTATGGCGACGTCGCCTACGATCCCGACTACAACGGCCTGGCAGAAGACGAGGCGGAGGGCGACCGGATCGCCGAAGCGCTGGCCGACAAGCGCGTTCTTTTCATGGGCAATCACGGTGTTTTGGTGGTGGGGCCGAGTTTGGCTCAGGCCTTCGACGACCTCTATTACCTGGAGCAAGCCTGTCGCGTTCAGGTGCTTGCCATGTCCACCGGCCGGCCGCTCAAGCGCGTGACGGACAACGTCGCGGCCAGCACCAAGGCCGAGATGGACCAGGGCGGCACCTATGCGGAGGCGCACTTCACGGCTCTGAAGCGCCTGCTCGATGCCGAAGATCCCAGCTATGCCAGCTAGCTTGCCGCCACCGCAGACGAGAAAGCCATGAGCTGGCCGGTCGGCGCCGCCGGGGTGGCTCTCGCCACCTATGTCGGGATCTGTCTCTTCATGTTCCTGAGCCAGCGGCAGCTCATGTACCATCCGGATAGCGAACCGCTGTCCGCGGAGCGGGCGGGGCCGGACTGGCGGATTGTCACCACCGAGACGGCGGACGGTCTGCGCCTGACCCATCTTCACCGGCCGGCCGAAGCCGGGCAGCCGACGCTGCTTTTCTTCCACGGCAATGCCGGCCATGCCGGTCATCGGGTCGGCAAGCTGACCTTCCTGGCGGAGACCGGGGTCGGTATCTTTCTTTCCGAATATAGAGGCTTCGGTGGCAATCCCGGCACGCCGACCGAAGAGGGTCTCTTCGCAGACGCGCGTGCGTCCCTGGCCTGGCTCGCGAGTCAGGGGATCGCCGGTCCTGAGCTGATCCTCTACGGTGAGTCTCTCGGCAGCGGCGTCGCGACGGCTATGGCGAGCGAACTGGCCGACGCCGGTGCTCCGGCGGCCGGTCTGATTCTCGAGGCGCCCTTCACCTCCATGGCCGACGCCGCGCAGTTTCACTATCCGATCCTGCCCGCCCGCTGGCTGGTACGGGACCGCTACGACAGTCTCGCTCTGATCGCTCGGATTGCCACGCCCTTGATGATCCTGCACGGGCAGGAGGATCGCACCGTCCCGTTCGCTCTCGGCCGTCGACTTTACGAGGCCGCCGTCCAGCCCAAGACCCTCGTCGCCCTGCCCAGTACGGGCCATGTCGGACACTTCGAACGGCCCGAAGCGGTGCAGGCGCTGCGCGACTTCGTAACCCCTGCCGGCGAAGCCGTGAACGAGCCGGAAACCTTCGCGACGCCGTGAGCTGCAAAGGACAGCTTCGCGGCCATCATCACACGTTCATCAGCTATCGCAATGAGTGGCTTTCGGCTTAAAGCGGTCGTTCGCAAGCGACTACCTTGCTGCGGTGCAGCTTCCTGAAAGCGGACGTTGCTGCCGTTCATCTCTTTGTCCGTAATGGCCGCCTTGCGGCGCATCACTCCTTAGCATCATCAGATTGCTCTCAACTTTTTTTACGAGAGTCACTTGGTAACTTGACTTCGGTAGGGCTGTTCGATTGCGATGCGATCAGGTGTCTTATCGCTTGATCTCGAAATTGCGGGTGGTTGCAAGCAGAGTCCCGCAGTGAATCTCCGCGCCTTCCTTCACACAATAAATGTCAGCGGCACCGATAGAGTTCGTCCTGCCGTTCTGTAATACACGGCCTCGTGCGATTAGCTTTTCGCCGGAGGCGGGTCCTATCATTTTGACCGTGAAGTCCAGTGTCGCAACGGCCCAGCCCTGGGGAACTTTGGAGAGGCAGGAGGACACAGCGGCGACGTCCCCAATTGTTCCCACGATGGAAGCGGGAACGTTTGCGGGAGGTGTCGAAAAACGCTGCTCGACGGGCATCTCAACAACAACCTCGCCGGGAATGCTGCTGACGAGGTTGATTCGGTACTCTTTGACGAAAGGCAGCTGACTGAGAAATACACTGGGATCAGCACAGGACGGATCGTCGGTCATTTCGAACTCCTCGTGTTGCTCGTGGAGCCTAGAAATCAATCCGGCATTGTACAAGTGCCCTGCCCGCCTTAGGCTTGGATGGAGGAGAAGCAAGATGCCCCGCAGGATCATTGTCGTCGTCAGCAGAAGGTGCATGGTCCCCTAGCGGAAACCCTATCCGGTTTGCCATGCGCCCCCGACCTTCGTTCGGGGGCTTTTTGTTTTTGAGAGGCCCGAAAAGTTATGCGAAAGGCGGGTTCACCACCGGCCCTGACGACCCTTTATCTTCTGGCGGCGATGTCCCCGCTGACACTCAACATGATCGTACCGTCGCTGGCCAACATCGCACGGGACTTGAGGGCCGACTACGCGATTATAAGCCTTGCTCTAGGTGGCTATTTGGCCGTGACGGCATTTGTTGAGCTAGGTGTGGGGCCTTTGTCCGACCGGATCGGGCGCCGTCCGGTTCTGCTGGCAGCGTTGGCCGTCTTTACCGTTGCATCGTTGGGATGTGCGATGGCGCAGAGCGCGGAGACGTTTCTCGCGTTCAGGATGCTGCAGGCTGGCGCCATCTCGGGTTACGTCCTTTCTATGGCGATCGTTCGCGACACGCAGGAGGGGGCGGAGGTTGCCGGACTGCTTGGTAGGATCGGCATGGCAATGGCGCTTGCACCAATGGTGGGGCCGATGCTGGGCAGCGTTTTGGATGTAGCTTTTGGCTGGCGAGCGATATTCCTGCTCTATGTGACTGTTGGTGCGGCATTGCTGTGTCTTGCATGGTTTGATCTCGGAGAAACCATGCGGCGGCGGTCGGAGGAGGAGGACCCGGAGGAGCAAAGGCTGACACAGCTTCTCAGCGAGCCCATTTTTTGGTGCTACGCACTCTGCACAGCATTCTCTATCGGCGCATTCTATGTCTTTCTCGCCGGCGCTCCGCTCATTGCAACCTCGGTGTTCGGGATCACGACGGCGACGCTAGGGTTGTTTGTCGGCAGCATCACCGCCGGCTTCATGTTCGGCAGCTTTCTTACCTCGCGTTTGGTCTCGCGCTATGCGTTAAGCTCGGTCATGTTGGCGGGGCGGGTCGTGGCCTGTGCCGGAATGCTTATCGGTCTTGCCGTGCTCGCATCGGGGATGGTGACGCCGTTGCTCTACTTCGGTTGCACGATATTTGTCGGTGTGGGCAACGGTCTGACGACGCCGAACAGCAACGCCGGTGCCATGTCCGTGCGTCCCCGGCTGGCCGGCAGCGCAGCGGGCATTACCGGAGCGCTGACGCTGTCCGGTGGCGCATTGATGGCCACCGTGACGGGTTTTCTTCTCGCGGACAGCCCCTCTCCGCAAGGTTTGTTGATTTTGATGCTGATCGCATCCTTTGCCGGGTTGCTGGCAGCAATCGTCGCGATCCGACTTGAAAAAAAGGCCGTCAAACGCAGAACTACGTGACCCTGCAGAAAGCACGCAATCGCGTTCCATCTTCCAAGGTCCATTTCGTCCCGCACTCCAGACGTATGGCGATGTCTGGTTTTCCGAGGCGAGCGCTCAATCGGAGCATTCGCGATAGATTTTTGCAACAAACCGAAGTCGTCCGCCGATCCGCTGTCTGGTCTAGCCGGTAAGGCGGGCCAGCGCCGCCGGTGTGTCCACGTCGAGCAGAACCGCCTCCCCGTCGACCGGGACCTCCGCGACCTGATCGGCATGGTCGGCGATCAATGGCTTGGCGCCGACGTCGCCGGCGATCTCCATCGCTTCGGCGAAAAAACGTCGGGCGAAGAGCACCGGGTTGCCGCGCTTGCCCTGGCTGGTGGGAATGCAGATTGCCCGGCCTTCCAACGGATCGAAAGCGGCGATCAACTTGTCGATCGTCTTGGCGTCGACCTTCGGCATGTCGCCCAGCAGCACGACGACCCCATCGATGTCGTCCGGCAAGCCGGCCAGGCCGCGGCGCAGGGATGTGCTCAGGCCCTGGGCATAGTCGGCGTTGTGCAGCAGCGCCACGGCGGTTTCGGCGACGGCCGCTTCGACGCTCTCGCGGGCGTGCCCGGTGACCAGCAGGACGGGGTCTGCCTGGCTGGCCTGGGCAGCCGCCACGGTATAGCGGACCAGAGGCAGGCCGTCCATTTCGGCGAGCAGCTTATTCTCGCGGCCGTAGCGACGCGACTGGCCGGCAGCTAGCACCAAGGCGGCGATGCGCGGCGCACGTTTCGTTTGGCTGGATTCCACGGCCTCGGCACGGGGCAGGGGACGGCCGCCGATTTCCTTCAGCAGCCCGCCGACTCCCATGCGCATGACGTCCCGAGGCTCTACGGAGAGCCCGGCGGCGAAGCGTTGCAGCACCCAATCGAAGCCGTTGATCTTCGGCGAGCGTGCGCAGCCGGGTAGGCCCAGCACCGGCAGACCGTCCCACTCCGCCAGCAGAAGCAGATTGCCGGGATCGACCGGCATTCCGAAGTGGCGCACGCGCCCGCCGGTCCGCTCGATGCCCGCCGGTACGACGTCGCGGCGATCGACGATGGCCGAAGCGCCGGAGACCAGCAGGATCTCGCAGCCGGCCGACCGCAGGGCCGCCAACCCCTCCGCCACCTCGGCTTCCTGATGGCCGCAGCGCCGCTCCAGGCAGGCCGCACTGCCCAGGGCTGCCAGGCGGGCATCCAGCGCGTCCCGGGTCTTGTCCAACAGGCGTTCCTTCTGACCCGGCAGACGGGTTTGTACGAGGCCCACCCGTTTGGCCGCGAAAGGCGCGACCCGTACCAGGGGCGCGCCACTCCCGGCGATTTCGAGACAGCGTGCGAGGGCCGCGGTCGGAGCGGCAAAGGGGATGATCTTGACGGTCGCCAGCATCTGGCGCGGCTCGACCGGCTCCAGGTCGGGCAGCGTTGCGATGGTGAGCGCCTCGTCGATCAGGTTGAGCTCGTCCAGCCGCTCAGCTTCGACCTGGACGAGCCCATGGGCTTCGGCGACCAGGTTGCAGCGTCCGGTGAAAGCTTCCGTGACCTTCGCGCCGTTCCCCGCCGCGACCTCGGCCAGGCGCCGGGCGGCCTCGTCCTCGTGCAGGTCGCCTTCCTCCAGGCGGGCGGCGATGACTTCGTGGATCTGCGCGGAGCGGAGGTTGCGGACATCCTCAGCCGACAGGCGGCGCCCCTTCTTGAAGGCGATCTCGCCCTGTTTGAGCGAGTGGGCGAGGATCGCGCCCTCGGCTTGATCGAGCGGTGTCGGACCGAAGATCATTGCGCGGCTGCGGGCTGCTGCGCCCTGATCAGTGGCGGCGCGGCCCGCAGAGCCGCGGTCATCTGTGCGCAGACCGAGAGTGCGATTTCCGCCGGACTCTTGGCGCCGATAGCGAGACCGGCCGGCCCTTGGATGCGGGCAAGCTCCGATTCGCCGAGGCCCGCGGCACGCAGCCGCTCCAGGCGCTTCGCGTGGGTACGGGTCGAGCCGAGCGCACCGATGTAGAAACTCTCGCTCTTGAGCGCTTCGGTGAGGGCCGGGTCGTCAAGCTTCGGGTCGTGGGTGAGCGTGACGACGGCGGTACGCCGATCCGGCTTCAGCAAGGCCATGGCGTCGTCCGGCCACTCGTCGACCAGCCGCACGCCGGGAAAGCGCTGCTCGGTGGCGAAGGCCGGCCGGGGATCGACGATGGCCACGTCGAAGCCCAGGATCTGAGCCATCGGCACCAGCGCCTGCGAGATGTGAACCGCGCCGACGACGACCAGCCGCAGCGGCGGGTTGAAGACCTGTAGGAAGATCTGGCGATCCTCGGAGACCTCCGGCGGTAGACGGCCGGAGACGTCGTTGCGCAGGGCCGCGCGCGCCGCCTGCAGCTCCGCATCGGATAACCGAAGGTCGCCGTCGACCCGCTCGGCGTCCAAGAGCGCCTGCCGGCCATCGTTCAGGTCGGTTGCCAGAACGACCGGCTGCTTGGCCTTCCGGGCGGTGAGCAAGCGGTCGAGCAGGGCTTGGCGCATTCTGGCTCTCCCTCTCGACTAGTCCAGGATCTCGACGAACACCTGGACGCTTCCGCCACAGGCGAGGCCGACCTCCCAGGCATTCTCGTCGCTGACACCGAAGTCCAGCAGGCGCGGACGCCCGTCTTCCATGACCTCGAGCGCTTCGGTCACGACCGCGCCTTCGATACAGCCGCCGGAAACCGAGCCCAGCATGCTGCCGGTCTCGTCAACGGCAAGCTGGCTACCGATCGGGCGCGGCGAGGAGCCCCAGGTGGCGACCACCGTTGCCAAGGCCGCTTTGCGGCCCTCGGCACGCCAGGCCGCCGCTTGCTGCAGTACGCGATCGGTCGAGGGATAGATGCTGGTGTCTGTTTCGCCGGTGGCTCCGTCGCTCATCCAGGTTGCTCCGCCAGGTTGTTGCGGTTGCGTTGGGCGCTCCAGTCGCCGACGCCTTCGTGGCGGCGCTTCGGTTCGCGGCTCAGGACGTCGGTCAGCTGCTGCAGCGTTTCGAGATTGTGCACCGACCGGAAGTCGTCGACATGGGGCATGATCGCCTTCGCCCCCATGGTTTTGGGTTCGTAGCCCTCGTAGCGCAAGAGGGGGTTCAGCCAGATCAAGCGGCGGCAGGACTTGTGCAGCCGCTCCATCTCGGCATCCAGACCCTCGGCGCCTTCGCGGTCGAGGCCGTCGGTGATCAGCAGCACCACGGCCCCTTGACCGAGGACACGGCGCGACCAGACGCGGTTGAAGTCGGCCAGGCAGGCGCCGATGCGCGTGCCGCCCGACCAGTCGCCCACCACCTCTCCGCAGGCCTGCAGCGCATCGTCGATGTCGGCGCTGCGCAGGTAGCGGGTGATGTTGGACAGGCGCGTTCCGAAGACGAAGGACTGCACCCGGTCGCGGTCGTTGGTCACGGCGTGCATGAAGTGCAGGGCCATGCGCGAATAGCGGCTCATCGAGCCGGAGATGTCGCAGAGGATGACCAGCGGCGGGTGCCTGCGCCGCTGCCGTTTGAACTTCAGCGGAATGGTGTCGCTGCCCGCGCGCAAGGCGGCCCGCAAGCTTGCCCGCAGATCGGCCCGCCCATTGCCCGACGTCGGCCGGAAGCGACGGGTCTTCACCAGCATGATCGGCAGCCGCATCCGGCGGATGGTCTCGCGGGCCCGGGCGATCTCTTCCGCCGTCATCTTCTCGAAATCCTGATGCCGCAGCACTTCGGTATCGGAGTAGGTCAGTGCCGCGTCGATCTCGATCTCTTCGTCCTCGCCTCGAGTCTCGCTCTGGCTCGGAAGTTCGCTCTGCAGCGCTTCGGCCACCCGGCGCGACAGTTCGCGGCCCTCGGGCTCTTGGCCCTCCAGTGCGATCTCCGGCAAAAAGAGACTGCGCAGCCGCTCCAGGAACTTCGGATTGCGCCAGAAGACGTGAAAAGCCTGGTCGAAGAGCTCCTGCTGATCGCGCCGGTTCACGAAGACGCTGTGCAGGGTCCAGTAGAAGTCGTCGCGCCGCAACAGGCCGACCGCGCCGACGGCCTCCAGGGCCGCCAGAGTCTTGCCGGGGCCGATCGGCAGCCCCGCTGCACGCAGGGTGCGCGCGAAGTACATGATGTTTTCCGCCAGCCGGCCGCCCGGCAGGTCTTCGAGGTCGCCGAGGCTGAGCTGATCGACCTTGCTTTCGGTCTCCAGCCTGCGTTTGGCTTCGGCGAAGGGGTCGGACTGGCGCATCGAGCGCTCCCCGCGAGACCGTTTCAGCCCTGGGGCAAGGCGGCCTGCTCGCGTTTGACTTCGGTGAGAAGCTGGGCGGCCTGGCTGCCTTCGATCTTGGCGATATCGTCCTGATACTTCAGCAGCACGCCGAGCGTGTCGTCGATCGCTTGCGGGTCGAGCGCGACCTTGTCCAATTGGATGAGCGCCTCCGCCCAGTCGATGGTCTCGGCGATACCCGGCAACTTGAAGAGATCCAGGTCCCGCAGCTTCTGAATGAAGCCGACGATTTCGCGGCTGAGCAGGTCCGGTGCGTTTGGGGCCTTGACCCGAAGGATTTCCAACTCCCGCTGGGCATCGGGGTAGGGCACCCAGTGATAGAGGCAGCGCCGCTTGAGTGCGTCGTGAATTTCGCGGGTCCGGTTGGAGGTGATGATCACGATCGGCGGCTGCGGCGCCGCAATCGTGCCCAGTTCGGGGATCGTGATCTGGAAGTCGCTCAGGACCTCCAGCAGAAAGGCCTCGAAGGGTTCGTCCGTGCGATCGAGTTCGTCGATCAGCAAGACGGGCGGTCCCTTGATGCTGGGTTTCAGGGCCTTGAGCAAGGGCCGCTCGATCAGAAAGCGCTCGGAGAAGATCGTGGATTCCAGACTGCCGCGATCCCGGTCTTCCGCCGCTTCGGACAGGCGGATCTCGACCATCTGACGCGGGTAGTCCCACTCGTAGACCGCGGAGGCGACGTCGAGGCCCTCGTAGCACTGCAGCCGGACCAGGTCGCGATTCAGCGTTTCGGAAAGAACCTTGGCGATTTCGGTCTTTCCGACGCCGGCCTCGCCTTCCAGGAACAGCGGCCGCCCGAGCTTCAAGGCCAGGAACAGAACCGTGGCAAGGCTGCGGTCGGCCACGTAGTTGCCGCGTTGCAGCAGGCCCAACACGCCATCGACGTCGGCGGGCGGTTCGGACGGAGCGGGCGCGGGGGCGCGTTGGGCGTCGGTCACGATCTATCCGTTGTCTTGTGAGCTATCCGTCGTCTCGTGCGTGGCTTCGGTCACTTCTGAACCCACTGACCACCGGACGATTGATACCAGGTTCCCGGCGGGGAGGCTTCGATGATCTCTTGCGCATAGATCTGACCGATGGTGTTGGCGTCGACGCCTTGCTGGGCCGCGCGCTGCCGGTAGACCTGGCTGCGCTCGGCGTTGATCGCCTCCACCCTGGCTTCGACCGAGGCGTCGCGGGCGACCAGGAAACCGTTGAGGTTCTCGCCGGCGAGACCTCGGCGTTTCAGGTCTTCGGCGCTTTGAGCCTGGGCGTCGCGGGACGCGCCGGTCAGTACTGCGCCCCCAAGCGCGAGACCGGCGGCGAGCGTTCCGGCGGACTGAAGAAGGAAAGAGCGTCGTGTCGTTGGCATGGCTGTCAGCTTCGCTTTCGTGCCGGTGCTGTCAAGAGGGGTAACTTTAGGGGGCCGCCAAAGGCCAAGGCGGCCGCTAGAAGATGTCCGGATTTTCCTGGATGTCCTCTTCGGCCTGGCGTTCGATGCGCAGGCGGACGTCGGCATCGAGCTTGATGTTGAGATTGATCGTAATCGGCTCCTTCGGTGCCTCCAGCGCGACGCGCGGTTGGCAGGCCGCCAAGGCCGTCGCGGCTACCAGCAACCAGGCAGCCGAAGCCGGAGCGATCGACTTCGATGAAGCTTGCACGCAGTCTCTCCTTGTTTTTCGCCGTGCTGACCCGGCCCGTGCCACTCAGTTCTAACGTGATACGCCAGTTAACGTCGCAATCTCCATAGATGCTCGATCGCCCCGTCGGTGAGGGCCAAGGCCTGGGACAAGGCCAGGAGGAGCGGTGCCAGGTCGGTTTCCAAGCGAACAGCTACGTCGAACGGCTGCCCGTCGAGCACGTCCGGGTTCTGGCCGAGCAGCTTGAGCGTCACCAGGGTTGTGCCTTCGGCCGGCTTGTCCAGGGTCAGGGCGAGTTCCTGATACTCGAAGTTCTCCAGGGCTTGCATCATCAGATCCACGCTCTGGCCGCCCGCAGCCAGCGCCTGCTTGGCCGCCTCCGAGGTCAGGCGCAGGCTGCCGGGCTCTTCTGCCGCCAATCGGCCTTCCGCGATGGTGACGGTGTTGCCCTCCAGGCGAATCGGAATCTCGCCGCTGATCCGCCCGGTCGCCTCGACGTCCGGTGCGTTCAGCACGGCCAACAGCTCGGCTATGTCGATCCTCTCGAGGCCGAGAACGGCCTCTTCACGGTTGCTTGCGGGATCGATCACGCCTTGCTCGAGAGAGAGCCAGCCGCCCAGCGCGCGTGCCCTGGCCGAAACGATCTGCAGCCGTGGCGATCCGGTCGCTGCCGGCGTCGCAACGCCGACCTCCGCAATCAGGTCGGTCAGGGGGAAAAGCGTCTCGATCCGCGCGGCCGACAGGCGCTGCGGCGGCGGGGCGTTCAGCGGCATCAGACTGGCGAACTCAAGCCCGCCGGACAGGCCGGAAACGCGAATGCCGTCGCCATAGTCGAAGTTGAGGCCTTCGAGTGTGACCTCGGCCCGGCTGCGCGGACCGTCAGCCGTCCAGTCCAGGCCCAGCGTCGCGGCGAGCCGACCACTGACGCTCGTAAGGTCGGACAACAGCGGCGTGAGATCGCCGGGCTGCAGAGTTTCGGGAGCAAATACCACGGGGGCTAGAGTCAGGTCGGCACGCAGTCTTGGAGCGTCCGGGTCGATCGTGGCACGCGCCAAGGCGGTTACGCGTCCGCCTAGGCCGCGGCCCGTGACCGCGACCTCATAAGCGGCTTCTTCCGGCTCCAGGCTGCCGGCAAGATCGAGCGGAGGCAGCAGCGGAACTTCTGCCGTGTGCGTTAGGCGTCCGGCGAGGTCGAGCGCCGCTCCGGCTTGGAGCGGCAGGGCCCCCCCCAGCCGAAGCGCCTCGACCCGCAACGGTGGCTCCTGCAGACCGACAGAGGCTTCATCGATCGAAAAGCCGCCTTCGTAGATTGCGTCTTCCAGAGTGCCACCGACCTGCCAGCGACCAAGCTTCAGATCGGCTTCCAACAGGGGCCTGTCCCCTTCCAGGATGCGCAACTCGACCGGTGACCAACGGGCTTCCTGTCGATGGTTTAGCGGACCGCCGGGTGACCAACGCACCTCGTTCTGCTCCAGGGTGGCTCGGAGCTCGGCGATCCGCCGTTGGCCGAAGCGCAGGTCCCCGGCCTCAAGGTATCCCGGTGCCGTGAGGTCGAGGCCTTCGGGGCTGATCGTCAGATCGGCTTGCAGACGGGAGTCGAAGGACGCCAAAGACAGCTCTTCGTTGGCGAGCGCGAGCGCGTCCAAGGCCAGGGGACCGGAGAGGCGAAGCTGTTTCGCAGCCAGATCCCCTTGCAGATCTGCCGGCCAGTGAAGCGCAACTGTTTCGGCGACGGCGCCCGGAAGCTCCGGAACGCCCTCGCCGGAGATGTCGACCACGCCCAGCAGCGCATCGGGCGGCCCCGCAAGTCGGCCCGATATCGCGGCTCCATTGAGCTTGTGTCCGGCCAGAGTCCAGTTGGATAAGGAAAAATTAAACTCTGATAAATCAATAAACTGAAGGTCTAAGTTGGAGTTAAAACTAAGATTTCCACGTAAGGCTGCGGCGGCGGCGGACGGCCCGGTTTCGAGCCCGACCCGAAGGGCCGGTCTCAGAACCGTCGTCTCGGGTCCCCGTTCGATCGCCAGCAGCGGATCTCCGGCGTCCAGCGGCTGCAGACGCAGTCCGATGCCATCGAGCAGTTGTTCTCTCAGATCTTCCGGCAAGCCGAGTTCGGCGAGGAAGGTCGGATCGGGGCGCGGGATCGAAAGCTCCGCAGTCTGGGCTGGCAGGACCGTCAGGATTCCCTTGGCAAGCTTCGCATCGAGGACCAGCAGGAGCTGCCCGCCGGAGAAGCCATCCGGCCATGCAAAGTCGTTGGCGGTCAGGGTCATGGCGGCCGACCAGTCGCCGTCCTGCAGCCAGGTCTGCCATACCGGGTCCGCCGGAAGCTGCGGGACCTGCCCTTCCAGATCGATGGTCAGCCGCAGATCCCGCCAGGTCACGGGTTTGGGCAGGAGCGGCGCCAGCAGGGCGGCCGTGCGCGGCCCTGCCGTGAGGTCCACCGTCAGCTGCCCCGACGGCGACGCCGGCAGATCCGACAAGTCGGCGATCAGACGACCTTCGAGTCCTTGATCTTCCGCTGCGAACTGCAGGTCGGTCTGCAGGTCGGCCAAGCCTTGCGGTGTCGCCTCGGCCTGGAGCTGGCCACCGAAGACGGCGACGGGCGTCACGCCCTGCAGCGTGACGTCGGTGGCCAGACCTTCGCCGTCAGGCCGAGCCTTGCCGTCCAGGCGCAAGGTCGCAGGCCCCAGGGCCGTTCGGGCCAAGATCGTCATGTCGGAGACTTCGACCGGGAAAGGTCGAAACGGAAGCGCTCCTGGGAAGGCGGCCGGGGAGGGGAGCGCCGCCGCAGGTTCGGTCGTCCGGGGGGACGCCGTGGTCTCTTCCGGGGCCTCGGTCCCGGCGGTCTCGAACAGCGGCTGCAGCTCGCCCAGGAGCGGGCCGTCACCGGTCAGGTTCAGGTTCAGACGTCCGCTCTCGACGGTCAAGCCGGCCACCTCCGGTTCCCGCCAACGCGGCCAGGCGATCTCCACCTGAGCCACCCGGGCCGAAGCGACCGGGGCACCGCCGAGCTTCAGGTCGGTGATCCTGACGCCATCGACGTCCAGCCGCGTGACCGTCAGCTCAATCGGAACTCCGCGCGCGGCCAGCCAGCGCTGTGCGGCGATCTCCGCCAAGTCCATACGGAATAGCCAAGCGCCGCTGGCGAGTCCCAGCAGAAACACCAGCAAGATGAGAGAGACGAAGGCCAGCCGCCGCATTGCTGCAGGCTAATCCCGTGAGCCGTGCTGGCGAAGCCGAAAACGCAAAGGGGCCGGACGATGAGCCCGGCCCCTAGGTTTGCAAAGCCAGAGTTTTGTCTCGGATGCGATCGTCAGCCCTTGGCTGCGACGACGGCGCGTTTGGCCATGACGCCGACCAGATGCGCGCGATACTCGGCCGAGGCGTGGATGTCGCTGTTGAGGTCGTCGGCCGGCGTGGAGATGCCGTCGAGCGCTTCCGGTGCGAAGTTTCCGGCCAGGGCTTGCTCCATCTCGCTGTGGCGGAAGACTTTCGGGCCGGCACCGGTCACCGCGACGCGCAGGCCACCGCCGGTTTTCGCAACCATGACCCCGACCACCGCGTAACGGGAGGCCGGATTGTCGAACTTCGCGTAGGCGGCTGCTTCGGGAATGGGGAACTGCACCGAAACGATCAGTTCGCCCGGCTCCAAGGCCGTTTCGAAGAGAGCGGTGAAAAAGTTGTCCGCGGCGATCTCTCGTTTGTTGGTTTTCACCGTGGCGCCGAGGCCGAGCACCGCCGCCGGGTAGTCCGCCGCCGGGTCGGCATTGGCGATGGAGCCGCCGATGGTGCCGCAGTTGCGCACCTGAGGATCGCCGATGCCGCCGGCCAGCTTGGCCAGTGCCGGGATCTTCGACTGCACGGTGGCATCGCTTTCGACCAAGGCATGACGCGTCATGGCCCCGAGGACCAAGCTGTCACCCTCCGATCTAACACCCTTGAGATCGGCAATGGCCGAGAGGTCGATCAGGTCGCTTGGCATGGCGAGGCGCTGTTTCATGGTCGGCAGCAAGGTCATGCCGCCGGCGAGAAGCTTGGCGTCTTCGTTGGCCGAGACCGCTTGCACCGCGGCCTCGACGCTGTCCGGCTGGTGATAGTTGAAGGCATACATGGCGTCGTCGATCCTCCCCTTTACTCGGCTGCCGCTTTGAAGCGGGCCTGGGCATGGCGCCAGACCTTCTCGCGGCTGGCCGGCATATCGATCTCGACGCCGAGGGCGTCGGTGATGGCGTTCATCAGGGCGGCCGGAGCGGCGATCGCACCCGCCTCGCCGCAGCCTTTGACGCCTAGCGGATTATGGGTGCACTCCGACATCGTCATGCCGACCCGGAACTCGCAGAGGTCGTCCGCGCGCGGCATGGTGTAGTCCATGTAGGAGCCGGTGACGAGCTGCCCGCTGTCGTCGTAGACGGCGTTTTCGAGCAGAGCCTGGCCAACGCCTTGGGCGATTCCGCCATGAACCTGACCCTCGACGATCATCGGGTTCAGGACCTTGCCGAAATCGTCCACCGCGACCCAGTCGACAATCTCCGTCTCGCCGGTATCGGGGTCGATCTCGACCTCGGCGATATGGACACCGGACGGGTAGGTGAAGTTCAGCGGATCGTAGAAGGCCGTCTCGTCGAGTCCCGGTTCCACGCCCTCCGGGTAGTTGTGGGGCACGTAGGCGGTGAAAGCGATCTCGCCGATACCTTTGGACTTGTCGGTGCCGGCCACGGTGAACTGACCGTTGGCGAACTCCACGTCGTCGACGCTCGCCTCCATCAGGTGGGCGGCGATCTTCTTGCCCTTCTCGATGATCTTGTCGCAGGCCTTGCTGATGGCTGAACCGCCGACCGCGAGCGACCGCGAGCCGTAGGTCCCCATCCCCATCGGGATTTGGCCGGTGTCGCCGTGCACGATATCGATCTGCTCGTAGTCGACGCCGAGCTGCTCCGAAACCAATTGGGCGAAGGTGGTCTCGTGGCCCTGGCCATGACTGTGGGCGCCAGTCAGGACCGTCACGCTGCCGGTCGGATTGAAGCGGACTTGAGCCGACTCCCACAGGCCGACGCCGGCCCCCAGCGCTCCGACCACCGCCGAGGGCGCGATGCCGCAGGCCTCGATGTAGGCCGACATGCCGATCCCGCGCAGCTTGCCGCGTGCCTCCGACTGGCTGCGGCGCTGTGCGAACTCCCCGTAGCGAATCATCTCCAAGGCCTTGTTAAGCGAGGCCTCGTAGTCGCCGATGTCGTAAGTTAGCGCGACCGGCGTCTGGTAAGGGAATTGGTCCGGCTGGATGAAGTTCTTCCGGCGGATCTCGGCGGGCTCCATTCGCATGTCGCGTGCCGCCACCTCGACCAGACGTTCGATCACGTAGGTCGCCTCGGGCCGTCCGGCGCCGCGGTAGGCGTCCACTGGGGCGGTCGTCGTGAAGTAGGCCTTCACGTTGCAGTGGATGGCCGGAGTGGCGTACTGGCCGGCCAGCAGGGTCGCATAGAGATAGGTCGGGATGGAGGTTGCGAAGCTGGAGAGGTAAGCGCCCATGTTGGCTTGGGTGTCGACCCGCAGCGCCAGGAACTTGCCGTCGGAGTCCATCGCCAGCTCGGCCGTGGTGATGTGGTCGCGGCCGTGAGCATCGGACAGGAAGGACTCGCTGCGCTCCGCCGTCCACTTGACGGGCTTGCCGTTGAGCCGCTTCGAGGCCCAGGTGCAGACCGTCTCCTCGGCATAGGCGTAGATCTTCGAGCCGAAGCCGCCGCCGACATCGGGTGCCACGACGCGCACCTTATGCTCCGGCAGATTGAGAACGAAGGCGCAGAGAATGAGACGCAGCAGATGCGGGTTCTGGCTGGTCGAGTAGATCGTGTAGTTGTCCGATCCCGGATCGTACTCGCCGATCGCCGCGCGCGGCTCCATGGCGTTGGGGATCAACCGGTTGTTCACCAGATCCAGCTTGCTGACGTGCGCGGCTTTGGCGAAGGCCTCGTCGACGGCAGCCTTGTCGCCCAGTTCCCAATCGAAGCAGAGGTTGCCCGGCGCTTCATCGTGCAGCTGCACATTTTGGCCGGCGGTGCCGAGGTCGACGACCGGACTCAACTCGTCGTAGCCGACCTCGACCAGTTCCGCGGCGTCGCGCGCTTGGGCCAGCGTGTCGGCAATGACCACGGCGACATGGTCGCCGACGTAGCGGACGCGGCCCCGAACCAGAGGCCAGTGCGGCGGTGCCTTGTGCGGATCGCCGCTCTTGTCGGTGACGACCCAGCCGCAGGGCAGGGAGCCGACGCCGTCGGCGGCCATGTCGTCGCCGGTGAAAACGGCGACGACACCGGGTGCCTTGCGAGCTTCGCCGATGTCGATCGAGGTGACGTTCGCATGTGCGATCGGCGAGCGTACGAAAACGGCGTAGAGCTGACCGGGCCGGTCGATATCGTCGACATAGCGACCTCGGCCGGTGAGGAAGCGGAAGTCCTCGCGCCGTTTGACGGAAGCGCCAAAACCGGAATCGGGCATCGTCCTAACTCCTCATGTCTTGGGCCGCGTGGCGGATCGCCTTGACGATATTGTGGTAGCCGGTGCAGCGGCAGATGTTGCCCTCCAGCCACTCCCGGATCTCATGCTCGCTGGGATCTGGATTCTGCTTCAGCAGATCGACCGCGCTCATGATCATCCCCGGCGTGCAGAAGCCGCATTGCAGGCCGTGATGCTCCTTGAAGGCAGCCTGCATGGGGTGCAGCTCGCCGTTCTGGGCAAGCCCCTCGATGGTGGTCACCTCGCCGCCGTTGGCCTGGGCGGCCAGCATGGTGCAGGCCTTCACCGAAGCACCGTCGACATGCACCACGCAGGCACCGCACTGGCTGGTATCGCAGCCCACGTGGGTTCCGGTCAGGCTCAAGTGTTCGCGCAAGAATTGAACGAGCAGCGTGCGCGGGTCGACCTCTTTGGTCACCGGCTGCCCGTTCACCGTCATCGATACGGTGAGCATACGATCCTCCCTGTAATAGACCGGGGTTCCGGGCTGTCGGGCCTGGTCCTCGCCTCGTTCATCGGCCGGTTGACAATCCATGGACCGGAGTCAAGCAGGTATTACACCGCGCGGCCGACCGTCTAGAGGTAGTGTGTGGGGCGGCCGGGAACAGGTCAAGACAAACCCGCCGCCAGGAATCCTCGCACGCCTACAAAGACTTGCCGGCGGAGATCCGGATGGTCACGGCGCCGTCTCAAATGGTTGTGCGGGAGACCGGACCGGGGTTCGCTTTAGGAACCGAGGAGCACCCACAGGATCGCCACCACGGCGATCAGACCGGCCACCCAGACGATCGGTGAAAGGCTCTTCGTCGCACGTGCGTCCTTGACCGCTTGCGTCGAAGCCTCGGCGGCCCGACGCTTGACCTCCGTGTCGCTGACGGCTGCAGCCTCCGGCGGCGTCGCCTGGCCCATCGCCGTTCCGCCGGGCGCTGCTTGCTGCAAAGCCGCCTGCTCGGATGAAGTCGGTTCGGTTGCGGGCGGTTCGGTAGGGGGCGTCGTCGCGGCAGCTGCCGGCGGCTGCGCTGCGGTGACCTGCTGCGCGAAGGTGGTGAAGAACTGATCGGCCATTTTCTTGGCGGTCGAGTCGATCAGGCGGGATCCGAGTTGCGCGAGCTTGCCTCCGACCTTGGCGTCGACTTCGTAATGCAACTGCGTCGCGCCGTCTGCGATCTCTTCCAGGCGGACTTTGGCGCCGCCGCTCGCGAAGCCTGCGGCACCGCCCTTGCCTTCGCCGGAAATCGTGTAGCTTTCCGGCGGGACGATGTCGCTGAGGGAGACGGCTCCGGCGAAGCGGGCGCTGACGGGCCCCACCTTTGCCCGGACCTTGGCTTCGAATGCGTCCGGCGCCGTCTGCTGCAGCTCCTCGCAGCCGGGAATCGAGGCCTTCAATACCTCCGGATCGTTGAGCGCGGCCCAGACCGCTTCTCGCGGCGCCTCGATCCGGTATTCGCCGGTCATCTGCATCCTGTCGGACTCCTTGCTGTGTCTTCGACGACGCTAACACTCGCCGGCTCCGACGCCAATTCCAGGCGAAGACCGTTGCGGAGTGCGCAACTCAAGCGATATGAGCTCGGAAGACGGCGGGGGAAGTTCAGCCCAAGATCCTTTGGCCCAAGATCCTTTGAGCGGTGACTCCAGATTCACGCGTTTCGCGGCTCTGCGACTTGGTTTCGCTTTGACGATCCACCTAAAGCGTAATTCCTGCTTCAGGGGCGCAGACGATCGGGGATCTCGACGCCCTTCTCTTCGAGATAGCGCAGCGCGCCGGGGTGCAGTGGTGCCGGCAAGCCGACGATCGCGGTCTCAAGCGCCATCGCCTGGGTCGCCGGGTGAATGTTCTGCAGGAAGGGCAGGTTTTCGTAGATCGTCCGGGTGATCATGTAGATGTCCTCCTCGGGAACATCCGCATGGGCCGCCAGGAAGTTCGGTTGGGCGACGGTGTTGATCTCCCGGTCCAGTCCGGGATAAGTGCCGGCCGCGATCACGTAAGGGCTCCAGATGCCGGTGCCGCCATCGGCTTCGGTCGCCTGTTCCGGCGTGAACTCGAGCAGCGCGATGTCGTCGCCCATCGCAGCGAAGGCACGTGTGACCGCGGCCACCGGGGCGCCGGCCGGCGTCGACATTCCGGCGACGTCTCCGCTCTGCAAGGCTTCCGCGCTCGGCCCGTAGCCCAGGTAGACCAGTTCGTAAGCCTCGTCCATGTCGACGCCGAGATTGCCGAGGATCATGCGGTTGGATCCGATGGTGCCGGAGTTCTGGCGGCCCATGGCCATGGGCTGGCCCTGCATCTCGATCAGGTCGGCGATCGTCCCCGTCGTCGCATGCTGCCGTTCGACCAGGAAGTGCTCGACGTTCGCCCAGAGCACCGTGACGCTGCGCAGATGCTCCTGCTCGCCGTCGGTCTCCATGGGCCCCGAGCCCTCGACGGCGTAGAAGCCGAACAGGCCCTGCAAGATGGCCAGTTGCGCGGTCCCTTCGCGCAGCAGGCGGACGTTTTCGCCCGAGCCGGCGGAGTTGATCGCCGACATGTTGATGCCCTGCTGGGGCTGCAGCCTGACTTTGATCAAAGTGGAGAGCGCGACGCCCACGGGATAATAGGTGCCCCCGACGCTCCCGGTGGCGAGACTGTAGTTCTGGTCTTGCGCCCCGGCAGTGCCGCCGGTGAGGCCAAAGGCTACGGCGGCGACGACGACCGCGGCGACTGCCTTCGGAAGCGCGCGGCGCAGCCTATTGAGGCCCAGTCCATCGATACACAGTCCATCGACACACCGCCTATCGATACGCATGTCCATGCGTCTCCTGTCCTCCTTGACGCGTTCTCTGGCTTCGAATTCCGGGCCTGCCAGGTGCGTATCCATGCCGGTCTCTAGCTGCCGCCGCGGATTACACCATCAAGCCCGCACCAACCGCAAGCGGAGGGCGGGCCTGCATTTTCGCACTGCCGGTGTGGGAATTCACACTCTTACGATGGAGCTTTGCGGGGCTTCGGAGCATCAGGCATACTCCGCCGCCGAACGACCGATTTGCGGTCATTCCTTGTCCTCCCGCGCACTCCGGCCGGCTAGGCTGCCGCGGTGCCCCGATCTCCGAAGCGAAGGGTCCGCTTGTGCTTGCGTCGATGCTCGCTCTTGTCAATGCCAAGCGGCCGGTCTCCAGGTCGCTTCTGCTTAGCTTTATCGGCCTGTCGGCCATTCTCGTGCTGTGGGGTGCGAAGTCGGTTTTCGCGGCGGAGGCGGGCGGCGCGCATTCCGCCGTCCCGCACCTGGAAGGCGCCGAGCTGACTTTGATTTGGGATATTCCCTTTATGGGGATCCTGCTGTCGATCGCGATCTTTCCCTTGGTCGCACCAATCTGGTGGCACAATAATTTCGGAAAGGTCTCGGCCTTCTGGGCTTCGGCCTTCCTGGTTCCCTTCGCCGTCGTGTTCGGTTGGGAACTGGCCTTGTTCGAGGTTATCCATGTCGCAATCCTCGAATACATCCCCTTCATCATTCTGCTGCTCGCGCTTTTCACGGTGGCGGGGGGCGTACGTCTGAAGGGAAGCCTGCGCGGGACCCCGGCGGTCAACACGGCGATCCTGGCGTTGGGCACGGTTCTTGCCAGCTTCATGGGCACGACCGGTGCGGCGATGTTGCTGATCCGTCCGATCCTGAGAGCGAACGACTGGCGCAAGCATCGGGTCCATACGGTGGTATTCTTCATTTTTCTCGTCGCCAACATCGGCGGGTCCCTGACGCCGCTTGGCGATCCTCCGCTGTTTCTGGGCTTTTTGAAGGGAGTCGACTTCTTCTGGCCGATGACGAACATGTTTTTGCCCATGCTCGTCATGGCGGTGCCGCTGCTGCTGGTCTACTTCGTCTTCGACAGCTATCTCTTTCGTAACGAAGCGCGACGCGGAGCTCCGGCCGAGCAAGGCCCCGCAGAGAACGGTGCGGGGGCTGGTGCGGAAGGTGAGGCGAAAGAACCCCTTTCGCTCGAGGGCAGCTTCAACATCGTGCTTTTGCTGGGCGTGATGGGCTGCGTGCTGATGAGCGGTCTCTGGCAACCGGGCATCTCGTTCGACCTCTATCATACGGAGTGGGAACTGCAGAACATCGTGCGCGATCTGCTGTTGCTGACGATCGCCTATCTGTCCTGGCGCATGACCCCTGGCCAAAGCCGGGAAGCCAATGGCTTCAGTTGGTTCCCAATTCTCGAGGTCGCGAAGCTCTTCGCCGGCATCTTCGTCACGATCATTCCGGCCATCGCCATGCTGCGCGCCGGAGACAACGGCGCCCTTGCCGACGTTATCCGCTCGGTGACCAAGGAGGACGGGCTCCCGATCAACTACATGTACTTCTGGTCGACCGGCGTGCTCTCCAGCTTCCTCGACAATGCGCCGACCTATCTGGTGTTCTTCAACACCGCCGGCGGGGCGCCCAATGTCGACAAACTGATGACCGAGTGGTCAACCACGCTGCTGGCGATTTCCTGCGGTGCCGTCTTCATGGGAGCCATGACCTATATCGGCAATGCGCCCAACTTCATGGTGCGCTCGATCGCCGAACAGCGGGGCGTCGCGATGCCCAGCTTCTTCGGCTACATGCTCTGGTCGGTCGTCTTCCTGGTGCCACTCTTCGTCGTCGTGACCCTGATCTTCTTTGCCGAAGGCCTGTTCTGACGCAAGGAAAAGGGGCCGGCCGCAAGCTTGCGGCCGGCCCCTTCGAACCGTCGTTATGACGACCTGCCGTTACGGCAGCAGCACGTTGTCGATCACGTGGATCACGCCGTTGTCGGCCATGACGTCAGCCTGAACGACCTGAGCCGTGTTCGGCGAGGGGTAGTCCGCCTCGTCGGTGTCGATGAAGACGCCGTTGGCGGTCGCGCCGTTGATGTAGATGTACTGCAACGCCATCGTCAGCGGTGCCACCTGCTGCCCCAGCACCGCGCTGGCCGGGATCGTGCCGGGCACGATGTGCAGCGCGATGATCTTACGCAGGGTGGCCCGGTTTTCCGGCAGCAGAAGGTTGTCGACGGTGCCGGCCGGCAGCTTCGCGAAGGCGTCGTCGGTCGGCGCGAAGACGGTGTAGGGCTGGTCGCCGGTCAGATAGGGCACGGCCCCTGCCGCCGTGGCGGCCGCGATCAACGTCTGGAAGCTGCCTGCGGCGGCAGCGGTCTCCGCGAGGTTGGCAGCCTTGGCGTCGGCCGACGCGAAGCTGGCGCCGGCGGCGACGGTCAGGGCCAGAGCGGCGCTGCTTAGAGTCTTGGCGAAAGCGGACATATTCGTGCTTCTCCATCTGTCTGTTCGGTCTTGAGCGCGATCGTTTGAGCGCCCGGCGGAAGCACGCGCGAAACGCACCCCCCAGCACACGTGTACGCAACTAAACCGACGAAGGGTCGGGTTAGTTCCATGATATCACAGTCTTGTCACCGTATGGCTGCAGAGTGAAGCTGTTTTTGCAGCCATATCGCGAACTTCAAACATCTACCTGCTGACCTTACGGCGAGTCGCGACCTCTTTTGCAAGCGGAAAAGCGGCGAGGTGCGGGCTCGAAGATCAGTGACTCACCAGAATCGGGATTTCGGCGTTGCGCAGGACCTCCCGCGTCGCGCCGCCGAGGATGACCTCTCGCAGGCGCGATCGGCCGTAGGCACCCATGATCAGCAGGTCGTTTCCGCGCCGTTTGGTCTCCGCCAACAAGGTGGCGCCGACGCCGTCCTCTTCCTCGAGGTTGACGCCCTCCGCCCGAATGCCGTGCCGCGCCAGATAGGCGACGAGTTCATGTTCGGAAAGCTTGTCCTCAGGGGTCGGGCCCACCGTTGCGACCGTCACGGATCCGGCGGCGCGCAGGAGGTCGAGCGAACCACGTACGGCACGTACGGCTTCGCGGTTCGAGCGCCAGCCGATCAGGATGTTCTCGCCGAAGGGGGGCACCGGCTTGAGTCTGGGAAGCAGCAGCACGGGGCAACCGACTTCCAGCACCAGTTCCTCGGCAAGGCGCAGGCGAAAGCGGTCTTCCAGATACTCGCCCGGCTCCGAGTGGCTGACGATCATCAGGTCGGCGACATGGGCGTGACGGGACAGCACCTGCTGGTGGCTGCCGTCCTCGACCACCCAGGTGTGCGAAACGCCCTGGTTGCTGCAGGTTCCCTCGAACTCCTTCTCCAAGGCGGCCGCGCGGGCACGCGCCTGCTCCTGCGCCTCGGCCAGAAAGACTGCGGAGGCACCGCGCCCCGCGACACTGGCCGGCATGCCGACCGGAAAGGTTATGAAGAGTGCGGTGATATGGGCGTTGTGCTGCTTTGCCAGACGCACCGCCACGTCCAGCCGCTCGACGTGATGCGCGTCGTTGGCCAGATGGACCAGGATGGTCTTGATCGGCATAGGGGTCGGAATCCTCTTCGCGGGCAAGCGACGGCCGGTTCTGATGCCGACCGTTCGTAGTCATCGGTTCTTTGAGAGTGGCACGCTAGAGCAGATCGCGACCCGATGGAATCGCTTTGCAGTCTCGTCGACGGCCCGAGCCCTCAGTTGCGTTCCCGGGCCCAGGGCACGGCGGCGCGGCATCCGTGATCGATCAGCGCGTAGAGCGCCAGAGCCAGCAGCGCCAGCACGAAGAGAGCTGCGAACATCACATCGGTCTGCATCCGGCCGTTTGCGTCCAGCATCATGCGGCCGAGGCCCGCGCCCGCGCCGACCCATTCGCCGACCACCGCCCCGATCGGGGCCGTGGCGGCCGCGACCCGCAGGCCCGACGTCAGGGCTGGAAGCGCCGCCGGCAGGCGCACGCGCAGCAGAATCGAAAGGCGGCTTCCCCCCATCGTCTGAGCCAGGTCCAGCCAGCCGGGATCCGTCCGGCGGAGACCGTCGTAGAAGGCGGCGGTCACCGGGAAGTAGATGATCAAGGTGGCCATCGCGATCTTGGGGCCGAGGCCGTAGCCGAACCAGAGCACCAGGAGCGGGGCTATGGCGAAGACCGGGATCGCCTGGCTGACCACCAGCAGCGGCAGAAGCCAGCGCCGCAGCGGCGGCAGCAGAGCCAGCGAGAGCGCCGAGAGGCATCCGAGCAGGGTGCCGAGCAGCAGCCCGAAGACGATCTCCAACCCGGTCACCCAGGCATTCGCCAGCAGCTCCCGCCAGCGCTCGAGAAGCACGTCGCCGACACGCAGGGGACCCGGCAGCAGGAAATGCGGAACCCCGCTCAACGTGACGCCCAGGTGCCAGACGACCAGCACGGCGAGAAAAACCAGCAAGGGACGCAGCAGCGTCATACCGGGGTCCGGGCACGGCCGAGCCGGGCAAGCAGGTCGGCCTGTCCGCGCAGCACCGCCGGATCGCTCGCCTCGCGCGGGGTCGGGCCTTCGGGGCGGCTTGGCCTTTCCAGGCGCGCGGGACGTCCCGCCATGATCAGAAGGCCCTGGGCCAGCCGCAGGGCCTCCAGCGGATCGTGCGTCACCAGCAGAACCGTGCGGCCCGCCAGCTTCTCGGCGGCCAGGGATTGAAGGTCGAGGCGGGTGATGGCGTCGAGCGCCCCGAAGGGCTCGTCCATCAGAACCACCGGCCGATTTTCGAAGAGCGTGCGGGCGAGCGCCACGCGCTGACGCATGCCGCCCGAGAGGGCCGCCGGCTTGTCGTGCCGACGGTCGCCGAGACCGACCTCCGCCAACAGCGCTTCGGCACGGGCGAAATCCGGGGCGGTGCCGCGCAGGCGGTCGCCCAGCAGGACATTGCCGGTCAGATCGAGCCACGGCAGCAACAGGTCCTGCTGAGCCATGTAGGCGACACGGCCGGTCAGCGGCTGGCCGCTGCCGTCGTGCACCCGGCCTTCGGCGGCGGCTTCCAGGTCGGCGATCAGCCGCAGCAGGCTCGACTTGCCGACGCCGGAGGGGCCGAGCAGGGCGGTGATCTCGCCGGCCGGAAGGGTCAGATGCAGGTCGTCGAACAGCGGCAGGCCGTCATAGACCAGGCTGGCGGCCTCGACCGTCACGGTGGGTGCGGTCTGCTTCGGGGAGCCTAGCGGCGAGGCGTACATGCGGCAGCCCACCTCCCTACGCCGGTGCGAACCGGATCAGGTTCTTGGGGTCGTCCCCCAGGATGCGCTCCTGGTTGCGGGACCTCTCAGCCGTCGAACGGCTCCCCCGGTGAAAAGAGACGGCACTATGGCGCGGCTTGCCGCCGGATGCCAGCTTGCCGCACTGGACAGACTTGGCGGGGGCCACCATACCCTCATTGCAATGCCGGAAACGCTCGACCGTCCGTCTCCCTCAGCCGCAGCGCCCGCGCCCGCCAGACCCGCGGCGGCGCCGCGCATGATCGGGCATGAAATCTACCGCCGCTCGACCTATGGCCGGGCTCATCCGCTGGCGATCCCGCGCGTCTCCACCTGTATCGACCTCTGCCGCGTGCTCGGGTGGCTGCCGGACCGGCAGTATCTGGTCTCCCCGCAGGCAACGGCGGCCGAGTTGGCCCGCTTTCACCATCCCGACTACATCGCCGCCGTGCAGCGGGCGGAGCGGGACCAGCGCCTCGAAGCCGAGGTCAAGCGGCGTTTCCAACTCGGGTTGGCCGGCAACCCGATCTTTCCCGAAGTCTTCCGGCGTCCCGCCACGGCCTGCGGCGGTTCCATCCTGGCCGCCGACCTCTTGTTGGCGGAAGGCGGTCTGGTCCACTCGCCGGCGGGCGGGACCCATCACGGGCGGCCGGACCGCGCCAGCGGCTTCTGCTACTTCAACGACCCGGTGCTCGGAATTCTGAGATTGCTGGACGGCGGACTGACCCGCGTCTTCTATCTCGATATCGACGCGCATCACGGCGACGGCGTTCAGGACGCCTTTCACGACGACCCGAGGGTCTTCACGCTGTCCTTGCACGAGGAGGGGCGCTGGCCCCTGTCCCGCGGCGAGACCGGGGGGCCGGGCAGCCTGGCGGATCGCGCCGGGGGTCTGGCGCGCAATCTGCCGCTGCCGCCAGGCGCCAACGACAGCGAAGCGCTCTTCCTGCTGGAAGCGGCGATCCTGCCGCTCATCGAGGCTTTCGAACCCGAAGCGATCGTCCTGCAATGCGGCGCCGATGCGCTGGAGGAAGATCCGCTGAGCAAACTCTCGCTTTCGAACGGCGCGCTCTGGCGGATCGCCGAGGCGATCAAACCTCTGGCACCGCGCCTGCTGGCGCTGGGCGGCGGCGGCTACAATCCCTGGTCGGTGGGGCGCGCCTGGGCCGGTCTCTGGGGCATCTTGAACGGGCGGGAGATTCCGGAACGCCTGCCGCCGGCGGCCGAATCGCTGCTGCGCGGCCTGCAGTGGCGCCACCGCCTGGGCCGCTCTCCGCCCGAGGCCTGGTTCACGACACTGGCCGACGCTCCGAGATCGGGGCCGATCCGGCCGGAAATCCGAGCCGCCGCCGCCGCCGTGCTCGCACCCTGACCGGCAAATCTCTCGACAGACGGAGTGAAGCTCTTGTCCCCGAAGTCCTTGCCTGGGCCGCTTCCGCGGGCTACAGCGTCGCTCATGGTCCGCTTTCTGCTGTTCGTCTTTCTCTTCCAGGCTCCGCCATTGGTCTCGGCGGCGGCCTCGGACCTGCCGGTCGTGCCGCTGACCATCGCCACGGCCGACGGCAGCCAGCACGACTTTCGGGTCGAGCTGGCCCGGACGCCGGACGAACAGGCGCAGGGACTGATGTTTCGCGAGGAGTTGGCGGCCGATGCCGGCATGCTCTTCGTGCATCGGCGGCCGAGGGTGTCCAGCTTCTGGATGAAGGATACCTACATCCCGCTTGACATGATCTGGATCGGGCCGGACTGGACGATCCTGGGCGCGCATGAAAACGCCGTGCCGCATTCGACGGCGCCGATTTCCTCGAACGTCCCGGTGCGGGCGATCCTCGAGGTGCCGGGCGGAACCTTCGCGCGCCTCGGCCTGGCCCGTGGCGACCGGGTCAAGGTCAACGGCTTGAACTAGCGGCGGCCTGAACCGGCGGCGGCGCGGCTTCCGCCGCGCAGCCCGGTCAAGCTCGGACCGCTAGGCCTCGGGCGTGCCGCTCAGAACCTCTTCGAGCGGTCGCCAGCCTTCGCCGGCGGCCATCAGGCAGCTCAGACCCGTCGGGGAGGTGACGATGATCGTCCAGGTTCCGTCTTCACCGCTCGACAGAACTTCGACCAGACCCCCGGTGTTGGTCACGCCCAAGGCGACCGGAGCTTCCCGATACTTGCCGGCCAGATGCTTCAGCACGTCGTCCCGCTGTTGGCAGGCCGCCGGAGCCGCGTCGACCTTGGCACCGGCCAGTGCAGCAGCAAGGCCGGAAGCAAGAGCGACGAAGGTGAAAAATCGACGCATTGCGGGTCCCCCTTAAAGACCGCGACTCGCTCCACCAGCAGAGCGATGCTCGAGTCTGCGTCAAAAAGGGTTAACTCCCACCTAAGAATATCGTAAACGCCGACAATTACATGAAAGTGCCGTTCGCCTTACTCCGGCTCTGCTAGAGCACGCCCGGGACGTGAATCGCTCTCTAAACATAAGAGAGGCCGGGATTTACGCTCCAGCGTGCCTTGGTTTTGCTAGCGCCGCCGCGCCAGAGTCAGACCGTCGCCGATCGGGACGAGCGAGAGGGACACGCGCGGGTCGCCCTGAAGCGCCGTGTTGAGCGCGCGGATGGCCAGGGTGTCGGCGTCCTGTTTGTCGGGATCCGCGACGCTGCCGCCCCAGAGGACGTTGTCGAACATCAGCAGTCCGCCGGGGCGCACCAGCTTCAGCCCGGCCTCGTAGTAGGCGCCGTAGTTTTCCTTGTCCGCATCGACGAACATGAGGTCGAACTGCCGCCCGTCGCCCTGCAGCGCCTCCAGGGTCTCGAGCGCCGGGGCGATCCGCAGGTTGATCCGATCCGCCACGCCGGCCTCGTCCCAGAAGCGGCGGGCCATGTTGGTGTAGTCCTCGCTGACGTCGCAGCAGACCAACTCCGCATCGGCCGGCAGGGCCAGGGCCATGGCCAGCGCCGAGTAGCCGGTGAAGGTGCCGACCTCCAGGTAACTCCGCGCGCCGGTCAGCTCCGCCAGCAGTTGCATGAACTGCCCCTGTTCCGGCGAGATCTGCATCGCGCCGCCGGGCCCCGCCGTCGTCTCCGCGCGCAGGCGCGCGAGAATCTCCGGCTCGCGCAGCGAGACCTTCAGAACGTAGTCGTAGAGGCTGTCGGACATACCGATGGTACGTGGGGACATGCAGGGACTCCTCGGATCTGACGCTGCTTCGAGACGCCGCCGAGCGGCTCCTCAGCATGGCGGCGACTGGTTGATTGGAAGGACCACTTCATCCTGAGGAGCGACCCTGAGGGGCGCGTGCCGAAGGATGCCGTGCCGGGCTAACTTCGCCGATCCGGGTTTGCACTCCAAACCGGCTTTTATCTGCGCATTCTAGTAAACCCGCTCGCGGGTCTTGAGGAACCTGATCTTCGGGTTGTTCTTGGCGGCGTCGTCCAGGTGCCAGGTGTTGCGGGCCAGGAAGACCGGCTGGTCGTCGTGGTCGTCGGCGAGGCTCGTCTGGTTGGCGTCGCAGAAGGCCTTGAGGGTCTGGGTCTCGTCGGCTTCCAGCCAGCGTGCGGTGATCCAGGTCGTCGGCTCGAAGATCACCGGCACGTCGTATTCCGTGCGGATGCGGTCGGCCAGCACGTCGAACTGCAGCGCGCCGACCACGCCGACGATCCAGTCGGAGCCGAAGCGCGGCTTGAAGACGCGGGCGGCGCCTTCCTCGGCCAGTTGCTGCAGGGCGCGGCCCACGTGCTTGGCCTTCAGCGGGTCGGTCGGGCGGACCCGCTGCAGCAGCTCCGGCGCGAAGGCCGGGATGCCGGTGAAGTGCAGCTCCTCGCCCTCGGTCAGGGCGTCGCCCAGATGCAGGTTGCCGTGGTTGGGGATGCCGATGATGTCGCCGGCCCAGGCCTCCTCCGCCGTCTCGCGGTCCTGGGCCATGAACAGCACCGGCGTGTGCAGGGTCAGTTGCTTGCCGGTGCGCACCTGCCGCAGCTTCATGCCGCGTTTGAAGTGACCGGAGGCGAGGCGGAAGAAGGCGATGCGGTCCCGGTGCTTGGGGTCCATGTTCGCCTGGATCTTGAAGACGAAGCCGGTGACCTTGTCCTCCTGCGGCGCGATGGCGCGCTCCGCCGTCGGCTGCGGTCGCGGGGCCGGGGCGATCTCGGCCAGGCCCTCCAGCAGCTCGCGGACCCCGAAGTTGTTCAGGGCCGAGCCGAAGTAGACCGGCGTCAGGTTGCCCTCGCGGTAGGCCTGCAGGTCGAAGGGCGGGCAGAGGCCGCGCGCCATCTCCACCTGCTCGCGCAGGTCCGCCACGGCCCAGCCGGGCAGCAGTTCGTCGAGCTTCGGGTCGTCCAGGCCGCTGCAGAGTTCGCCCTCGTCGGGCCGCTCGCCCTTGCTGCGGGCCACCAGGATCAGGCGGTCGCGGATCAGGTCGTAGCAGCCGAGGAAGTTCTTCCCCATCCCGATGGGCCAGGAGGCGGGGGTGACGTCCAGCGCCAAGGTCTGCTCGACCTCGTCCAGCAGCTCGAAGGGGTCGCGCGCCTCGCGGTCCATCTTGTTGATGAAGGTGGCGATCGGCATGTCGCGCAGGCGGCAGACCTCGAAGAGCTTGCGGGTCTGCGCCTCGATGCCCTTGGCCGCGTCGATCACCATCACGGCGGAGTCCACCGCCGTCAGGGTGCGGTAGGTATCCTCCGAGAAGTCCTCGTGGCCCGGCGTGTCCAGCAGGTTGAAGGTGCAGCCGGCGTAGTCGTAGGTCATGACCGCCGAGGTGACGGAGATGCCGCGCTCCTGCTCCACCTTCATCCAGTCGGAGCGGGCGCGCCGCCGCTCGCCGCGCGCCTTGACCGCGCCGGCGAGCTGGATCGCGCCGCCGAACAGCAGCAGCTTTTCGGTCAGCGTCGTCTTGCCGGCGTCCGGGTGCGAGATGATCGCGAAGGTGCGCCGCCTGGCGACGGCCTGCGCGACGGGACCGTCGGCGGCGGTCGCGGCGGAGCCTGGGGCGGAAGAGGGGGAGAGCGAGTCCATGAAGCCTTGTCGCGTCGCGGGGGAAATCCTGCGCGCCTGATGTAGCCCGGAGCGCGGCGGGGTTAAAGGCCAGGGTGAAAGCCGGCGTGAAAGCCGGCGGCGGCTAGGGCAGGCGCTCCAGCACGCCGTCGGGCAGCCAGCCGGTCTCGCCGTCGGCTGTCGTCGCCAGGACGAAGCCGCTCTCGGCGAAGTGCAGCGTCACCTCCTCGCCCTCGGCGACGGTCAGCTCCAGGGCGTCGAAATCGCGGGTCAGGCGCCAGGGCTCGGCGCTGCGGTCGAGCCAGGCCAGCGGCGTCCAGCCGCCGCGTCCCTCCGGGTCCTCCGCCCAGATCCAGCCCTCGATATCGGTCTTCGGGCCGAAGTCCGGCCGTACGGCGGCACCCGCCTCGGCGCGGAAGGGGGCCTCGTAGGGGCGCCGGTAGGCCTGAACGACGCGGGCGCGACTGCCGTCGGGAAAGGGGGTGAACAAAGCGGCCTCCGATTGGGCGGGTTACGGCTACGAAATCTTCACGCGGCCGTGTTTGACTTCCAGTGCAACCGATCCGGGGACGTGGGATCGCTCTCTAGGCGCTCCTACTTCGGAGTGCTATAAGCGCGCAAGCCTGCAGAGCGGCACGGCGGCGGGCGGGCCGGGGAGTAGCGCAGCCTGGTAGCGCATCTGCTTTGGGAGCAGAGGGTCGCTGGTTCGAATCCAGTCTCCCCGACCATATCTTTGACAGGACGACATCTTTGACAGCGCGGCACGAAAGCGCCAGTCGACACCCGAGAGAACGAGAGACCGCCATGCAGGTGCGGATTTACCGAAGCCCCAAGACGGCCACCCAGTCCGGCCGGGCCAACACCAAGCGCTGGGTGCTGGAGTTCGAGCCGCAGCAGCAGCGCAGCATCGAGCCGCTGATGGGCTGGACCGCCTCGGGCGACACGCGCCAGCAGCTCCGCCTCTTCTTCGACAGCGAGGAGGAGGCCGTGGACTACGCCAAGCGCCACGGCTACATGTACAGCGTGCAGCGGCCGAGCCAGCGCGAGGTCCGGCCCAAGGCCTACGCCGACAACTTCAAGTACGACCGCCGCCTGCGCTGGACGCACTAGGCCCTCCCGGTCCATAACGACACCCGGTCAGCGCCCGTAGCTCAGCTGGATAGAGCAGGTGCCTTCTAAGCATCAGGCCGCAGGTTCGAATCCTGCCGGGCGCGCCATTTCGGTTCCAAAGTGGGCACGCCGCCTGCCGTCGTTTGTGCGCTGGCGGCAGTGAGTGTTTTCAGAAGCGCGGTTCGCGAGCCCATGATGCGCGCTTCGGTCTTGTCGATCACCTCGATGCGTTGAGCAACGGCGCGTAGGTGGTCGCGGCGATAGCTGCCGTCGCTCTTGCGCAGACGCTTGCGTGCGGCACTGGCGAACGCTTCTACCTTTTCTTCTGTGAGTTCCGGCCCCGCGCGCTCGATCGCGCCTGCCGCTCGTTCTGCATCAGCCTTTGCCTGATCGCGGATGGCGGAGAGTTCGGCGACACGCCCCTTCAAAGCGGGATCGCCGAGGTCCGCGATGCCGTTCTCGATCGCTTCATAGAGCCGATTGAGCTTGGCGTCGGCCTCCGAAGCGCGCTTGCGCAGCTCGGTGATATGGCTCTGGCGTCGTGCGATATACTCTTCGCGCCGGTTTAGCACTTCCGAAAGCAATGCCGTCAAACGTCGCGGATCGAGCAAGCGGTTTTCGATGTGGCTGGTTACCGCCTTGTCGAGCTTGCCCATCGGCACGGTCGTGCCACCGCAACCGGTGTTGCCTTGCCGTGCGCGGGTCGAACATGTGTAGTAGCGGTAACGCCCGCTCTTGCCGGTCCTCAGCGTCATCGCACCGCCGCAGGACGCGCAGAAGGCGATACCGGTCAGAAGCGTCGGCCCGCTGACCGTGCGGGGCGGCGTCCACTTCGGATTGCGAGATTTGAGATGCGCCTGCACCGCCTGCCACTCTTCTTTTGGTACGATGGCCGGCACCTCCATAACGACATGCTCGGACTCGGGCTTCGGCCGCTTGGCTTTCGAGTCGTAGGTGTTGAAGCGATGCTCGCCGGCATAGGTCGTGCGGGTCAGGATTTGATGGACGGCGGCAATGCCCCAGCGGCCGCCATCACGGGTGCGGATGTCGCGTTCGTTGAGGTGCTTGGTGATGGATTTGAGCCCCATCGGCCCGCTGTCGCCATCGCCGCGTAGCGCCAGCCGGTAGATCAGCCGCACGGTCTCGGCATGGATCGGATCGATCTCCAGCTTTTTCTTGATCTTCGCTCCGCGCTTCTCGGCCTCAACGGTGCGATAGCCGATGGGAGGCAGCGCGCCGTTCCAGAAACCCTGGCGCGCATTCTCCTTCATGGCGCGCAGGACGTGTTTGGCGTTCTCCTTCGACTGATACTCGTCGAACAGCGCCATGATCTGGCGGATCATGTTGCTCATCGGATCGTCGCCCAGGTCCTGGGTGATGGAGACGAGCCGGACATCCGCCTTCGCCAGTTTGCGGACATAGAACTCAAGCTGGAACTGGTCACGGAAGAAGCGCGAGAACGAATGGACGAGCACCACGTCGAAGGGCGTCCCGCCATGAAGCGCTGCGTCCATCATACGCTGGAACTCGGGACGTCTGTCGTCGGTCGCCGACTGGCCCGGCTCGAAATACTCCGCCACAATCTGCCAGCCCTTGGCGGTGCAATAGCGCTCGGCCTGCCGGCGCTGGTCCGGGATGGAGAGATCGTGTTCGGCCTGACGGTTCGTGGAGACGCGCAGATAGAGCGCGGCGCGAATGGCGGGGCTATCAGGCGCAGCCTCCGGTGAGCGAGAGGCTGCGTCAGTCATGGCTTGATCCTCGGATTAGGGAAGCGGCCCGAACAGCTCGTCCAGGATGTCGCCGAAATAGGCTTCGACGATGCGCACTTCCGCCTCGGTGACCGGGACGACCTCTGGCCAGTCATCGGTGATGCGGAAGGCTTGTCGTGCGTTCCTGCGGTGACGTGTCTGCGAACCGGGCACCGGAACATAGTCATAGAGATCGAGCGGAGCGGCCCCCATAGGCCGGCGACGCTCGATCGGTTTGCCGCGATGATGCCGGGACTGCGCCATCCCGCCATGATCGGCGTCGAATAAGCATGGCGGAACCGGCCATGTGTACGCCAGGGCGCGACGCGCGTCTTGGCGTGCAAAGACAGGCGCACGGTGGGTGTAGCAACCCGTCTCGCACAAACGGCGATCATCACGCCGCCTTCTTCAAAGGCTTGGCCCGGTCGATCCGCTTGCGCTTCTTCGGATCATGCATCGCTTGCCACAAATCGTTGCGGCGCTGGAGATTGAGCCAGAAGTCAGGACTGGTCCCAAACACCCGCGCCAGGATCAGCGCCGTAGCGGCTGTCACGTTGCGCCGGTCGTTGCACAGTTCGTTCACATGCTTGCGCTGCACGCCCATCGCCTCGGAGAGCGCCGCCTGGGTCAGTTCCATCGGCTTCATGAACTCCTCAATGAGGATTTCCGAAACGGGGGCCGGCTTGCGCTTGGTCATCAACATCATTTCACCTCATCGGTAGCTATGGTCGTCGAGATAGACGCCGCTGGCTTCGCCTTTGCCGCCATCCCAGGCGAAGATCAGCCGCCACTGTTTGTTGACGCGGATCGAATGCAGGCCGGCGAGATTGCCACGCAGCTTCTCGAAATGATTGCTTGGCGGCACGCGCAAATCCTGATCGGTCATCGCGTCGTCGATCATCTGGAGCTTACGGAACAATCGGCTTTCGAGATCGGCGGGAATGCCCCGCGAGCGCACGTCGTCGACGAAGAAGGCGCGCAGCCACTCATCCCGAAAGCTCGCAATCATTCAACAACTCCACAGGGAGATTGTGTACCACTCTATGGTGCACATAGCAAGCGCAACCCAACCTATTGAGTGTTCTCAGGTGCCCAAGGATGTAGCGCCACTTTTCACATCGCCCCCAAGACAAAGGCGATGCTCGCTAACAAAATCAACAAATACCCCTATACTTCGGAGTTAGCGAACCCCGATTTCAAATAAAGCTCTAATCCTTCATTTCTAAGAAATCAGCCCCTTCAACTTTACGCTGACCCGGTGGAAGTATTTGCGCTGTGTCGTGCTTCTGGTCGAAGTGTATCATCGCTTTGTCGTGTAGCGTTCGTAGGACGTTTTTACGCAGCCTCGAACCGTTCTTGTATTCCGACCATCTGAGGAGGTTCGAAACCAAAACTGCCTTGTTCTCGGCATAGAGCAGGATGAGCACCTTATCTTCCGCCGATCTTCTGGGATCCAGAATACGTCGAATTTCACCGCTCTGCCAAATGATCTGGTGGGTTCTAGCGGTTACAGCTTCTACAACTGCACGGGACTCCGCGACGGGAAGTTTCGAGAAAAATCTCACAAACTCAGCCACGATCCACTTCATGCCGCGAAGGTAAAACTCTGCGTCCATGTGGTTTGGATCGATCTCGCCACTCACGTGTCCTATCGCCCGATTGTTGCGCAATTCATAAAGGCCTATGAGGACGCGAGGAATCTGTATGCAAAGAGGCCTTCCGCGAGTCTTATTGTGCTGTTCTAGCTTCTGGCAGTCATGAAACATACTTTTTGGTTTACTCGGAGACGCCGCAAATGTGCCTGTCGCGTGTCCTTCGCATATCGTGTAAGCGATCTCGCAGAACTTGCCTGCTTTCGTTCCGACCTTCTCCCAGTCCCCGGCGCGATATTCTGACACTGCCTCCTCAAACTGATCGAGGAGCGGGTCGAGTAACGCCGCAGGGATCGCTGAGAGGGCAGCTTTAATGTCGATCGGGTTCAATGGAAGTTTCCTCAAAGAGCTTCATCGGCTCGAGCTAGGCGGTCTGGTAGACCCACAGGTCTTTGTTCCCCACCTTCTTCTTCGTCCGTTTGAGTTTTCCAACTCGAACAGCCTTTAAGAGGAATTGGGGGATGCTTGTGCGTGCGATGATGACGCCGACTTCATGAAATCGGTCTTGAACATCTTTTAGCGTTCTCTCGTCATCAAAGAAGCCGTCCTCGATCCAAGCCGAAAATCGCTCGCCGGCCCCGTTGTTCGCACTTTTCGACGCCTTCTTTGCAGCCTTTGGCTTTGTACCGCTGTCTGCATCGCCAGATGACGTATCCACCGTCTTCTTAGCTTTGTTGCGCTTCCGTGCCTTCGGCTTTGGCGTTGTGCCACCGCCACTGAGCTCGGATTTGATCGCCTCCAAGCTGCCAGCTCGAGCCGAATACTCACCGCCCTTCGACGTAATCAGATGCCGATCTTTGAGGTCTTTCAGGGTCGGGCGAAGGGTGCCGCCAGGTATCCCCAAATGCTCTTCCAACTCAGCCGGTTTCAAGGCAGTGGTCACCGTTTCATCAACTACGAACTGCCAACCTACCTGCGCCGTCAGAAAGACGAGAATCTTCGCCTTGTTTGATAGTCCGGCGAAAGCAGGCGTGAATATGATTTCCCGAGCATCTGCATCATAACGAATATAGTCCGCTATAACTTCTTCGATTGCGGCCTCAGTCAGAGCTGCCTTCTGCGCAACCAGGTCTTTCAGTGCCACCAGCCTCATCCTTCGATTCGTTTCAGTCTATAAACGAATACACAAATACACGAATACCACAACCGATTTCTCAAAAACGGGGATAGAGGACTGTCGGGACCTGAATGGGCGCTAATTAACTCGCGGTTTTTGGTGAATTTGGTCTGGCGAGTTTCAAGCTCGGTGGCTTCGTGATTGAAGGGCTGTTCTCAGATAGCTCAGCTTATCACTTTGCAGCGGAGGACGACCGCTTCCTCCTCCGGTTTCCTCAAAGCCCCAGTCCCCGCTGTCGTCCGAAGTCCCAATCCACCCCGCCGCTGGACATGGCGATGCCGGTGATATGCTTGCCGAGCTGCTTCTCTAGTGGCTGGCTCCAGGGCACGAGGCTGAACCCGAGCCCGTCGTCGATCATGGCGAAGCGCCCACTGGCGAGTTGGGTCGAGCCGACCAGCGTGCCCGCGACATAGTTGCCGGTCTGCGCAGGCTCCCATACGCGCCCGCGCTCGGCGGCGCGCGCCTTTCCGATGCGCTCGACCTCCTGGCGTTCCAGCACCGCGACGGTTTTGTGCGGAATGTTGATGTAGCCATCCTTCGCTGTGGCGTAACCCATATCGACGAGACGCTGAGCGCGCCGGTCGAGTGCATCATTGACCTCCCGGCCAAACCCATGTGCCGCGACCGAGAGAGGCCGGCGTGCCGTCAGCTCGCGATCGAGCCAGGTCGCGCCGTCATGCGTGACCTGCTGGCTGAGCGGAATGGGTGAGAGGAGCTTGAGGCGGGCATCGCGGCCGTCGCGCTTGAGATCATGGGCGAGACCGCGCTCAGGCAGGTCGGCGGGAATGGTCCAGTGTTCGGCGTGGATGCGCTCGACGATCCCAGCGCGCCGCAGCGCCTCCAGTCGCCGGACATGGGCTTTGACGAACATCTCGGGATCAGTGCGAAGGTCCTTCGCCTGGACGCGCGCCACCTCAAGATGCTCCGACGGGCTGTAGACGCCATCGGCGCCGGTGACGGCCAGGATGTTGCGATCGGCGGCGCGGGGCGTGCGCGGGGGCGGCGTGGCTTCGACGATCACGCCGCGCCCGATCTCCTCGGTACGAGACGCACCCACCTCCATGTGGTGGATACGGCCATCGACGCCGTCGATGACGAGATGCAGGCGCTCGCCCAGCTCATCGCTGCCGAGGCCCTTCGACAGGACGCGCCCGGTCACCGGCTCGGCCAGTTCCGCGCCATGCATCACATAGCGTGCGCCACGCCGCGGTTCGGCAAGGCCGGCCTCGTTCAACGCCCTTTGCATGGTCTTGATGATGTCATTGCGCGTGCCGAGTTCCCGCAGGGTGCCCTCAGCCTCCGGGGCGATCGTCCACCGGCCCGGCGTCACTTCGGTCGCTAAACCCATGCGCTCCAGATGGCGCGCCCGGTCGATGAGCAGCGCCCGGTTCTTCCGGAATAGGACGCGCATGTCCTTGTCGGGCCGCAGATCGGCGAACTCGCTGCGCGCCTCCTGCTCGGCGATCAGCATCCGGTCGAGCCGGGTGAAGCGCTCGGCATGAACTTCGCTCTGAAGCTGCTGCGATACCTCCTGCTCAGCCTGACGGCCCAGCTCCCGCGTGACGATCTCGCTCGCCCGCTCGCGGATGCCGTGGGCGATATAGTCGCCGGCGATGTTGAGCGCCTTGCCCTGATCGGTGACGCCGCGCAGCAGGACATGGGTATGCGGATGACCGGTGTTGTGGTGATCGACCGCGATCCAGTCGAGCTTGGTGTCGAGATCGGCTTCCATCTGCTGCATCAGATCACGAGTGGTCTCGCGCAGGTCGGACAGTTCGACGCCGTCCTCGGCTGACACGATGAAGCGGAACTGGTGTCGGTCCTCGCGACCCCGTTCCAGGAAGGCGCGGCCGTCCTCGACATCGCGCCCGGCGGAGTAGACCTGGCCCTTCTCGTCGTCGCGGGTCATGCCATCGCGCTCCAGATAGCGCAGATGCGCGTCCACTGCCTTGGCGCTGACGAACTGTCTTCCGCGCCGGCCGCCGCGCTGCGGGTTGAGCTTCACGATCCGAGCCTTCACCGCCACGCGGCGCGACCTTGTGCGCTCGCCGGTGAGGCTCCGGCTCCAACCGTTCCGGCCCTTCAAACCCGCCGCGACCTTCGCGCCCCGGCCGCTCGCATTGAACCGGCCGCTGCGCTTCCCCCTTCCGGGCAATCGGTTCGGATCGCCGCCCGCCCGGCGGATCGCCTGATGCACCTCGCCCATAAAGGTCGCCGGGTGGTGGCGCACCGGGCGCGACACGCCCCGATCGCGGACCCTACCGGGACGGATGCGAATGCTGTCGTGGTCCTGTGCCATGGAAAGACGATCGGGCGAAGAAATCAGCGGTTCAAGAGGATGAAAGCGTCGAGCGCAGCGTGGCGAAGAAAGACAGGTGCAATCGCAGAAACGGCGATCTGTCGATCACCGCACCTCGCAGACAGCACCGTTAAAGGCATTGAAATTAAAGGAAAATCGCAAGCATGCGGCACCGCCGCACATTGCGGCCTCTGAAGGGCGAGGCGCAAAAACCATGTGCAGACAGATGGCTAGGAACGAAATTCCGGCAGCGAGGCAACTCGCTTTATCTTGCCATCCCCTTCCTTCCCTCCGCTGTCGCTCTCAATCCCTGACGTACAGCAAAATGCCATCGGACTGAACTGCAACTTACTGCGCTTGAAAAGTGGTAACAGCCGCGCTCGCGGTGCGCAGAAACTGCGCTACGATGCCTTGCATATCGCCCTCAGGATATGCCGCCGCGACGCACATTCGATGCCCTTCGGACGACAGTGGGCGTGTCATGATACCGTCCATTGCAACGCCAGAAAACGCACCCGGAACCAGCGTCACGCCCGCCCCGGATTGCACCAGCATCGCCATCGTCAGCCTGCGAAACGCTCGGGCAACAATGCGCGGCTGAATGCCCGCCGCGACGAAAATATCCTGACTCTGGGCATGGCAGCCGGGGCCAAACTCGGGATGCGCGGTGATGAAATTCTCGCCCGCCAAATCGCCTATGGAGACGGTTTCCATGTCCACGAAGCGGTGATCGCTCGGCATGGCGACCAACCAGTCCTCACGCCACAGTTCATCAAGCTGAATTCCATCCCGACGCACTGGCGGCAGCAAGAGACCGGCATCGATTTCGCCACGCCGAAGTGCCGCCGGCTGCATAGCGTTCGGTATCTCGAACAGGTCTAATGTGACAGCTGGGCAGCGTTCCCGGTGAGCGGCAATGATCGCCGCGAATGTCGGTGTCGTGGCATCTTCGCAGATTGCCAGCCGCAATCGGCCTTCAGTGCCGAACGCCACCGCCGCAATTGTTTCGCGCGCCCGGTCAACATCCGCGACGATCCTCCGCGCGTCCGCGAGAAACACGCGCCCGACTTCTGTCAGGCGCGCGCCCGTGCTTCTGCGTTCGAAGAGCGTGACGCCGAGTTCGTCTTCCAGGGCCGCAATCTGACGCGACACCGCCGACTGATTGACGCCGACAACATCGGCCGCGCGGCGAAAACTCAGCTCATCGGCCGCTGCCAGAAAATAGCGAAGGCGGCTCAGTTCCAATTAGAATTCCCACTTTTTCTGCGAGAATTGCATCTGTTCTCTTGGCTTCACCGGTCTCCAAAAATGCAACGATGTCATCGACGAGACGGCAAGGCGCCGCATAACTTGTGAAGCGCAGCTTCAACCATTTCTGTCCGCTAGAGCGATCGAAGGCTGTATTTCAGTAGGCCGATCCTTGCGAATGAGCGCAAACGCCAACACCGCTCCAACTGCGGCGATGCCGGCCGCAACGAAGCAAATCGTGCTGAACGCATTTATGAACGCGGTGTCGGCTGCGATCCGTGCGGCGTCGGCATTCGATAGTCCAGCCACTGCAGCCTCGATATCGCCGGAAGCCACCCGTTCTGCAAAATCGCGTCCTTGGTCAGCCAGCGCGGAGACAACCATCCCGCCGAATAGCGCGCCCAAACCAGCGATTCCGATCCCGTAACCGAACTGGCGCATAGTGTTGTTGATGCCCGACGCCATGCCGCTGCGCTCCGGCTCAACGACACTGATCGCGACGTTGGAAAGCTCCCCATTGATAAGTCCAGCGCCGATTCCGGCGATGAACATACCGGCATAAACCGCACCTATTCCGAACTGAGGCATCAAAGCGATGCAGGCTGCCCCGCTTGCAATGATGAGGAGGCCGAGCGGGAGGAAAAGCTTTGGGGATACGACTGCGGCAAGACGACCACTGACCGGTCCCATCAGCAGAAGCGGTACGCCGAGCGGCAGCAGAGCCAGGCCCGCCTCCGTGGGTCCGTAATTCACCACACCCTGAAAGTAGAGCGGCAAATAGACGATCAGCGTAAAGAACGCGGCGGCAATGACCACCGCCACGATCGACGCGCCAGTGAAGGTCCTGTCCGTGAAGAGCGACAGATCAAACATCGGCCGCGACTGACGTAGCTGCCCAGTAATGAAGATTACTGTCAGCACAACGGTGGCCGCAAGCAAAGCGAGGACGATGGGACTGGTCCAGCCAAGTGCGTTGCCTTCGATCAGGACGTACATCAGCACGAAGAACATCGCCGTAAAGCTGCCGAGGCCGAGCCAGTCCAGTTTCTGCGACAGCGGATCGCGCGATTCCGGAGTGCTCCAATGCGTCAGCAGAAGCAGCGGCAAGCATACCGGCACCATGGAGAGAAATATCCATCGCCAGCCAAAAGCATCGGTGATCAACCCGCCGATCAAGGGACCGAAGACTGCTCCGGCACATACAATCACACCCCAGATTGCGAAGGCTCGGACGCGCTCGCGACCATGGAAATCCTGAACGATGAGCGCGAGACCGGCGCTGAGCATGAATGCCGATCCGAGCCCGGCGATACCCCGCCCGATGCTGAGTGCAATCGGGATATTGGCGAGTCCGCACATGATCGAGCCGGCAAGGAAGGCCAGAAGGCCAAGCTGGAACACCAATTTGCGGCCAAAACGATCTGCCAGAGCGCCGCCGGTCAGCACCAAGGCGGCGAAGGTCAGAACATACGCGTTCACGATCCATTGCAGGTCGGCAAAAGTAGCATCTGTCGCTTGCTGAATTGCGGGAAGCGCAACCACGACTACGGTGGTTGCCAAGGGTTCGAGAAAACTCGCTATGCAGATTGCGATCAGCATAGCTGTCCGGCGGTCGATCAGAGTCATCGTGATCATCTTTCACATCAGGGCACATTGATTTTGAAAGACGATAATTGGCGCGCACGGCAACACAAACAGTTCATTCGTGACTTCACTTGGGACATAAGGTGTGCAATCAGTGTTCCGCTATGGCCATTGACCGCATCACAGACCTTGCCGCATTCGTTCGTGTCTCCGACGCTCGAAGTTTCACGATTGCTGCGCAGCAGCTGGGCCTGTCTCGCTCGGCCGTAGGCAAATGCGTGGTGCGGCTCGAGGATAGCCTTGGTGTGCGCCTGCTTCAGCGTACGACCCGCAGCGTTACCCTCACACACGAAGGCGAGGCCTTCTACGCGCGTTGCGTGAGGGTTCTGGCCGACCTCGAAGAAATCGAACTCGATATGGCAAGCCGGACGGAGCAACCGCGCGGACGGCTCCGGCTCGATCTGCCGGTGTCCTTCGGTCGCCTTCATGTATTGCCGGTACTTCACCGCTTCATGGAGATGTGGCCCGAGGTCGTGGTGAACGTCACCTTCACGGATCGCTATGTCGATCTCATTGAGGAAGGCATTGACGTCGCCATCCGAATTGGAGGCGAGGAAGACAGTCAGCTTGTCGGCCGCACTCTGGCTCGGCATCGTCTGGTCACCTGCGCGTCGCCTGAATATCTGGCATCGCATGATGCTCCGATGACGCCGACTGATTTGGGCGATCACAGTTGCCTCGCCTTTACTCATGGCGGTCGTCCGACAGAGTGGCGCTTTCGATCTCAAGTCCCGGCGGATGGGGCCGAAACAGCAGTAAATGAGCAGTTTGTTCGGGTGCACGGGCGGTTTTGTACGAGTAACTCGGAGTCGCTGCGAGATGCAGTGCTCGCCGGATATGGCATCGGGCAACTCGCGACTTTTCTTATCGGCGCTGATCTTCGCGCTGGCCGACTGCAACCCATTCTTGAAGACCATGCTCTGGACGGGCCACCGATCCGCGTCGTTTATCCGACCGGTCGGCACTTATCGCCCAAGGTCCGCCATTTTATTGATCTGTTGGCCGAGACCTGGCGACCCGAGCCGCCTTGGGACGAGGCGGCTGATGTGAGCCGCAATAGTCCCACCGTCCCCTGAGAGGGGACGCACATTCCCCAAAATAACTCCCATCTCCAAAGCCGGAAATGAACTGGAGAACAGGAGAACCCCTTGCCAAACGCCACACAGCTCTGCTCGAAGACTATAGCTGCCGAGCAAATGGCGCCGTCATTCGATCGCGTACGCATAGAAGTCCAGGCGCGATAAGTGCGTTACACCGCCTTAGTCGTCGGTTCGACCGGAATGGCCGGTAGCAACCTTTCAAGACTCCTAATCGACAGGGGCTGGCGCGTGGTGACGCTCGCACTTGAAAGAATAGAGACGGAAGGTTCGGTCAGCCATGTCGCCTTGGACCTAAGGGATCGGGCTGCGACGAAGTCTGTGCTGGGAAAACTGCCCTGTATAGACAAGCTTTTCTATTGCACTTGGTCGCCGCAACCGACGGAAGCCGAGAACTGCATCGTCAACCGCGCGATGATCCGCAACGTGTTGGACGGGCTCGCCAATTCGTCGCTTTCCCATGTCGCGCTGGTTACCGGTCTCAAGCACTATCTCGGTTCTTTCGAGGCCTACGCTACCGGGTTGCCTTACACCCCGTTTCAGGAGGACCAGCCACGGTTGCCCGCTCCCAACTTCTATTATGACCAAGAGGACGAATTGCTCGATGCGGCCGAACGGCGGGGATTTTCGTGGAGTGTGCACCGCCCCCACACGCTTATCGGTTATGCCCTCGGCAACGCAATGAATATGGGCGTGACACTTGCGGTCTATGCGTCAATCTGCCGGGAGACGAAGCGCCCCTTCGTCTTTCCCGGTTCCGCCGCGCAATATGGGGCCGTGACAGATATCACCGATGCCCGGCTGCTGGCGAACCATCTGGCTTGGGCAGCGACCGAACCGATTGCGGCAAACACCGCATTCAATGTCGCGAATGGCGACCTGTTTCGTTGGGAAAGGATGTGGTCGCGTATCGCCAGCTATTTCGGCCTGACACCTGCGCCATTGCCTGAAGAGCCTCGACCGCTCGCCCATCAGATGGCGAATGCCGATGCGGTCTGGAAAGACATCGTCGACAAGCACGAATTGGCCCCACATGTGGCGACCCATCTGACCTCATGGTGGCACACCGATTCCGATCTCGGCCGCGAGATCGAATGCTTTACCGACATGAGCAACAGCCGCGAGCGCGGGTTCCTTAGCTGGCAGAGAAGCGAGGCGTCATTCTTCGACCTCTTCGATCGATTGATCGAAGAGCGTGTTATTCCTGATTTCCGAAGTGATTGGGCGCGACTTAGGTGAGGCTGTTGATCTGAGCTAGATGAAAGGATCTCTTCGTACGAATACTCGAATATCTGATGCTGGCCTCCCGCCGCACGACGCAGCACGGCTGCATTGTCGCCTCCACATGTCTCAAATGCCGAAAGCCTCAACTATCATAGTGCTATGGCGAAGACGTAGTTCTCTTGTTCATCCAAAGCTGCGCGCCATTTTTCATCGAAGACATGGCGACCGACGTTTGCCTTTGACGGCGGCCGAATGTACCCAGCGGGATCGCGACAACCTCGATCTGACTGCGACGCTGGGCCTTGCAGTCCGCAAGTCTTCTCTGCTCGCCGGCTTCTGCGATTACCTTCCGTTTGTTCAAGGAAAGGTCGCCTGGGTCGTCGGGGCGAAGAAATCCAGCGTGCCGCCCAGCGGGGTTGCAGAGAAGCCGGAAAAATACAATCATAGACTGATTGAATGCACGCGGACGCATGAGTTCAAGACCAAGGCAGATTAGAAACGCGATGTTTAGCGGAGAAGCAGGTGCCAAACTTACATACCGATGTCATTGGGCAGGTTGCGCGCCTTCCGCTCAAGCCGTCAGAGACCAGCGCGCTATTGCCTCTCTATGAGGCCGTCAGCAATTCTTTGTACGCGATCAGTGAGCGGTTTGGGGATGACAGACTTGCTGAAAAAGGCCGAATCGACATCGATATTCATCGCGATACGCTTGAAGACGGCAGCACCCCCGTCGCTGGTTTCATGATACGCGACAACGGAATTGGTCTGAATGAGGAAAACTTCGCCTCTTTTTGCACACCCTTCACCCAGCACAAGATAAGCAAAGGCGGTAAGGGCATCGGTCGTCTCGGCTGGCTAAAAGTTTTCGGGAACATCACCGTCAGTTCATCTTTTCTCAACGGTGACACTCTGAAGCAGGTTGAATTCAATTTCGTTCTGCGCGAAAGCAACCAGGTCGATACCAAAGAGCCCTCAGACATCGCGCCAAAGGAACCCGGAACAACAGTCACATTGAGTGAATTCTTGGACTCTTACGGAGCAAGGTGTCCGGTTAAAACAGATACAATTGTTCAGCGAGTTATCGCTCACTTCCTACCTGTTTTTGCTGGCGATAACTCTCCTCTTATCTATTTACACGACAACGGCGTCATTGATCTTCAAAAAGAGTTCAAAGAAAAGATTAATGAATCAGTTGAGCAGATTATTGAAGTCGAGATAGAGAATAAAAATCAACCCATTATTGTTCGTCATATGAAGTGTGACAAAAGTATCCGCCCTCGTGGTTCGGTCAACAACTGGATGTGCTTTTGCGCCAATGATCGTGGCGTAAAGGAGTACGGCATTGACGATCAGATTGGCCTGGGCTCTCTTGACGGCGAACAGATTTACGTTGGAACCGTCACAGGTGACTATCTCGATACCCACGTCAATCCACAACGCACCGACTTCATTTTCGATCCTGAAGAGGGACGTTTGATACGGCGTCAGGTTGCGTCTAGCGTCAAAGAATTTCTGAAGGAGTACGTTGAACAGGCGCTTGCACAAAAGAAATCGATTGCATTCGAAATTATTAGAAAACACCCGCAATATATTTATGTTCAAGATGAAATTGACCAATTTGTAGATAACCTTCAAGCCAACAGCAATAACGAAGAAAGAATATACGTAGAAATGGCGCAGAATCGCTATCGCAGGCAACGCCGTTTTGATGGCGTAAAGCGCGATATTGATGCTGCGCAGAAATATGATGAAGCTATTGCCGGTAAAATCGACGAGTATAAAGGATATATATTAGATGATAAAAAGGGTTCACTTTCTGAATACGTTATAAAGAGAAAAGCTGTTCTGGATTTACTCGATAATTTTCGTGGTTTTGCTGAAGCGGATGACGAAAAACATCATCTTGAGGAAGCGATTCACCAACTCATATGTCCGATGCGAATTGAATCGAGTGAGATTCATATCGACGACAATAATCTATGGATCCTAGATGACCGGCTCGCTTTCTTTAATTTTTTTGCTTCCGATAGACCGATCAAAAGCTACACGGAGTCAGACTCAGGTCGTGAGCCGGACATTGCCTTTTTCTATGATAGTTGCGTTGCCTGGAGAGAAAGTGAACGTTCCTGCGATACCGTCATACTAGTCGAGTTCAAAAGGCCTGGCCTCGAGGACTATACGGACAAGAATGATCCTCTAATGCAGCTTATGGACTACGTTACGCTGTTTAAGTCCAGTAAGACCATACGCGACAGAAAAGGCAATGTGATTTCGGGGATTGGCGCGAACACATCATTCCATTGCTATATAGTTGCAGATATTACTGCCGGACTCACAAAGCGTCTGAGGGGTAGATTCAATTCAACGCCAGACGGCAAGGGGCTTTTTGGTTACACCCTAAACCCTGACACCTACGCCGAAGTCATTCCGTACGACAAATTGCTGCTCGACGCACAGGCGCGGAATTCAATTTTCTTTGATAAACTCGGTCTGAGTGAGTGATGTGTATTTGTCTTTTTAGTGTAATTTGATCGGTTTCTCTAATGCCAACTCAGCACCAACAGTTGGGAGAGAGCGGCGAAAATGCCGTTTGTAAACTCTGCTCCTGTCCATCTTGTAAAAGAGCAAAAACTCTTAAACGGCTCCCAAGAAATTTCAAATGCGCTGACGTAATATGTGATTTTTGCGGCTTCTTAGCGCAGGTCAAGGCAACAAGGTCTAAGAAGAGATGTGAAATTCCGGATAAAGTATTGGGTGCTGCGTGGGCGCCTCAGAAAGAAAGAATGGACGCTGGTATCTATTTTCCGCTGTTTCTCGTTATTTTTAATGATGATTATTTTAATTTTTCAATCTATTATTTATCGGCTGATCTTCAAGAGCAGTCAATCTTCGAACCTCGCAAACCTCTTCGGGAAACTGCAAGAAGGGCCGGGTGGCAAGGGTTTCTATATAATCTTCGAACAGCAAAAGACCGATTTGTTCGAGTTTATGGTAGTTAGAAGCCTATTCGAGTGTCGCTGTATGCACTTGCCTTGATCTGAGTTTCCGTCGACGAAGCTGTGTTTGTTTAGTCATCACGGCAGCGGCGAAACGCCGAAGAGCTGCGGGTGCAGGAGCAGTAGCAGAATGTAGAGCAGCGCCGCCGCACTGAGGCGCCAGGCCAGATCCACCGTCAGGTCGGCGCCTGTCGGTTTCGGACTCTCTCTTACCCGCTCGACCAGGTCCTCCCAATCCTCCCCCATCTGCCGGCGTTTGCGGCGGTCGATCAGGCGCATGCCGAGCAGGGCGAAGGCGGCGAAGCTTCCGAAGAGCAGCAGGTGGGCGAGATCGCCGTTGGGCGGCATGTGCGCGGCGGCCCAGATCGCCAGGGCCAGCAGCAAGGGGTGGCGCGTCCAGCGGACCAGGCCAGGCCGGGCGGGGTCGAAGGTCTCGTTCTTCAGGCCGCCGAAGGAAAAGGGGTTTGGGCGGCCGAGGCCGAGCGCCACCAGCAGGCAGACGGCGGCCATGGCGGTCAGCGGGATGGTGGCCTGCCAGGGCGCCCAGCCCCAGAGCGGCAGAAAGGGCGCGCGCCCGGCCGCCGCGATCAGCCAGGCGAGCAGGGCCAGGGACAGCAGGGAGTAGCCGAGCGTGAAGCCCTGCGGCCCGAGCCCGGCGACGAGCCGCCTCTTGACCGGCGGCCTGACCGGCAGCGCGTGGGAGAGGAAGAAGGCCAGAAAGGCCAGGGCGTACTCGGTCCAGCCGGCCACCTAGCGCGGCTCCCTCCGCCGGCGGATCAGCAAGGGCCCGTAAAGCAGCGCGAAGCCCGCGAAGCCGGCGCACCAGAGGGCGGCGGAGAGGGCGTAGAGTGTCGACGCCCAGTCGGGGAGCAGGCCGCCGAGCAGACGCGCGATCACCGAGGCGATGACCAGCAGATAGAGCCGGGTCGTCCAGGCGTCGGCCGTCAGGTCGCGCCCGCTGTGGCCGAGGGTCGCGCGGGTCATGACCGCCAGCGTCATGACGCCGATCCCGCCGGCCATCCAGAGGTGCTGGGCGGCGACGTTCGTCAGCGCGCCGGGCCAGAGGATCGCCGTGCCCAGGGCGAACATCCCGAGCGGCAGGAAGGCGTAGCCGACATGGAGGATCCAGACCAGCGGCTCGGCCCCGGTCCGCAGACCCTGCCAGCGGCCCAAGCGCAAGGAGAGCGCCAGGCCGGCCGCCAGCAGGGCGATCCCGCTGCCCGGCCAGGCGGGGGCCGCCACCCAGCAGAGCAGCGCGAAGAGACTGATCAGCAGGACGACCTTGTCGAAGGCGCCGAAGGGCGCGGGGAAGGGCCCTTTCGGTTGGCAGGAGCAGGCGGTCGAGGAGGTGGCGCCGCGCCTCACCAGCCAGTTCCGGGTGAAGGAGGGCACGATGCGGCCGCCGATCACCGCGATCATCATGACGGCGGCGGCCAGACCGAGGCGCAGCCCGAGTCCGGAGGCCGCGTGGCCGTCCTGCCCGGCGGCCTCCCAATGGAACAGGACGTTGCCGGCGATCAGGGCGCCGAGCAACAGCAGCACGATCAGGTTGCGCCAGTTCTTGCCGGCGAGGATCTCGCGCAGGATGACGGCGGCGAGCAGGCCCAGGAAGGCGAGATCGACCAGCCCCACCGTCCAGGCCGGCAGCAAGGCGGAGACGGCCACCGCGACGCGCCCCAGCAGCCAAAGGGCGAAGAGGCCGAAGAGCGGCCAGCCGACCAGCGGCAGCCGGCCGGTCCAGTTGGGCACGGCGGTCAGCAGGAAGCCGGCGACGACGGCGCCGAGATATCCGAAGAGCGCTTCATGGGCATGCCAGGACAGGGGATCGAAGGCGGTCGGCAGGCTCAGCCGGCCCGACAGCATCGGGATCCAGAGGGCCATGATCAGCGCGGCCCAGAGTCCCGCGGAGAGGAAGAAAGGCCGGAACCCGAAGGACAGGATCGCCGGTCCCGACCAGGCCCGAAGCTGCTCCGCGGAGGACGTCATGTCAGCGGACCGTCTGCGTGTGAAACCGGCCCAGAACGGTCCCGTCCGCGGCGCAGGTAAAGCGAACGCTGGCCCCCCGGTACTTGAAGGTCAGACGGAAGCGGCCCGCGTCCGCACCTTCGCCGCGCTCGTAAAAGGTGGTGAGAGCGCCCTTGCGCAGAAGCTCCGGTACGGCGGCGGGCGCAAGATCCAGATAGGGGGCGATGTCTTCGGCGGACACGATCGCGCCGTCCTCCGTCAACTCGACTTTCATGGGCGGGTTCTCCCTCCGGCCTCGAGGCGAACAGGGCGGGTCATGCCGCGAGGGGTTCCAGCGCGCAGTCGGCCAGGGTGTAGCGGTTCAAGCGACCGATGAAGGCCTCCTCGGCCTCGGCCAGCATCCTTCGCAGCCGGCAATTCGGCGTAATCGCACAGGCGCCGCCGTCGGACTGGAAGCATTCCACCAGCGCCTGATCCCGCTCCAGAAACCGCAGGACCTCGCCGATCCGGATGTCTTCCGGCCGGCGGGCCAGGACCGCCCCGCCGCCCGTCCCGCGACGGGTCCGGACAAGGCCGGCACTGGACAGCGCGGCCATCACCTTCGTGAGATGGTGACGCGATATGCCGAACTCCTCGGCGATCTCGGCGGTCGAGAAGGCGCGGCTGGGCTCGCTCGCGATCCGCATCAGCGCGCGCAGACCGAAGTCCGTGAAGGAGGTGAGGCGCATGGTCTTCTCCGGCTCCGCCGTTTAAATCAGCATTTGAAATACCACTATACGGCTATAAACCACTCCAGGCCCATAATATGTATTTCAAATACCTATTTAGAGAAGCGGAGGCGACTCCTCGTCGAGCGGCGTCTGTCGCGGCCGGGTTTTCACGATTTTAAATGATATAAAACAATACATTAATCTAGTAATATAATCTAATTTCACAAGTTTGATCGTGAATCGGGGCGGAGGTCGCGCCGGCTCCGGAACCGGTGGACTCTTGCAGCTTGGCCAAGAGGCCGCCGGTCTCTCGTCCTTGGTTTTTCGTCCCCCGGTCTCTCGTTTCCCGGTCGCTAGTCTCCGCCGGCAGTGGCCTTCAGGGCTTCGGTCTTCGGACTTTCCTCCGCGGTTGCGGCCGGTCGGCCGGGGATCCGGCAGAAGCCTTGCGGCGGCACGGCAAGCGCGCTGTTGAACTTGCTCGAAAGATTCTGAAAGGCGATCAGCCCGGTCAGTTCGACGAGGGCATCTTCGTCGAAATGGCGTCGCAAGGCGGCCATCATGCCGTCGTCGACCTCGCCGTCCGACCGGGTCATCGCCTCCGCGTAGGCCAGCGCCGCCTTTTCCGTCTCGTCGAACAGCGGGCTGTCCCGCCAGCTGGGCAGAGCCTCGACCTTCTCGAGGGAGACCCCACGCTTCATCAGCGTGGCGGAGTTGAGGTCGACGCAGAAGCTGCAGTGGTTGATCTGCGAGACGCGCACGGTCAAGAGCGAGCGCAAAGGCGGAGACAGCGGCGACGACCTGCGGTCGATCATGCCGTAAAGCAGGGCGACCCCCAGAAACAGGCGGGGCGCCCGGGCCCAGAGCAACGCGGCCTGCAGGTGCGAGCCGTACTTGCGGCGCTGATTCCAGAAGAAGGGGCGCAGATACCAGGCGACGCGATCGATCGGCTTCGGCTCTAGTCTCACAAACTGACTCCCCTCGGTGGCGGGTCCGTGGGCTTGCGAACAGACTATCGCGCTAAAGCCGCTTCAAGGGTCCGCAAGGTTGTCGAAGCCGAGGACGATGTCCCTCGTCGCATCCGTCTCGGGCCTCCGTGATTCACTTGCATCTAGAGGTGTGGTCGATGGGGCGGGACCACAACGGCTGGACAGTCGCAGCTCGCGAAATCGTGCGGGGTTGCAGGACTCGGACGGTCTTCCGACTCTCGGCGGATCGCGGGGCGGGAGGGGGGAGATCTCCGGAGTGATACGGTCGACTCACGGCATCGCCGCCTGGAATCGGATCGTGGGAACTGCCGGCACATCCAGACGGACTGAAGAACTGGAGGCGACGACCAGGCCGTCGCCGCTCTCCGTCCAGGCGGTGTCGGCGCCTACTGACCGAGCCCCGGAACGAGCACGATCGGCCAGAAGATCGGAAGAACGGCCAGCGCGGCGGTCTTTCCCCACTGGGTGAAGACGATCCCCCGCTGGGCCGCATAGGAGAGCCAGAGGGCGGCGAGCAGCGCTATGGTCGTGATCGCACCGAACTCGCCGGCCGACACGAAGCCGACCGCACCGCCGGGCAGGACGACCGCGCCGGGTTCTATGCCGAGCCCCTTGAAGGACGCGATCACGAGCCGGCCGAGTGAGATATTCGATATGGCGATCAGTGCGAAGAGCACGTGATCCATATGGAGGGCGATATCACCTTTGCGGGCGGCCTGCCAGGCGAGTGCGAAGTAGATGGCGCTTGCCCCGACGAGGACCGTGATCTGAAGCGTACTCGCCAGAGACGCCACCCCGCGCCCGACCACGGAGGAATCCCAAAGCATCACCATGCCCGTGGCGACGTAAGCGAGGTACAGCGCGACGACGAAACTGCCTTGCCGCCGATGCCAGGTGCGCTTGGCGCTCCCTCTCTGCGCGGCACTGCGCTTTCCGGTTATCTTCAGTCCCAGCAGCGCTTGCAGAGGAAAAGCAACGAGAAGAAGGACGCCGACCAGGGCGTGGGTGGCATGGGCGACGGGCGCGACATCCTGATAGGCGGTGCGGACCGCCCATTCGCCGGTCACGGCAAAGATCGCGTAGGACAGCAAGAACGGCACGACCAGCAGGAAGAGCGCCGCGATCAGATAGCGGGTGAACAGCCGCCGGGGAGGGGAGGCGGAACGCTCCGCGGCCGAGACCGCAGGGTGCCGAACGGAGACAGCATCGCTCATCAGTCGACCTCGAGGCAGCCTGGACCCATGCGGCGAAGGCCTCACGTTCCGCAATCGTTCGTTGACCTGTCTCGCGACATAGGAGATTGCAGCCAAATCGGCAAGCGAGTCGGAAGATTCCGCGTAGGACCCCTGTTATATCTCTGTGGCCAGCCCTGCCGACCGCGCGACACGACCGCTCTAGATGCGCAGGGCGGCGGCGAAGCACTCGCCGTAGCGCGGGTCGAGCGCTTCTTCGAGCTTCAGCCCGCAGTCCGCCATGCCCCGGCAGACTTGGAAGTTCAGGATGACGTCTACGGTGTGGCCATCGCCGGCGAGCGGCAGGTACAGCCGTTCGGTGAGAACATCCAGGCTGTGGGTGGGTAAGGGAACCCGGCTGCGGCTGTAGAGCGGGCGGCGCCGGGCGAAGACCCATCGATAGAGCCCAAGCTGATAGGCGCGATAGGCGGGATTCTCGAAAAACGCCGAAAACCGCAGGCCGGTTGGATTGATGTGGTCGGTGTCGACGAGATGACTTCCAACCAGCCGGAATCGGAAGTCCTCACCGCCGTCCAGCACCTCCGACAACTCGATGTAGGGGAGCAGGCGGGGAACCTCCGTCGGGTCGAGATCCCCGCGCGCGGGGAGATGATCGGGCTGAAGCTTCGACGACCAGTAGCGCAGGCCCTCACGCAAGATCTCCTCGGCGATCTCTTCGGGGGCTATCTCTGGAGGATCGATTTCCGGCGCCGCGCTCTCCGCGGCGATACCTGCCGAATCGTTTGCTGTCGTTGGGATCGTTCCCGCCGCCATCGCGGTCGCCGCGGTATCTCCAGATGTATCTCCCGGTGGAGCCTTCGTGTGCTCAGGCATGTTTTCCCCCTCCTCCCGTCCCCGTCATGCCTCCGCGCTCGCTTTGCGTTCGTAGCTTCGGCAGAGCTTCCCAGCAGCGCTTCCTGCTTGTACGACGAGGGCTTTTTGCCCTACCACGAACAGGAAATCGACCTTGTTCGGTTGCATTAACATAAAAATAGACAGTTAGAGGGTGAAGCGAATGGGTGAGTGCACGATGTGCCGCTGGCTGGGTGGCACGGTCTTGGGGGGTATTGCGCTCGTTGCTGTGACACTTGCGGCGGTCGACGGCAGATCGGCATGGGCGGCAAGCGATCTGCCGGAGGTCGAGGCGCCGGACTTCGCCGAAGCCGGCGAGGTGATCGACTCCCTGGAAACGATGATGGACGCGATCGAAGAGGTGAAAGAGGCGGAGGGGTGGCGCGCGCTGCGGGCGATCGATCAGTGCGATACCGCCATCGACATCATCGAGGACAAGGTCACGGCGGCGGCCTACGACGCGGAAGCCGGCGAACGCAGTTGGCAGCTTTGTCACCATCGCTACCAGGTCTTGAAGCTGCATTAGACCAGATAGCGACCGGTCGGGCCGACTGGTTCGGCCAACCTCATTCCGGCTCAGTTCCCCTGCGGATCGGTCTCGCTTTGGGCAGGCCCCATGAAGCGGCCGCCGGCGGTCGGGCGGCCGCCGAGAGCGTGGCGGTCGATCGCGGCTGACTTGACCAGAGCGTAGACGCTGGAGCCGGGCGCCAATTCCAGTTGTCGTCTGGCGCGGCCGGTGATGCGGGCCCAAAGCGGCGCGCCGCCGACGTCCAGGCGCACGTCGACTTGAGCACCGCCTTCATCGCTGAGGTCCATCACTCTTGCTGGGAAGATGTTCTGGATCGAGAGCCCTTCCGGGCGATCGCGGGAGAGAGCGACGTCGCGCGCTCTGATCCGCAACCGCAGCTCCGTGCCCGCCGGAGCGTCCAGGCGCGGCACGACCAGCCGCCCGCCGGCGAAGTCCAGTTCGCTGAGATCGTCGTCGAAATCGTGCCGTGCCAGATTGGCGACGATCACCGCGCCCGCCTCGTAGCGTCCGGTCAAGGGACGCAGGTCCAGCCGGCTGGTGAGATCTTCCAGGGGCCCGTTCGCCACAACCTGCCCATCGGAGATCAGGATTAGCGTATCGGCCAGGCGTACGATCTCTTCCATCGCGTGGCTGACGTAGACGATCGGCAGTCTGAGTTCGTCCCGCAAGCGCTCGACGAAGGGCAGGATCTCCAGTTTGCGAGTCTGGTCCAGGTTGGCCAGAGGCTCGTCCATCAGGAGCAGGCGCGGGTTGGCCAGCAATGCCCGGCCCAGGGCGACGCGCTGTTTCTCGCCGCCGGACAGCGTCCCGGGGCGTCTGTCCAGCAGCGCGGTCAGACCGAGCAGATCGACCACTTCGACAAGCCCCGTCCGCCGCTCCTTCGCCGGGGCGCGGCGCCAGCCGTAGAGCAGGTTGTCCTGCACGGTCAGGTGTGGAAACAGCCTGCTTTCTTGGAACACGTAGCCGATGCGCCGGCGATGAGCCGGCAGGTCGATCCCCTTTGCGCTGTCGAACAAGGTCTCTCCGCGCAGCACGATGCGGCCGCGGTCGGGACGCAGCAGGCCCGCCAGCATGTTGACGAGCGAAGTCTTGCCGGCGCCGGAGCGACCGAAGAGGGCGACCACGCCCTCGGCGGGACAGGCGAGGTCCGCTTGCAGCCTGAGATTACCGAGGCGTTTTTCGATGGAAATCTCGAGCATCAGCCGGCAAGGCGTCTCTGGAGCCTGCGGGCCAGAAACTCCGAACCCGCAAGGGCCGCCAGAGCCAGCAGGACGGAAACAACCGCCAGTCGAAGGGCTCCTGACTCGCCGCCGGGCGTTTGTGTGAAGGTGTAGAGCGCCAGCGGCAGGGTCCGGGTTTCGCCGGGAATGTTCGAGACGAAGGTGATGGTGGCGCCGAACTCGCCGAGCGAGCGAGCGAAGCCGAGCAGGAGCGCGGCGAGCAGGCCCGGTGCCATCAAAGGCAGGGTGACGGTGGCGAAGACCTGCCACGGGGGCGCCCCGAGCGTGCGCGCTGCGGCCTCGAGCTTGCGGTCGACGGCCTCGAGCGACAGCCGCATCGCCCGCACCATCAAGGGAAAGGCCATCACGGCCGAGGCGACGGCCGCGCCTTGCCAGGTGAAGGCGACCGTGATGCCGAACCAGTCGTCGAGGACCTGACCGAGCGGTCCGCTGCGACCCAGCAGCACGAGCAGCAGATAGCCTATGACGACGGGGGGTACGACCAGCGGCAGATGGACCAGGCCGTCGAAGACGAGCTTGCCGGGGAAATCGCAGCGCGCGAGCAGCCAGGCTGCCGCCAGGGCCGGAAGCAGGCCGCCGGCCACGCTCCAGAGACCGACGCGCAGGGACAGGTCGATGGCGGCGATCTCGCTCGCCGAGAGATCGAACATCCGTTAGCCGGCCGGTTGCGGCGTCGGAGGAGCGACGACGGTGAAGCCATGGCGGATCAAGATCGCGCGTGCCTGCGGTCCCGCCAGATAGCGCAGGAAGGCCGGCGCCGCGGGATGTTCGCTCCGTGCGGTCAGGGCGACCGGATAGAGGATGGGACTATGGCTCTCGACGGGCAGAGTCGAGACGACCCGAACGTCCGACAGCAAAGCGGCGTCGGTTTGGTAGACGATCCCGGCCGGGGTCTCGCCGCGCGCCACCAGTGCCAGCGCGCCCCGCACGTCCGAGGTAGGCGCCAGTTTCGGTTCCAGGTCGTCCCACTGGCCGAGGCTCTGCAGTGCCTCCTTGGCATAGAGACCGGCGGGAACATGATCCGGATCGCCGACGGCCAGCCGCTCGTCCTGCAGTGCCGCCGCCAGGTCGCAGGGTGCAGCGGACCCGCAGATGAAGTCGCTGTCGCGGGAGCTGACCACGACCAGACTGTTGCCGAGCAGGTCGACCCTGGTCTCCGCGCGGATCGCCTGCCGCGCCTCCAGGTGATCCATCCACGTCACGTTGGCGGAGATGAAAAGGTCGGCCGGGGCTCCGGCTTCGATCTGTTTGGCCAGCGTCGAGGAGGAGGCGAAGGAGGCGACGCTTTCGACCCCGGTTTTCGCCTTGAACTGCTCCAGCACTTCGGCAACGGCATCCGTCGTGCTGGCCGCTGCGAAGACCGTCAGCCGCTCGCTCGCCTGCGCAGGCGTGATTTGCCCAGGACTGGCCAGGGTCAACACGAGCAGGGCAAGCAGGCTTCGGAGCATCGCGCGCCTCCGGCGACGGGTCGGGGATATGTACCGCCATATATGACGCCCGTTATAGTCGGAGAAACATAGCGCTGCTGCAAGCGATAACCGGGGAGGCCGTGGCGATCACGCTCCAACACGGCGACTCAGGTCATCCGTGGAGAGACCGGCTCTATTTTTCGTGAATGAAGGTCCGGAGCGCTTCGATCAGACGTCGGTCGGCGAAAGGCGCGATGGTCTTGGCGTTCATCGCGCCGCTTCCGGCCACCAGCGTGTCGAGCAGCCCCGGAAGCTCCTCCTCGCTGTGCGCGACCATCAGGCCGGGGCGGTTGCCGAGGCGTTTTGCAGTGGCCTGCTGGTGATCGTTGCGATGCTCCTTGAGCTGGGCGCTCCGCGGCAGGATTGCGATCGGCTTGCCGTAGGTCAGTGCAGTGATGATCGAGCCCATGCCGGCGTGGGATACGATGAAGTCCGCTTGCTGGCAGTGGGCCTGAAAAACCTCGGGAGTCACGCTCGACACCCACTCGAAGTGCTTCGGTTTGTACTCGGCCCGCTCGGTGATTTGGCCGAAGAGATCGCCGCCCTTTCCGGCTGAGGCGCACCAGGCGTCGACGGTCCTGACCAAGCGGTCGAAGGGTTCCTGCGTGCCGATCGTCAGGAAGATCACAGGACGGTCCCCCGATAATCCGGGCCGCCTGGCTGGGCGACGTTTTCCCACTGGGTCAGCCAAAGATTCGCGTGGGGACCGACCTTACGTCCGGAGAGCGATAGCTCCTCTGCGTTGGCGATGCTGTCTACCCAGGCTGTCCGCGCTCCCAACAGCCGGCCAAGTCGTAAGGCAAAGTATCCGGGCGCCGCACCTGTAGAGAGCACGATCTGGGGGCGGACGCGTAGCACAATCAGAGTCAGTCCAAGCAGAGACTTGAGCAGTCGCCACTTCTGCCAGCGGTTCCCGTCGACAATCACATGAAAGGCGGGTTCGGGCTGGCCGCGCGCCTTGGCGTCGGCCATCACTTCCGATCGGTAACCCGGCTCGGTGGTGACGTAGGTGACCTGGCAGCCGTCCCACGCGGGGCGCATCCGGCAGAGCTGCACCCAGTGGCCGCCGCCGGAAGCGACGACGAGCATTCGAATGGTTTTCGTCATGCTGGCAACTCGACAACCAAACTGCAGCGGCTGACGGCCTGATACCCCAAAGACCGACAGCTGAGAAAGAGTTGTGGAAAAAGTATCCGATCACCCAACCGTTCGCGGAGACGCCATGGGAATTCTAACCTGTGAACGATCACTATGGAGTTCCGGTTGCTGATGATCATCGCTACCACATCGCAGGAGGTGATGTGGAATCACCGCCAAGCAAGCCTCCAGTTGGCAGCTCCTCAATTTTTGACTCTAAATACTTGAACAGTTTTTTGCTGTCTATACTGGTTGCGGTTCTCATTCCGGCGAGTGTCACCCGACACCTAACCAGTCAACCGCACGTGCATTTAAAGAGAGAGGAGTTAAGCCTTCGTAACGCAGCCCTTAGATAAGCCTCTGCAAGCGAAGGCGTTTCAGGTAATGGCACCTGGAATTCGAGTTCAGCTGAAGTTTCGTAACCGACCGCATCACCGTTGTTGGCTATCGGAACTGCGTTGTAGCTCCGCTCCGCGGTCTCCTCAGCAGGCAGGCACTCGTAGCCGTGTGATCGGGGGTTCGCACGCATCTTGAGAATGCAGCAGGGCTCATGCGGGTCGTGGCGGCATCTGCACGCCGTCTATCGTCATCGCGGCATGAAGCACTGAAGTCTGCGTGGTTAGTTGGCGCTCCTGTCAATCAAGCTCCGCAGCATATCGGTCAGACGTGGATCGGCGAAAGATCCGATCGTCCCTGTACTTTCCCAGCCGCCACGTGCAACGGCGAAGTCAAGAATTCTCGGGAGCTCGGTCTCAGACAGTGCAACCATAAGACCTGAGTGTCCGCGGAGGCGAATAGCTGTAGCGTACTGGTGATCGTTGCGGGTTTCCTTTAAATGGCCTCGCCTCGGCAGGACGACGATCGGCCTGCCGTATGTCATGGCTGTAATGATCGACCCCATCCCAGCATGAGATATGATGAACTCTGCTGCGCGGCAGTGCTCTCGATAAGCGTCTGGTGGAAGGCTGGGGATCCAGTCGAAGTTCTTCGGCACGTAGCGGCCCCGGTCCGTGATCTGACCAAACACTTCGCACTTTCGTCTCGTCGGATCGCACCACTCGTCGACGGCCCTAACGAGCCGGTCGAAAGGCTCATGAGTGCCGATCGTCAAGAAGATCATAGCACCGAACCTCGATACTGCGGTCCTCTGGCGGAGGCTAGATCCTCCCACTGGGTCAGCCAAACATCCGCATGATTACCGGCCTTGCGTCCGGACAGCGAGAGCTCTTCTGCATTCGCAATACTGTCCACCCATGCTGTCCGAGCGCCCATCAGCCGGCCCAGCCGCAAGGCAAGGTACCCGGGGGCGGCACCGGTGGTTATAATGGTGTGCGGACGAACCCTCAGCAGAATCGCGAATAGTTTAAGCAGCGCCCAGAGAAGGCGAAGTTTCTGCCAGCGATTGGCGTCAGAGATCGCATAAAAACGCGGCTTCGGCTGCCTGCGTGCGGCTGCATCGGCTTCGACTTCCGGACCAAATTCAGGGTTGGTGGTGACATAAGTCACCTCGCATCCGTCCCATGCAGGCCGCAACCGGTACAGCTGGACCCAATGTCCTCCGCCAGATGCGACCGCAAGAACGCGCGGAGGTCCCCCCGTCATCCCCGTTGCTCCGCGGCCGTCTTGTAGACATCAGTGAGCCGGCGGACCCGGTAGCCACTCCGCTCGGCGCAGTCGAGAAGCCCTTTGGTGAGGGCCAAAACGTGATCGATATGGCTGACGCCATTGGACGGAGGGCCGTAGCGATCAAAGTCGTGCATCAGAACGACGCCACCGCCTTTTGCCGCGACCTCGGCAACAACGTCCTCGACTGGGCGGCGGTCCCAGCTGTCGCGGCTGTCAACGGTCCACCAACCGAAGCGTAGGGCACCTGCCAGACCGTCAAGCAATCCGACGATCGTCAGCTTGCCGTAGGGCGGACGGAAAAGCTTGGCATCGCCACCGAGGGTCTCGACTGTCCTAATTCCGGAGCGAAGATCTCGAGCTACGCGCCAAGGTTCAGTTTTCCACGCATTCGAGTGGTCCTGTGTATGGCTGCCGATCTCATGTCCTTCTGAGATCAGGCGCTGCGCGATGTCCGTCTTTCCTTCAACATTGCGACCAAGAAAGAAGAAAGTCGCCTGCGCACGGTGTTCGAGCAGGAGGTCTAGCAGTAACGGCGTCAGAGTCTCTCCAGGTCCGTCGTCGTAGCTCAGGACAATGGTCTTTTGATCCCGACAAAGGCGTGCGAGACGATTTTCTTCGTACTTTCGGTAAGCAAAGGGGACCAGGAACCAGATGAAGGTAAGTGCAGCAACTGCTGCAAGACCCGCCCAAACCATGTCCTCGCGCCTTCCCTATCACACAAAGTCAATGGTGATTCGTATGCATATAAGTTTAGATAAAAGCTATCTGACTCAAAATTATCACGCAAGCGCTTATCTGCGACTATGGCGCGTACAATGATATGCATTGTACACTCGGCTAAGGCGTGGGGCGGCGTCGCTTGCCGGTCTCCGGCAAGGCCTCGTGACTGTGCAGAGCCGTTCTACCGCTCTGTTCCGCTATGGCGGGTTCGGGCGGTCTCCACAAGAAGAGGTGTGAAGGCTTCCAGGTCTTCCGCGATAGCCGCTGCAGCCTTTTCCTCGAGAGCGCGATAGCGGTCCAGGACATCACGGCCGGTGTCAGTCAGGCCACTGCCGCCGCCGCCGCTGCCGCCGCGAGACGCCTCCACCAGCGGCGCCTTGAAGCAGGCATTCATCGTCTCCACCAGCAGCCAGGCCCGGCGGTAGGACATTCCCATCACCTTGGCTGCGCGTGTGATCGAGCCTTCCCTGTCTATGGCAGCTAGAAGATCCGCCTTGCCGGGCCCGATGGCGATCGATTGGCCGAGCAGAACGCGCAGGCGCGGACCATCGTTCGACCTGTCGCTTTTGTTGGCGGGGACTTTCTCGTCCATGGCTCTACTCGGCAGCCTGGGCTGTGGCGCTCAAACGCTTGAAGCCGCTGGCCAGATCGTCGATCAGATCGCTGGGGTCTTCCAGTCCGATATGAATCCGCAGAGTCCGATCGACAGCTTCCCAGCCGGTGGCCGTGCGCATCTTCTCGATCGGGCTTGGGACGATCAGGCTTTCGTAACCGCCCCAGGAGTACCCGAGGCCGAAGTAGGTAAAGCCATCCACCATCGCTTCGATTGCCGCGGCTGGAAAACCCGGCTTCAACACCAGGCCGAACAGACCGGAGGCACCATCGAAGTCTCTTGCAAAAAGGTCGTGTCGAGGATGATCCGGCAAAGCCGGATGCAGCACGCGCTCGACCTCCGGCCGCTCCCTTAACCAGCGCGCCACCTGTAGCGCGCTGGCCTCGTGCCGGCGCAGACGCACCTCCAGGGTTCGGAAGCCGCGCAGGGCGAGGTAGGCGTCGTCGGCCGCAACGCTGTAGCCCAGGAGGTCCGACTTGCTGCGAAGCTGCTGAACCGTCTCGCCGTTGGCCGCCACCAAACCCAGCATGACGTCCGAGTGTCCTCCCAGGTACTTGGTGCCAGCCTGGATCGAGACGTCGATCCCTTGTTCCAAGGGGCGATAGAACAGGGGCGTCGCCCAGGTATTGTCGAGCGCGGTCTTGAGGCCGTGCCGTCGGGCAACCTCCACGTAGGCGGGAACGTCACAGAGGTCGAAGGAATGGGAGCCGGGTGTCTCCAGGTAGATCAGCTTGCTGTTCGGACGTATCAGCTCTTCGATCGCTGCGCCGATCTGCGGGTCGAAGTAAGTCGTCTCGACGCCCAGCGGCCGAAGCAGGCCGTCGCAGACCCCTCGTGTCGGTGCGTAGACGTTGTCGATCATCAGCAGGTGGTCGCCGCTTTCGACGAAGGCCAGCAGTGCGAGCACGTTGGCGGCCAGTCCGCAGGGCAGCAGCAGAGTGTCGTCGGAACCCTCCAGATCCGACCAGGCCCGGCGCAGCGCGATGTGGGTTTCCGTTCCGAACCGGCCGTACTGCACGAAGTCCGGTTTGCTGTGCCCCGTCGCGCCCGCGCGCAAGCTGGCCAGGTCGTCGAACAGGATGGTGGAGGCGCGCGACACTGGCGGATTGACGGTCTTTCCCCCGTAGATGCGCACGTCGCGTCCTTGATGAGCGAGGCGCGTTGCGCGCGCTGCGGTGCGTCCGGTGCTTCTGGTCTGCTCAGCCATCTATGTCCGCTCGTTCCTTGGAAAGAATCCCTCGCGACCCGGTCGGGCATCCGGGCTTCTCGTAAAGCCGGGATCTGGCGGGCGCCTGGAAGCAATCAACTTATTGTGCATTCCCGCCGCTATCGGAACGGCCCTCATCCGACTGCATGCCGGCCCGACGAAGCCACGGGTCCGATATCAGCCTATCGCCTTCGCGAAAGCAATCGCGGTGACGGCAGAAAAGACCGCACTCTTTAAGGAGAGAATGCATTCACGGGTACTTTGGATACAGTGTGAACAATTGCCTTGTGCGGTCGAATGTTTCATCTTGACTGCACGCAGTCGGCACGAAAGGATATTTGCCTGTTGTGCGGTGCAATATCGACGGAAGGTCGGCCGCTCAACCAATGAATGCAAAGACTGCAATGAACAGGACGAACAGGGAAGGTCCTCTACCCATGACTCTGATCAAAATGATGACGACCGTTGCGGCGGTTGGAATCCTGACGGCTGGCGCCGCTTCGGCCCAGACGTTGGATGCCGTGAAGGAACGCGGTTCCGTTCAGTGCGGTGTCACGACGGGATTGGCCGGTTTTGCCGCCCCCAACGACGTGGGCGAGTGGCAAGGCTTCGACGTCGACTTTTGCCGCGCCATGGCTGCGGCGGTGTTCGGCGACCCGGATATGGTCAACTACACCCCGACCACGGCCAAGGAGCGTTTCACCGCGCTGCAGTCGGGCGAGATCGATCTGCTGGCCCGCAACACGACCTGGACGTTCAGCCGTGACGTGAACCTCGGGTTCGAATTCGTCGGCATCAACTACTACGACGGCCAGGGTTTCATGGTCCGCACCGATCTGGGCGTGGATTCGGCGCTCGACCTCGACGGTGCCAGTGTCTGCATTCAGACCGGCACCACGACGGAGCTCAACCTGGCGGACTACTTCCGGACCAACGGCATGAGTTTCGAGCCGGTCACCGTCGACACCGACAGCCAGGCTCGCGAGGCCTACGAAGCCGGGCGCTGCGACGTCTACACGACGGATGCCTCCGGTCTGGCTGCACAGCGTTCCGCCGTCAGCGATCCGTCGGCGCACAAGATCCTGCCGGAGATCATTTCCAAGGAGCCCCTGGGTCCGCTGGTTCGCCACGGCGACAACCAGTGGGGCGATGTTGCGCGCTGGGTGCTGAACGCCATGATCACGGCGGAAGAGCTGGGCGTCACCTCCGAGAATGCCAGCGAAATGATGGAGTCCGAGAATCCGGAAATCCGGCGCTTGCTCGGCGCCGAGGGTGAGCTGGGCGCGATGCTCGGCCTGTCCAACGACTTCGCCTACAACGTCGTGACCATGGTCGGTAACTATGCCGAGGTCTACGAGCGCAACATCGGCGTTGATACGCCGCTCGGTCTCGAGCGCGGTCTGAATGCCCTCTGGAACGACGGGGGCGTCCTCTACTCGCCGCCGTTCCGGTGATCCTCTCGGCCCGCAACCCCAACAGGTTGCGGGCCGATTACCTTTCGAGGAGGCCGTTTGCCCCTGTGGCTGTTGCTTGGGACGCCGGCGTCGTGAATACGTGAGCGCTTATGTTTAGGTCGTCCTCGTCGCCAGAGCGAAGCGGCGGCTAGGACGATTGGGACGAAAGGTCTGCCGGTCGGTTTGGGAACGGCCGCATCATAATAGGACCTCGTCCATGACTCAGCTTGGCAAGTCGGGAAGGCGCAGGACGGCGATGCGGGAACAACCCGTGCGTCGGTCCAGTTCGATCCGCCTTTTTTCGACATTAGGTCGCAGCTTCGGATGCAGAACCGTTGAGGTTTGATCCTGGATCTGCGGGGGGTGGCAAGGATGGCTGTCGAGACGGCCGGTCAAGATCAGAAGTCGCTGAGTTCGCTTTGGACCGATCAGCGCTTTCGCGCGGTTTTGTTCCAGGCCCTGACCCTGGGGGTGACCGGGACGTTTCTGGCCTTCATCATTCAGAACACCGCGGTCAATCTCGAAAATCGGGGCATTGCCACCGGCTTCGGGTTCCTCTGGAGCCAGGCGGGCTACGAACTCGACAACACGCTGATCGAGTACGGGCCGACCAACACCCACGGCCGCGCCTTCATCGTGGGGCTGTTGAACACGCTGCTGGTCGCCGCGGTCGGTGTCGTGATCGCCACCATTCTGGGTTTCATTCTCGGTGTACTGCGGCTGACGCCGAACTGGCTGCTGAGCAAGGCGGTCTATTGGTACATCGAGATCGTGCGCAACGTGCCGCTGCTGCTGCAGATCTATTTCTGGTACGCGGTGATGCTGGCGCTGCCGACGGTTCGGGAGTCCATCGACCTCGGCTTCGGCGCCTTCATCAACAATCGCGGCATGCAGGCGCCGGCACCGATTTTCGAACCCGGCTTCATAGCCATTCCGATCGCCATGCTGACCGCAGTGATCGCTACGGTGGTTCTGAAGCGCTGGGCGAAGAAGCGACAGGAGACGACAGGCCAGATCTTTCCGGTCTTCTGGGTCGGTACGGCCCTGATCCTGGGGCTTCCGGTCCTGACCTACTTCGCTGCCGGGATGCCTCTGGACTTCGAAACACCTGAGCTCGGGCGCTTCCGCTTCATTGGCGGCTTTACGGTCTCACCGGAGTTCGTGGCCCTGCTGCTCGCGCTCTCGACCTATACGGCCGCCTTCATCGCGGAGATCGTACGCGCCGGAATTCTGGCGATCAGCCATGGTCAGACCGAGGCCGCCTACGCTTTGGGGATCAAGCCGAGCTGGACCATGCGCCTGATCATCATTCCGCAGGCGCTGCGGGTGGTCGTGCCGCCGCTGACGAGTCAGTATCTGAACCTGACTAAGAATTCCTCGCTCGGCGTCGCCATCGGCTATCCCGAGCTGGTTGCCACCCTCAGCGGCATCACGCTGAACCAAACGGGGCAGGCGGTGGAGTGCATCGCCATCACGATGGCGGTCTACCTGACCATCTCGCTGCTGATTTCGTTCTTCATGAACATCTACAACCGCCGCATCGCCCTGGTGGAGCGCTGATGCCATGGTGATGTCGGAAAGCCAGGTTCCCCAAGACGACGGCCAAGTCTACGAGCTAGGTCAGCATCCCGATCTACCGCCGCCGGCGGGTACCGTCGGCCTGATCGGCTGGTTGCGCGGGAACCTCTTCTCGAGCCCCGTCAACGCCATCGCCACCTTGATCGCGGCCCTGGTGATCTATTCGGTGGTCGTCCCCATCGCCAACTGGGTGGCTGTCGATGCAGTGGTCAGCGGCGAGGATCGGCGGCTTTGCGATCTGGGGCGCACGGCCGGCCTGATCGGGTCCAACATCGCCGCCTTCAGTGCCGAAGACTTCGCCCTGGATCCGGACGCACCGGGCCTGAGCGAGGAAGCTGCGGCGGCCGCGACGGTGAGCAAGCGCCTCGCGGAAAGCGCCTTCGGCAACATCGCTGGATTGCTGGCTGTCTTCGTCCAGCGCTATGAAGGCATGCCGCCGGAGTTGATCCCGGCCTCGCTGGGGCCGGTAATGACGGAGGTTGGTCCCGCCGATCTGCTGCCCGAACTGCAAGCGGCGATCTCTGCCGGCAGCGTGGCTGCCGCCGAGCCGCTGTTCACCCAGTTGCAGCCGCTGATCGACTGGGGCGGCTCCTATGACGGCGCCTGTTGGGTCGTGATCAAGCAGCGCTCTCTGCTGTTCATGACCGGCTTCTACGATCGCTCGGAGAACTGGCGTCCGCTGTTGGCCGGGATCGGGTTGGTGTTCGCCGTGGCGCCGCTGCTGTTTACCGGCCTGCCGTACCGCAAGCCGTTGCTTTACTTCGCCGCGGCTTATCCTTTCTTCGCCTATTACCTCCTGACGGGCGTGAATCTGGCAGCCTCGCCGATGCGTCTGGTCCTTGCCGTTATCATCTTGATCTCGGCTGGCGCCATTGTCTGGATGCGTGATATTTCCGGCCGACCACGTCTGCTGCCCTTCGCCTATGTCGCGCCTGTGCTGGCCATGCTGGTGCTTTTCGGCTTCAGCGGCGACCGCCCAATGGTCGACTTCGAGTCCGTCGCCAGTCAGGTGCGGGCAACGGCGGAGATGGCCGCGCAGCGCGACGACCTACGGCAGGGCGATCGCATCTTGATAACGGAAGGCCCGGTCAGTCAGTTCATAAACGGCCGGCTCTTTCTCGTCGGGTTCGGACTGGCCCCGCTCTGGTGGCTTGTCTGCGTCGGGATCTTCGGTTTCGGTCTGACCAAGGTCCTGAAGCATGCGGCCGGCCGGGCCAGCGAAGTGGAATGGCGGGTCTGGGCACCGCTCGCCGCGACCTGCAGCCTTGTCGCGGCGTTCCTGCTCTTTCTCGCGGGGCAGGCAATCTTCGAAGGCGTTGTCCTGATCATCGAGTCCACGGACAAGTGGGGCGGTCTGCTGGCGACCCTGGTGTCGGGTATCGTCGGCATCACGGCCTCCCTGCCGATCGGTGTTGTACTGGCGCTCGGCCGGCGTTCGAAAATGCCGATCGTGCGCATGCTCTGCGTGTCCTTCATCGAGCTGGTGCGCGGCGTTCCCTTGATCACCATTCTCTTCATGAGTTCGGTGATGCTGCCCCTCTTCCTCCCCGAGGGCGTGAACTTCGACAAGTTTCTGCGGGCGCTCATCGGGGTCGCGCTCTTCGCTTCGGCCTACATGGCCGAAGTCGTGCGCGGCGGTCTGCAGGCGATCCCCAAGGGGCAGTACGAGGCCGCCGACGCGATCGGGCTGACCTACGCCAAATCGATGCGGCTGATCGTTCTGCCGCAGGCGTTGAAGATCGTCATTCCCGGCATCGTCAACACCTTCATCGGCCTGTTCAAGGACACCACTCTGCTCGGGATCATCGGTATCCTCGATCTCTTGCAGGTGGCCCGCTCGACCAACACCGATGCCGCCTGGATCGGCTTCTTCGAGGAGACCTACGCCTTCGTCGGTATCTGCTTCTTCATCTTCTGTTTCGGCATGTCGCGTTACTCGATCTACCTGGAGGGCAAGCTCGAAACGGGGTACGGACGACGCTAGAGCGCAATCGTCATAGGTGGACGCGAACCCGCTTCCTCCATGATATCAATCGCTCTCTGACCGTAAGAGAGAGCGAGATTTACGCTTTGGCCGCACAACGCTGGAGTACAGGTTAATGAGTGATGCACAGGTCTCGACCCAAGGGTCGAGTGACAAGACAGCCGACGGGCGGAACATCGACCGCTCGAAGCTGCAGATCGGCGACGAGATCGCGATCGAGATCGCCGGTATGCACAAGTGGTTCGGCGAATTCCACGTGCTCAAGAACATCAACCTGACGATCAACAAGGGCGAACGGATCGTGGTCTGCGGGCCTTCGGGCTCCGGCAAGTCCACTCTGATCCGCTGCATCAACCGTCTCGAGGAGCATCAGCGCGGAGATATCGTCGTCAACGGCGTGGAGCTGACCAGCGACGTCAAGAACATCGCCGAGGTACGGCGCGAGGTCGGTATGGTCTTCCAGCACTTCAATCTCTTCCCTCATCTGACGGTGCTGGAGAACTGCACGCTGGCGCCCATGTGGGTGCGCCGCCTGCCGAAGCGTGAGGCCGAAGAGATCGCCATGCAGTACCTGACCCGGGTGAAAATCCCCGAACAAGCACTGAAGTATCCGGGGCAGCTCTCCGGCGGTCAGCAGCAACGCGTGGCGATCGCCCGGTCTCTTTGCATGAATCCGGCGATCATGCTGTTCGACGAGCCGACGTCGGCCCTCGACCCCGAGATGATTTCCGAGGTGCTGGACGTCATGATCGGCCTCGCCGAATCAGGCATGACCATGATCTGCGTGACGCACGAGATGGGCTTCGCACGCAAGGTGGCCAACCGCGTCATCTTCATGGACGGCGGCGAGATCATCGAGCAGAACGAGCCGGAAGAATTCTTCAACAATCCGCAGTCCGACCGCACCAAGCTCTTCCTCAGCCAGATCCTGAGCCACTAAGATCTGCCGGTGCGGGCTGGCGCGCGATCGTCGCTATCGGACGCGGCTTGCCTCGTCCGCTCTCTGTCGGTCCCATCTGCCGGGGCGAGTGAGGAGTGGGGTAACGTGCAGTGCGGGTTCGGCTGATCGTCTCGCCCTACGATTCCGGGCAGCATCTCCAGCGCATGGGCTGCGGGCCGGACCGCCTGCTGGACCGCGGCCTCGTCTCGGCGCTCGAAGCCGCCGGGCATGTTCTCCAGTTGTATCGCATTGAATTGGATGACGGATTTCCCAGCGAGATCGCGGGGGGCTTCGCCGCCATGCGTGCCGTGGCGAGAGAGGTCCGGTCGGCCGTCGAGTCAGGCGCATTCCCGGTCGTTCTCGCCGGCAACTGCAATACGACGGTCGGTGCCGTCGCTGGTCTCGGCGTGGAACGAACGGGGGTTCTGTGGCTCGACGCGCACGGCGATATCAATACGCCGGACAGCACTGCGACCGGTTTCCTGGACGGTATGGGCGTCGCCATCCTGACGGGGCATGCCTGGACCACCGTCGCACGGTCCATTCCCGGTTTCGCGCCCCTGCGCGAGGACTGCATGATCCTGGCCGGGACGCGGGATCTGGATGCCGAGGAAGAAGCGCTGCTGGCGCGTTCGGGCGTGATCCAGGTCGGCGAGGCCGCGATCCGGGTTGCCGGAGCGGAAGCGGCGCTCGGCACGGCGCTTGCGGATTTGGCGGGGCGCGTCGGAACCTTGCATCTGCATTTGGATCTGGACGTGCACGATCCGGACTTCGCGCCGGCCAATCACTTTCGGCCGCCGGGCGGTCTCTCAACGGCCGAGGTCGCCGCCTGCATCGAGACCGCCGTGGATCTTCTGCCGCTGGGATCTCTGGCCGTGACAGCCTACGATCCCTCGGTGGATCCGACCGGGATCACCGCAGATGCCGCGGTCACCTACATCTGCCGGAGTGTCGAGGCCGCGGCTCGACCCTCGGCGACGGGCGTTCACACGGCGTTATCTGAACGTGAGTAAGACCGCTTGCTCTGGCGCCGACGCCGATAGTCCGAGGGCGTGCGGTCGAAGCGTTGGCGGAACAGCTTCGAGAAGTGTGGGAAGTTCACGAAGCCGTTGCGTAAGGCGATTTCGCTGACCGAGGTCTTGGGGAACTCCTCGAGGACGGCGGCGGTCATGCGCGCATCTACGGTCCCGACGGTGCGCCTCTGGCCGAAGATGCGGAAGGGCTGATCGTCGCGGATGTCGATCTCGCCATGATCGCCTACGCGAAGTCCTCGGCGGATCCGGTCGGTCACCATTCCCGTCCGGATGTCGTTCGGCTCCTGTTCAACGCCAATCCGGCTCCTATTGTAATGCCGTTTCCCGAGGGCCTGGACCTTGCGGCCTCGGGAAACGGCGGCGCCTGGCGATGACAGCGTCGAGGAGGCGGAGAATGCCGCTAGGCCCGAGGACCCGGCTCGATGGTACCCTTGCGCATGCCTCCCGACTGGAATTCTCCGATTCCGGCCTGGAGCTCGACCTTTGCGGATGCCGTCGAACAGGTGTCCCTCTGCATCATCAGGTCCGGACAGGACTGGAGCTCTACAGAAGGGTTGCAACGCAGAGAGTATCTCGAGCGGATGGAGCCGGTGCTCGAAGCCGGTATGGCCTTCCTGCGCGACAGGGGCCAGGAGGTAAACTGCCACGCCGGCCGGTACATGCGGGAAATCGGCCGTGACGGTGCCGGCACCGACCGCAGCCTCGGCCCCGCCTACTTCCGTACCATGGCGGACCTGGAAGGTTGGGCGGAGACCCATCCGACGCACCTGGCCATCTTCAAGACCTTTCTGGGCATCGCGCCGAAGTACGGGGCGAACCTGCAACTGCGGCCGTGGCACGAGGTATCGCTGCTGCCGGCGGGCAACCAGTTCGGCGAACATGCGAATTGCGCTGCCGGGACGGGGCTTCTGGGTGGTCTCGCGAGTGGCTGAGGTCTTCTTGTTTGTGACCGGGTTGCCTTAACCCGCCCGCGCGAACCTCAAGGCCTCTTCGGCGGCGCGCATCAGGGCGCGCGCCTTGGCCACGGATTCCTGATGCTCGGCTTCCGGGTCGCTGTCTGCCACCACGCCGCCGCCGGCCTGGACGTACATGGTGCCGTCCTTGATCAGGGCGGTGCGCAGGGCGATGCAGGTGTCCATGTCGCCGCCGGCGCCGAAGTAGCCGACCGCGCCGGCGTAGAGGCCGCGCCGTTCCGGCTCCAGTTCGTCGATGATCTCCATCGCCCGGACCTTCGGGGCGCCCGATACCGTCCCGGCCGGAAAGCCGGCGACCAGCGCGTCCAGTGCGTCCAGGCCGGGGCGCAGTTTGCCCTCAACGGTGGAGCTGATGTGCATGACGTGGCTGTAGTTCTCGATCACGAACTTGGCCGGCACCTCCATCGTGCCGATCTGCGCCACTCGGCCGACGTCGTTCCGTCCCAGGTCGAGCAGCATCAGATGTTCGGCCAGTTCCTTGGGATCGTTCAGCAGATCTTCGGCGAGGTCCCGGTCTTCGTCCGGCGTGGCGCCGCGCCGGCGTGTCCCGGCGAGGGGCCTCAGCGTGACCGTCTCGCCGCGCAGCCGGACCAGCACTTCCGGCGAGGAGCCGACGGCGGCGAAGTCGCCCAGATCCATGAAGAAGAGAAAGGGCGAGGGGTTGAGGCGGCGCAGCGCACGATAGAGTGCGAAAGGCGGCAGCTTGAACGGCAGGTGAAAGCGCTGCGAGGGGACCACCTGGAAAATGTCGCCCGCCGCGATGTAGTCCTTGGCCCGCGCGACCATGTCGCGGAAGGCCTCCGGCGCCATGTTCGACTGCGGCGCCGGCAGTACGTCCGCCGTTTCGGCGCGTTCGCGGCGATAGGGCAGGGAGCGGCCGAAGTCTTCGACCGCTTCGGCCAGGCGTTCGCGCGCCAGATCGTAGGCGGCCGACGCGTCGACGCCCGGACGTGGCCAGACCGGCGTGATGACGGTGACCACGTCCTCGACCCGGTCGAACACCGCCGTCACGGTCGGTCGCACGAAAAGGGCATCGGGGATGCCCAGCACGTCTTTGTTGTCGTCGGGCAGCCGTTCCATCAGTCGGACGGCATCGTAGCCCATGTAGCCGATCAGGTTGGACGCCATCGGCGGCAATTCGGGCGGCAGATCGATCCGGCTTTCCTCGATCAGCGCACGCAGAGAGTCCAGCGGCGCTCCCTCGAGGGGGACGAAGGCGGTCGGATCGCTGCGGGCCTGACGATTGATTTCCGTCGCATCGCGCCGGCAGCGCCAGATGACGTCCGGCTTCATGGTGATAAAGGAGTAGCGTCCGATGGTGGCGCCACCCTCGACCGATTCGAACAGGAAGGAGAAAGGGCGATTGTCGGTCAGCTTCAGAAAGGCCGAAACCGGCGTTTCGAGATCGGCGATCAGCCGGGTAAAGACCACCTGCGGCCGATTGGCCCGATAGGCGCTGCGAAAGACGTCGGCCTCTGGCGTGCAGAGCATGGCCCTTAGAAGTCCGCGAGAATACGGTCGATCACCGCCTGATCGACGGAAACGCCGTACTCGCGCTCGAGAGAGGTTGCGTAAAGGTTCAGGACATCGCCGGCCAGCGCGCCTTGCAACTGGCTGCGCAGTGCCGTCACCTCCGCCTCGGCGGTTGCCGGATCGGCCTCCACGATCTCGCGCAGGACGGCGACGATCTGCCCCGCCGTCGCGTCGGCGATGGTGGGCTGGCCGACCTCCAGTCGAAACAGCTGGCTGGGCAGGCGCTCCGAGGGCGTGACGTTGGGGTCGGACTCGTCGCGGGTCATCGGCGGGGTCGTCCTGATCTGCAGGCCTTCCGCTTCCGCGACACGCTGCAAGGTTTGCCCTTCCTCCAGCCGAGCGACCAGGTCGCTGGCGCGCTCCAACTGCTGGCTGTCGCGCTGATCGATCTTCCAGTCGGTCACCACCTGCTCGCGGATCTCCTCCAACGGGCGAGGTGTCGGCGGTATCACGCCGTCGACCCGAAGGATGAAGTAGCCGCCATCGTCGGTCTCCAGCAGCAGGGAGGTGTCGCCGGCCTCGGTTCTGAAGGCCGCTTCGCTGAAGCTCTGGGTCTGCGGCAAGCCCTCGATCAATCCGCCCTCCGAATCCCGTCCTTCGCGCCCGTAGGCGTCCAGGTTGCTCACCGGCAGATTCAGGGTCTGCGCGGCTTCTTCCAGTGTCGCGCCGCCGGCCAGTTCATCGTCCAATTGGTTGGCGATCGAGATCAGCTCGTCGATCGCCCGGCCGAACAGAAGGTCTTCGCGGACCTGATCGCGGACAGCTTCGAAACTGGGAGTCTCACCCTCCTGGATCTCCGCGACATGCAGGAGATGCCAGCCGAAGCTGGTTTCCACCGGTTGGCTGCTTTCCCCGTTTTCGAGCGCGAAGGCCGCCTCCGCGAGATCGCCGGGCAGGTCCGACCGGACGACCGAACCGAAGTCGACCGGCGCTTGACCGGTAAGCTCCTCGGCCAGGCTCGCGAAATCCGCACCTGTCTGGAGGCGTTGGACTGCGGCTGCGGCTGCGGCTTCGTCGTCGAAGATCATCTGAGACACGCTGCGGCGTTCCGGCGTGCCCAGAGTCGTGCGCTGTTCCTCGTAGGCGGTGCGCAGTTCGTCTTCGCTGACCGCCATCTCGGCGATAAAAGCCTGCGGGCTGAGGTCGATATAGGTCAGCGTCCGGAACTCCGGCGCCATGTAGGTGTCCTGCGTCGCGTCGTAGAAGCTCTGCAGCTCTGCCGCGTCCGGCTCGGCAATCTCTTCCAGGCTGCCGAAGGGCAGTTCGACGTAGTCTGCGATCCGTGCTTGAGCCTGGAAGCGGTAAAGCCCCTCGGCCAGAATCCGGGGTGCCTCCACGCCCAGGCCGATGGCGCCGACCACCCGGTCGCGCACCACTTGGGCGGAGAGGCGCTCCAGGAACTGGGCTTCCGAAATTCGCTGGCTTCTCAGAAAGGCTTGGAAGCGGTTGCGATCGAAGGTGTTGAGCGCATCGCGAAAGCTGGGGTCTCCGACAATCTCCGACCGAAGGGTGTCTTCCGTAACGGCCAGATCGAGGTCGTCGGCTTGCTGGATGAACAGCGCCTCGACCACCAGCCGGTTAAGGGCTTGCTGCGGCAGGCCGATGGCGCGCGCCATTTCCGGGTCGACCTGTTGGCCGATCCGTTGGCGCAGGAGGCTATAGTCCTGCGCCAGATTGCTGCGGAACGCGGCTTCGGAAATCTCCTGTTCGCCCACCGTCGCGACCGTCTGGGAATGGCCGCCGCCACGGAAGATGTCGCCCACGCCCCAGATCGCGAAGCTGGCGATCAGCAGGCCGAACAGCGTGTAGACGAAAACCTTGGCAACGATGCCGCGCAAAAAGTTCATGAGTCCCGAATTCCGTTGAGTCTGCGTCTGGATCTGCGCCGTTTGGCGCATGCGATCCCGAAGCAGCGCATCCTAGTGCAGGAACGCGGCGGAGGGAATTGCTAAGGCGGTCCTCGGGTTTGCCCGAATTTCTATTGCAATCAGATGTTTAGTGCTTTTGCCCAGGCTTGACCGAACCTCTGCTCGCTCCCGGTGTCTGAAACCGGGGGATCCGGCGAAGCTCAGGCCGGACTAAGTCCGACCGACGACTGGCCGGACCGTTCCGCTCGTGCTAAGGCCTCTGCGCACCGAGGCCTGTGGCTGCGCGAGCCGAGGTATGTCCGTGGAGGGGATCGATGCGGCGTAAACTGATTGCCGGAAACTGGAAGATGAACGGCCTCACGGCCGACGGCCTGAAGCTGGCGGAGTCGCTTGCCCAGCGGGCCCAGCAAGCGGCCGACTACGGTGATCCGAAGCCGCCGGCCTGCGACCTTCTCGTCTGCCCGCCTTTCACGCTGCTGTGGCCGGTCCGCGACGCCATCGTCGGCGGCGGTATCGCGCTCGGCGGCCAGGACTGTCATGCGGTGCAGTCGGGCGCGCACACGGGCGATGTCTCGGCGGCGATGCTGAGGGATCTCGGCTGCGACTTCGTCATTCTGGGGCACTCGGAGCGCCGCCAGAACCATGGCGAAGACGATGCGACAGTCCGCGCCAAGGCTGAAGCGGCCCTGGATAGCGGTCTCACACCGATCGTTTGCGTCGGCGAAACCGAGGCGGAGCGTGACGCCGGCGAGACCCTCGCAGTGATTGCGCGGCAGATCGAGAGGGCCTTGCCGATTTCGGCCTTGGCGCAGGAAGAGACCGGCCTCGTGATCGCCTATGAGCCCGTCTGGGCTATCGGGACTGGCCGAACCGCGACGCCGGATCAGGTTCAAGAAGTCCACGCGGCTCTGCGCCGCCACTTGGCCGACCTGCTCGGCGCGGGGCGCGCCGACGCGACGCGGTTGCTCTACGGTGGCTCGGTGAAGCCCGAGAACGCGCAGGAGTTGATGGTTCTGGCGGACGTGGATGGGGCCCTGGTTGGCGGTGCCAGCTTGAAAACCGAAGATTTTTGGGCGATTGCGACGGCCTGTCCGCTTTGATCCGGCTCCATCGATGCGGCGGCGATGATCGGCCCTAGCCATTGCGGCGCCGATCCCTTACATAGCGCCGAAGCTATGAAATCTTGGCTGCGCATCCCAAGCGATCGCGCAACCTAGCCGCCGGGACCGGGCTCGCGCGGCTACCTTGGTGTTTCAGGTTGGGACTATGGAACAGATACTTCTTGTCGTTCACTTGCTGATCGCGGTCGTCTTGATCGGGGTGGTGCTGATGCAGCGGAGCGAAGGCGGCGGCCTGGGCATCGGCGGTGGCGGCGGTGGCGGCGGTGGCGGCATGAGCGGTTTCATGACCGGCCGCGGAACCGCGAACTTCCTGACCCGGACCACGGCGATTCTCGCGGCCTGCTTCATGGCGACCTCCATCACCTTGGCGATCCTGGCCGGGGGCCATCGCGAGGGCGGTTCGATCCTCGATCAGCCTGTCGGCGATACCTTCACGCCGCCTGCGCCGGTCTTGCCGGATTCCAGTCCGGCGGAGCCGGCCGAGCCCAGCGTGCCGCTACAGTGAACCTGTTTCGCGGCTGCGGGCTGGTCGCGACTCCGAACTGACCCCTATTCCTGTCACGACCGTTGTGCGTTCGCCGCGCCGGTTTTCCGTACGTTCAAATCTACAGGATACTCATGCCGGTCCAGCACCTCGGCTTCGGCTCTTGCCGTGCGCGCCTTCAGCAGGGATAGTGGCGGTCCATGACGCGGTTCATCTTCATCACCGGCGGCGTGGTCTCTTCTCTCGGTAAGGGTTTGGCTTCGGCGGCACTCGGCGCGCTTCTGCAAGCGCGTGGATTTAAGGTCCGTCTGCGCAAACTCGATCCCTACCTCAACGTCGATCCGGGCACCATGAGCCCTTTCCAGCATGGCGAGGTCTACGTCACGGAGGACGGGGCCGAAACCGATCTGGACTTGGGGCACTACGAGCGCTTCACCCGCGTCGCGTCGCGGCGGAGCGACAACGTCACGACCGGGCAGATCTACTCGAAGATCCTCGCTAAGGAACGGCGCGGCGATTATCTCGGGGCGACGGTTCAGGTCATTCCCCACGTCACGGATGCGATCAAGGAGTTCGTTCGGGCCGACATCACGGACGAAGACTTCATCATCTGCGAGATCGGTGGCACCGTCGGCGACATCGAGGGGCTGCCCTTCTTCGAGGCGATCCGCCAGTTGGGCAATGAACTGGGGCGCGAGCGCAGCCTTTTCATGCACCTGACGCTGGTTCCCTACATCTCGACCGCCGGCGAGTTGAAGACCAAGCCGACTCAGCATTCCGTCAAGGAACTGCAGTCGCTCGGCATTCAGCCGGACATCCTGGTCTGCCGTTCCGAAATGCCGCTCGGCCGCGACGAACGGCGTAAGTTGGCGCTCTTCTGCAACCTGCGCGAACAGGCGGTCATTCAGGCCCTGGATGTCGACACGATCTACGCCGTGCCGCGCGCCTATCACCAGGAGGGGATCGACCAGGAGGTCTGCCACCACTTCGGTTTGGACACGCCGGCTCCCGACCTCGGTCGCTGGGATGAGGTCTGCGACGCGATCCGCGGACCGGATGGCGAGGTGACGATCGGCGTGATCGGCAAGTACACCAGCCTGATCGATGCCTACAAGTCGCTGGCGGAAGCCTTGGCCCACGGCGGCGTCGCCAACCGCGTGCGGGTCGGCGTGCGCTGGCTGGATGCCGAAATCTTCGAGAAGCCGGGCTATCTGGCCGAGCTGGAGAACGTCCATGGGATCTTGGTGCCCGGCGGTTTCGGAGAGCGCGGCACCGAGGGCATGATCGCCGCAGCCCGCTTCGCCCGCGAACGCAACGTCCCTTACTTCGGCATCTGCCTCGGGATGCAGATGGCCGTCGTCGAAGCGGCGCGAAATCTGGCCGATCTGCCGGCGGCGGGCTCGACCGAGTTCGGCCCGACCGATCAGCCAGTGGTCGGCCTGATGACCGAGTGGCTGCGCGGTAACGAGGTGGAACGCCGCAGCACCGAGGGCGATCTGGGCGGTACGATGCGCCTAGGTGCCTACCCCGCCAAGCTCATCCCAGGCAGCCAGGTTCACGAAATCTACGGTGCGGAGCAGATCAGCGAACGGCATCGCCACCGCTACGAGGTCAACATCAACTTCAAGCAGCAGCTGGAAACGACGGGACTGCTCTTCTCCGGCCTTTCGCCGGACGGTGTCTTGCCCGAGATCGTCGAACTGCCGGGGCATCCCTGGTACATGGGTGTGCAGTTCCATCCGGAGCTGAGGTCTCGCCCCTTCGAGCCGCATCCGCTCTTCACGTCCTTCGTCCGCGCGGCGTTGGAACAGTCGCGGCTCATGTAGGGGCCGGCAATGACTGTCGGCAGCCAGGAAGATCTGGAACAGCTCAAGGCGGTCGGACAGATCGTCGCCCAGGTTCTGCGGGACATGGGCGCGGCCCTGGAGCCCGGCATGACGACCGGCGAGTTGGACGGCCTCGGCCGTCAGGGGCTGGAGGCGCGGGGCGCCCGCTCGGCCCCGGAGACCACCTACGGTTTTCCGGGCGCGACCTGCATCAGCGTCAACAACGAGATCGCACACGGCATCCCAGGCGAGCGTCGGATCGCCGCCGGCGATCTGGTGAACATCGACGTGTCCGCCGAACGCAACGGCTTCTTCGCGGATACCGGTGCGAGCTTTGCGGTGCCGCCCACCACGGCGGCGCAGCGTCGGCTCTGCCAAACGACGCGGAAGGCACTGGAGCGTGCCGTGGGAGTGGTGCGCGCCGGTACGCCGATGAATCGCATTGGCAAGGCGGTGGAGAAGATGGCGCGTCAGCAAGGCTATACGATCATCCGCAACCTCCAGAGTCACGGTGTCGGCGGGGCGCTGCACGAGGAACCGGGCTATATCCCATCCTATTACGACCCGGCGGACCGTCGTGTTCTACATGACGGCATGGTGATCACTATCGAACCTTTCCTCTCGACCGGCGCCGAATGGGCGGAAGAGACCGGCGACGGCTGGACCTTGGCGACGCCGGCGCACTACATGACGGCACAGTATGAACACAGCCTGGTGGTAACGCGCGGCGGCGCGATCGTTCTTACGGTCCCGTAACCCGTCCGAACGCTGCCTTGGCGCCGCAGGCAAAAGGACTGACCATGACGGAACCTAGATCCGTGCGCGTCGGCGATCTCGAACTCGCCAACGACATGCCTTTCACGCTCATCGCGGGGCCTTGCGCCCTGGAATCCCGCCAGCATGCGCTGGAGATGTCCTATGCCATCAAGGAAGTTGCCGACCGGCTGGATATCGGGCTGATCTACAAGACCTCCTTCGACAAGGCCAACCGGACCTCGCTCGGCTCCAATCGCGGCTTAGGGCTGGAGGAGGCCTTGCCGATCCTGGCCGAGGTCCGTGAGAGCGTCGGCTGCCCCGTGCTGACCGATGTGCACAGGCCCGAGCAGTGCGCGCCCGTGGCGGAAGCGGTGGATGTTCTGCAGATCCCGGCTTTCCTCTGCCGTCAGACCGATCTGCTCGTGGCCGCGGCGGAAACCGGCAAGGTGGTCAACGTCAAGAAGGGGCAGTTCCTGGCCCCCTGGGACATGCGCAACGTCGCGGAGAAGGTTGCGCTGTCCGGCAACGACCGCATCCTGCTGACCGAGCGCGGGGCCTCCTTCGGTTACAACACGCTGGTCACCGATTTCCGCAGCCTGCCGATCATGGCCGAGACCGGCTATCCGGTGGTGTTCGATGCGACCCACTCGGTGCAGCAGCCGGGCGGGCAGGGCGCGACGTCGGGCGGTCAGCGGGAGTTCGTGCCGGTCCTGGCACGCGCCGCCGTCGCGGTCGGCGTGGCCGCGGTTTTCATGGAGACCCACCAGGATCCGGACAGCGCGCCCTCGGATGGACCGAACATGGTGCCGCTGCGCGAGCTCGAGGCACTCTTGAGCCAACTCGTCGCCTTGGACCGTGTCGCCAAGGCGGGCTAACCGATCCCATGACGGGAGCGAGCGGCTTGTCCCGGCAAAGCTGTCCGGCTATCCATCGCCGACGCCATCACGCCGCCCATCACGCTGCAATCCGACCTTAGAGGAGCGACCATGACCGCCATCGTCGACATTTGTGCCCGCGAGATTCTGGATTCCCGCGGCAACCCAACGGTGGAGGTCGATGTCACGTTGGAGAGCGGTGCCTTCGGACGTGCTGCGGTGCCGTCGGGCGCCTCGACCGGCGCGCATGAGGCGGTCGAGTTGCGCGACGGGGACAAGAACCGCTATGGCGGGAAGGGCGTGCTGAAGGCCATCGAGGCCGTGAACCATGAGATCTTCGACGTGCTTTCGGGCCTGGAAGCCGAGGATCAGGTCGCCATCGACCGCACTCTGATCGAGTTGGACGGCACCGAGAACAAGGAGCGGCTGGGCGCCAATGCGCTGCTCGGCGTGTCGCTGGCCCTGGCCAAGGCGGCCGCGGAGGAGAGCGGCCTGCCGCTCTACCGCTATGTCGGCGGCAGCTTCGCGCGCACGCTGCCGGTGCCCTTCATGAACATCGTCAACGGCGGTGCCCACGCCGACAACCCCATCGACTTCCAGGAGTTCATGATCGTGCCCTGGGGCGCCGGGAGCTTCGCGGAGGGGCTGCGTGCCGGGGCCGAGGTGTTCCAGGCACTCAAGAGCAAACTGAAAGCCGCTGGCCACAACACCAACGTCGGCGACGAGGGCGGCTTCGCGCCCGATCTGCGCTCGGCGACCGAGGCTCTGGACGCCATCGTCGGTGCCATCGAGGCCGCCGGCTACAAGCCGGGCGAGGAGATCGCCTTGGCGCTCGACTGCGCGGCCACGGAGTTCTTCAAGGACGGCAAGTACGATCTGGCCGGCGAGGGGCGGCTGCTTACCTCGGGCGATCTGGCCGGCGAACTGGCCAAGCTGACCGAGGCCTATCCCATCGTTTCCATCGAGGACGGCATGGCCGAGGACGATTGGGACGGCTGGACCGAACTGACGCGGTTGATCGGGACGAAGACGCAGCTCGTCGGCGACGACCTCTTCGTGACCAATCCGAAGCGCTTGCGGCGCGGCATCGATCAGGGCATCGCCAATGCGATCCTCATCAAGGTCAATCAGATCGGGACTCTCACCGAGACGCTGGAGGCCGTCGAGATGGCGCACCGCGCCGGTTTCGGCGCCATGATGTCCCACCGCTCCGGCGAAACGGAGGATGCGACCATCGCGGACCTCGCGGTCGCGACCAACTGCGGGCAGATCAAGACCGGCTCGCTGTCCCGATCCGACCGGCTGGCGAAATACAACCAGCTCCTGCGGATCGAGGAGGAACTGGCGGCGGCCGCCAACTATGCGGGCCGCGGCTGTATCCGCCTCGGCTAAAGCGCCGTCTTGCGGTTTGGCGCCGATGGAAGGGGCCCTGTGAGTCCTTCGCGCCACAGGTCACGGGGATTGTCTCGATTTTCTTGACTCCGGATTTGACCGGAGTCGCCGGGCGTGATTCTCTGCGGTCATGCAGCTCGCCTCGGAAATTCGTCGTCGCCTCAAGACTATCCTGCCGCAGGTTCTCGCCGTCGGCGTGATCGGCTATTTCGCCTATCACGCTGTTCAGGGCGAGCGCGGTTTTCTCGCTTATCTACATCTTTCCCAGGAACTGGCCGAGGCCGAAGCCGTGGCGGCGGCCGTGGCCTCCGAACGCAGAGAGCTGTCGGGCAAGGTGGACCGTCTGCGGGACGGCAGCATCGATCCGGATTTGCTGGAGGAGCGCGCCCGCGCGCTCCTGAACTACGGCTATGCCGAGGAGACGATGGTTCTGCGGAGATCTGATCGAAACATAAATTAATCCAAATTCAGTTAATTTTCATTTTTGTTTTATATTACAAATATTTACCCTGTTTCTTGCATTTCCCTTTTGGCGCCTTTACCTTAACGCCGTGGTCGTAGCGGGGGCAACGCTCGCATGGTCGCGCAATAGGGAGAGCGCTGGAAATCAATGGCTAACAGAGCATCGGGAAGTGGCAAGGCGTCCGCTTCCAAGCCTTCGACCAAGGCCGCACGCGGCGCTTCCTCCGGGGCGACCCGCGGCGATGGCAAGCCCAAGTCCGCCAAGTCGCCGTCGAAAGCTGCGGCGGCCAGCGCGGCGAGCGCCACCAAGCGGCAGGCCGAGCGGGCCAAGAAGCACGACAAGACGACCCTCCTGGAACTCTACCGCGAGATGCTGTTGGCGCGCCGTTTCGAGGAGAAGGCCGGCCAGATGTATGGCATGGGCCTGATCGGCGGCTTTTGCCATCTCTACATCGGCCAGGAAGCGGTGGTGGTCGGCCTGCAGACGGCGATCACCGAGAAGGACACGGTCGTCACGTCCTACCGCGACCACGCCCACATGCTTGCCTGCGGCATGGACCCGAAGGGCGTGATGGCCGAACTGACAGGCCGCCGTACGGGCTACTCCAAGGGCAAGGGCGGCTCCATGCACATGTTCAGCCGCGAGAAGAATTTCTTCGGCGGCCACGGCATCGTCGGCGCCCAGGTGCCGATCGGAACCGGCATCGCCTTCGGCCACAGATACCTGGAGGAAGAGGCCGTCTGCCTGACCTATCTGGGCGACGGGGCCGTCAACCAGGGACAGGTCTACGAGGCCTTCAACATGGCGGCGCTCTGGAGCCTTCCGGTCATCTACGTGATCGAGAACAACAAGTACGGCATGGGTACCTCGAGCGAGCGGTCCTCCGCCAAGGCTCAGGAGCTCTACAACCGCGGCCAAGCCTATGGCATTCCGGGTCTGCAGGTCGACGGGATGGACGTTCTGGCCGTACGCGAGGCTGCCGACAAGGTCGTGGCGCATGTACGTGCCGGGAAGGGCCCGTACATCATGGAGATGCTGACCTACCGCTATCGCGGCCACTCGATGTCCGACCCGGCGAAGTACCGCTCGAAGGAGGAGGTGCAGAAGATGCGCACCGAGCGGGACCCGATCGATCGGTTGAAGCATACGCTGATCGAAGAGGGGTACTGCAGCGAGGACGAACTGAAGGCCATCGACCGCAAGGTCAAGGAAATCATCTCCGAGGCAGCCGAGTTCGCCCAGAACTCGCCCGAACCCGACGAGGCCGAGCTGTGGACCGAGGTCTACACCGAGGCCGAGGCGGCGGAGTAAGCGGGCGGCGACGGGAGGACAGAAACGATGCCGATTGAAGTGCTGATGCCGGCGCTCTCGCCGACCATGACCGAGGGCAAGCTGGCCAAGTGGCTCAAGCAGGAGGGCGAGGAGATCGCCTCCGGCGACGTACTGGCGGAGATCGAGACCGACAAGGCGACCATGGAGGTCGAGGCGGTCGAGGAGGGAACGCTCGGCCGCATTCTGATTTCCGAAGGCACCGACAACGTGGCCGTCAATACGCCCATCGCCCTGCTGCTCGAGGAGGGCGAGGATTCGGCGGCCTTGGACGGTGCTGCGGCTGCGCCCGCCGTCCAAGCCTCGCAGCCGTCCGAGTCCGCGACGGCGGCAGCGGCCGCAGAAAACACCTCAGAAGCCGCCGCCAGCCCGGCTCCGAGCGCCCAAGCGGCGCCTGAGCCGGAACCGGACTGGACCGGCCCGACCAAGACCCTGACGGTGCGCGACGCCCTGCGCGACGCCATGGCCGAGGAATTGCGCCGCGACGCCAAGGTCTTCGTCATGGGTGAGGAGGTCGCCGAGTACCAGGGCGCCTACAAGGTGACCCAGGGACTGCTGGCGGAGTTCGGCGAAAAGCGGATCATCGATACCCCGATTACGGAACATGGCTTCACCGGTCTTGCGGCCGGCGCCGCCATGTACGGCCTGCGGCCGGTCGTGGAGTTCATGACCTTCAACTTCGCCATGCAGGCGATCGATCAGATCATCAACTCCTCCGCTAAGACGCTCTACATGTCGGGCGGTCAGATCCAGAACCCTATCGTCTTTCGCGGGCCGAACGGCGCCGCCTCGCGCGTCGCGGCCCAGCACAGCCAGTGCTATGCCTCCTGGTACGGTCATGTGCCGGGCCTGAAGGTGGTGTCGCCCTGGTCGGCGGCCGATGCCAAGGGCCTGCTGAAGTCGGCGATCCGCGACCCCAATCCGGTGATCTTCCTGGAGAACGAGATTCTCTACGGGCAGTCCTTCGAGGTGCCGGACAGCGAGGACTGGCTGGTGCCGATCGGCAAGGCGAAGATCGTGCGGTCGGGCAGCGATGTGACCCTTGTCGCCCATTCGATCATGGTCGGACGCTGTCTGGAGGCCGCCGAACAGTTGGCCGGGGAGGGCATCGACGCCGAGGTCATCGACCTGCGCACGATCCGCCCTATGGACACGGCGACGGTCGTCGAGTCCGTCAAGAAGACCAATCGTCTGGTTACCGCCGAGGAAGGCTGGCCCTTCGCCGGCATCGGCTCGGAGTTGGCGGCCGTCATGATGGAGCAGGCCTTCGATCACCTGGATGCGCCGGTGGCGCGTGTGACCGGTGCGGATGTGCCCTTGCCCTATGCCGCCAATCTGGAAAAGCTCGCACTGCCGCAGGCCGACAAGGTCGTGGCGGCGGCCAAGCAGGTTTGCTATCGCGACTGACCGCCGGCCGTCCCGCAAGAGGGCGGTCGTCCGTCGCGCGTTCTGGAAGGAATTGGAAGCGTCATGCCGATCAACGTCCTGATGCCGGCGCTCTCGCCCACCATGACCGAGGGCACTCTGGCCAAGTGGCACGTCAAGGAGGGTGACGAGGTCAGCTCCGGCGACGTGATCGCCGAGATCGAGACCGACAAGGCCACCATGGAGGTCGAAGCCGTCGAGGAAGGCAAGATCGGTAAGATCGTCGTCGGCGAAGGAACCGAGGCCGTCGCCGTGAACGCCGTCATCGCCATCCTGCTCGAAGAGGGCGAGAACGAGGGCGACATCGACATCTCGGTCGCTCAGTCGAAGGCACCGCCGGCACCCGGCGGCGGCACCAACGGCAGCGGTGGCGGCGAGACTCCCGCAGCCGGTCGAGCCGAGGCGCCGAGCCCCGCGACCTCCGGCAAGCCGGAGGCCGCGACTGCTTCTTCGGACGGCCGGATCTTCGCATCTCCCTTGGCGCGCCGAATGGCGCAGCAGGCCGGCCTCGATCTTGGCCAGTTGAAGGGTTCGGGTCCGCATGGCCGGATCGTCAAGGCCGATATCGAGGGCGCGCTTGCCGGTGGAGCGACGGCCGCGGCCAAGTCGCCTGCGGCCGCTGCCACGGCGCCTGCGCCAGCGGCGACATCCGCCGGTACGGCCATGCCTCAGGGCGTATCCGGCAAGGCTTTCGCCGATGCTTTCGGCATTCCCTACAAGCAGGACCCCCTCTCCGGCATGCGCAAGGTCATCGCGCAGCGCCTGACCGAGTCGAAGCAGACCGTTCCGCACTTCTATCTCACCGTCGACTGCGAGCTGGATGCCTTGCTGAAGGTTCGCAAGGACCTCAATAGCCGCGCGCCAGAGGGCGAGGGCGCCTACAAGCTGTCGGTCAACGACTTCGTGATCCGCGCCGCCGCTCTGGCCTTGCGGCAGGTTCCCGAGGCCAACGCGGCCTTCGATCCCTCCGGCTTGCTGTTTTTCGAACGCGCGGACATCTCCGTCGCGGTGGCGACACCGGCCGGCCTGATCACCCCGATCGTGAAGCAGGCCGACGGCAAGGGCCTCGCGCAGATCTCCGCGGAGATGCGCACGCTCGCCGGCAAGGCGCGCGACGGTAAGCTGATGCCCGAGGAGTACCAGGGCGGAACCTTCTCGATCTCGAATCTGGGCATGTTCGGGGTCAAGCAGTTCGAGGCGGTCATCAATCCGCCGCAGGGCTGCATCCTCGCGGTCGGCGCGGGCGAGCAGCGCCCGGTCGTCAAGGAGGGCGCGCTCTCCGTCGCGACCGTGATGTCCTGCACCTTGTCGGTCGACCACCGGGTGGTCGACGGCGCGGTGGGTGCGCAGTTCCTGGCGGCCTTCAAGAAGCTGATCGAAGACCCGCTTTCGATGCTGCTTTAGGCCTCGCCGGACCGGGACGCCTGCGCGGCGATGCCTTCTTGTGGCGCCGGGCGGATAGAAGATCGAGACGGCCTTCTCGTCTGCGGAGGCCGCGCGTCAACTGAGCACGGGATGGCGAAGCATGGCCGAGAGCGATTTCGATCTGGTCGTCGTGGGCGGCGGCCCCGGCGGTTACGTCGCGGCGATCCGCGCGGCGCAGCTGGGCATGAAGGCGGCTGTGGTGGAGCGCGAGCATCTGGGTGGGATCTGCCTCAACTGGGGCTGCATTCCGACCAAAGCCCTGCTCCGCACCAGCGAGATCTACCACTACTTCCAGAACGCCAAGACCTATGGCCTGAAGGCCGATAACATCGGGTTCGACATGGCGGCGGTGGTCAAGCGCTCGCGCCAGGTGGCCGGACAGCTCAGCGGCGGCGTCAAGCATCTGCTCAAGAAGAACAAGGTCGCGGTCTTCGACGGGCACGGCAAGCTGAACGGCAGTGCCGGCGGGAAGCGTAAGATTCACGTCGAGAAGGACGGCAAGGCGGTCGCCGAACTGACGGCCAAGCACGTGATCCTGGCGACCGGCGCGCGCGCGCGCCAGCTCCCGGGGTTGGAGGCCGACGGCAGCACCGTCTGGACCTACAAGGAAGCCATGGTGCCCGAGACCATGCCGAAATCGATCCTGGTGGTCGGCTCCGGCGCCATCGGCATCGAATTCGCCAGCTTCTACCGCACCATGGGCGCCGAGGTGACGGTGGTCGAGCTGGTCGAGCGCATCCTGCCGGCCGAGGATCCCGAAATTTCGGCCTTCGCGCGCAAGACCTTCGAGAAGCAGGGCATCAAGATTCTGACCGGGGCCAAGGTGACCAAGGTCGAGCGGCCGAAGAACGGTTCGGGCTTGGCCAAGGCGACGGTCGAGCAGGGCGGCAAGACCCAGGTGCTCGACGTGGAGAAGGTGATCTCCGCGGTCGGCATCGTCGGCAACACGGAAAGTATCGGTCTGGACGGCACCAAGGTGAAGGTCGAGCGCGGCCACATCGTGATCGACGAGTGGATGCAGACCGGCGAGCAGGGCGTCTATGCCATCGGCGACGTCTGCGGCCCGCCCTGGCTGGCCCACAAGGCCAGCCACGAAGGCGTGATCTGCGTCGAGAAGATCGCCGGCAAGAACGACGTTCATCCCTTGAACCTGCGCCGCATTCCCGGCTGCACCTACTGTCAGCCGCAGATCGCCTCGGTCGGCCTGACCGAGGAAAAGGCCAAGGCCGCCGGCTACAAGCTCAAGGTCGGCCGTTTCCCCTTCATGGGCAACGGCAAGGCCATCGCGCTCGGCGAGCCGGAAGGGCTGGTCAAGACGGTCTTCGACGCGGACACCGGCGAGTTGCTGGGCGCCCATATGATCGGCGCCGAGGTGACCGAGCTGATCCAGGGCTATGCGGTCGCCATGCAGCTCGAGACCACCGAGACCGACCTGATGCACTCTGTCTTCCCGCATCCGACCCTGTCGGAAATGATGCACGAGTCGGTGCTTGATGCCTACGGGCGGGCGGTCCATTTCTAGGGACATGACGGACATGACCGAGAAGCCTCGCCTGCGTCATCCCGAGAAGGCGCATAAGCCCGACAATCCCGTGCAGCGGAACAAACCCGCCTGGTTGCGGGTCAAGGCGCCGGTCAGCCGCGAGTATCACGCGACCCGGCAGGTGGTGCGCGAGCACAAGCTGCACACGGTCTGCGAGGAGGCGGCTTGCCCCAACATCGGCGAATGCTGGGCCAAGAAGCACGCCACCATGATGATCATGGGCGACATCTGCACCCGCGCCTGCAGCTTCTGCAATGTGGCCACCGGCAAGCCGGGCGCCCTCGATCCCTTCGAGCCTTACCGGGTCGGCGAGGCGGTCAAGAAGCTGGGTCTGCAGCACGTGGTCATCACCTCGGTCGATCGCGACGACCTGGAGGACGGCGGTGCCGAGCACTTCGCCAAGGTGATCGGGGCCATCCGCGAGGCGACGCCCACGACCACCGTCGAGATCCTGACGCCGGATTTCCTGCGGAAGGAGGGGGCGCTGGAGGTCGTGGTCGCGGCCAAGCCGGACGTCTTCAACCACAACCTGGAGACCGTGCCCCGGCTCTACCCCACGGTGCGGCCGGGCGCGCGCTACTTTCATTCCTTGCGCCTGCTCGACCGGGTCAAGCAGCTCGACCCGACGATCTTCACCAAGTCCGGCCTGATGGTCGGCCTGGGGGAGGAGAAGAGTGAGGTGCAGCAGGTGATGGACGATCTGCGCTCGGCGGAGGTCGACTTCCTGACCATCGGACAGTACCTGCAACCGACGCCGAAGCATCACGTGGTCGAGCGTTTCGTTACGCCCGACGACTTCAAGGCCTACGAGACGGCGGCCTTCGCCAAAGGCTTCCTGCTGGTCTCCGCGAGTCCCCTGACCCGCAGTTCCTATCATGCCGACGAGGATTTCGCCCGCCTGCGCCTTGCGCGTGAGAAGCAGGTCGCTGCCGCCGGCTGACGCCTGTCGCAAGGCGGGTCTCCGCAACAGCGGTTCTGGCAGCTCTCACAGAAACTTAACTTCGACATCTTATCTTTTTCTCCGGCGCGAGGCGGCGTTACAGACGCCTTGCCGGGACGACCTCTGCGTCCTACCGTCCGGCCCGTCCGAAACGCTCGACTTGCCCGAAACCATCGAATCGTATCCAGATCATGCCCACCCATGCCGAGCAGCGTCTGCTACCCTACCAGCCGCAAGAACTCTTCGATCTGGTCGCCGACGTGGAGCGCTATCCCGAGTTCCTGCCCTGGTGCAAGGCGGCGCGCGTGCGTCAGCGGGAATCCGAGGAGCGGCAGATCGTAGCGGACCTGGTCGTCGGGTTTCGCATGATTCGCGAGCGTTTCACCAGCCGGGTGGATCTCGAGCCCGAGGAGCGCGTGATCCGCGTTCAGTACGTCGACGGCCCCTTCCGGTACCTGAACAACACATGGCAGTTCATCGAGCATAGCGACGGGTGCATGATCGATTTCTACGTCGATTTCGAATTTCGGTCGCGCGTTCTGCAGAAGGTGCTGCAGCCCTTGTTCAACGAAGCCGTCCGCCGGATGGTTGCTGCCTTCGAAGGTCGCGCGCAGGACCTCTACGGTCCGTCGAAGTAAACGATCGCGGCCTCAAAGCGCCTGCGTCGGGTCCGTGCCCATCGAGTCCGCGCCGACCGAGAGCGCGGCGAACATAATCATCGTCATAACGGCGTTGAAGGCGCCGTGCATGGCGACGCAGGGCCAAAGGCTGTCCTCCAGTTCGCGCAGCCGCGCCAGCAGAAGACCGACCAGAAGCAGTGCGGGGATCAGTTGAGGAATGCCGTGGGCGACCGAAAAGACCGCCGCGGAGACCGCCATCGCGAGACCCGGTTTAAGGTGGTGGCGCAGCCAGCCGTAGAGCACGCCCCGGAAGGCCACCTCCTCGACAAAAGGCACGAGGATCGACACCAACGGTAGAACCAGCAGGAACCCCCAGAGCGAAGGGCCCGCAGGTGCCAGCATCTCGACCTGCGGATTGGTCTGATCGACGCCGAAGAGTACGAAAGTGACGGCATTGACCGCGATCGCCGGTAGCACGGCCCCGACGCCCCAGAGGATGCCGCGCTTCAACCAGCCGGGCGGCATGGGACCGAGACCGAGCAGCCGGAGCGAGAGGCCTCGGCCGTGCCAGAGGACGACCATGAACACCGCGAGAAAGACCGCCGCCTGGCTGGCAAGCACCAAGGGGACGAGCACGGCGCTGGCCCGCCCGCCGGCGCTTGCGAGCCCCAGAGCACCCGCGACGACGATGACCAGGTAGCCCGCCCCCAGGAAACAGGCGACGGTCACCAGCACGTCGATCAGGTCCGGGCGCGCCGCGGGCCGTTGCGGTTTCGGCAAGCGGTCTGACGCCGGGCCATCGTCCGGCGGGAGGCGCTCGTGATCCAGTTGGCGTTGGGGCAGGCGGCTAGAAGGCATGGGCGAGGAGATGGAGCCCATGGCGCAGGGATGCCAGGCGCACGGCGGTGCGATCGCCCGAAAAAAGCTGGCGGTCGCTCTGGGCCGCATCCTCGCCCCGAAGGGCCAGTCCGAACCAGACGAGTCCCACCGGCTTCTCGACGCTGCCGCCGCCCGGTCCGGCGATCCCGGTCACAGACAGCGCGACCTGGGCATGGCTGGCCGCAAGCGCACCTTCGGCCATGGCTTGCGCCGTCTCGCCGCTGACCGCACCGAATCTGGAAAGCGTCGTTTCAGGCACACCCAGAAGCTCGGTCTTGGCGGCGTTGGAGTAGGTGACGAACCCCCGCTCGACCACGTCGGAGGAGCCGGCGACTTCCGTCAGGGCGCCGGCGATCAGACCGCCGGTGCAGCTCTCCGCCGTCGCCAGCAGCTTGCCGGCGCTGCGATACCGCGACAGCAGGGCCTCGGCGGTCTCTAGTACGTCCAGGGGAAACATGAATGTCTTCCTAGCCAAACCCAGGCGGCGTAACAGACGATCATGGCGTAGGGCGCGGCCAGGATGTCGTCCAGCATGATGCCCAGCCCGCCCTTGATGCGTCGATCCGCCCAGTTCGCCGGCCAGGGTTTCAGTATGTCGGCGACACGGAACGCCACGAAGGCCAATAGATAGAGTTTCAGGTCGAGGGCCACCGGGAAGATCACCAGCCACTGGGCGACCACTTCGTCGACCACGACTTCCCCCGGGTCGGCCCGCGCACCGGCGTACTTGGCACTGGCCCAGGTTCCTATGACGAAAAGCGCTGCCGCCGCCGCCAACAGAGCCCAGGGACCGCCGAGCCACACGAGAAGGACCGCGAAGGGCAGGGCGGCCAGGGATCCCCAGGTGCCCGGCGCCTTGGGCAGCAGCCCGGCGCCGAACCAGGTGGCGATCAGGCTTTCCAGTCGCCAGAAGGGCGGGCGCTGCCAGCCCGCCGGCTGTTGTAGGGAGTCCGCCGGTGTCTGTTTCACGGGCCGGGCGGCAGCTCGAGCGTCGCGGTCGCCTGGGCGGCAATGCCTTCCCCGCGGCCGGTGAAGCCCAGTTTTTCTGTGGTGGTCGCCTTGACGCTGATCCGCTCGACGGCGAGGCCCAGGATGTCCGCGACGCGCTGGCGCATGGCGGGGCGATGCGGACTGATTTTGGGGGCCTCGCAGATGAGGGTGACGTCGCAGTGGAGCAGGCGCCCGCCGCGTGCCGTGACGAGAGTGCCGGCATGCTGCAGAAAGCGCGCCGACTCCGCACCGCGCCAGGTCGGGTCGCTAGGCGGAAAGTGGCTGCCGATATCGCCGTCGGCCAGCGCGCCCAAGATCGCGTCGGTCAGGGCATGCAGCGCCACGTCGGCATCCGAATGACCGACCAGGGCCTGGCTGTGGGGGATACGCAGGCCGCAGAGGATCACAGCCTCGCCCGGACCGAAGCGATGAACGTCGAAGCCCTGGCCGACCCGGACTTCGCCCGCCGGCGGTTGAGCCGATAATCCGGGGCGCAGCCAGCTCTCGGCTTCGCTCAGATCGGCCGCCGTCGTGATCTTCAGCAGCTTCGGTGAGCCCTCGACCAGGGCGACCGGCAGGCCGGCGGCTTCCGCCACCGCGGCGTCGTCGGTGAGTTGGCGCCCGGCGGCCGCGCGGTGCGCCGCCAAGATGGCTTGAAAGTGGAAGGCCTGCGGCGTCTGCGCGCGATAGAGGTCCGTTCGCGGCACCGTCTCGACGACCCGCGCGCCGGCGCCGCGCTTCAGCGTATCGGCAACCGGCAGCACGGGCAGAGCCCCTGGGGCCTGTTCCAAAGCGGACAGCAGGCGTTCGACGACATCAGCTTCGAGGAGAGGCCGCGCTGCGTCGTGAATCAGAATGTTAGAGGGGTTTTCCTCATGTAAACTCTCAAGTCCATGGCGGACGGACTCCTGCCGATCGGCACCGCCGTGCACCGGGGGCATCAGATCCAGCCCTGCGGCGGCCTCCGCGTAGGCGGTTTCGTCCTCCGGATGGATGACGGCCCGTACCGCCCCGATCCTGGGATGCGCGGCGAGGCGGGCCAGCGCATGGGTCAGGATCGGCCGGCCGGCCAGCGGCGTATACTGCTTCGGTGGGCCGCCGCCGAAGCGGCTGCCCCGTCCAGCCGCGACCACGATCGCCGCCGTCTTCCCGCTCATCGTTTGTTCCTTCTTTGCCATCACGCTCTGCTCTACAGCGCTTTCCGCGCCGGTGGAACCGTTTGCTGCCGGACGCCTGCTCAAGCCTTTGAGTCTGCCCGATCTTCTCTCGCGCAAGCGGGATCGTGGAAAGCGCTCCTGTTCGCCCGGAACAGGCGTTGGTACGGCTGTGCGCTCGGCCAAGGGGTGTTATATAGCGGCGATGCCGATCGCTTTCCTGATCAACCTGACCGCTCTGGCTGCCTTGTTGCCGGCTGCGCTCTTGCCCTGGCGTTGGCGCAACGACCGTCCGGACATGGTCTTCTGGGCGGTTCTGGCTGTTGCCGTAGCGGGGCCGGTGGCGGCGATCTCCGTTCAACTCGGCGGCGGCTGGTCGACCGGGTTCGGCGCCGCACTGTGGCTATCGGTCGCCGTGTCGCTGGCCGCCTTCACCGCGTCGGCTGCCCTCTTACGGCAGGCTTGGCGTTTGGCCGCCTTGCTGCTGCCCTATCTCCTGTGCCTCGGCCTGCTGGGAACGATCTGGATCGCGGCCGAGACGGGACCCGAGCCGGCGTCGCTGCCGACCGAGTCCGAGGCGGACGTCTGGTTGCTTCTGCACATCGCCGTTTCTCTGACGACCTATGCGCTCGCGACCTTGGCCGCCGTGGCCGCCGCGGCGGTCTTCCTGCAGGAGCGTTCCCTCAAGCGAAAGCGCCGCAGCAGCCTGACGGAACGCTTGCCGTCGGTTGCCGATGCCGAGCGCCTGCAGTTCCACTTCCTGGCCGCCGCGGAGACGGTCCTGGGGCTCGGCATCCTGACCGGGGTCGGTTTGGCCTGGGTCCAGGCGCAGGCTTTGCCGCTCGATCACAAGACGCTTCTGTCCCTGCTGGCCTTCGCGGTGATCGGGCTGCTGCTCTACCTGCAAAGCCGCACAGGCTTGCGCGGCAAGCGCGCCGGCCGTCTGGTGCTGGTCGCCTACCTGCTGCTGACATTGGCCTATCCCGGGGTCAAGTTCGTCACCGACATGCTGATCGTCTGACCCGGCCGGTTTCCGCGTCCAAGTGACTCGGACTTTAAATTCGCTCACGAACAGTCTTTGCCAGGATCTGCGGCCAAGACTCGCGCCGACCTGGGAAAGAGCCGAATTCCCTACTTCGCTGTCGCGAAAAGACGTGCAAGGGCGTGTTCAAGCCGTTACAACACGCTCAATGAATAAGCATTTAGCTTCGGATGCCTCAATGATGGGCATTCGGATCGACGAACTCTCTTTCGCTCCGGTGGTTTTGGCCCCCATGTCGGGTGTCACCGACCTGCCGTTCCGTCGCCTCGTCAAGCGGCTGGGCGCTGGTTTGGTGGTGTCGGAGATGATCGCGAGTCAGTCGATGATCCGGCAGACCAAGGAATCGCTGAAGCTCTCCAGCTCGACGCCGGAGGAGTTCCCCATGGCCGTGCAACTCGCGGGCCACGAGCCGGATGTGATGGCCGAGGCGGCGAGGCTCAATGCCGATCGCGGGGCGGCGATCATCGATATCAATTTCGGCTGCCCGGTGAAGAAGGTGGTCAACAAGCTGGCCGGCTCGGCGATGATGCGGGAGCCGGTTCTGGCGGGGCGCATCATGGCCGCTGTTGTGAAGGCGGTGGACCTGCCGGTGACCATGAAAATGCGCCTGGGCTGGGACGACGAGTGCCGCAATGCGCCGGAACTGGCGCGTATCGCCCGCGACTGCGGTGTGCGCCTGCTGACCGTTCACGGTCGGACCCGCTGCCAGCTCTACAACGGCAGCGCCGACTGGCGGGCGGTGCGCGCCACCGTCGAGGCGACGGACCTGCCGGTGTTGGTGAACGGCGATATCGACAGCTTGGAGGCTATCGACCTGGCCTTGGCCCAGTCGGGCGCCGCTGGTGTCATGGTGGGGCGCGGCGCGCAAGGCCGCCCCTGGTTTCTGCGGCAGGCCATCGCCTGGCTGACCGAGCGGTGTCTGGACCCCGATCCAAGCCTGCCGGAGCAACGCGATATCCTGCTCGAGCATTACGATGCCCTGCTCAGTCACCACGGCAGGGTGATGGGCAACCGCATCGCCCGCAAGCACTTGGCCTGGTACGTGGCCGGTCTGACCGGTGCGAACGAGTTCCGCCGCCGGATCAACCGCGCCGAGGATCCGGGCGAGGTCCGCGCCTTGGTCCAAACTCTCTACGACCGCGCGTCTCAGGTAGGTGCGTCCCAAGTAGGCGCGTCCCAGGACAGCGCCACGGCTCCGGAGGTTCTGGCCGCATGATGTCCGCGCAGGCTCTTCGCCGTGTCATCTCCGGCAGCGACATCGATCACAGCGCGATCCTCAACGCTCTGTCCGAACCGCTATTCGTCCTCGATGACGGCGGTCGCTTCGTCTATGTCAATCTGGCGGCCGAGCAGTTTCTGGGGCAGTCGTCGAAAACGCTGCTGAGCCGGCCGCTGACCGATCTGCTGTCCGCCGACCACCCGATCTTCATGCTGGTCGAGCAGGCGCGGGCCGGCGGGCACTCCATCACGGAGTTCGGCGTGACCATCGAAACGCCGCGCATCGGCACCCGTCTGGTTGCGGTCGATGTGGCCGTCATCAGCGAGCATGAAGGGCACGTCGTGGTGGCTCTGCACGAGCGCTCGATCGAGCGCAAGCTGGACCACCAGCTCACCCATCGCAGTGCTGCGCGTTCGATCACCGGCATGGCCGCGCTGCTGGGGCACGAGATCAAGAACCCGCTGTCCGGCATCCGCGGTGCGGCTCAGCTTCTGGAGGCGTCCGCCGATCAAGGCGACCAGGTCTTGACGCGCCTGATCTGCGAGGAGGCGGACCGGATCGTCTCCCTGGTCGATCGCATGGAGATGTTCGCCGACGACCGCCCGATCGAGCGCGGTGCCGTCAATATCCATGAAGTTCTCGGTCACGTGCGCCGGCTCGCCGAGACGGGCTTTGCCGGCCAGGTGACCTTTCACGAGAGCTATGATCCGTCGCTGCCGCCGGTCTACGGCAACCGCGACCTGCTGATCCAGGCGCTTCTGAACCTGGTGAAGAATGCGACGGAAGCGGTGCCGAGGACCGGCGGCGAGATTCGTCTGGCGACCCGCTATCAACAGGGCGTGCGCCTGGCGGTCCCGGGCGGCGGCAGCCGTGTCGACCTGCCTCTGGTCGTCACGATTCAGGATAGCGGAACCGGGATTCCTCAGGACCTGAGGGCCAGTCTGTTCGACCCCTTCGTCACCACCAAGCCCGCGGGCAAGGGGCTGGGCCTTGCATTGGTTGCCAAAGTCCTGGGGGACCACGGCGGCACCATCGAGTTTGACAGCGATGAGAAGGGCACGACCTTCAGGTTGATGCTGCCGAAAGCGCCCTGAGGGTCAGACGCGGGAGACCGGCTATGACTGCAGCCAAAATTCTCATCGCCGACGATGACCGTGCCATCCGCACGGTGTTGTCGCAGGCTTTGGGACGCGAAGGCTACGACGTTCGCACGACCGATACGGCGGGAACGCTGTGGCAGTGGGTCAGGGACGGCGAGGGGGATCTGGTCATCACCGATGTGGTGATGCCGGATGACAACGGACTCGATCTGATTCCACGCATCAAAAAGGTCCGGCCGGAGCTGCGTATTCTGGTGATGAGCGCACAGAACACGCTTCTGACCGCCGTCAAGGCGACCGAACGCGGCGCCTTCGAGTACCTGCCCAAACCCTTCGACCTGCGGGAGCTGGTCGGCGCGGTCGAACGGGCTTTGTCGCAACCGCACGACGGGTCGGCCGCGACGACCGCGGCGGAGGATGACGAGAGGCTGCCTCTGATCGGCCGCTCGCCGGCCATGCAGGAGATCTATCGCGTTCTGGCGCGCCTCATGGGGACCGACCTCACGGTAATGATCTACGGCGAGTCGGGAACGGGCAAGGAACTGGTTGCCCGCGCTCTGCACGACTACGGAAAGCGCCGGACCGGAGCCTTCGTCGCCATCAACATGGCGGCGATACCGCGCGAATTGATCGAGAGCGAGCTGTTCGGGCACGAAAAAGGCGCTTTCACGGGCGCTCAGGCGCGCAGCGCGGGGCGTTTCGAACAGGCGGCGGGCGGGACGCTGTTCCTCGACGAGATCGGCGACATGCCGCTGGAGGCACAGACCCGGCTGCTGCGTGTGCTGCAGGAAGGCGAGTATACGACCGTCGGTGGGCGCACGCCCATACGGGCCGACGTTCGAATCGTCGCGGCCACGCACCGCGACCTTCGCCAGATGGTGCGCGCCGGCGAGTTTCGCGAAGACCTTTTCTACCGCCTCAACGTCGTGCCGATCCGCCTGCCGCCGCTGCGCGAACGCGCGGAAGACATACCGGAACTGGTCCGCCACTTCTTTCGCCAGGTCGGCGGCGAAGGTCTGCCGACGAAGACTTTGACGGCCGAGGCCATGGCCTACCTGCGCAATCATACCTGGCAAGGCAATGTCCGGGAGTTGGAGAATCTCGTCCGACGCCTGGCCGCGCTCTACAGCCAGGAAATGATCGATGTCGGCGTGATCCGAAGCGAACTGGCCGAGGCGCCGGGAGAGATTGCCAGCGGCGCACGGCTGCCGACCGCGACGCCGGGCGGCTCGTTGGGCGAGAGCGTCGAGCGGCATTTGCGGGACTACTTCGCCGCGCATAAGAACGAACTGCCGGCAAGCGGTCTTTACGAGCGTATCCTGCGTGAGGTCGAACGGCCACTGATCGAGTTGACGCTGGCGGCGACGCGCGGCAATCAGCTGAAGGCTGCGGGCTTGCTCGGCCTCAATCGCAATACGCTCCGCAAGAAAATTCGCGACTTGGATATCGAGGTCGTTCGCGGCCTCAAGTAGGACCGGCCTCCGGATCGGAGCGAGTCCCAAGGCTCTTGGGGTTTTCCGGACTTCGAAACGCGACCGATAGGGCTGCATAATCCGATGGCCGACATCAATTATCTGTTGCGTTCTCGCAACAGAGTGGCCCAATAGACGCGTCCAAAGGTCAATTCTGGCAAGCGTCAATTCTGGAGGTCGATCCGCCGCCATGACCGTCGAGGCGGACATAAAGGCCGATCAGGCCGCGGACGTGCCGGAGAGCAGCGCTCGGCCCGGCAGGGCGCAGGAAGCTCTCGAGCGTTCAACGGCATCGCGGCTCTGGCGGCGCTTTGCCGCCTGGGCCGGTCGGGCAAAGCTTGAACAGCGGCTGGCGATCCTGCTGCTGATCGCGGCCTTTGCCGTGGGTTTCATCACCTTTGCCGCCATGACGCGGCAAATCGAGGCGCTGGCCGATCCGCGCGACGTTCTGCTGCTGATCAATCTGAATTTGGTACTGCTGCTGGCCTTCGGTGTGCTCATTGCGCGGCGGGTTGCCATCCTCTGGATCGCCGGGCGTCGCAATGTCGCCGGGGCACGGCTGCATGCACGTCTCGTAGGCCTCTTTGCTCTCGTAACGGCCACACCGACGGTGATCGTCGCCGTTTTCTCGGTGTTGCTGTTCGACTACGGACTGCAGGGCTGGTTCAGTGAGAGGGTCAGCACGGCCCTGCGCGAGTCCATGGCCGTGGCGACCTCCTACCTAGAAGAACACGGCCGCGCGATCAACGCCGATGCCGTCGCCATGGCGGCCGAGGTCGACCGGGAACTGGCCACCGTCGGCGCCACGCCCGAGCAGCTCAATCGCTTCGTCGCCAATCAGGCGGGCTTGCGGTCGCTGTCCGAGGCGATGGTTCTGACCCGCGACGGTCAGGTTCTCTCGCGCGCCGGCATCCCGCCCGCACTCGAGTACGAACCGCGTCTTCCGCCCGATTGGGCCATGGATTACGCCGACCGTGGCGAGGCGGTCATCGTTACCACCAAGAATGACGACCGGGTCAGAGCCCTGATGGCATTGGAGCGGCTGCGCGGCGGTTATCTGGTTGTCGAACGGTTCGTCGACCCCAGAGTTCTGGCGCACATGGACCAGTCGGCGACCGCCGTGCAGCTCTATCAACAGCTCGAAGGCGAGCGGAACTGGATGATCGTCACCTTTGCGATGATCTTCCTGGTCGTGGCGTTGCTCCTGCTGATGGCCGCCGTATGGGTCGGCCTCTCCTTCGCCGACCGCTTGAGCGCGCCGATCGGCCGCTTGATCTACGCGGCCGAGCGGGTGGGTCGCGGCGACCTGAGCGCGCGGGTGGACGAGCCGGAGTCCGAGCAGAGCGACGAGGTCGGCGTCCTGGCGAGCAGTTTCAACAGAATGACGTCGCAGCTGGATCGGCAAAGACGTGAGTTGCTGAATGCCAACCGGCAGCTCGAGGAACGCCGGCGCTTCATCGAAGCCGTGCTCTCCGGTGTGTCGTCGGGGGTGATCTCGCTCGACCGGGATGGCCGCGTGATGCTGCCCAACCGGGCGGCGTGCGACCTGCTGCAAGTGGATGCCGAGCAGCTTCGCGGGCGCAAGCTGGCCAATCTCTCCCGCGACGTGCGCGAACTGCTGCTTCGGGCGCGGCGGCGGCCGGGGCGCGTTCACGAAAGCCAGGTGGTGCTGCCGAGGCAGGACGGCGCCCGCACCCTCTTCGTTCGGGTGATGGCCGAGCGCGATGCGGAAGGCATCATCGGCTATGTGGTGACCTTCGACGATGTCAGCGATTTGCTGTCCGCTCAGCGCAAGGCGGCCTGGGCCGACGTGGCGCGGCGCATCGCGCACGAAATCAAGAATCCTCTGACGCCGATTCAGCTCTCGGCCGAGCGCCTGAAGCGCAAATACCTCAAGCAAATCGACGAGGATGCCGAGACCTTCGGTGTTCTTTCGGACACCATCGTGCGCCATGTCGGCGACATCGGCCGCATGGTGGACGAGTTCTCCTCCTTCGCGCGCATGCCGGCGCCGCAGATGCGGGAGACCGATCTACGCGGACTGCTGCGCGAAGCTGTGGTACTGCAGGACAGCGGGAATGCCGAGATCGACTTCGGTCTCGATTTGCCGGATAGACCCATTCTGCGCGCCCTGGACGCGGCCCAGATCAATCGGGCTTTGACCAACATCCTAAAGAACGCTGTGGAGTCCGTGGAGGCACGTGTCGCCGCGGAGCAGGAGGCCGGTGAGACTCCCCAGCCCGGCCGAATCGCCGTGAAGCTTGGCGAGTGCGAGGACGGCTGGAGCGTAACGGTGGTGGACAACGGCCGTGGTTTGCCGCGCGAAAACCGCGAGCGTTTGACGGAGCCCTACGTAACGACTCGCGAGAAAGGCACCGGCCTCGGCCTGGCCATCGTCAAGAAGATCATGGAAGACCACGGCGGCAGCCTGCGGCTTGCCGACAATCCGGAGGGAGGCGGCGCAGTAGTATGCCTGACTTTCTCGTCGGGCGACGAAACGCCTGGCACGGGAGACGCTCGGAGTTCCGAGCGCAGCCACGCGACCCCAAATCTTTGAGGAACTAGGCGACTCTATGGCGGACGACATTCTGATCGTCGACGACGAGGCCGATATCCGGCTGCTGATCCAAGGCATCCTCGAGGACGAGGGCTATAGCGTGCGCACGGCGGCGGAGTCGGATGCCGCGCTGGAAGCGATCCGGGCCCGCCGGCCCAACCTGCTTGTGCTCGATATCTGGCTCAACAACTCGCGGCTCGACGGTCTCGAGCTTCTGCGTGCCTTGCAGCGCGAGCAACCCGGCCTGCCGGTGGTGATGATCTCCGGACACGGCACCATCGAAACGGCGGTCGAGGCGATCAAGGACGGCGCCTACGATTTCATCGAAAAGCCGTTCAAGGCGGACCGACTGCTGCTGATCGTGCAGCGCGCGATCGAGGCCGCGCGCCTGCGGCAGGAGAACGCCGAGCTGCGTTTGCGCGGCAGTACGGAGAACGAACTGATCGGTCGTTGCAGTGCGATCCAGCAACTCCGCCAAGGCCTGATGCGGGTCGCGCCGACCGGCAGCCGCGTCTTGATCACCGGGCCGGCCGGCGCCGGCAAGGAAGTTGCGGCGCGTCAGCTTCACCAAAGTTCGAAGCGCGCGAACGGTCCCTTCGTGGTGCTGAACTGCGCCACCATGCACCCGGAGCGGATCGAGCAGGAGCTGTTCGGCGTCGAGACCGGATCCAACGGTCAGGACGGCGCCGGCAAGATCGGTACCTTCGAGCGCGCGCACGGCGGGACGCTGTTGCTCGACGAGGTCGCCGATATGCCCTTGGAGACCCAGGGCAAGATCGTCCGGGTTCTGCAGGATCAGTTCTTCACGCGCGTCGGCGGAAGCCGACACGTCGAAGTGGATGTGCGCGTGATCGCCGCGACCAACCGCGATCTTGGCGCCCTGATCGGCGATGGCCGTTTTCGCGAGGATCTTTTCTATCGGTTGAATGTCGTGCCGCTGCATGTTCCCTCCTTGCGCGAAAGACGCGACGACATACCGGCGCTGGTCGAGCATTTCCTGCAGCGGTCGGCGGACTCCGCCGGCATTGCCGGACGCCGGCTGGGCGATGATGCGATCACGGCCCTGCAAACCTATGAATGGCCGGGCAACGTGCGTCAGCTGCGCAACGTCATAGACTGGCTGCTGATCATGGCCCCCGGTGCCGCCGAGGAACCGGTTCGTGCCGAGCATCTGCCGCCCGACGTTAGCTCTTCCGCGCCGCCCGTCCTACAAGGTTCGGGCGCGGCGGAGATCATGGCGCTGCCCCTGCGCCAAGCGCGCGAGCAGTTCGAACGGCAGTATCTGGAGGCCCAGGTGACGCGCTTCGGTGGCAACATCTCGCGCACCGCCGCTTTCGTCGGAATGGAGCGGTCGGCGCTGCATCGCAAGCTGCGCTCGCTCGGCATCAACAGCGCCGACCGCTGACATCAACAAGGGCTTTTCCATGCCAACAGACGCTTCGCTATGAAGGTCATCGTTTGCGGCGCCGGCCAGGTCGGCTTCAATATCGCGCGCTATCTGGCGAGTGAGAATGCCGACGTCACGGTGATCGATATTTCGCCGGACCTGGTGCAACGGATCTCCGACAGCCTGGACGTCAGCGGACTGGTCGGATTTGCGAGCCATCCGGAAGTGCTGAAGCAGGCGGGTGCGGCCGACGCCGACATGGTGATCGCCGTCACCTACGCGGATGAAGTCAACATGGTTGCCTGTCAGATCTGCCACTCGCTATTCGAGGTTCCGACGAAGATCGCCCGGGTGCGCCATCAGAGCTACCTGGATCCCGTTTGGTCCGACCTCTTCAGCCACGATAACCTGCCGATCGACGTGATCATCTCACCCGAGATCGAGGTTGCGCGCGCGATCAGCCGCCGCCTGTCGGTGCCCGGCGCGTTCGATGCGATCAGCCTCGCGGATGGCCGGATCTCCCTCATCGGCGTCCACGTGCTGGAAGACACGCCGATCATCAACACGCCGTTGCGTCAGCTCACCGAACTCTTTCCCGATCTGAACATCTCTATCGTCGGGATCGAACGCGACGGCAAGGGCATGGTCGCTCATGGTGACAGCGAGCTGCAGCCCGGTGACGATGCCTACTTCGTCTGCGACAGCGAGCATCTGACCCGGGCTTTGCTGACCTTCGGGCACGACGAGCGACAGGCGCGCCGCGTGGTGATCCTCGGCGGCGGCAACATCGGGCTCAATCTGGCGCAGATCATGGAGCAGGAGCAGCCCGAAGTGCAGCTCCGCCTGGTCGAGATGGACAAGCAGCGCGCCGAACTGGTCGCTCAGACCCTCAAGCGCTCCGTGGTGATTCACGGCGATGCCCTGGATCTCGAGATCCTCGGTGAATGCAATATCGGCAGTACGGAAACCGTGATAGCCGTGACGAACGACGACGAGGTGAACATTCTCGCGTCGCTTCTGGCCAAGCGGCACGGCTGCATGCGTGCCGTCACGCTGATCAACTCGACCAGTTACGGCCAGCTCGTCGGACCGCTGGGCATCGACACCGTGGTCAGCCCGCGCGGGATCACGGTTTCCACGATTCTTCAGCATGTGCGCCGCGGCCGCATCCGGGCCGTCTATTCCCTGTCGGAGGATCTCGGCGAGATTATCGAGGCCGAAGCCATGGAGACGAGCCGGCTGGTCGGCAAACCCCTGCGCGACGCCAAGCTGCCGGCAGGCGTGGTCGTGGGCGCCATTCTGCGCGACGAGGAGGTGATGGTACCGCGCGGAGATACGGTCATTCGCGCCGGGGATCTCGTGACCATCTTCGCGGCCAGTAACGCGGTCAAGAAGGTGGAGAAGCTCTTTGCCGTGAAGTTGGAGTTTTTCTAGGGGCTAAAGCTGCGTTCAGGAAAACCTCGGCGAGCGCCGTGCCACGCCCGCTCGCGGACTTCGCTGCGAAGACAAGCGCGCTATCTCCTGCTATGGAGCTACGGAAGTCCAATCCCTCTTCAGTCCGCCGGAGGAGCCATGCCTCGTACTGCCTACGTAAACGGTCGTTACCTGTCGCACGCCAAGGCGGCCGTCCATATCGAAGATCGCGGCTACCAGTTCGCCGACGGCGTCTACGAGGTGGTGCCCGTCCACAATGGCATTCTGGTCGATGAATCTTTGCATCTCGACCGGCTGGAGCGCTCTCTCGGCGAACTGCGGATCGCCATGCCGATGCGTCGCGAGGCCCTGAAGCTGATCAGCCGCGAGGTGATGCGCCGCAATCATCTCAGCAACGGTTTTCTCTACCTGCAGATCACGCGCGGTGTCGCGCCGCGGGATCATAAGTTTCCGGTCGCGGCCAAACCTGCGGTGGTCATGACGGTGCGTCAGATGAAGCCGGCGTCCAAGGAGAAGCTGGAGGCCGGTGTTTCCGTCATCACCGTCCCGGACATCCGCTGGGCGCGGCGCGATATCAAGTCGGTTTCGCTGCTGCCCAACTGCCTGGCCAAGCAGCAAGCCCACGAGGCCGGGGCGCTGGAGGCCTGGATGGTCGATGGCGAAGGACAGGTCACCGAGGGCACCTCGACCAACGCCTGGATCATTACCCAGGACAACGTGCTCGTAACCCGAAACGCCAATCAAGACATCCTGAACGGCATCACCCGGGTGGCGCTGCTGGAGCGCGTGGCCGAAGAGGGCGTGACCTTCGAGGAGCGGTCTTTCACGGTGGAGGAGGCTTTGTCCGCCAAGGAGGCCTTCATCACCTCCTCGACCAACTACGTCATGCCGGTGACCGCGATCGACGGAAAAGCGGTCGGCAACGGTCATCCCGGCCTCCTCACCATGAAGTTGCGTGAGGCCTACGTGAGCTACATCGAGAGCGCCGGAGCCGGGCGTGCAAAGACCGCCGCATGACGAGGTCTGAGACGATGGCCGAGGTGATGGCGCCTGACCTCGTGAGCAGCGGCATACCGCGCCCGCAAGCGCTGCTTTTCGATTGGGACAACACCCTGGTCGACACCTGGTCGACCATTCATCACGCGCTCACGGTCACCTTCGAGGCCATGGGAGAGCGCCCTTGGACTCTCGACGAGACCCGGGCGAAGGTTCGGCAGTCGGCGCGCGAGGCTTTCCCGGCGCTGTTCGGAACGCGGGCCGAGGAAGCCACGCGCCTCTTCTATGAAGCCTTCGAACGCGATCATCTGGCGCATCTGCGGGAACGCAGCGGGGCCGGTGCCATGCTCACCGAACTGTCGAACAGGTCGGAATTGACGCTTGCCGTGGTGAGCAACAAAAGCGGCCGTTTTCTGCGGATCGAAGCCCAAGAGCTGGGGTGGACGGACCACTTCCATCGTTTGGTCGGCGCCACCGACGCGCCGCGCGACAAGCCGGCGCGCGATCCTATCGATTTGGCCTTGGGCGAGAGCGGTTGCGCGGCCGGACCCGGCGTATGGTTCGTCGGCGATACCGACGTGGATCTGCTCTGCGCCGTCAACGCCGGGTGCACGCCCATTCTGATTCGGGACGAACCGCCTGCCGCCGGGGAGTTTCCGGGGCACGAACCAGCGGCGCATGTTGCCGACTTTTCCGCTCTTTTGAACTTGGCGCTCGGCCGGTGAGTCCGAACTGAGGGAGCGGTGACAAAGAAAGGCGCCTCGGTTTCCTTTTAAACCAAGCTTCTGCATACTACTTCTCGGAGGTCGGTTCGCCACGAAAACTTGGCGCGCCGGGTCTTTGCGCGACAGCTTGCACCAGCCCGGTGAGCTGCGCGACAAACAACAATCGGGCTTGAACAAAAACAACAGGGACAGACGCAATGGCCGGCGAGAAGTCGCAAAACGTGCAGGATGTTTTTCTTAATCACATCCGCAAAAACAAGGTTCCGGTCACGATCTTTCTGGTCAACGGTGTAAAGCTGCAAGGAATTGTAACCTGGTTCGACAACTTCTGCGTCCTGCTGCGGCGCGATGCGCATTCGCAGCTCGTCTACAAGCACGCCATTTCCACTGTGATGCCTTCGGCGCCGATCTCTCTGTTCGAGCCCAGCGAGCGCGAAGAGGCCTCGGCCGAGGCCTGAGGCGGCGGGTTCGGATTTGACGCGGAGCTCTGATCACCTGTGTGCAAACGGGCAGGGGCGGGGTCACCAGACGGGAACCGGCGAAGCCGGCGCGGCGACGAGAGCCTGCGTTATCCACCCCAATCTGCGGGACGGCCCGTCCGCTGACGATCCTCGCACCGCCGAGGCGCGTTTGGCCGAGGCCGTGGGCCTCGCACAGGCCATCGACCTCGCGGTGGTGCTGGAGACTGTGGTCCGGGTCGAGCGCAAGCGGCCGGCCACGCTCTTCGGCAGTGGCCAGGTGGAGCGCCTAGCCTCCGACATCGACCTCGCGGACGTCGAGGTTGCGGTTATCGATGCCCAGCTTTCACCGGTTCAGCAGCGTAACCTGGAGCGCTCGTTGAAGTGCAAGGTGATCGATCGCACCGGCCTGATCCTGGAAATCTTCGGGGAACGGGCCCGGACGAAGGAAGGTCAACTTCAGGTCGAGCTGGCGCACCTCAGCTACCAGCGCTCGCGCCTCGTGCGCTCCTGGACTCACTTGGAGCGGCAGCGCGGCGGTTTCGGCTTTCTGGGCGGTCCGGGCGAAAGTCAGCTCGAGATCGACCGCCGGCTGATTACCGACCGCATCGCGCGGCTCAGGCGTGAGCTGGGACAGGTCAAGCGCACACGCGAACTGCACCGCTCGGCCCGCCGCAGGGTTCCTTATCCGGTGGTCGCCTTGGTGGGCTACACCAATGCCGGAAAGTCCACCCTCTTCAATCATCTCACGGAAGCGCAGGTTTTCGCGCGCGACCTTCTGTTCGCGACACTCGATCCGACCATGCGCCGTTTGGAGTTGCCGAGCGGACAGTCCGTGATCCTGTCCGATACCGTCGGCTTCATCTCCGATCTGCCGACCGATCTCGTGGCGGCCTTTCGGGCGACGCTGGAGGAGGTGCTGGAGGCGGATCTCATCCTGCATGTTCGCGACATCGCGCATCCCGACAGCGAGGCTCAGCGTTTGAGCGTGCTGGAGGTGCTGTCGGATCTTGGTGTCGAGCCCGAGGCCGAGGGCAGTCAACCGGTTCTCGAAGTGCTCAACAAGATCGACCTGCTGGACGCGGATTCCCGCGAAGTTCTGGCCGCGCAGGCCGGCCGGCGAGACGATCAGGTCTGTGTGTCGGCTGTCGAGGGATTGGGCCTGGAAGACCTGCTCGCGATGGTCGAGCGGCGTCTGCAGGCCGCGCACCGCTCCATCGCCTGTTCGGTGAACCTCAGCGACGGCGCCGCGATCGCCTGGCTCTACCAGCACGGCCATGTCACCGGGCGGCGCGACGACGAAGGGCAAGCTCATCTGGTCGTGAGTCTCGCCCCGGCCGACCTCGAGCGCTTCCGCCGCCGTCACGGAGACGGCAGCCGTATCAGAGATCTCGGCAGGCGCTAGCCGCGCTTCCCGTCGGCGACGGATGGGAATTGCGGCGGCGGCGGAGCACTAAGCTTTTATGATCGTGGCGGCTTTCGGTTGACACTCCGACAGCCCCTCATATATGCACCTCAGCACTCTCGGCACGGGAGTGCTAACAGCCGGTCGCTGCAGACTGCGCGCGTCGGCTTTGCTTTGTAATCCATGACCAACCGCCCCAAAGGGAGGAGCTCCATGAAGTTTCGGCCGTTGCACGACCGCGTGGTCGTCGAGCCTCTGCAAGACGAGGAAAAGACCACCGGCGGCATCATCATTCCCGACACCGCCAAGGAAAAGCCGATGCAGGGCAAGGTCATTGCCGCGGGCCCCGGCTCGCGTGGCGATGACGGCAAGGTCAATGCTCTCGACGTCAAGAAGAACGACCGGGTGCTCTACGGCAAGTGGTCGGGCACCGAGGTCAAGATCGACGGCAAGGATCTTTTGATCATGCGCGAGTCCGACATCATGGGCGTGATCCAGTAAGCGCGAAGCTCTGCAAGGCTAGCGCGCTCACGTAAGACAAGGAGAGGTTACGACATGGCAGCGAAAGACGTTCGCTTTTCTTCCGACGCACGCCAGCGGATGCTGCGCGGCGTCGACATTCTGGCCGACGCGGTCAAGGTCACGCTCGGTCCCAAGGGCCGCAACGTGGTGCTCGACAAGTCCTTCGGTTCGCCCCGGACGACCAAGGACGGCGTGACGGTCGCCAAAGAGATCGAACTGGCTGACAAGTTCGAGAACATGGGCGCCCAGATGGTGCGCGAAGTCGCCAGCAAGACCAACGATCTGGCCGGCGATGGCACCACCACGGCGACCGTGCTGGCGCAGTCGATCGTGCGCGAGGGCTCCAAGGCCGTTGCCGCCGGCATGAACCCGATGGACCTCAAGCGCGGCGTCGAGATGGCCGTCGAGTCCGTCGTGGCCGACCTCAAGAAGCGCTCCAAGAAGATCTCCAATCCCGACGAAGTGGCTCAGGTCGGCACGATCTCGGCCAATGGCGACAAAGAGATCGGCGACATGATTGCCGACGCCATGCAGCGCGTCGGTAACGAGGGCGTCATCACGGTCGAAGAGGCCAAGAGCCTGGACACCGAGCTGGATGTGGTCGAGGGCATGCAGTTCGACCGTGGCTACCTCAGCCCCTACTTCGTGACCAACGCCGAGAAGATGATCTGCGAGCTGGAGAACCCCTACATCCTGCTCCACGAGAAGAAGCTGTCGGGTCTTCAGCCGATCCTGCCGCTGCTGGAGTCGGTCGTGCAGTCCAGCCGTCCGCTTCTGATCATCGCCGAGGACGTCGAGGGCGAGGCCTTGGCGACCCTGGTGGTCAACAAGCTGCGTGGCGGCCTCAAGGTTGCCGCCGTCAAGGCCCCGGGCTTCGGCGACCGCCGCAAGGCCATGCTCGAGGACATCGCGACCCTGACCGGTGGCCAGGTCGTCAGTGAGGATCTCGGCATCAAGCTCGAGAACGTCGACATCAAGATGCTCGGGCAGGCCAAGAAGGTGACGATCACCAAGGAAGAGTCCACGATCGTCGACGGCGCCGGCAAGAAGAAGGACATCGAGGCCCGCTGCGGTCAGATCCGCGCCCAGGTCGAAGAGACCAGCTCGGACTACGACCGTGAGAAGCTGCAGGAGCGCTTGGCCAAGCTGGCCGGCGGCGTTGCGGTGATCCGGGTCGGTGGCTCCACCGAGATCGAGGTCAAGGAGAAGAAGGACCGCGTCGACGATGCCATGCACGCAACCCGTGCGGCTGTCGAAGAGGGCATCGTCCCCGGTGGCGGAACCGCTCTTCTCTACGCCTCGAAGGGTCTGGACAAGCTGACCCCGGGTAACGACGACCAGCGTGTCGGTGTCGACATCGTCCGCCGGGCGCTGCAGGCGCCGATCCGTCAGATCGTCGAGAATGCCGGAAGCGACGGCTCGGTGGTCGTCGGCAAGCTGTTGGAGCAGAAAGACAAGAACCACGGCTTCGACGCTTACGCCGGCGTCTACTGCGACCTGGTCAAGGCCGGTATCATCGATCCGACCAAGGTGGTGCGCACCGCGCTGCAGGACGCAGCTTCGGTCGCCGGTCTGATGATCACCACCGAGGCGATGGTGGCCGAGAAGCCGGAGAAGAAGGACGACATGGCCGGCGGTGCGCCCGATATGGGTGGCATGGGCGGAATGGGTGGCATGGGCGGAATGGGCTTCTAGGCTCCTCCGTACCAGACAACCGCGTCCGAAGGATCGGGCCGCGGGGCGCAAGCCTCGCGGCCCTTTTCTTTATGGTCTGGGTTCGGGGTGGGCTTGGCCCGTATTCGGGGCGGCTTCTTGTGCGTTTCCGCTTGGGCCCTATTCTTGAGGCACGATGCAGATCGATCCGCAAAAGGTTCAAGACGTGATTGCCGAGGTGGCCGCCGAGGTCGTGCTGCCGCGCTTTCGCGCGCTCGCGGCCCATGAGGTGCGCGACAAAGGCGTCAATGACTTCGTGACGGTGGCTGACGAGGAGGCCGAGGCGGCGCTGGCCGAGCGGCTGCCCGGGCTGCTGCCCGGCTCCTGGGTCCTGGGCGAGGAGATGGTGGCGCGCGGCGAGCTCTCCATGGAGGCCCTTGCGGAGAGCGACGCCCCGGTCTGGGTGGTCGATCCCGTCGACGGGACTTTTAACTTCGCCCATGGCGATCCCGCCTTCGCCGTCATCGTCGCGCTTTGCCGGGGTGAGGAAACGCTGGCCGGCTGGATTCACGATCCGGTGCGGAACGTGACCGCGACGGCTGAGCGGGGCGGCGGGGCCTGGCTGGCCGGGACACGGCTGCGGGTGGCGCCGGCAGGCCCGCCTGCGGATCTCAGCGGCACGCTGCATGCCGGCTTCCGGGGCCGGGCAACCCTCAAGGCCAAGGTCGACCGTAACCGGGGCAAGGTCCGTCAGGTCCGCAGCCTGCGCTGTTCGGGGCAGGAATACATGCGACTGGCCGCCGGCGAGACTCACTTCACGCTCTTCAGCAGCACCAAGCCCTGGGATCACCTCGCCGGTGTCCAGCTGCACCAGGAAGCTGGCGGAGCCTCCTCCTTGCTCGACGGGCGTCCCTACCGGCCGCAGGACGGCCAGGGTATCGGTCTGCTTTCGGCGCCGGACGGGGAGTCCTGGCGGACCCTGCGCGAGACGCTCTTCGGAGCCGACTGGCGGCCGGAGGATGGAGACGCTCCCGCCGTGCAGGGTGTCTTCTCCTAAAGCTCGATCGGGCGACCCAGGCGTCCTGCGAGGTCCTGGATGAACTGCCAGGCCACACGGCCGGAGCGCGAGCCGCGGGTCACCGACCATTCCTTAGCCTCGGCGTGCAACTGCGCGGGCTCCACCTGCAAGCCGAAGTGGGCGGCGTAGCCCTCGACCATGGTCAGAAAGGTCTGCTGATCGCAGTTGTGGAATCCGAGCCAGAGCCCGAAGCGGTCGGAGAGACTGACCTTTTCCTCGACCGCCTCGCCGGGATTGATGGCGGTCGAGCGCTCGTTGTCGATCATGTCTCGGGCCATGAGGTGGCGCCGGTTCGAGGTGGCATAGAACAGCACGTTGGTCGGTCTGCCTTCGATTCCACCCTCCAGAACGGCCTTCAGCGACTTGTAGCTGGCGTCTTCCTGATCGAAGGAGAGGTCGTCGCAGAACAGCAGGAATCGCCGTGGCGTCTGATCGCGTAGCAGGTGGAGCAGGCGGGGCAGGGTCGGAATGTCCTCGCGGTGGATCTCCACCAGCGCCAGAGTCGGGTCGAGTTTCAGCGACTCGTTGACTTGAGCGTGGGCCGCCTTGACCAGCGAGGACTTGCCCATGCCGCGCGCGCCCCAAAGCAGCGCATTGTTCGCCGGCAGCCCGCGCGCGAAGCGCTCCGTATTGTTCAGCAGCAGTGTCGCTTGCCGGTCGATGCCGACCAGCAGCGGGAAGGCCACCCTGTTGATCTTCGGGACGGGCAATGGCCGTCCGGCCTCCGCGTCCCAGACGTAGCCGTCGGTGGCGATCTGCTCGGCTTCGCTCTCTTCGGCGGGTGACAGACGCTCCAGCGCCTCCGCGATTCGCGTTAGCAGGGGCGAAAGCTCTTCGGCATTGGACGGCGGCATCGAAAACCCCAAATGAGTCTGGAGATACAACTGGCAGGCGGCCGGGAAGCTAGTCTCCTCGGACAGCCTCGGTCAATCGGCCGGGGCCGGTTGCGCCGCTTCGGATTTTGCGGGTGAGCGTTGCAAAACCTGGGCGCGCGGCTATAGTCCGCCGGACTTTTCCGACCCGGTGGCCTGCGAGCGGCGCCTAGCCCGCGCCGTCAGGTCGACTGCGGTGCCAACAAGACGAGGACTCGATGCTGATTTCTCCCGCATATGCTCAGGCCGGCGGCGCAGACGGTGGTTCTGCTTTGCTGACGTTCCTGCCGCTGATCCTGATTTTCGTGGTTTTCTATTTTCTTCTGATCCGGCCTCAGCAGAAGCGGCAGAAAGAACATAAGGCGATGGTGCAGGCCCTGCGCCGGGGCGACCGCGTGGTGACGGCCGGCGGTATCTACGGCACGGTCGCCCGCGTCATCTCCGACACCGAGGTCGATCTGGAGATCGCCGAGGGCGTGAAGGTGCGTATGCTGCGCGGCACGGTGCAGGAGATCGTCGGCAAGGGCCAGCCGGTCGAGCGCGGCAGCAAGGCACGCGGTCGGAAGAAGGAAGAAGCCGACGAGGCCCAGGACGAAGACGAGTGGGACGGCGAGGACGAGCAGTTGGCCGAGGACGACTCGTCGTCGGACCGCAAGCGCCGGTAAACTGGTCGATAAACGAGGCGACCGCTCCCGGCGCAGCGACAATCCCGGCGCCCGGCGTTAAAAAAGGTCTGGAATTTCAATGGTCCAGTTTTCCCGCTGGCAGCTCATGGCCGTTCTAGCCGTCGTGCTGCTCGGTTTCGCGTTTGCCTTGCCGAACCTCCTGCCGCGACAGATCACCGAAAGTCTGCCGTCCTGGCTGCCCAATCAGCAGGTAAGTCTCGGCCTCGATCTGCAAGGTGGATCCTCGCTGTTGCTCGAGGTCGACATGGACACGGTTTTCGAGGAGGAACTGGACAACCTCGTCGACACGGTGCGGAGCGAGCTGCGGCAGGAGCGGATCGGCTACACCGGTCTGCGCAGCGAGGGCGACAGCGTTTTCTTCACGCTGCGCGATCCCGGCCAGGCGCAGGCGGCACAGGAGGCACTGCTGGTCTTCACCGGCGACGCTCTGCTGCGGATCAACGACAGCACGGGCGAGGGCGAAATCGAGCTGACGGCGCAGGTCAAGCAGGAGCGCCAGATCACCGTCCTGCAGCAGTCGATCGAGATCGTGCGCCGCCGGATCGACGAACTGGGCACCCGCGAGCCGGCCATTCAGCGACAAGGTGAGGAGCGGATCCTGGTCCAGGTGCCCGGCGTCGAGAATCCGGAACGCCTCATCGATCTGTTGGGGCAGACGGCGCAGCTCAGCTTCCGCATGGTCAACGGCGACGTCCAGCCAGGTATCGACCCTGTCCCGCCGGGCTCCGAACTGCTGCCGATGGAAGACGACGGCATGGGTGCGTCGCAGATCGTCGTTCGCAAACGGATCCTGGTGTCCGGCGAGAACCTGACCGATGCCCAGCCGACCTTCCAGGACGGCGAACCGGTGGTCAGCTTCCGCTTCGACTCGACCGGAGCCCAGCGCTTCGGTCAGGTGACGCAGGAGAATGTCGGACGGCCTTTCGCGATCGTACTCGACGAGGCGGTGATCTCGGCGCCGGTCATCCGCGAACCGATCCTGGGCGGAAGCGGGGTGATCAGCGGCAGCTTCACGGTTCAGGGCGCGCAAGACCTGGCGCTGCTGCTGCGTGCCGGCGCCCTGCCGGCACCCTTGACCGTCATCGAACAGCGCTCTGTCGGTCCGGGGCTCGGTGCCGACTCGATTCGGGCCGGCGAATTCGCGGCGGTCCTCGGCCTTCTTCTGGTCATCGTCTTCATGGGCTCGGCCTATGGCCTCTTCGGCCTCTTCGCCAACGTCGCCCTGATCATCAACCTGATCCTGCTGACGGCTGCGCTCTCCGGGCTCCAGGCGACGCTGACCTTGCCGGGTATCGCGGGCATCGTGCTGACCATCGGCATGGCGGTGGACGCCAACGTCCTGATCTTCGAGCGCATACGCGAGGAGGCGCGTCTCGGGCGCGGGCCTGTCTCCGCGATCGATGCGGGCTACAAGCGGGCGATCACCACGATTATCGACTCCAACCTGACGACCCTGATCGCCGCCTTGCTGCTGTTCCAGTTCGGCTCGGGTCCGATCCGCGGCTTCGCCGTGACACTTGCCATCGGCATTCTTACGTCGATGTTCACGGCCATCATGGTGACCCGCCTTCTGGTGGTCACCTGGCTGCGCCGCCGGCGCACGCCCGCCAAGGCTCTGCCGATCTGAGCCGTTTCGAGTAGGACCCACGTCATGGCCTTGATCCGACTGCTTCCGATCGACCCGAAGCTCGACTTCCTCGGGAAGCGGCAGCTTTTCATGCTGTTCTCCGCCTTTCTGGTCTTGGGATCGATCGGGACCTTCTTCGTTCAGGGCCTGAACTTCGGGGTCGACTTCCGGGGCGGCATTCTGATGGAGGTGGAAACCGGCGAGCCGGCCGATCTGGGCCAGTTGCGCGCGGACCTTGGCGACCTCGACCTCGGCGAGATCACGCTTCAGGAATTCGGCGAACCGACCGTGCTGCTGCTCAACATCAGCCGGCAGGACGGCGGTGATGCGGACCAGCGGGCCGCCATCGAGCTGGTGCAGCAGACGCTGGGCGAGCAGGTGGTCGAATACCGCCGGACCGAGTTCGTCGGACCGAAGGTGGGCGCCGAGCTTCGCCAGGCCGGTATTTTGGCGACCGTGCTCGCGCTGGGAGCCATCGGCATCTACATCTGGCTGCGGTTCGAGTGGCAGTTCGGCCTGGCGGCGCTGGTTGCCCTGGCGCATGACGTGATCGCCACCATCGGCTTCTTCGCGATCACTCAGATCGAGTTCAATCTGGCGACCCTCGCGGCCGTCTTGACCATTGCCGGCTATTCGATCAACGACACGGTCGTGGTGTTCGACCGTGTCCGCGAGAAGCTCCGAAAATTCAAGAAGATGCCGATGCCGGAGCTGCTCAATCTGGCGATCAACAAGACCCTGACGCGCACGCTGCTGACCTCCGTGACCACGCTTCTTGCCCTTGTTGCGCTGTCGGTGTTCGGCGGCGAGGTGATCCGTGGCTTCACGATGGGCCTGATCTGGGGCGTGGTGATCGGTACCTACTCCTCGGTCGCCCTGGCCGTTCCGCTGCTGCTCTACATGGGCTTGCGGCGCGAACAACTGACCGGCGGAGATGGCGACGAAGCGCAGACTCTGCCGAAAGGGGCGGTTGAAAGCGGCGCGAAGTCGCCGACCTGAGAGTCATGAAGGAAGACGATCTCACATCGTCACTGCCGGAGGGTCGGCAGCTCGTCGAGGGCTACGGACCCGGCCGCTTCACGGTCGCGGGCCAGCTTCACGAGGGCGCGCTCCTGTTGACCATGAACGAGACCAGCGCCTGGGCCGTGGGCTCGCACGACGAGATCACGCTCGAAAGCTTGGCTTTCATCCTCGACAAGAGCCCGTCCTACGAGGTTCTGCTGATCGGAACCGGCGCCAAGTCGGTGTTGCTGCCCAAGGCCTTGCGCAGCGCGATTCGGGAGAAGGGACCGGTGGCCGAGTGCATGGGCACCGGCGCCGCGGCGCGGACCTTCAATCTGCTGCAGACCGAGGGCCGCCGGGTCGCGGCGGCTCTGATCGCCGTCTGACGAGGCGACTTGACCTCTCGTCGGCTTGGCTCGGCGCGTCGCCTGACAAGGCGATGAGGATCCAGGGGCGGATCGCTCTGCTCAAGAAAAAAGGGCCGGCTCGCATCGAGCCGGCCCTTTCGTTGTCGTCTTCACGGGCAACCTTGCTCAGGCCTTCGCAAAGTTCTCGTTGACGAAATCCCAGTTGACCAGGTTGTCGAAGAAGGACTGGACGTAGTCGGGCCGGCGGTTCTGGTAGTCCAGGTAGTAGGCGTGCTCCCAGACGTCGACCGTCAGCAGCGGGGTCATGCCGTCGTGCGCCAGCGGGGTATCGGCATCGTCGGTATTGACGATCTCGAGGCCGCCGCCGGTCTTGACCAGCCAGGTCCAGCCTGAGCCGAAGTTGCCTGCGGCCTTTGCCTTGAACTGACTGACGAAGTCGGCGTAGCTGCCGAAGGCCTTGTCGATGGCCTCCGCGACGGCACCCTTCGGAGCGCCACCGCCGCCCGGCGCCATGCCGTGCCAGAAGAAGGTGTGGTTCCAGATCTGGGCAGACTGGTTGAACAGGGTCTTGTCGCCCTTGGCCTTGGCCGCGGCGATCACCTCTTCGACCGGCTTGCCGTCAAGCTCCGTACCCGCGACCAGCTCGTTGGTCTTGGTGATGTAGGCGTTGTGGTGCTTGCCATGATGGAACTCGAGAGTCTTCGCGGAATAATGGGGCTCGAGCGCGTCCTTGGCATAGGGCAACTCGGGCAATTGGAACGGCATGACGTCTCTCCTTACGTCGATCATATTGGCCAGGATGGAAATCCGGTGAGCGCGGTTGCGCATTGGATCGTTCGCGTGTTTTACCGCGACCGGCCCCGCTTACATAGGCGAAGGTACGCTTATGTGAACCATTTGAATTCTATGGGGTTCCATGTCCACTGCGACGTTCGGGCGCTGCGATGCCCAGTAACGCTCTTTCCTACTGCGCTCAGGAGGTCCGGACGCGCGACCGCGACCGCTTTCTGGCTTGCCTTTTCGCGCCGGCCGAGCGGCGCGAAGCCCTGTTCGCCCTCTATGCCTTCAACCTGGAGGTGGCCAAGACCGCGGAGCTCGTCAGCGAGCCGACGCTCGGTCAAATCCGCCTGCAGTGGTGGCGCGAGGCGCTGGATCAGATTTATCTGGGCGGGCCTGTGCGTGAGCACCAGGTGGTCGAGCCCTTGGCGGCGGCCATCCGCGATCGCGGTCTCGAGCGCGCGGCTTTCGAGCGTCTGCTGGAGGCCCGCGAGGCCGATCTCGACCCGGCGGCGCCCTCGGACCTCGCCGCGCTGGAGCGCTACGCCGAAGGAACCAGCGCGACGCTGCAGAGGCTGGCCCTGACCGTTCTCGGCTGCGAGGGGGAGGCCGCGCAGGCAGCCGCCCGACATGTCGGCGTCGCCTGGGCCCTGACCGGTCTGTTGCGGGCGGTGCCGTTCCATGCGCGCCAGAAACGGCTTTACCTGCCGGAAGATCATCTTGCCGTGACCGGGGTGAAAATCGCCGAGCTGTTCGAGCTGCAAAGCTCCGATGCGCTCACCGGCGTGGTCATGCGCCTGGCGAAACGGGCGCGAGAACACCTGGCTGAAGCCCGTCACCGGCACCGCGAGGTCTCGCGGGAGGCTTTGCCGGCTCTGCTGCCGGCGCGCTTGGCCGACGGCTATCTGACACGGCTGGAGCGATCCGGTTTCGATCCCTTCGATTCGCGGGTTCAGATGGCATTGCCGAACCGCGCCCTGCGGCTGTGGTGGGCGGCGGCCCGGAACCGATACTGACCTCGGAACCGATACTCTTTACGGCGGGCGAGGACCGCCGAAAGCACGGCGCCCGCGGGAAGTTGCCCGCGGGCGCCGGCAATCGCACGCAACGGAACGCGACTACATGTCGGGCGCGAGCACCTCGCGGGTGACGATCTCGCCGCCTTCGATGGCCCAGAACGCGAAGGTGCCGGGCACGTCGCCCTTGGCATCGAAATCCTGGCTGCCGCCGGCGCCGACGTAGTCGACGTCCTCTCCGGCCGCGATCGTGGCCTTCGCCTTCTCCCATTCGCCCGGCAGAATCTCGACGCCGGGTGCGCTGGAGACCTCGCGCAGGGCGTCGCGGATCGCCGTGCCGTCGGTGGAGCCGGCCTTTTCAATCGCTAAAGCCAGGACGAAAGCGGCATCGTAGGCCGTGTCGATAAAGGGTTTCGGCGGCAACTCGCCGTACTCCGCCTCGTAGGCATCGCGGAAGGTGACCGCGGCGGGGCTGTCCGCGACGGCTTGCGGAGCGGTGCCGATCGAACCGTCCATGAAGTCCGCGCCGATCGCCGAGATCACGTCGGGCGTCTTCATGCCGTCGGTGAAGATGAAGGAGTCGAAGAAGCCTCCCTCGAGCGACTGCCGAAGGATGGCTACGCCGTTTTCGGGATAGCCGATCAGAACCAGAGCCTCGGCCCCGTCGCCGGCTGCGTTCTGCAACTCGCCGCGGTAGGAGGCGTTGCCCGGCTCGTAGGCCAGGTTGGCGGCGATCGTTCCGCCATTGGCCTCGAAGGCTCCGGTGAAGGCGGTCGCCAAGCCTTCGCCGTAATCGTTGTTGATGTAGAGCACCGAGACCGTATCGAAGCCTTCGGTCTTGGCGACCTGCGCCAGCACCACGCCCTGCAGGCTGTCCGCCGGCACCGTGCGGAAGAAGAAGTCCTTGTCGTCGATGTCGCTGAGCACCGGGGCCGTCGAAGCGCTGGACACCTGTGGGATGCCGAGCGGTCCGGTCACGGAGGTGGCGACGGGCCCCGAGTTCCCCGACGAGAGGGCCCCGACGATGGCGATGACGCTATCGACGTTCACCAGCTTCTGAGCGGCGTCGACAGCCGTTTGAGCCGCAGTTTGGGTATCGCCGACAACAACGGTGAGCGTGCGGTCGTCGAGCAGCCCGCCCTGTGCGTTGATCTCCTTCAGCGCCAGTTCGATCCCGGACAGCGACGAGGGGCCGAAAGCCTGCAGGTCGCCGGTCATCGGCATCAGGGCGCCGATTTTGACGTCTTGTGCGGCAGCCGGGCCGGTGGCGAGCAGTATGCCTGCCAGACCGGCAAGGGCTAGCGATGACTTGCCGAACGTCATGTCTCAATCTCCCTGGTTGTTTACCTGGTTGTTTATCCGTCTTTCGCCGGCGCCGGGCGGAGGTTATCGGCGCCGGCGGATTCAATCGCATCCTCCGCCAGAAGGTGCGCTTGCCATACTATATCCAGGGTTGCCCCCGATCTGTACAGGTCTGCGCAAGAAGAGCTGTGACGCAGCCTCGGCGGAGCCACGGTCTCGCAGGACCGCGACAGGGCGATACCGCACAGTCGATCCGGGTCGATGCGGCGCGCGCCGGGCGGGGGCGTGCTACCTGCGCTTTTTGCGGCGTCCGCCCTTGGTGCCCAGGCCGATCTGCTTGGCGAAAGCCGAACGTTGCTTGGCGTAGCTGGGCGCCACCATCGGATAGTCGGCCGGAAGCCCCCACTTGGCCCGATAGTCTTCCGGTGTCATCCCATAGGTGGTCCGCAGATGACGCTTCAGCATCTTCAGCTTGCGGCCGTCTTCCAGGCAGATCAGGTGATCCGGTTGAATGGATTTGTTGATCGGGACCACGGGTGTCGGCGCTTCGGGTTCGATCGCGGAGGCATTGAGTTCCGCTAGTGCCCGGTGGACGGACCCGATCAGCCCAGTCACGTCGGCGGTCGGCAGAGAGTTGTTCCGCACGTAGGCTGACACCACCGCCGCGGTCATTCTCAGCACTTCGGCTTCGCTGACATCTTCTCGCGTTTCTTCGGTCATTCTCAGCCGCCCCACTTAAGACCCCCAATGATCGTCACACTACGCGAAAGACTCGTTACTGAAAAGCATAAAGGTACGCTGTCTATTATTGAATAAGTCCCGCTTCACCTTAAGGAGATCACGACGAAAGCGATGCTGACGAGAGTGGAAAGGGCCACTTTGTCGAATCTCGCGAAAGTCTAGAAATTCGGGGTGGGAAGTCGAATTATGAAGTCCAGGCCTTGTGGTGAGCTTTGACGGCGAACCGACATATGGTAGCGTTCAGGCCACGTCGGGGGGCGAAGGCCACCTCCACGATCCATCCACATCGGAGCCTGCGGGCACGGCGACTGAGAGTCATGACCGACAAGACCGTTGCGCTGGCTGCTGATCACGCTGGCTATGAATTGAAGCAGTGCTTGGCGAAGGAGTTGACCTCGCTCGGCTACAGCCTGCTCGACCTGGGCACGAATGGACCCGAGTCGGTCGACTATCCAGACTACGGCAAGGCGATCGCCACCGCCCTGGCATCGAAGAAGGCGCCGTGCGGCGTGATCGTCTGCGGGACCGGTATCGGCATTTCGATCGCCGCCAACCGTAATCCCGCCGTTCGTGCGGCCCTGTGTCACGACACGACAACGGCCCGCTTGGCGCGTCAGCACAACGATGCCAACGTCCTGGCGATTGGCGCCCGCATCACAGGGCTGGAAACAGCCAAGGACATTCTGCTCGCCTTTCTCGACACCCCTTTCGAGGGCGGACGTCATGCCGGCCGTGTGGAGAAGCTCGGCGCGCCCTAGGGCCTCCGCTTCGGTTTTTGCGACGCCCGGCGCGATGTCCTGGCGCGATATCCCGGTACGGTTCGCCGCTAAACAGAGTTTCAGACAGAAGGTGACTGCCATGAGCCCCTCAGACGCCGCGCAAAACCTGGAAAGCATGCCGAGCGCTTTTTTCTCGGCTTCGGTCCGCGAGAGCGATCCCGATCTGGCGGAAGCCTTGCGCGACGAGTTGGGTCGCCAGCAGAACCAGATCGAGCTGATCGCCAGCGAGAACATCGTCTCTCGCGCGGTTCTGGAGGCCCAAGGGTCGGTGCTGACGAACAAATATGCGGAAGGCTATCCGGGGCGCCGCTACTACGGCGGTTGCGAACACGTCGATGTGGTCGAGACCCTGGCGATCGAACGTGCCAAGAAGCTGTTCGATTGCAGCTTCGTGAACGTACAACCGCATTCGGGCGCGCAGGCCAACCAGACGGTCATGCTGGCGCTGTTGAAGCCGGGCGATACGATCCTGGGCATGTCTCTCTCGGCGGGCGGTCATCTGACCCATGGCGCGGCACCGAACCTTTCCGGAAAGTGGTTCGACGCAATTCAGTACGGGGTGCGCAAGGACGACGGTCTGATCGATTTCGACGAGGTCGAGCGGCTGGCGCGCGCGCACAAGCCGAAGATGATCATCGCCGGCGGGTCGGCCTATCCGCGCATCATCGACTTCGCCCGCTTTCGCCAGATCGCCGACGAGGTCGGCGCCTACTTCCTGGTGGACATGGCGCACTTCGCCGGGCTCGTGGCCGGCGGCGTCCATCCCAGCCCGCTGCCCCATGCTCACATCGTCACGACCACCACGCACAAGACCTTGCGCGGCGCGCGGGGCGGCATGGTGCTGTCGAACGATCCCGATCTCGGCAAGAAGATCAACTCCGCGGCTTTTCCGGGTTTGCAGGGCGGGCCGCTGATGCATGCCATCGCGGGCAAGGCGGCCGCTTTCGGCGAGGCGCTCAGGCCCGAGTTCAAGACCTACAGCCGTCAGATCGTCGAGAACGCTCGGGCGCTGGCCGGAACCTTGATGGAGGCGGGTTTCGACATGGTCACCGGCGGGACGGACAATCATCTCTGCCTGGTGGACCTGCGGCCGCGGGCGCTGACGGGCAAGGCCGCCGAGGCGAGCTTGGATCGGGCCGGTATCACCTGCAACAAGAACGGTGTGCCCTTCGATCCGGAGAAGCCGATGGTCACCAGCGGCATTCGTCTCGGAACCCCGGCGGGCACGACGCGCGGGTTCGGCACGGCGGAGTTCGTGCGGGTCGGACAGTTCATCGATCAGGTGCTCGATGGGCTGCGCCGTAGCGGTGAAGAGGGCAACGCGGCCTTGGAAGCAGAGGTCAAGGCGGAGGTGAAGACGCTCTGCCAACGTTTTCCGATTTATCCGGATTTGGAAGTCTAGTCGTAGTCCACCACACGCCTGCGTGGTGTTTCGGGGATATTGGGGGAGAAGTTTGGAATGCGCTGCCCGTTCTGTGGCAACGAGGATACCCAGGTAAAGGATTCACGGCCGACCGAGGACAATGCCGCAATCCGCCGACGCCGCCAGTGTCCGAACTGCGGCGCTCGCTTTACGACCTTCGAGCGCGTTCAGCTTCGCGAGTTGACCGTGCTGAAGAGCAAGAGCCGTAAGGAGCCGTTCGATCGCGAGAAGATCTTGCGGTCGATGCTGATCGCGCTGCAGAAACGACAGGTCGACCGCGATCGCGTCGAGCGGGTCGCGAATGGCATCGTCCGGCGTCTGGAATCGTCCGGTGAAAGCGAGATCCCCTCGAAGCTGATCGGCGAGATGGTGATGGATGCGCTGGCGACTCTGGACCCGATCGGCTACGTCCGCTTCGCGAGCGTTTACAGGAACTTCCGCGAAGTCGGCGACTTCGAGGACTTCATCGGTAAGCTCGGCGTCGAGGCCGAAGACCAGACGCACTGATGCCGCCCGGTCAGGTTCCGCCCGGTCTGCCGCCGTCCGGTGACCCGAGATCCGTCTCCTGGAGCCCACAAGACCACGCCTTGATGGCGACGGCCCTGCGTCTGGCGGAGCGCGGTCTCGGCCGCGTCGCTCCGAATCCATCGGTCGGCTGCGTCCTGGCGCGTGACGGTCGCGTGGTCGGGCGCGGCTGGACCCAGCCCGGCGGGCGTCCTCACGGCGAAACGGAAGCCCTGCTTCGCGCCGGTGCGGCGGCCAAGGGGGCAACGGCTTACGTCAACCTCGAGCCCTGTGCCCATTGGGGCAAGACGCCGCCTTGCACGGAGGCCTTGATCAAGGCGGGTATCGCGCGCGCCGTGGTGTCCTGCGAGGACCCGGATCCCCGGGTGTCGGGGCGCGGGCTGCAACAACTGCGCGACGCCGGCATCTCGGTCGAGGTCGGTTTGATGGCCGAGGAAGCCTGCAGCCTGAACGAGGGGTTCTTTCTGCGCATCAGCCGACAGCGGCCGCTTGTCACCTTGAAGCTCGCGACCACGCTGGATGGGCGCATCGCGACTCAGCGCGGCGAGAGCAAGTGGATCACCGGCGAAGCCGCACGGGCACGCGCGCACCTGCTGCGCGCCGATCACGATGCGGTGCTCGTCGGTGCCGGGACGGCGGGCGTCGACGACCCGCAGCTTGACGTTCGACTGCCCGGGTTGACGTCCTGCAACCCCCTTCGGGTGCTGCTCGACGGCCGCTTGCGGACCCCCTTGACCCACAAGATGATCGCCGGGGCCGACCGGCAGCCGACCTGGCTTTTCACGCGGGACGACAATCCGAAGGATCGCTTGACCGCGCTCCGCGAGGCGGGCGTCGAGGTTCTGACCGTCGGCCTGGATGCGGCGGAGCGTCTCGACGTGACGGAGGTGCTGGCAGTGCTCGCCGAGCGTGGCATCACGCGCCTGTTGGTCGAGGGTGGCGGCCAAGTCGCCGCTGGATTTCTGCGCGCGGACCTCGTCGATCGCTTGGCGTGGTTCCAGGCTGGCCGACTGATCGGCGGCGACGGCCTGCCTGCTGTTGCGGGCTTCGGGCTCGACCGTCTGGTCGAAGCGCCGGCTTTCGACTTCGAAGGCTTCGAACGCCTCGGTCCGGATCTTCTGGAATGCTGGCGCCGGGCGAGCTAAATCCTTCGTCATGTTCACGGGAATCGTTACGGATCTGGGCGCGGTACGCAGCATCGAGCGGCGGGGCGACACGCGCTTCGCCTTCGAAACCGGCTATGACACGGCGACGATTGCCTTGGGTGCTTCGGTTGCCTGCAACGGTTGCTGCCTGACGGTGGTGGATCGGGGGCAAGGGTGGTTCGCGGTCGATGCTTCGGCCGAGACGCTGTCGAAGACCACCCTTGGCGCTTGGCGCGAAGGGACGCCGGTGAACTTCGAACGTGCCTTGGCGCTGGGCGAGGAACTGGGCGGTCACCTGGTCTCCGGCCATATCGACGCGACGGCGGGGGTGGAAACGGTTGTTCAGGAGGGCGGGTCCTGGCGTTTCAGGATTGCCGTCGGTCCGGAGATCGCGCCCTACATCGCCTCCAAGGGCTCCGTCGCCCTGGACGGCGTGTCCTTGACGGTCAACGACGTCGAGGACCGGGAAGGGGACGGGGAGGGCGGCGGTGCGACCTTCGGGGTGAACGTCATCCCGCACACCTACGCGGTCACGACCTTCGGACGTTTGCGCGGCGGGGACCGGGTGAACCTGGAAATCGACTTGTTCGCACGCTACGTTGCGCGGCTGCTGGCCAGCCGCGCGGTCGGCGTCTGACGCCAGCTTTCTGGATTTGTAGCGAAGACTCCATGGTGAATCCCAACCCGCAGGACCCTTGGCGCGTCACCTTCGGTGAGCTGGCCTCGCCGATCGAGGCGGTGATCGAGGAGGCGCGCAACGGCCGCATGTTCATCCTGGTCGACGACGAAGACCGGGAGAACGAAGGGGACCTGGTGATCCCGGCGCAGATGTGTACGCCGGAGGCGGTCAACTTCATGGCCACCTACGGTCGCGGTTTGATCTGCCTGGCCATGACGCGCGAGCGGATCGAACAGCTCGATCTGCCGATGATGGCGCGCAGCAACGAAACGCGTCATCAGACGGCCTTTACCGTGTCGATCGAGGCCCGCGAGGGTGTCACCACAGGGATTTCCGCGCCGGATCGGGCCCGAACGATCAGGGTTGCGATCGATCCGAACAGCCGGCCGAAGGATATCGTCACGCCGGGCCACATCTTCCCGTTGATGGCGCGCGACGGCGGCGTTCTGGTGCGAACCGGCCATACGGAGGCCGCCGTTGACCTTGCCCGCCTGGCGGGGCTCATTCCGGCCGGTGTGATCTGCGAGATCATGAACGAAGACGGGACCATGGCCCGGCGCGACGACTTGATCGCCTTCGCGCAGCGCCACGGCCTCAAGATTGCGACCATCGCCGATTTGATCGCCTATCGCCGCAAACACGACAAGCTGGTCGAGCGGCGACTGGACCGCAATTTCGCGAGCCGCCACGGCGGCGATTTCACCATGACGATCTATCGCAACACCGTCACCGGCGCCGAGCACGTGGCGCTTTGGCGCGGGCAGATCGACGACGGCGCGCCGGTTCCGGTGCGGGTCCACGCCCTTAACCTCTTCGACGACCTGCTGGGCGATCTGTCGCTTGGCCGGGGCGGCGAACTGGAGGCGGCGCTGGAGGTGATCGGCAACTCCGGGCGTGGGGTCGCGGTTTTGATCCGCCAACCCTACGCGAGTAGCCTGGAAGAAGAGATCAAGGCGCGCTTGGACGAGGGCGGGCGTCCCTCCGTGCAACTGCGCGACTACGGGGAGGGGGCACAGATCCTGCTGGACCTCGGCGTTCGGGACATGGTCCTTCTGCACAACACCAAGCACACCATCGTCGGGCTCGAAGGCTACGGCCTGCGCGTCGTCGGCCAACTGCCCCTGGACGGCGAGCCTGCATGACTGTCATCGGGTAGGATCGCGGATCGGCCGGCGGTGCGGCTCGGCCTCAGCCGGACGGTAAAACGCGTCGCGCTAAGTAACGGAGTAGGTAGGTTTCATGGACGACCGCCCACACATTATGGTGGTGGAGGCTCGCTTCTACAGCGAGATCGCCGACGAACTGAGGGCCGGCGCGATCGAGGCGCTGGAGACGGCGGATGCCACCTACGAGTGCTTTGAAGTGCCTGGCGCCTTCGAGGTTCCGGCGGCGATCCAGTACGCCATTCGCTCCATGGATTTCTTCGCCGGCCGCCGTCGTTTCGACGGCTATGTGGCTCTCGGCTGCGTGATCCGCGGCGAGACCTCGCATTACGACTATGTCTGTGGCGAAAGCGCTCGCGGCCTCCAGGATCTGGCGGTGCGCTACAGCCTTGCGCTCGGTTACGGCATCCTGACGGTTGAGAACGCCGATCAGGCCTGGGCCCGCGCCGCGCGCGATCGGAAGAACAAGGGTGGTGAAGCGGCGCGCGCTTGCCTTCAGATGCTAGATCTCAAGCGCCGTTTTCGGCTCTTTCCCCGCTGAGAGACGTGATGGCCCCCGCACCCCGACACGATCCCGCGCGCAGGCGGCGTATCGCCCGGCTCGCCGCGGCGCAGGCGCTCTATCAGATCGAGGTGGCGGGAGTCGGCGCCGACGCTGTGTTGCTGGAGTTCCTGCAGCACCGGCTGGAGGAGGAGATCGACGAGGGTTTGCGGCTGGCCGATATGGATCGCGACCTTTTCAGCGATCTGGTCAAGGGCGTTTCGTCGCGAAAACCAGGGCTGGACGAGATGCTGACGCCCCTGCTTGCGCCCGACTGGACGCTTGGGCGTCTCGAGCTTCTCTTGCGGGTCATCTTGCGCGCGGGCGCCTACGAATTGGCGCACCGGTCCGACGTGCCGCCGAAAGTCGCGATCAGCGAGTACGTGGAACTGGCCCACGACTTCTTCGGGGGGCGCGAGCCGGCCCTGGTCAATGGCGTTTTGGATCGTTTGGCCCGTCTGGTCAGAGCCGAGGCGTTCGGTTGAATCCATGGGCGCGCGCGACGAATTTGCTGTGATCGCGCGTCATTTCGCACCTTTGGCGAAGGACGCGCCGGGGGCCTTCGGCTTGACCAACGACGCCGCCGTGATCGCGCCCGACGGTGCGCGCGGACTGGTGACCACGATCGATACCCTGGTCGAGGGGGTTCATTTCCTGCCGGACGATCCCGCCGATCTCGTGGCCCGGAAGCTTTTGAGGACCAATCTTTCGGATCTGGCGGCCATGGGGGCCAGTCCCGAGAGCTATCTGCTGACGATGGCGCTGGACAAGGCGCGCGACGAGAGCTGGATCGAGCGCTTCGCCGCAGGTCTTGCCGCCGATCAGGCCAGCTACGGTCTTGTCATGTTGGGTGGCGATACCGTCTCGACACCCGGTCCCGTGACCCTGTCCCTGGCTGCTTTCGGGCGGGTTCCGGACGGGAGGGTACTCGAGCGTGGAACCGCCGAACCGGGGGCCTTCGTCTACGTCACCGGCACGATCGGGGATGGCGCGCTGGGTCTTCTGGTTCGACAAGGCCGCCTCACCGGCCTGCCGGAGCGAGAGCGTGCCTTTCTCGAAACGCGCTACCGCCTCCCCGAGCCGCGAACCGCGCTCGGGCCGGGTTTGTTGGACCTTGCCACCGCTTGTCTGGATATCTCCGATGGCCTGGTGGCGGATCTCGGCCATATCGCGAAGACCTCCGGGGTCGGCATGGAAGTTCGGTCCGCCGACGTCCCGCTGTCGGAGGCGGCGGGATCGGTACTCGCCGACGATCCGGACTGTCTGCCTTTGATTCTAACCGGCGGAGACGATTACGAACTGGCCTTTACGGCGGCGCCGGAGAATGCCGAGGCGATTGCGGCCTTGAGCCGCGAGACGGGCGTCCCGGTCGCCTGTATCGGCCGGACCCTCGAGGAACCGGGAGTTACGGTGCTGGATCGAGAGGGCCGCCGGTTGGAGCTGGAAAGCCCCGGCTGGGTTCACTTCTAGCCGACTTTACTCGGCCTTTACCACGCCTAGGGGAGTCTGGGCCGGCGACTTAAACTCCGGTTCAGAGCTCGAAAATGAAGCGCCTCGTAATTCTGCTGGTCCTACTCGCCCTTCTGGGTGGCGGTGGCTTTGCCGCCTGGACCTACGGTATGCCGCTCTACGAGAAGATGCAGGCGGAAAAGGCGGCGATAAAACCGGCGCCGCTTTACGTCAGTCTGGACAAACTGCTGGTCCCGGTGATCGAAAACAACCGCGTGACGCATCATCTGACGCTGGCAATTTCCGTCGAGGTGGCAGGCCCGGAGGCCGATGCGAAGCTACGCGAGGCCATGCCGCGGGTCATCGACGCCTTCAACACCGAGCTTTACGGTTTGATGTCGCTGGAGTTCGTCCGCCAGGGCGGGGCGGAACTGCCGCTCGTCAAGCAGCGCCTCCTGTTGGTCAGCGAGCGCGAACTCGGCCCTGGCGTGATCACCGACGTTTTGATCCGGTCGGTCGACCGGGTCAAGGGCCAGCGCGATTTACAAAGCTGACCTGTCGCTCTGCAGGTGGCGCCGGAGAAGTGCTGTCGCTAAGCTCTCGCCGCCATGACGGAATCCATAGCTCAGCCCTTCTCGGGAGACCGCAATCCCACAGTCCGCAACGTCGCGGTGCTGGCCGCCTGCATGGCCTTGACGATCAGTTCGCTCAGCCTGCTGATGACCGTTTCGGCGGTGGTCGGCTACATGCTCGCCGCCGATCCGAAGTTCGCGACCTTCCCCTTGGCTCTGCAGTTTCTGGCGGTGCTCTGCAGCACTATACCGGCCTCCTTCTTCATGCAGCGCTTCGGCCGCCGGGCCGGTTTCACGCTCGGAGCGTTCTGCGGCCTCGTGGGGAGTCTGATCTCCGCTGCCGCGGTTTGGTACGGCAGTTTCGTGCTGCTCTGCGTTGGCTCCGGGTTTTTGGGCGTGATGGCGGTGCACGGCGGCTTCTATCGCTTCGCCGCCGCGGACACGGCCAGCCCCGGCTTTCGACCCAAGGCCATCTCTCTGGTCATGGCCGGTGGCGTCGGGGCGGCGGTTCTGGGGCCGGAGCTGGCAAAGCACACACGCGATCTCTTTGAGCCGCTGCTGTTCTTCGGCGGGTTTCTGGCGATCGCGGTTCTGAACCTTCTTGTGATGGCGTTGCTCCAGTTGATCCGCATCCCGACGCCCGTCCGTGCGGCGGGCGGTGCTAGCGGGCGGCCCTTGCTGGAGATTGCCAGTCAGCCGGCCTTTATCGTCGCGGTCCTCGCCGCCATGGTCGGCTACGGCGCCATGAACCTGATCATGGTGCCGACGCCACTGGCGATGCTCGGCTGCGACCATCCTTTCGAAGTTGCGGCCTTCGTGATCCAGCTACACGTACTGGGTATGTACGCGCCCTCCTTCTTCACCGGCCATTTGATCCAGAAGTTCGGGCACCTGCCGGTTCTCGGACTCGGCGTGCTCCTGATCCTGGGCTGCGTCGGCGTCAATCTGTCGGGCGTCGAGGTGACCCACTTTTCGGTCGCTTTGATCTTCTTGGGCCTGGGCTGGAACTTCCTCTACATCGGCGGCACCAGCTTGGTGACGGAAACGTACCGGCCCGAAGAAAAGGCCAAGGTGCAGGCGCTCAACGACACCCTGATCTGGGGCACCGTCGCGATCACGGCCTTTTCGTCCGGCGCCCTCTACAACGGCCTGGGATGGGCGGCGGTCAACCTCGCGGTGGTGGTGCCTCTGCTGCTTGTCCTCGCCGCGCTGGCCTGGCTCGGAACGCGCCGGACCGCGACCGCCTGAAGGTCCTGGACAAACACTGCCGTTTCGCTGGTATCTCCCCGGTTTCTTTGACTCTGTTGCCATAACGAGGCACTTCTGCCATGGTCCGCGCGCCTCGTTTCGGAGCGGGGCGCACTGGGTATTTCACACCACTTTCGAGTGTCCGCGTGACCGTCCGAACGATGGTTGGAAAGCGTGGGCAGTCGGTTCGGGCAAACGGGGGAAGCGTCTCATGGAAGTGACTCTGATTCTCGTCATCCTCAGCGGACTTGTCGCTGTTGTCTATGGCGCGATCACGGCGAAATCGGTACTTGCGGAAGACGCCGGAAGCGAGCGCATGCAGGAGATCGCGGCTGCGATCCAGGAGGGTGCCGCCGCTTACCTCAACCGCCAGTATCGGACGATCGCCATCGTTGGAGCGGTCATTTTCGTGGTGGTTTCCATCTTGCTCGGCCCGATCGTCGGAATCGGCTTCCTGATCGGCGCCGTGCTGTCCGGACTTGCCGGCTACATCGGAATGTACGTCTCGGTGCGCGCGAACGTGCGTACGACGCAGGCCGCCGCGACCGGCGGGCTGGAGAAGGGCTTGGACGTGGCGTTCAAGTCCGGAGCGGTGACCGGCATGCTGGTCGCCGGGCTCGCGTTGCTCGGGCTCAGCCTTTACTTCGCCTTGCTTCTGCTCGTCGGTTACGGTCTGGGCGACCGTGAGATCGTGGCGGCCCTGGTGGCGCTCGCCTTCGGTGCGTCCCTGATCTCGATCTTCGCGCGCCTCGGCGGCGGCATCTTCACCAAGGGCGCGGACGTCGGCGCCGATCTGGTCGGCAAGGTCGAAGCCGGCATTCCCGAGGACGATCCCCGCAACCCCGGCGTGATCGCCGATAACGTTGGCGACAACGTCGGCGACTGCGCCGGCATGGCTGCCGATCTTTTCGAGACCTACGTGGTCACGGTCGGGGCCACTATGGTGCTGGCCTCGATCATCTTCGCCGGCCAGACGTTCCTGCCGGACATGATGCTCTATCCGCTGCTGATCGGCGCCGCTTGCATCTTCACCTCGATTGCCGGCACCTATTTCGTGAAGCTCGGGCCGAGCAAGAAGATCATGGCCGCTCTCTACAAGGGCTTCGGCGCATCGGTGGTGTTCTCGGCCATCGCCTTTATCCCGGTGACTTGGGCGACGATCGGATTCGGCACGGACTACAGCTACGGCGACACCGTCTTTACCGGCTTCGACCTCTTTCTCTGCGCCCTCGTCGGGCTGGCGGTCACCGGCTTGATCGTCGTGATCACCGAGTACTACACCGGCACGAACTTCCGGCCGGTCAAGTCGGTCGCGGAAGCTTCGGTCAAGGGGCACGGCACCAACGTGATCCAGGGACTGGCTGTTTCCATGGAAGCGACGGCCCTGCCGGCCCTGGTGATCGTGGTCGGCATCTATCTGACCTACATGCTTGCCGGCCTCTTCGGTATCGCCATCGCGGTGACGGCCATGTTGGCCCTGGCCGGAATGGTGGTGGCGCTCGACGCCTTCGGCCCGGTCACGGACAACGCGGGTGGGATCGCCGAGATGGCGGACCTCGATGCCAGCGTGCGCGAGACCACCGATGCTCTGGATGCCGTGGGCAACACCACGAAGGCGGTGACCAAGGGCTACGCGATCGGCTCGGCCGGTCTCGGCGCCTTGGTGCTCTTCGCCGCCTACACCGAGGATCTGAACTTCTTCATCGCGGAAGGGGTGGAGGCCTTCGAGGGCGTCGTCGTCGACTTCTCGCTGTCGAACCCCTTCGTGGTGATCGGCCTCTTCGTCGGCGGCATGCTGCCTTATCTCTTCGGCGCCATGGGCATGATGGCGGTCGGCCGTGCCGGCGGTGCCGTGGTCGAGGAAGTCCGGCGCCAGTTCAAGGAGATGCCGGGTATCATGGAAGGCACGCAGAAGCCGGACTACGCGCGCTGCGTCGACATGCTGACCAAGACGGCGATCAAGGAGATGATCGTCCCATCGATGTTGCCCATCTTCTCGCCACTGGTGCTCTACTTCGTTGTTTGGGTCGTTGCCGATCAGTCGGCGGCACTGTCCGCGCTTGGCGCCATGTTGCTGGGCGTGATCGTCACCGGACTGTTCGTGGCGATTTCCATGACGGCCGGCGGCGGTGCCTGGGACAACGCCAAGAAGTACATCGAGGACGGCAACTTCGGCGGCAAGGGCTCCGAGGCTCACAAGGCCGCGGTCACCGGCGATACGGTGGGCGATCCCTACAAGGATACCGCCGGCCCTGCCATCAACCCGATGATCAAGATCACCAACATCGTGGCTTTGCTCCTGCTCGCGGTGCTCGCGCACTAACGAGTGGCAGGTAAAACGACGAAGGGCCCGGAGATCTCTCCGGGCCCTTTTTCGTTTGCGCGGCGCCGAGCCAGGGGTGGCCGAACGCCCCTCCTGGATGCAGGGTTCTACTCCCCCGTCGATCCGGGGAAGCGGCCTAGGTTGCCGAACAGTTGCTGCAGGACCGTCAGTTCCCGGCCCTCGGTCGGGGTTTCCCGATCGACCAGATCGACGCTGCGGCCGTCCTCGATGGTGTTCAGGCGGGTTTCCTGAACCAGTCCGCGCTCGTCGAAGGTGACGATCAGCACACTGCGGTCGGTGACGTCGGGCCGGAGGAACGCGAACTGTTCCTGGCGCTGACCGATGTAGTACCAGGTGCGATCCTGGAAGCTGGAGAGAGTCGAAGGCGTCCCCAGGATCCGAACCACGTCGTCACGGGTCGACAGACCCGGCTGGATCTCAACCACTTGCTCGACATCCGGCAGGTTGCCGCGCACGTCGACGCGCTCCGCGCAGCCGGCGAGCAGAAAAGCGGCTGTGCCGGCGAACAGCAGCCGGCGAAGATGAGGTAACGTAAACTCGAACATGGTCTTTACATCCGTCCTGGCAACGTCGCCTTGACCTCTGGCCGGAATCTGCCATTTGACGGTCAACGGTCCGGGGCGACTCTCTAAATAATGCCGAAGCCCCACGAAAGGCGAGGCGATTGTGCTGACACGACTGTTTAGCCGCAACCCCTTGAAGACTCCCGGCGACCGCCGCGGGGACGAGGCGGCGCGTGCTCTCTACGATACGATCGTGATCCAGGCGCGCCAGCCTGGATTCTATACGGATATGGCGATTCCGGACAGCGTCGACGGCCGCTTCGAGCTCCTCGCGCTGCATTCCTTCCTCGTTTTTCATCGCTTGAAGCAGGATCGCAGCGCAACCGAGGATTTGTCGCAACGCCTGTTCGATATCATGGCTTTCCATCTCGACCAGTCGGTTCGGAACAGTGGTGCGGGCGATCACGGCAGCGCAACGCGCCTCAAGGCCATGGGCGAGGCTTTGATGGGCCGCTACCGGGCCTACGAGCAAGCGCTGGCTGCGCGGGAGCCCTCGGATCTGGAGGCTGCGCTGACCCGTAATCTCTACGGCAGCGGTGACCAGCCCAGCCCCTTGCAGATCCAAGGCATGGCAGCCTATCTGCGACGGGAGAAACGGGATCTGTCGGATCAGGCGATTGCCGAGCTTCTCGTCGGCCGGATCGTCTTCGGCCCCCCGCCTTCGGTGGAGGAGGCATCCTCCGAAACTGCGGTCACCGAGATCGGCTGAAAGACGCCGCTTAAGGGCCGGTTAGAGAGCTTCGGTCGCGGCCGGGAATGGAAGGAAACGACCATGCGGAAGGGGAGTCAGGGCCTGGCCGAAGGCAGGCTGCGCGGGCCGGATCCGGAGTTTTCGCGCCCCTTTGCGCTGGACAAGCTCGGGGCGCAGACGGCCCTCGTCGAAATCGAGGCGAAACCCCTGGAACGCGCGGCCCTGGCGGTACGTTTCGATCTGAAGAGTCTGGACCGCCTGAGCGCGGATCTTCAGGTGAATCGGGTCGGGGCCGGGTTGGTCCGCGTTGCCGGCCGTTTGCGGTCAGAGGGCGCGCAGGTCTGCGTGGTGAGCTTGGAGCCGGTGCCTTTCGCTCTCGAATTGCCGGTTTCCTTGAGCTTCGCGACGGAGTCTCAGCTTCAGGATGCCGGGGAGGTCCTGGTCGATGCCGAGGGCGACGATCCGCCGGAGCCGATCGAGCATGGAGCGATCGATCTGGGGGAAGCGATGGCGCAGACTTTGGCGGTCGCGCTCGATCCCTTTCCGCGCGCGGCGGAGGCTGTGTTGAACCGAAGCGAGTTCGGGCCCGATGGCGCTCCGGACGCGCAACAGACCGATGGAGCGGGCGCTGCCGCTTCGTCGAATCGGGAGATCTCTCCCTTCGCGGTGCTTGAACAGCTCCGACCGGGACGGGCGGGAAGAGGTGAGGGGCGTAAGAGGTAGCTTGTGACAAAGACGCCGCGCGCGAGGCCGGCGCCCTTGCCGCTCCCTTTCGTTTTGGGCTAAGAGGGGCTGGAATGCCAGCGTCCCCTAGGGGTGCTGGGTGTGTAAAGCGCAGGGTCCGGGGCTTCGGGGTGGGGCGGTCTTGACGCCCGGCCGCGCTGCTTTTTTGTACCAAGGGCATGTTCTCGAGAGGGAGCACAGTTCGACCTTGCAAGAATAAGGATGTAGAAAGATGGCTGTACCCAAGAAGAAGGTGTCGAAGTCGCGCCGCGATATGCGCCGCGCCCACGACGCATTGAAGACCCCGAGTTATGTCGAAGACCAGGATAGCGGCGAGTTGCGTCGCCCGCATCATATCGACCTGAAGACCGGGATGTATCGCGGTCGTCAGATCCTAGAGCCAAAGGACGAGTTCTAAGTCGCCGCCGTCGGGTTCGCCTGCGGCACTTGGAACCTATAGAGGCTGTGAGCGCTCGTTTAGTCATCGCGTTGGACGCCATGGGAGGCGATCACGCGCCGGCCGTTGTGATACGGGGCGCGAATATGGCCTTGCGCCGTAAGCCCGACCTGGATTTCGTCTTCTATGGACGCGAAGAGCAGATCCGCCCGCTTCTGAACAAGTTGAAGAAGCTGAAGAAGGTCTCGCGGATCGTTCATACCGATGAGGTCGTCGATTCGAACGAGCGTGCGTCGGTGGCCCTGCGGAGCGGCCGCAACTCCTCGATGCGGCTGGCGATCAACGCCGTGAGAGACGGCGAGGCGGATGCCTGCGTTTCGGCCGGCAACACCGGCGCCTTGATGGCGATGGCCAAGTTCGCCTTGAAGATGGTGCAAGGGATTGACCGTCCCGCCATGGCCTCCTTCTTCCCGACGCTGCGCGGCGAGTCGGTGATGCTGGACCTGGGCGCCAATGTTGCCTGCGACGCCGAAAACCTGGTCGAGTTCACGGTTATGGGCAACGCATTCATCCGTTCGGTCCTGGGACTGCAGGAGCCGAGCTTCGGACTGCTGAACGTCGGCTCGGAGGAGCAGAAGGGGCACGAGGAACTGCGGGAGGCGGCCGCTATCCTGCGCGAGGTCAATCTGCCGGGCCGCTTCTACGGCTTCGTCGAGGGCGATGACATCGCCACCGGTACGACGGATGTCGTGGTGACGGACGGCTTTTCCGGCAATGTCGCGCTGAAGACCGCGGAGGGGACCGTAAAACTCTATACCGAGTTTCTCCGCCGCACCTTCCGATCCTCGCCGCTCGCCCAGTTGGGCTACCTTCTGGCCAAGCCGGCGATGCGTAAGTTGCGCAAGCGCGTGGACCCCCGCCGCTACAACGGCGCCGTCCTGCTGGGCCTGAACGGCATTGCCGTGAAAAGCCATGGAGGAAGCGATGCGCTAGGTTTCGCGCATGCTGTTACACTTGCTGTCGATTTGGCGCGCCATCGCTTCATCGATTCGATTCGTGCCGATATCGGAAAACTCGACCGTCGCTCTTCCAGTCCCGCCCAGGCTGCAGCCGTCTAAACCGGCTCCGGCCCAAGTTCCCCGGATCCCCTGATGCCCTTGCGTTCGCAAGTGATTGGACACGGCGCCTATCTGCCGGAGACCGTTTGGACCAACGACGAGCTGGCCCGAAAGGTCGACACTTCGGACGACTGGATCGTCAAGCGTACCGGCATTCGTCAGCGCCACATCGCGGCCGAGGGCGAGCTGACATCCGACCTGGCCGTCGCCGCCTGCCGTCAGGCGCTCGAACGCGCCGGCGTGCCGGCCCAGGCCGTCGATCTGATCGTCTGCGCCACGGCCACGCCGGACGAGACCTTTCCCGCGACGGCGACCCGGGTACAGGCGCAGCTCGGCACCACCGGCGGCGCCGCCTTCGACGTTCAGGCGGTCTGCAGCGGCTTCGTCTACGGTTTGGCGGTGGCCGACAACTTCCTGCGTCTGGGCCAGGCCAAGACGGCCTTGGTCGTCGGCGCAGAAACCTTCAGCCGTATTCTCGATTGGGACGACCGTGGGACCTGTGTGCTCTTCGGCGACGGCGCCGGCGCCGTTTTGCTGCGGGCCGAACCCGGTCAAGGCGGCAACGACGACCGTGGCATCCTCTCGACCCATCTCTACTCCGACGGCCGGCACCACGACGCGCTTTACGTCGACGGAGGGCCGTCTTCGACCCAGACCACAGGACATCTGCGGATGGAGGGACGAGAGGTGTTCCGGCATGCCGTCGTTCGCATGGCCGAAGCGATCGATGCCGCCTTGGAGGCGAACGCGCTCACGCCCGGCGATATCGACTGGCTGGTGCCGCATCAGGCCAACGTCCGCATCATCGAGGCGATGGCCAAGCGGCTGAACCTTCCGATGGATCAAGTCGTGGTCACGGTCGACAAACACGCCAACACCTCGGCCGCTTCGATCCCGCTGGCGCTTGACGAGGCTGCCGGCGACGGCCGCCTGCAGCCCAGCGATCTACTGTTGCTTGAGGCCATGGGCGGCGGTTTCACCTGGGGATCGGCGATTCTGCGTTGGTAGTTGGCGAGCTTGTCCCGTTCTTTGCACACTTCGCGTGATTGACCGCTTGAACGCTCTCAAGTAACCTCTTGTTTCAGCTTATAGAGGAGAGGCGCCGATGAGCGGGTCGACCATTACTCGGGCCGATCTCAGTGAGGCCGTGTACGAAGAGGTTGGCCTATCTCGAAACGAGTCTGCGGATTTGGTCGAGGCGGTCCTCGACGAGATTTCCTCCGCTCTGGTCGCTGGCGATACCGTGAAGATTTCGTCCTTCGGCAGTTTCTCCGTACGTCACAAAGGCGAGCGCGTTGGGCGCAATCCCAAGACCGGCGAGGAAGTTCCGATCTTGCCGCGCAGGGTCTTGGTGTTCCGCGCTTCGCATGTGCTGAAACACAAGATCAACCAAGCCGAACACGGCTAATTCCTTTCAGTTTAGCAGCGCGGGACCGAGCAACTCGTGACCGATCAAGTCGTTTCCGGACGTGCCACGCGCGAGAGCGATCAGACAACGGGCCAGTCAGGCGGTCGGAGCGGCGGCCGGGCCGGCGGTAAGTCGGCAGACGCCTTTCGCACCATCAGCGAGGTGTCCGACGAGTTAGACATCCCTCAACATGTCCTGCGTTTCTGGGAAACCAAGTTCAGCCAAGTCCGCCCGCTGAAACGCGGCGGCGGGCGGCGTTACTACCGACCGAGCGATATCGGGCTGTTGCGGCGCATTCGGGACCTGCTCTATCGCGAAGGCTACACCATCAAGGGCGTGCAGAAACTGCTGCGCGAGAGCAAGGGTGAAGCTCTTGCCGCTCCAGCCGAGACGCGAACGGCGCCGGAATTGACCGCCGCGGTTCGTACCGAGTTGACCGGCTTACGCGACGAACTGGCGACCTTGCGCGATCTTTTGCGCAAGGCGGCTGGAACCTAGAGTCTGAATCGCCCAGAGCGATTCTGCTCTTTCCTGTATTTCGAGAGCGAGTCACGTCCTAGAGCAGCATCGCCCTAGATGGACTCGCTCTGGCGATCCCACCAGGACGTGAAAATCCTACTCTCAGCATCAGGTTAGAGGGCGATTCACGTCTCAGGCGGAAGCGAAGCGCTTCCGCCTGAGACGATCGCGCTCTAGGACGGCCCTGGCGAGGCGGTCTGGCGGACGTTGGACAAGGCTCGTGTTGTCAGCCGTAGCCGCGACCGCTATATAGCGGTCCTCGCGTCAGGCCGCCTTTCCAGGAGCGGTTCATCCGGCCGAGAGTTCGGGACGTAGCGCAGCCTGGTAGCGCACCAGTCTGGGGGACTGGGGGTCGCAGGTTCGAATCCTGCCGTCCCGACCATTTCGCATTGATTTTTATTCTTAAAAAAATTCGTTAATTATTTGTTTTTTCGTATTTTTCGACCAAGTTGCGTCCTGCCAGAGTCAGGCGGCAGACCAGCCAATCCGGTTTGATCGGGTTTTCGAACCAGGGCTCCGCCCAGCCCCGCTCGATACAGCTTCGGATCGTACTGCCGGGGTAGCGCTGACCCCGGTCGTCGAACAAGGGCAGCTTTCCGCCCGGTTGGCCGAGGCCGCGCCGCAGGTAGGCCCGCTGGGCCGCTGTCGGGCTTCTTCGTCCGCCTGCACCGCTTCGCATTGCCGCCATCCCAGCACCCCTGACCCTAGGGTAGCCGCGTCTCCCTCGATGCGCCAGCGAGCGATACCTTTAAAGTCTCACACCTCGAGACCTCAGCGATGGATCGGAAAGCAATGACTTACAAGCTGCTCTACGTGACGGCCGAGACAGCCGGCGAGGCCAAGGCGATCGGCGGAGCTCTGGTCGCGGCGCGACTGGCTGCCTGCGCCAACGTGATCGAGGGAATGACCCCGATCTTCTGGTGGAACGGGCAGGTGCAGGAAGGTTCGGAGGCGGTCCTGATCGCGAAAACCCGCACCGATCTGGTGCCGGCGGCGACACGGCTGATCGTCGAGGCTCACAGCTACGAACTGCCCTGCGTGGTCGCGCTGCCGATCGAGGCCGGTCACCAGCCTTTCCTCGATTGGATCGGTCGTGAGACGGAGGCAGCCGGCTCGTCGCGCCCCGGCGCGGATCCGAGCAGCACTGCAGGCGGCGGTCCCTGACGGCAAGCCAGCCATGCGAGGCCCAGCCTTGCTCCGGCCGGGCGCGCGCGGCAAGGTGCGGACGATTCCTCGGTCATAGGCGAAGTCCATGTCTGCGCCCTCCGCCCGGTTGTCGCTGATCTTCAGCTGTCTGGGTCACCTCTACGTCCACCTCTTCACGGCCTTCTACTTCGTGATCGTGCTGTCGCTGGAAGAGGTCTGGAGCCTGCCCTACCACGAGCTGATCGAGCTATGGGCGCTCGGCGCGCTCCTCGTCGGTCTGGCGGCTCTGCCTGCCGGTTGGCTGGGCGACCGCTGGTCGGCCCGGGGCATGATGGTGGTCTACTTCCTGGGAATGGGCGCGTCCGCCATCGTCTGCGGCCTGGTCGACCAGCCGACGGCCCTGCTCATCGGCCTGGCGGCGATCGGCCTCTTTGCCTCGATCTACCATCCGGTGGGGATCGCCTGGCTGGTCAAGTCGGCGGCCAAGCGCGGCAAGGCTCTCGGCATCAACGGTGTGTTCGGTGCCGTCGGCGTGGCTTCGGCGGGACTGGTGGCCGGAGCCCTGATCGATCTCTTTTCCTGGCGGGCGGCCTTCATCGTGCCCGGCCTCTTCAGTGTCGCGACCGGACTTCTGCTCTGGATCGCCATCGCACGGGGGCTGGTGGCCGAGGGCGCCGGCGATACGGTCGCCCACAAGCCCTCCGGGCGCGGTGAGCTGCTTCGCGTGTTTCTGGTCCTGGTACTCACGATGACCGTGATGGGGCTGCTGTTCCAGGCGACGCAGGCCGCCTTGCCGAAAGTCTTCGACCTGCGGCTCCGCGATATGGTGGGCGAGGGGGCCTTCGGTATCGGTGCCGTGGTGGCGGCGGTCTACACCGTCGGCGGCGTGATGCAGATCCTCGGCGGCTACATGGCCGACCGGCTGCCCTTGAAGCCGCTCTACATCGGCGCATTCCTTCTGCAGGTTCCGGTGTTGGTCGCGATCGGGCTGTTGGGTGGACTGCCGCTCGTCTTGGCCGCGGCGCTCACGGTTCTGCTCTCGACGGCCGCGCTTCCGGCCGAGAACATGCTGCTTGCCCGCTACACGCCGGAGCGCCACAGGAGCCTCGCTTACGGCGCCAAGTTCGTACTTGCCTTCGGCACCGCGCCAGCGGCGATCTGGGCCGTTGCGGAAATCAAACAGGTCACGGACGAGTTTACCTGGCTCTTCGTTCTGGCCGCCGCCCTGGCGCTGATTGCGACGCTGGCGGCGGTCTTCTTGCCAAGCGATCGCGAAGCCGAAACCGCGGTCGCGCCACAGCCGGCCGAATAACCGAGAAAGTAAGGGGAGAGTGCAATGCCGCTGGTCGAAAGTCTCGATCACCTGGTGCTGACCGTCGAGGACATCGAGAGAACCTGCAGTTTCTACGAAACGGCCTTGGGTCTGGAACGCGAAACTTTCGGTGAGGGCCGTACGGCCCTGCGGTTCGGCCGGCAGAAGATCAACCTGCACCCCAATCCCAGCCCGATCGACACCAAGGCCGGTCATCCGACACCCGGTTCCGCCGATATCTGTTTCATCGCCGCGGTGCCGCTGGAACAGGTCCGGCGGACTCTCGAGGCCGCGGGTATCCCGCTCGTGGCCGGTCCCGTGGCGAGGGTCGGTGCGCTTGGCCCCGTGACTTCGCTCTACATTCGCGATCCCGACGACAACCTGGTCGAGATCGCCACCTACGACTGACGTCACCTGCGACCGAAGCTGGGCTGCCTGGAGGGGAATCAGGTCCGAAGGCGTCGGCGCACGCGGTTGGCCGCCAGGTCCAGCGCGGACAGGAAGGTCGAGCGATCCTTCTTGGAGAAAGGCGCCGGCCCGCCGAGGATCTCGCCTCCGGCGCGCAGGTCCTGCATGAGATTGCGGACCGCCAGGGACATGCCGATCGAGTCCGACGAAAAGACGCGTCCGTTGGGGGCCAGGACGTAGGCGCCCGACTTCACGCAGCGGCTGGCGAGCGGAACGTCGTTGGTGACGACGATGTCGCTTGGGCCGGCCCGTTCCGCGATCCAGTCGTCGGCCGCATCGAAGCGGTCGCTCACGACCACCAGCTCGACGTCCGGGCGATCGCGCGGCACGCTCATGATGTCGTTGGCGACCAGGTAGACCTTCAGGCCGTAGCGCTCGGCGACGCGGTAGATCTCCGTCTTCACCGGGCAAGCGTCGGCATCGACGTAGATGGAAAGGTCTGCGGTTGAGGGGTCCGCGCTCATTTCGGCTCCATGATGACGCAAATCACTACGCGGCCTTGTCTGTAGCATCGCAGTCAATTCGCTCCGACTTTTCGAGTCCAGATCGGATTTCCCGCCCGCGTCGAAACCACCTCGTGAATCCGGCCGACGCCATCTTGTCCAGGAACGCCATCTCCATGTCGCGGCTGTCGTGGCAGGACCGCGCAATCTCGGCTACTCAAGCCGGAGTGATGTCGCGTGCGGAGGGCCGGATGCAATGCGGAACTTTAACCTGACACCGTCGCGCCGCGTCCGGCGCACGCCCTTTTCCGACCGGGTCGAGCGGGCCGGTGTCGAGGCCTACACGGTCTACAATCACATGCTGCTGCCGACGGCCTTCCAGTCCGCGGAGGCCGACTACCATCATCTCAAGCGCCACGTGCAGGTCTGGGACGTGAGCTGTCAGCGGCAGATCGAGGTACGGGGACGCGATGCGTCCCGCTTGCTGCAGATGCTGACGCCCCGCGACCTGCGATCGATGATGCCGGGTCGTTGCTACTATACGCCGATGGTCGATGAAACCGGCGGGATGTTGAACGATCCCGTTACGGTGAAGCTGGCCGAGGACCGGTATTGGATCTCCATCGCCGACAGCGATCTGCTGTTTTGGGTCAAGGGACTTGCCTACGGCTTCCGCCTTGAAGTCGATATCACGGAGCCCGACGTTTCACCCCTGGCGGTGCAGGGGCCGCAGGCCGAAGAGTTGATGTCGCGTGTCTTCGGCGCCAGCGTACGCGAGATCCGGTTCTTCCGCTTCAGCCGTCTGCCCTTTCAGGGACAGGAATTGGTCGTTGCGCGGTCAGGTTATTCGAAGCAGGGCGGCTTCGAAATCTATCTCGAGCCGGCGGAGCTGGCGGAACCTCTCTGGGATGCCTTGATGACCAAGGGGGCGGATCTGCAGGTCAAGGCCGGCTGTCCGAACCTGATCGAGCGCATCGAAGCGCAGTTGCTCTCCTACGGCAACGACATGACTCGGGAGAACACGCCGCAGGAATGCGGCCTCGGGCGCTTCTGCGACACGCTGACAGCCATCGGCTGCGTCGGGCGCGACGCCTTGCTGCGGACGGCCATGGAAGGGCCGGTCCGTCAGATCCGCAGCCTTGCCGTCGAGGGCGATCCGGTCGCGCCCTGCCTCGACCCCTGGCCGCTCTTCGCGCCAGGGACCACGACGCAGGTCGGGCAGGTGACCTCGGCTGCCTGGTCGCCAGACTTCAACACCAACGTGGCGATCGGCATGGTCCAGCTCAGCCATTGGACCGGCGGCACCCAGGTCGAGGCTGAAACACCCGATGGCCGCCGAACTTCGATCGTGCAGAATTCTGCATTTATTCAATAAAGCAATAAAATAAAGATATTTTCTAATTTTTTACATGAATTAAATCGCACGACCTGCGACCGAGCTGTTCGGTCCGATCACACGATGGGTAGTTCGTCCGTCAGCTCTGCGGTCGTGCCGGTTTCGTAGTCGGCTTCCGGTTCGAAGGCGTCGAGCGAGCGGGCGACCACCTTGGTACCTTGATGGCAAGCCACATGAAAGAGAGCGTCGCCTTCGTGGACCAGAGGAAGGTTGCTCCTGCCGATGACGATGCCATCGACCGTGCAGTGGATCGTCTTCTCGTTGTCGCCGAAGGGATTGGCGATGGCGCCCAGGGCCTCCCCCGCCTTGACCTGGCTTCCCAACGCCTTGGTCGCGCGAAACAGCCCGCTTTGCGGCGCCCTGATCCATCTGCTCGAGCCTATGACGAGCGGCTTGCTGGCGACCTTTTTTCTGCGGGGCGGTGCGACTGGCAGCATTTCCAAGGCGCGCATGACGCGCACGATTCCCTTTACCCCGGCGCGGATGCAGGCCTCGTTGAAGCGCAGGGCCTCGCCGGCTTCGTAGACGATGACCGGTACGTTGTTTCGGGCTGCCGCTTCGCGCAGGCTGCCCTCGCGAAAACCCGTGTTGATCACCACCGGTACGCCGAAGGCCAGGGCCAGTTTTTCTGTCTCGGGATTGTCGAGGTCGCCGCGGATCTGGGGGAAGTTGTCACGATGGATCGCGCCGGTGTGGAGATCGATACCGTGCGTCGACTTGCTGACCACCTCATCGACGAACAACCGTGCCAGACGCCCGGCTACGGATCCGCCGACGCTTCCCGGAAAGGAGCGATTGAGATCTCGGCGGTCTGGCAGATATCGAGATTGAAAGACGAAGCCCAGCACGTTCACGATGGGGACGGCAATCAAGGTACCGCGCAACTGACGGAGCGTGCTGAGGCGAAGCAGACGGCGGATGATCTCGACGCCGTTGATCTCGTCGCCATGGATTGCCGCGCAGACGAAAAGCCGCGGACCGTCGGTGCGGCCATGCACGACCTGAACCGGCATGGTCACCGGTGTATGGGTAGAGAGGTCGGTGATCGGCAGGTCGATGGTCGCCTGCCGGCCCGGTTGAACTTCGACTCCGCCGACGGTGATCGACTCCCGCTTCGATCGCTTGGACAAGTTCAGCTCCATGGCGGTCTTTTGATCTCCGCTGCTGTCCCGTTGCGGGACCTTCCCTGATGGCGTGAGGGCGGCCGGGACGACTTAGAGTATTCCCATCAGCAGCGTCGCAATTCCGAGGAAGGAAAAGAACCCCGCAACGTCGGTGACCGTTGTCAGGATAATGGAGGAGGATTGCGCCGGATCTTGTCCCAGCCGCTTCAGCATAATGGGAATGACGGCGCCCGCGAATCCCGCGGCAACCATCGCCAGGATCATCGAGACCGCGATGACAGCCACGAGACCGAAAGATCCGCTCCAGATGAACACGCCCAAACCGCAGGTCATGGCGATCGAAACGCCATTGATGAAACCTGTGCTGACCTCTTTGGTCATGACCTTGAACCAGTGATGCGCGGAAATCTCCCGAAGCGCGAGCCCGCGCATGGTCACTGCGAGCGCTTGAGCGCCGGCGTTGCCCGACTGACCGGCAACGACGGGCAGGAGGATGGCAAGCGCGGTGACTTGCGCGATCGTGTCCTCGAACAGCCCGACCACGGCCGCGGCCAGAAAAGCCGTCAGGAGATTGATCTGCAGCCAGGGTTGGCGTTTGCGGACGGCGAAAGATACCTTTGACAAGGCCCGCTCGTCCCGGCTCGCGCCCACCATTGTCTGGACCGCGCCGCTCGCCGCCTCCTCCAGCGCCTTCACCAGGCTCGAATAGCGCACAACGCCGACCAGGCCGCCACTGACATCGATCACCGGGATGTTCGGCAGCCGGGTCTTCTCCAGAACCTCGACGACTTCGTGCCGCGGTGCCGTGACCTGAACGACGACGGTCACCGGTTCGGCGATCTCGCGCAGAGTCTGATCCAGGTCGGCCACCGCCAAGTCGTGGATCGCGACCCGTGCGGAAAGCCGGTTGTCGTCGTCGACCAGGAAGAGCGTGTGCAGGCCTCTCAGCTTCGATCGGCGCAGGCGCTCCAGCGCTTGGGACACCTTCATACCGGGCCGAAAAACACCGACACGCGTCTCCATGAGCCGACCGGCCGAGTCGTCCGGATAGGTCAGGAGATCCTGCAGTTCCTTGCGCAGGCTGGCGTCCAGCATCTCCAGGTAGGACTGCCGTTCCTCCTCGCTGTACTGACCGAGGAGGACCAGGGTCGCATTGGGGCTCATGCTTTCAAGCAAGCCGGTCGCTGTGGGTTTGGGCAGATAGGACAACAGCTTCGCGGCCACATCGGGCGCCAGCCAACCGAACAGTGGCGCGATGGAGGGAATCGGCTGTTCGGCCAGAATCTCCGCGACCTCGCCGGGCGGCATCGCCTCCACCTGCTTGGCCGCATCGAGCGGGAAGTCGCGGATGTAGCTGCGGTTGAGATACTGGACGGCTTGGACGGCAGCACCGGTCATCTCACCTCTCCCCCTTGTCCGACAGTCTCGTCAGACCCGGTTCGGTCGCTGCCGCGTTCACCAAACCCATTATGCTGATCAGGAAGGCCTGGACCATGTGCGAGAGCACGACGTTGATCTGCACCGTGCTGACCTCGCCACTGTCGGCAACGAGGCCTTCGCGCAGACTGTCGAAATGCAGGACGCCGAGCAGACGCCGGCTGCGGTCGGCGACAGGTAGCGACAGTGCACTGTCCCAGGCTTGCAGGGTTACCACACTCGTCAGCGGCGCCTGGGGCGATAGAGCGACGAAGTCCTTCTCCAGCAGATCTCCCAGCAGGTCCTTGTCGTCGGCGCTGAGCAGCGCGTCCATATCGAGCGTGCCAAGCAGTTTGCGATCGGCGTCGACCGCGAAGATCGCGGAGCCGACACGCGTGCCCAGGCCGCGTATGCCCGCCAGGCAGTCCTTGACGGAAGCGTCGACGGGAAAAATCGCGCGCGGTGCGTCCATCCAAGCCCCAACGGTTCCCGTGCCGTAGGCGAGGTAACGGCGCAGGCTCGCCGCCTCTCGCTTCGGAAGCGCCGACAGAATCTCCATGACTTGCTGTTGCGACAGAGTCCTTAGCAGCACCGAACGCGCGCTGGCCGTCATTTGGGATAAGAAAGCTGCTGCCTTGAGCGGCGCGCAGCGCACCAGCAGGGCGGATGCCTGGATGGGCTGCATGTAGCTGAGAACCAAGGCCGCGGAAGCCTCGGGCGATGCCTCTATGAACGCGGCGGCATCGGCGGGCTCGATCTGCTCGAGCACGCGGGCGGCGCCGCTCGGATGGTTCTGCAGGAATGCGAGACTTAGTTCGGAGGCTCTACTCATCTTTGACCTCCTCGGCGAGCAGCGCAGTGGTTTGATCGTTGAAGATTTTTCCCGGCACGACCACTCGCCCTTCACGGGTGGCGAGAACGACGCTGACGGGCGTCAGCTCGAGAATCTCGCCCTCCACTTCACCCATGCGGGCTTGCTGCCCGGGCCGATAATGCTGCTGGAGATAGTGCGATCCGATCAGATTGCTGACGAAGCTGCTGGCCCCGAGCGCAAAAGCCAGCGATAGACTGCCGACGACCGCTGCGACGACGATGGCGATCAGGGTGATCAGCAGCGTCACGTCGATTCCGACCTGGTTTATGCCCAGGACCAAGGCGGTTATCAGGATCGCGGCCTGCACGCTGCGCCCGAAGAGTTCGGCATGCGCGACGCCCGCCGATGCGACGGCGGCCGAGGTCAGGTCGCGCGCCAGCGAACTGATCAGCAGCCCGACCAGGATGATCAGACCGCCGGCCAAGAGCGTCGGAAGATAGGCAACCACCCGGTCGAGCCAGGCCGAGAAGGCATCCAACCCAAGGACCCTGGTCGCCGCGGTAATGAAGAAGAGGATGATCACCCAGAAGATGATGTTCCCCAGCAGTTTGACGCCGGCATTCGAGATCCGCAGGTGACGCGCCCGCTCGGGGCCGAAGCGCCGGTCGAAGAAGCGGTTCAGCCAGTTTGACGACCTGATACCGGCCGAGCGCAGGACCCGTGCGATCCCCCATCCGACGATCAGGATGGCCAGTGCGCCACCAAGAGTCGGAAGGAATTCGACGAACTGACCGAGGAAGCCCGATGCCGTCGCGCTGACTTCCCTGATCCAAAGGGACACTTCATCCATAACTCGTCTCCCGCATCACTGCGACGCCGCCTTGGAAGTCTCCCAAGGCAGCGGAAGTCTTCCAAGGCGGCGCACGATCTTGCTATCCCCGACCTCGGGTCTTGGTCCGATTGGGCCGGGCGTTTTTCTCGAGAAACAGAATGATACTGCCCGCGACGTCGATGCCAGTGGCCTTCTCGACACCTTCGAGCCCCGGCGAAGAGTTGACCTCCATGACCACGGGGCCGTGGTTCGACCGAAGCATGTCCACGCCGCAGACATTGAGCCCCATCACGTTCGCCGCGCGCACGGCGGTCGAGCGCTCCTCCGGAGTGATCTTGATCGACTGCGCCACGCCGCCCCGGTGCAGGTTCGAGCGGAAATCGCCCTCCGCGCCCTTGCGCATCATGGAGGCCACGACTCTTTCGCCGACGACGAGGCATCGGATGTCCTGACTTCCGGCCTCCTTGACGAACTCTTGGACCAGGATATTGGCTTTGAGCCCGCCGAAGGCCTGAATCATACTTTTGGCGGCTGCCGGCGTTTCGCCCAGCACGACCCCGATTCCCTGGGTTCCTTCGAGCAGTTTGATGATTACCGGAGCGCCGCCGAGTACGTTGAGGATGTCGTCGGCTTGGCTGGTCGAATGGGCGAAGACCGTGACCGGCAGGCCAATGCCCTGGCGCGCGAGGAGTTGAAGGCTGCGCAGTTTGTCTCGAGAGCGGGCGATGGCCACCGATTCGTTGAGTGGATAGACTCCCATCACCTCGAACTGACGAAGGACGGCCGTGCCGAAGAAGGTAATCGAGGCGCCTATGCGCGGGATCACGGCATCGAAGCCTTCCAGCTTTTCGCCTTTGTACCGCATCTCCGGTCGATGGGAGGCAATGTTGATATAGACCCGCAGGGTGTCGATCACCTCGATCTCGTGCCCGCGGTCCTTCGCTGCTTCGACGAGACGTTGGTGGGAGTAGAGGCTCGCATTTCGGGCCATCAGCGCGATTTTCACGGGCTTTTCCTCTCTACTTTGACCTGCTGGATACTGGCTTGCCGGAGCGTTGTTTGCCGCTTGTCAGAGTGAAGGAGCGTCCAGGATCGACCAGAAGATGCTGCCGCAGCGCCTGGCGGCCAAGCAGCATGCGAAAGCTCATCTGGTCGCGGTTGGTCAGGGTCATCTCGATCGGCCACTCTTCCCCGCCGACCTTCAAGGAGGTCTCGACGACGTAGCGATGTTCCTTCTCACCGTTCGAGGAGACCACGACGCGTTCGTCGATCAAGACGGCCTCGCACAACACCTCAGGGTCCCTGAGCCGCTGTAGCGGATGCACACGGAAGCGCAGCAAGCGGCGACCGCCGCGTTGAAATTGCTCGATACGAAAGGCATGCAGCGCCGAAGTCCGAGCACCGGTATCGATTTTGGCCTTGATCTTCTCTATGCCGAGTTCGGGCATGGCGACCCACTCGCGCCACCCGACGACGGTTTTCTTCGGTTTTGCTCGACCTATCGAAACCAAGCCTTACGGTCCTGCGCTCAGCGCGCTTAGCGGTTCAGATGACCGCCAGCGGCAGGATGAAGCCGACTCTAAGCCTGTGGCCCCAAGAGTGCGCCATCAACGACGACGGCTCTGCGCTGCCTTGGGACCGCGAGAAGACTTCAGGCTCAGGTTTGCGAGTTGTCGGTCTCAGAAAATACCTAAACGGGGCGGCTGTCATAAAGTTCCATTGATACACCAAAGTACCAACGTCACTAGCCACCGTCTTCAATTGTTTGCACTCGGCAAACTGATCTATCACAAACTATCCGTGAGCTTTTTGACCCAGGTTCAGGTCACGCACGGCGGTTTCGGAGAACATTATATCGACTATTTTTTCTTTGGGGGAGAAACTATTTTTGAGTGCGATCGCTGCGAAATGAAGATCCGATTTGCAAGGACGCCTGGCCGCGATGGCCGAACGTCAAGTCAGCCGCCGGAGACCTGGTCTCGTCAGAGACGAGACCAGATCCAACGACTTACTCCGCCGCTTTTCTCTCCGCCTGCATCAGCGCCTGATCGAGATCGGCGATGATGTCGTCGAGCGTTTCGATGCCGATCGACAGGCGCACCACCTCGGGGCCGGCGCCGGCGGCCATCTGCTGTTCCAGAGTCAACTGACGGTGCGTGGTCGAGGCGGGGTGGATGATCAGCGAGCGGGTATCGCCGATATTGGCGAGGTGGCTCAGCATCTCGCAGTTCTCGACCACCGCGCGACCGGCCTCGTAGCCGCCCTTGACGCCGAAAGTGAAGACGGCGCCCGCGCCCTTGGGCAGGTACCGGTCGGTCAGCGGCTTGTATTTGCTAGAGCCCAGGCCGGCGTAGGAGACCCACTCGACCTGCGGATGTCCCTCCAGGAACTCGGCCACCGCCAGCGCGTTGATGCAGTGTCGCTCCATGCGCAGCGACAGAGTCTCGCTGCCGAGCAGGGTCAGCCAGGCGTTCATGGGGGATTGGCAGGGCCCCAGATCGCGCAGGCCGACCGCATGGGCATGCATGGTGAAGGCCAGATCCCCGAAGGTCTCGTAGAAGTTCAGCCCGTGGTAAGCCTCTTCGGGGCCGGCCAAGCTGGGAAACTTGTTGTTCCGGGACCAGTCGAAGCGGCCGGAGTCGATGATGGCGCCGCCCATGGCGGTCCCATTGCCGGTCAGAAACTTGGTGGTCGAATGCACCACCAGCGTGGCGCCGAAATCGATCGGCCGGCAGAGGTAGGGCGTGGCCATGGTGTTGTCGACGATGAGCGGGATCCCGGCCTTGTCCGCAATGGCTGCGATCGCTTCCAGGTCCGTGACGACGCCGCCGGGATTGGCGAGGGATTCGCAGAAGATCGCCTTGCTCTTCGGACCTACAGCGGCGCGCACGGCCTCGTGATCGTCGAAGTCGACGAACCGGACGGCCCAGCCGAACTTCCGGAAAGACTTCGAGAGCTGGGTGATCGAACCGCCGTAGAGGCGGGTCGAGGCGATTACTTCCTCGCCCGCTTCCATCAAGGGGAACAGTGCGAGCAGTTGCGCCGAGTGGCCGGAAGAACAGGCCGTGCCGCCCCGTCCGCCCTCCAGCGCAGCGAGCCGCTCCTCCAAGGCCGACACCGTCGGGTTGGTCAGTCGCGAATAGATGAAACCGAAGCTCTGGAGATTGAAAAGACTGGCCGCGTGGTCGGCATCTTCGAAGACGTAGGAGGTGGTCTGATAGATCGGTGTCTGCCGCGCGCCTGTGACCGGATCCGGCTGAGTGCCGGCATGAAGCTGCAATGTCTCGAAACCGGGTGTGTCGCTACTCATGATCGCAGTGCCTCCCTCGGTGGTTCCTTCACGCGCCGAGCTTGCGGCGCTTGGAGCTTATGATGCCGGAATTGAAGCCGCCCCACGAGAGCTCGGCGTTCAGGCGGCCGAATTCGATCTTTGGGCAGCGGTCCATCACCACTTGCAGTCCGGCGGCCTCGGCGCGCGCGGCCGCTGGCTCGTTGCGCACGCCGAGCTGCATCCAGATAGTGCGGATCGCTTTGCTATCCTTCAAGGCAATTGCCTCCTCGACGATGGCACCGGCCGCCTCCGAATTGCGGAAGATGTCGACCAGCTCGAAGCTGTCGGGGATCTCCGCCAGACTGGCGTAGCAGGTCTCGTTCAGAAGGGGTTTTCCAGCCTGTCCGGGGTTGACCGGGATCACCCGATAGCCCTTTGTCTGCAGGTACTTCATCGCGAAGTGGCTGGGCCGGTTCCAGTTGGCGGAGGCGCCGACCATCGCAATGGTCTTGGTCTCCTTGAGGATACGGCGCAGGTAGCTGTCGGCGTAACTGTCGTGAGTCATCGTAATCCAGGCTTCGGCGAAAGAGGGCATTGCGTGGTCGGTTGGACGAACGCCGGAGCGGCGATGTTCGGGCGACTGCCGACAAGATGCTCCGAATTCCGGGAAACGATCAACTTTCGTGCGTTCGGCTTCTCCAGCGAGCGAACTTCCAAGGCGTCGGTCTGGGACGCGACAGGGTCAAAGCGACTCGGAGAGCGGAAAGAGGGGCGTTGGGAATGGCGACGATCGAGACCTTCTGGCCGGGCCTGCGCAGGCAGCCGCACGAGAGCGCTCGGGCGCACATGGCGAGCAGGGTCCCGCGGGCAGAAACCGGCGACAGCGCCGCCGTGGTTCTGGACGACCTGCGTGGACGGCACTTCGATTGCGCAGAGGCAGTCTTCGTAACCGACCGCGACGGCCGTCTGGAAGGGATCGTCCATATCAGCGATCTGCTGGCGGCACGCCCCGACCAGGCGATGGCGGAGCTCATGGAGCCAGAGCATACGGCCGTTCATCCGGATCAGGATCAGGAAGCCGTCGCGCTGGCCGCGCTGCGCCTCGGCCTGGTTGCGGTTCCGGTGGTGGATCATGCCGGCCTGCTGCTCGGCGCCGTACCGCCTCAGGCGCTGGCTCTCATTCTTCGCCGTGAGCACGACGAGGATCTGCAACGTCTCGCTGGCATCTCGCGGGATGGCGACGACATCGCGCGGGGCGCTCTGGAGGCACCGCTTGGCGATCGACTGAAGCGCCGCCTGCCGTGGCTGGTGATCGGCCTGCTGGCCTCGTCGCTAGCGACCCTCGTGGTCGCGCGCTTCGAACACACCTTGAATGCGAACGTCGCCGTCGCCTTCTTCGTGCCGGCCCTGGTCTACATCGCCGGGGCGATCGGCACCCAGGCCGTGTCTGTCGCCGTTCGCGGCCTCGGTGCCCGTCGCATGGCGATGGGGCCTCTTCTGCTGCGGGAACTGGCAACGGGCAGCTTGATTGGTTTGGCACTGGGGTCGATCGTCGTGTTGCCGGTCTGGTGGATCTTCGACGACGGGCTGTTGGCGCTCGCCGTGGCGCTGGCCGTGCTCGGCGCCGGTACGGTTTCGGCCGTCATCGGCCTGGCGCTGCCCTGGGGCTTTCAGCGCCTGGGTTTCGACCCCGCGCTGGGCAGCGGCCCGATCTGCACCATCCTGCAGGATGTGCTCAGTCTGCTGATCTACTTCACGGTGGTGACCCTGTTGCTGCTCTAACGCACGCCATAGGCCCTTAGCGCATCCAGCATGCAGGCGTCGAAATGTCCGCTGGCTTCGTAGTTGTTGATGACGAGGCGCTGCAGAGTCGGCGCGGGGCAATCGACGTTCGAGGCGAGGAAGGCGACCTCCCAGTTGGCCCAGTCGCGGCTTTCTTCGAACGCCTCCTGCAGCCAGCGGTCTGTTCGGCCCAACGGCGTGGAGAGATCGGCCCGTTTGCGCTCCCACCAGATGCGGGCGTCGTCCTCGGCCCGCCGGATCGCATCCCTTTCGAGGGATTCGCCCAGCTCTCTGGCACTGCGCGCCAGACCCTCGCCCAGGTTTTCCTGCGCGGTCATCAGCCAGCGCAAGGCCTCCTCCCGACCGCCGACCACGGAGGGTTCCGTCGCGCCGGCCCGGGCGAGCGGGAGAAGCGCCGTGGGGTCGCCCAGGTCGGTTGCGCGAATCAGCCAGCGGACGCCGCGTTCCTCGTCGACCGGAAGGCCGTTGCCATAGAGGTAGCGGACGCCCAGCGCGATCGCGGCCGAAGAGCGGCCGGCCTCCGCCGCGAGTTCCAGCCAAGCGACGGCGTCTTCCGGCCGTGCCTGGCTCTCCGCGTAGGCGCCGAAGCGTGCGGCACCGAGCCATTCCTGAGCGACGGCCAGCCCCGCCGCGGCACCGCGTTCGGCATAGTGCATGCGCGTTGCCAGATTCTGGCCGCGGCTGACCATGGCCTCCAGGGCACCGGGATGGCCGGCATCCGCCGTCGTCCCGAGCCAGGCCTGCAGCTGTTCGTCGGCCGCTTCGCGACTGGCGTGGGCGCGGCGCCAGCCCTCCATCGCCAGGCTCTTTGACAGCTGCGCGTCGGTCGCCAACAGATAGCGGGCGTCGCCGTCGCCTTGCTCGGCGAGCGGCAGCAGGATGTCGGCGGCGGACTCGGCGTCACCAGCGAGCAGGAGGTCGACGCCGATCTGCAGGTCGCCCAGCGGCACCTGAGCGCGCAGCGGCGCGGCGAGAAGCAGACAGCAGAAGAGAGGTAGGACGAAGCGGGGCAGGTTCATCGCCTCTGCCTAGCGCAGTCGACGGGCCGGGTGCAATCAGGGTCGCGAAAAGATCCCCATGAGACGGGTTTCAGCGGCGTGCCGCCCGATCAGCGATCCTTCCACACCGGTTTGCGCTTCTCGATGAAGGCATCCAGACCCTCGCCGGCGTCTTCGGCCATCATGTTACAGGCCATGATCTCGGCGGCATAGGCATAGGCCTCGTCCAGGCTCTTTTCGCGCTGCCGGTAGAACATCTGCTTGCCCATCCGCACGGCCACCGCCGATTTGGCCAGGATCTTGCCGGTCATATCGGCCACAGCGGCATCGAGTTCCGCCGCCGGAACGACACGGTTGACCAGCCCCCATTGCAGCGCTTGCTCCGCACTTATGAAATCGCCGGTCACCAGCATTTCGAAGGCCGGCTTGGTGGGAACGTTCCGGCTCAGCGCCACGGCCGGGGTCGAGCAGAAGAGGCCGGCGTTGATCCCGCTGGTCGCGAAGCGCGCCTCTTCGGCTGCCACGGCCAGGTCGCAGGTCGCCACCAGCTGACAGCCCGCCGCCGTCGCGAGGCCCTGGACCTTGGCGATAACCGGCTGTGGCAGGCGTACGATGGCCAGCATCATATCGCTACAGGCCGCGAACAGGCGCCGGTAGTACCCTTCCTCCGGCGTTCCGCGCATCTGCTTCAGATCGTGTCCGGGGCAGAAGGCCTTGCCGGCGCTCTCGATCACCACGACGCGCAGAGTGTCGTCCTGGGCGATCCGGCCCAGTTCCTCCGTCAGTGCGGCGAGCAGCTCTTCGGAAAGGGCGTTGTAGGCCCTTGGCCGATTGAGGGTCAGCCTTGCGACCCCGGCCGTATCCTGGCGAAGCAGGATCGGCGTTTCCTCCGTGTGACCGGAGTCCAGTTGCATGGCGTCCTCGGGCATGGAGTTCCTTCCCGGTCGTGTCTGGTTGCAGGCAGTGGAAAAGTCTGGGCCTTCCGCCGGGGGCCTTGCAAGCGCTATGACAGGAAAAACGACATGGGAAGGGGAGCGTCCGCATGACCAGCCGAACGACAGCCGAGCGCCTGCCGTTGATCGACAAGGATATGATCAAGCGGGAACTGGACCCGCAGCTCCCCCTGGTCGAGAAACTTGGAATGGAGACCGTGGAGTTGGGCTGGGGCCGTTGCCAGGCCCGTTTGCCGGATCATGCGGATCTGCTGCGTCCGGGCGGGACGATCAGCGGCCCGGCGATGATGGCGCTGGCAGACTATGCCATGTGGATCGCGGTCATGGCGGCGATCGGCCGGCTCGAACTGGCGGTCACCACCAATCTCTCGATCAATTTCCTGCGCAAGCCGCAGCCGGGCGCCTTGATCGGTGACTGCCGTCTGTTGAAGGTCGGCCAGCGGCTGGCCTATGGCGAGGTCTCGATCTACGCCGAGGGCGGCGACCCGGGCAGCCCGGTCGCGCATGTCACCTCGACCTACTCCATACCGCCACGGTCGTGAGCCGCAGTCGCTCCGCTTGCCCGCGTTCGATCAAACTGACTCACGCTTCGGCAGCTTGCGCGCCTTCGCGGCCGAGGTCGAAGAGCTTGTGCAGCACTTCCGGTGGCTGGGCGCCGGGTACCGCATGGCGGCGATTCACGATGAAGGTCGGAACACCGGTGATGCCGGCCTGGCGCCCGCCGAGGTCTTCGCTCTCGACGGCGCTGCGCTCTTCGTCGCTGGCAAGAAAGCGTGCGGCTTCCTGAGCGTCGATCCCCGCCTCGGCGGCGAGTTCGACGAGCAGGGCCGTATCGCCGATGTCGCTGCCCTCCAGGAAGTAGGCTCTGAACAGCCGTTCGACCACAGCCTCTTCGCGGTCGAGGCGTGCGGCGAGACGAATGAGGCGATGGGCGTTGACGGTGTTGGGGGTGCGCCGGATTTTGTCGAAGGCGAAATCGATTCCGACCTCTGCCCCCACGGTGCCGATCTGATTGTACAGACGCTGAGCGTTCTCGGCGCCACCGAACTTCTGTTCGAGATAGGCCTGACGCCCCATACCCTCGGCTGGCATATCGGGGTTGAGCTGAAAGGCGCGCCAGCGCACCACGAGCCCCGGCTGCGGCCGCTCGGCAAAGGCCGCCTCGAGTCGGCGCTTGCCGATGAAACACCAGGGACAGATCACATCGGAGAAGATATCGAGTTCCATGGCCTCCAGAGTGGAACGCCTGGGCCGAACCCGCAAGTCACGAGCTTGCGAGACTGGTTCGCTTGGCGGTAGGCCTCTATGCTCGCGGGCAAGTAACGAGAAGAGCGAGGGAAGGGAGCGCCTCATGGCCGACGCCGGCCAGCTGTCGATCTACGAACGCGATCTCGATCGCAGCGCCGCCAACTGGGCCGCCCTCTCGCCGCTGAGCTTCCTCAAGCGCGCCGAACGCGTTTACCCGAACAAGCCAGCCGTCATTCACGACCGTGTCTACAGCTACGCCGAACTTGGCGCGCGGGCGCGCCGCCTTGCCTCGGCTCTGCGGCGGCGCGGGATCGGCCGGGGCGATACCGTCTCCGTCATGGCGCCCAACGTGCCCGCGTTGCTGGAGGCGCACTTCGGCGTTCCGCTGGCCGGTGCCGTGCTCAATCCCCTGAACATCCGCCTGGACGCCGCGAACCTCGCCTTCATTCTGGAACACGGCGAAGCCAAGGTCCTGATCACCGACCGGGAGTTCGCCCCGACGATCGAGCGCGCGCTCAAGCAGGTCTCCAAGCGCCCCCTGGTGATCGACATCGACGATCCCCTGACGGAAGCGCAGGGCGGCGAACGCGGTGCCAGGCTTGGCGAGCTGGACTACGAAGCCTTCCTGGCCGAGGGCGATCCGGACTTTCCCTGGAGCCTGCCGGAGGACGAGTGGCAGGCGCTCTGTCTGCTCTATACCTCCGGCACCACGGGCAACCCCAAGGGGGTCGTCTATCATCATCGCGGCGCCTACCTGAACGCCGTCGGGCAGGCCGTGACCTACGGTCTCGACCGCAACAGCGTCTATCTGTGGACGCTGCCGATGTTCCACTGCTCGGGTTGGACCTTCACCTGGGGCGTCACGGCCGCCCAGGCGACGCACGTTTGCTTGCGGCGGGTCGATCCCGGGCTGGTCTATCCCCTGATCGAGGAACGCGCTGTGACCCACCTCTGCGGCGCGCCGATCGTGTTGAATATGCTGGCGCACGCTCCGGCCGAGGTGCGGCGCGACCTGCGGCGACCGGTCCTGGTGGTAACCGGCGGTGCGGCGCCGCCCTCGACCGTGATCGCCAACCTGGAAAAGCAGGGCTTCAGCGTGGTCCATGCCTACGGCCTCACGGAGTGCTATGGACCGGCGACCTACTGCGCCTCCCAGAAGGACTGGTCCGATTTGGACCTGGAGCAGCGCGCCTCCCGCATGGCGCGCCAGGGCGTCGGCTACGTCACTCTGGAAGAGGCGACCGTGCTCGATCCGCAAACGCTATCGGAAGTGCCGCGCGACGGCGAGACCATGGGCGAGCTGATGTTGCGCGGCAACACGGTGATGAAGGGCTACCTGAAAAACCCCAGCGCGACGGATGACGCTTTCGCGGGTGGCTGGTTTCACACCGGCGATCTCGGTGTGCTGCACCCCGACGGATACATCGAGGTCAAGGACCGCTCGAAGGACGTCATCATCTCCGGCGGTGAGAATATCTCCTCCCTGGAAGTCGAAGAGGCGCTCTATCGCCACCCGAAAGTGCTGGAGGCCGCCGTGGTCGCCAAGCCCGACGAACGCTGGGGCGAGACACCTTGCGCCTTCGTCACGCTGAAGCCCGAGGCGGAGGCGACGGCCGACGAGATCATCGCCTTCTGCCGCGATAACCTGGCCCACTACAAGGCGCCCAGAACGGTGATCTTTCGCGACTTGCCAAAGACCTCGACCGGCAAGGTCCAGAAGTTTGTTCTCCGGGAAGATGCAAAGAGTATCAGCTAGTTATATGACCTTATTCGATTTGACCGGGAAGAACGCTCTGGTGACCGGAGCGTCCAGTGGGCTCGGCCGCCACTTCGCTCACGTGCTGAGTGGCGCCGGTGCGAGGATTGCAATCGCGGCCCGGCGCACCGAACGTTTGGAGCGGTTGCAGAGCGAGATCGAGGCACAGGGCGGCCGCGCGCTGCCGATCGAGCTGGATGTGCGCGACGCGGCTTCGGTGCGCAGTGCCGTCGGCTGCGCGGAAACCGAACTCGGACCGATCCACCTGCTGATCAACAACGCGGGAGTCGCGGACTCCAAGCCGGTTCTGGAACTGGCCGAAGAGGACTGGGACCGGGTGGTCGATACCAATCTCAAGGGCGCCTGGCTGGTGGCGCAAGAAACGGCGCGCCACATGGTGCGGCTTGGCCACGGCGGCAATATCGTCAATATCGCCTCGATCCTCGGCCTGCGCGGAACCGGACAGGTCGCCGGATACTGCGCGGCCAAGGCCGGGCTCCTCAACCTCACCCGTGCGATGGCGGCGGAGCTGGCCCGTCACGATATCCGGGTCAATGCGCTGGCGCCGGGCTATGTCGTCACCGACATCAACCGTGACTTTCTGGAAAGCGAGGCGGGCGAAGCGCTTCTGCGTCGGGTTCCGCAGCGGCGCTTTGCCGAACTCGGCGATCTGGACGGCCCCTTGCTGCTGCTCGCCTCGGACGCGTCGCGCTATATGACCGGGACGGTCGTCGCCGTCGACGGTGGCCAGTCGGCGATCGTATGAAACCCTCTATGTTGTTCGTGATGCGCCGCTTCGCAGCGGTCGCCGAGCTTTAGCCTTAGGAGTCCTACCCGTGGAATTTGCCCTGTCGCCCGAGATGGAGCGTTTGCGCCGGGAGATTCGCGCCTTCGTCGCGGAGGAGATCCTACCGCTGGAGAGCGACCCTGCCAGTTTCGACGATCACGAGAACATCCGTCTCGACCTCGTGAAGGATCTGCAGACGAAAGCCAAGGCCGCGGGGCTGTGGTCGCTTCAGATGCCCAAGGCGCGGGGCGGGCAGGGCCTTCCAGTCGTTGGGATGGCGGCTTGTTACGAGGAGATGGGGCGTTCGATTTTCGGGCCGGTCTGCTTCAACAGTGCCGCGCCCGACGACGGCAACATGATGGTGCTGGAGAAGATCGGAACGGCCGCCCAGAAGGAGCGCTGGTTGCAGCCCATCGTCGATGGCGAAGTCCGCTCCTCCTTCGTGATGACGGAGCCCCACCCGGGCGGGGGCTCCGATCCGGGGATGATCCAGACCTTCGCGGAGAAGCGCGGCGACCGCTGGGTGATCGAGGGCCGCAAGTGGTACATCACGGGCGCTGGCCTGGCGCAGCACTTCATCCTGATCGCACGGACCAATCCGGACAGGTCCGACACGCGCAAGCACCTTAGCGCCTTCTTGTTCGACCGCGATCAGCCGGGCTGGCGGATCGAGCGGCGTATCCCGATCATGGGTCCCGAGGAACACGGCGGCCATTGCGAGCTGCAGTTCGACGGCCTGGAGATCCCGGACGAGAACCGTCTGATGGAGGTCGGCGACGGCCTGAAGCTGACGCAGATGCGCTTGGGAACGGCCCGTCTGACTCACTGCATGCGTTGGCTGGGCATGGCCAAGCGTGCCTTGGAGATTGCCAGCGACTACGTTCAGGAACGCCAAGGATTCGGCGTCCGGCTGTCCGAGCGGGAATCGGTGCAGGGCCTGCTGGGCCACGCCGCGATGCAGATCGAGATCGGGCGGTTGCTGACGATGCGGGCGGCGGCCAAGCTCGATAGCGGGGACTTCGCGCGCAAGGAAGTCTCGATGGCCAAGATCCAGGTCGCCGACACGCTGCAGCAGGCGGTCGATACCGCGATCCAGCTTTGCGGCGCGCGTGGCTACTCCAAGGACACACCGCTGGAGTGGATGTACCGCTATGCCCGTCAGGCCCGTCTCGTGGACGGCGCCAGCGAGGTTCACCGCATGGTGTTGTCCCGCTTCCTGATGAAGGACGGGCAGAATTTCTTCGCATGGGACGAGGCAGAGGCCTGAAACGGTGCTGAGCGAAGCCAAAGGTGCGCTGGAAGCCTGGATGAGGCAGGCGGCACGCGCCGACGCCGTGAGCCTTGCCGAAGCCCGGCCTCTCTCCGGCGGTGCGATTCAAGAGAACTGGCTGCTGGAGGTCGATGTCCAGGGCGGACCTTTCGCCGGCCGTCAGGACTTGGTGCTGCGTACCGATGCGCCGTCCGGCGTTGCCGTCAGCCACGGCCGCGCCGAAGAATTCGCCTTGCTGCGTGCGGCGATTGCGGCCGGGGTCACGGTGCCCGAGCCGCTGTGGCTTTGTGAGGATCCCGATATCTTGGGCAAGACCTTCCAGGTCATGCGCAAGGTCGAAGGCGTCGCCCTGGGCACCAAGGTCGTCAAGGATCCGCGATTGGGTGGTGACCGCGCTGGGCTCGCCGAGCGGTTGGGGCGAGAGCTGGCGCGGATCCATTCCGTCCTGCCGCCGCACCCCGGTCTGGAGTTTTTGGGAGCAGCGCCCGCCGATCCGGCTCTGGCCGACGTGGCGCAACTGCGGGCCTACGTCGATGCGCTCGGTGAACCGCGACCCGTTCTGGAATGGGGATTGCGCTGGGCCGAACTGCATCCGCCGCCGCCGCCCGAAAAGCTCACGCTGGTCCACGGCGATTTTCGCACCGGCAACTACATGGTCGACGAAACGGGACTGACCGCCATTCTGGATTGGGAGTTCGCCGCCTGGGGCGACCCGGCGCGCGATCTCGGCTGGTTCTGTGCCGCTTGCTGGCGCTTCGGCCGCAACGATCTGGAAGCCGGAGGCATCGCGCCACGCGCAGCTTTTTATCGCGGCTATGAAGCCGAGTCCGGCCGCCGGATCGAGGCCGAGCGTGTCGCCTATTGGGAGGTCATGGCCCACATCCGCTGGGACGTGATCGCGTTGCAGCAGGGGCAGCGCCATTTGTCCGGCGCCGAGCGCAGTCTCGATCTCGCTCTGACGGGCCGCCGCGCGGCTGAGCTTGATCTGGCCATCTTGCGCTTAACGCCGCCAGAGGTCTGGAGAAGTGCCGGATGAGAGACAGGCCGAACGGGGGGGAGTTGCTGGCCGAAGCTCGGCGCGTTCTTAGCCAGGAACTGGCTCCGAACCTGACGGGCGAGCAGCGCTATACGGCCTTGCTGGTGGCCGCGGCGGTGGCAATCGTTCAGCGCGAGCTTGAGACGGGCGAGGCGCCGGCCGAAGCTGAAGCCTCGGCGCTGGCAAAGCTGCTGAATATGGAAGGCAGCCTCACGGACTTGAACGCCGCCCTGTCAGCCGCGCTGCGGTCCGGGAGGTTCGACCGATCGGACGAGGTTTATGCCTTGCTGCAGGACATCGTTGGACTGCGGGTTCAGGAGAGCAATCCTAACGCGCTCGACCCGTAGAGTTGAACGCTTCTGTCCACGCGGCTCGATGCCAAGGGTCCGATATAAGAAGGGAGGCCGCTTAACGGAGCGGCCTCCCCATCTTCTCAAAGCGCGGTCTTGAAACTTAAGAGCTTGAACCGCCGTTCGGCCGAGCCGTCGATGTCGGGCTTGCAGTCGTCGGCTTCGCTGCCGTCTTCGCAGGGGTCTTGCGGCTGCGGGTCATTCCAGCCTTCGGCGTCGCTGCGCCGTTTGCGGTTGTTTTCCGGACCGTCGTTTTACGAGCCGCCGTCTTACGGGCTGGCGCCTTCTTCGCAGCAGCTGGCTTCGAGGCCGCCGCCGTCCGGCTGGCAGGTTTCTTGGCTGCCGTCTTGCGGACTGTAGTCTTGCCGGCCGCAGTCTTCCCGGCCGTGGCCTTCTTTGCCGCGGGCTTCCGGGCAGCGGGCTTCCGAGCCGTGGTTTTCGAGGCAGCAGTCTTCGAAGCTGTCGCCCGGCGTGCCGTAGCGGATGTCGCGGGCTTCTTGGCTGCCGGCTTTCTCGCCACCGGCTTCTTACCGGCGGCCGCTTTTTTAGCCGCGGGTTTTTTGGCAGCGGTCTTTTTCGTAGCAGTCTTTTTCGCCACCGCCTTCTTCACGGCGGCGGCATCTTTCTTGGCCTTGGCCGTCTCGCGTTTCGCCTTCTTTTCGAAAGCGCCGGTCAGCTTTTTCAGCTCGCCGTCGATGCTCTTCTCGATCTGCTCGAGCTTTTTCGCAGCGGCCTTCTCGAGCTTGTCGAGCTCCGCGTCGAGGGTCTTGACGTAACCGCGGACCTTGGCGGACGAGAGCTCCTTGCTGACGTTCTTCTCGAGCGCCTGCAGTTGCTTCTCAACCTGTCCTGAGACAGTTACGACGCGCTTCTGCACTTTATCGAGCAGCTTGTCGAAGCGCCCGAGCTTGGATGACGAAGAAGCGGTCTTGGCAACAGCCGGCTTCCTCGCTGGTGTCTTTCTGGCAGCGTTGGCCGGCTTGGCCGTAGCCTTAGCCGTGGACTTCGATCGCGCGGCATTGGCCATGATTGGGTGTCCCCCTTCGCGTAGGTTCCCTGCGTGCAATCGGAAACGATGCACGCAACTGTCTCAAAGCATGCTGATATCTCGACGATTCGCACAAGTGTTTTTCGCTTGACAAGTCATTGGTGACGAACCGAGGCGTGTACTTTGCTTCTCTAACTGCCGGAGGTTGGTGCGACGCCTTCGCCTGGCGGGGCGCCGCGACGCACGAACGGCCCGGCAGGCCAATCCCCACGCCAATCTTCCCAGACCAATGTTTGTCTGGCCTTTTCGCAGTCGCTCGCCATCTGTGCCGTCAAGGCCTCGACGGTTTCGAAGCGCTGTTCGGGCCGCAGATAGTCGACAAGCGCAATACGTAAATGTCGACCGTAAAGATTGCCTGAATAATCGAACAAAAACGTTTCGAGCAGAGGTTCGTCGTAACCATACATCGGGGCAATCCCCAGATTGGCGACTCCGGGGAACCAGACGCGGGACTCGCTGGTGGCTTCCTCCAGGGCGGCGCGTACCGCGTAAACGCCGTAGGCCGGTCGCAGCAGGCTGGGACGCAGGGGAATGTTCGCCGTTGGAAAACCCAGCGTACGGCCGCGCTTGGCTCCGTGCCGGACACGCCCCTCGATTTCCCAGTAGCGCCCGAGCATCAGCGCCGCGCGGGTGGGGTTGCCGTCCGCGAGGTAGCTGCGCACCTGAGTCGAGGAATAAGCCTCGGCGAGTGAGCCGCCGACCCGTCGAACCACGGTGGTACCGAACCCTGCAGACTTGCCCGCGCGCTCGAGCAGAGCCGGATCGCCGCCGCGTTTGCGGCCGAAGCGGAAGTTGTCTCCGACCACGACATGCCGTAGGCCCAGGCCCGCGGTGAGAACCTCCGCAATGAAGTCGGCGGCCTCCAGTCCGGCGAGCCTGCGGGTGAAGGGCAGACAGTAGAGCCGCTCGACCCCGAGCGTCTGGAGCAGACGCGCCTTCGTTCTGAAAGCGGTCAGCCGGAAGGGAGGCTGATCGGGTTGGAAGAAGAGGCGAGGATGCGGTTCGAAGGTCAGCACGCCCAGCGGCGCGCCCAGCTCTTTCGCCTTGGCTCGGGCGATTTCGATCACCGCCTGATGACCGCGATGGACGCCGTCGAAGTTGCCGACGGCCACCACCGCGCCGCGCCCGTCGCTGGGGACGCTGCTGTGGTGGCGATAGAGTTGCATCTGCGGCTCAGTCCTCGGTCGCGGCGAAGCCGCCGAAGCGTCCGCGCAGAAAGATCAGCGGCTCGCCGATCTCGCGGCTCTGCAGGTCGACGATCTCGCCGAGGAAGATCAGATGATCTCCGCCATGGAAACGTTCGCGGACCTGACAGTCGAAAACGGCCAAGGCCAGCGGCAGGCGCGGAATTCCGGCGGTGCCGGGCGTCCAGTCGACTCCGGCCCACTTGTCTTCCAACGGCTTGGCGAAACGCTTCGCCAGCCCGGTTTGATCGGCGGGCAGCACGTTGATCGCAAAGTGGGTCGCCTGCTCGAAGGCCGGCCGGCTGAAGGACTTGCGCCCGAGACTCCAAAGGACCAGAGGCGGCTCAAGCGAAACGGAGTTGAAGGAGTTGCAGGTCAATCCGACCGGTTGTGCTTCGCCGTCGAGCGTTGTCGCGATGGTGACGCCGGTCGCGAACCAACCGAGAGCATGGCGCAAGGTCGTCGTGTCGGTCGGGCTTCCGCGACTCAGATCATCTCGCATGACGGCCTCCGTCAGCGACGAAGGCGCCGTGGCAGGTTTTCGGGGAGCATTCACGTGGAACGTTACGCCTTTGAACGAGGTGCGCGACTGCTGGCGCCACCGTCATGCGAAGCATAATGGCGCCGATCTGGTCCTTGGCAAGCCCGCAACCCCTTTGCATGGGCCGCAGTGCTGCGCCGCTGTCGGTCTGGGGACGGGAAAGATCGCTGCGCCCTTACTGAAAGTACTGGCTGACCTTGCAGGCCGTGCCCTTGACGCGGCCGGCGGTGCGTGTCCGGTTCATCCCCACGACGCGCAGAGAGCTGCAGCCGTAGACCGTGCTGACGGCATCGAGGAAACCCTGCTCCGTGGTGCGCCGGCTGCCGGACACGCGCACGTCGAAGAGGTTCGGGTCCTCCGCATGGCGTGCGTAGAGGTAGGTCGTGCTGCCGATACGCAGGCTGCGTACGAAGGCATCCGGTGAGATCAGCTCTTCGTCCGAGAGTGTCGGGATCGGTCGGTCGGTCGTGCTGCAGCCGGAGAGCAGGCCGACCAGAAGAATCAGAAGGGCGATGCGCATGGCCGGGAGACTAGACCAGATAACGATCGGCCGGAACCACTATGTGGCTCCTGCGATTGCGTGGAATATGGCTTAGATTCAAATGCTTAGAGGGAACTAGGTACGAACGGCCGAATCGTTCCACGATTCAATGCGATCAAAATTCACTCCGTTGAGACGGTGCCGCACTGAAATCGCTTGTCTATCGCCCGGTGGAGCCAGGTAAATCGTCGGGTCATCGACCCGCTGGGCAGAAGCAGACACGAAAGCCGGATGCTTGCGGAAGCTTTGCCGCGCTGGGCGCGCGCGGCCTGATAGACTAGGTTCGTCCAACAACCAAAGCGAAGCGAAAGGGGCACGTGGACTACGGTCTCGCCTGGGTCTTGATCGGGTCGTTGATGCTGCTGGCCAGCATCTTCGCCGGACTGCTGTCGTCGCGCGTCGGTGCGCCCCTGCTTCTCGTGTTTCTGGGGCTTGGGATGCTGGCCGGGCGGGAAGGGCCGGGCGGTATCGTTTTCCAGGATTCCCAGCTCGCTTTCATCCTGGGGTCGACCGCGCTTGCCGTCATCCTGTTCGACGGAGGCTTGCGAACGCCGCGCGCTACGATCGAGCGTGGGCTGGGGCCGGCTCTCGCGCTTTCGACCGTCGGGGTGCTGATCACCGCCGGCCTGGTGGCGGCGGTTGCGCATTACCTGCTTGGCTTCGGTTGGGTCTTCGCGCTGTTGCTCGGCTCGATCGTCTCGGCGACCGATGCGGCCGCGGTCTTCTTGTTGCTGGGCCGCTCCGGCATCGCCCTGCGGGACCGTCTGCGCTCCACTCTCGAAGTGGAGTCGGGCAGCAACGACCCGATGGCGGTCTTTCTGACCATCACCTTCACCACGATGCTGGCCGCCGGCGAGCTGGAACTGGGCTGGTGGGTGGTCGGCGACTTCGCCCTGCAGATGGGGCTGGGCGGTACGCTGGGTGCGGCCGGCGGTTTCGCCTTGGTCTGGCTGATGAACCGGCTCGAACTCTCGGGCGGTCTCTATCCCATCCTGGCACTCGCCGGCGCCCTGCTGATCTTCAGCGGTACCCAGTTGGCCGGCGGCAGCGGCTTTCTGGCCATCTACGTCGCCGGTATCGTGTTCGGCAACCGGCGTGTGCGCGCCGATCAGCTCGTGGGTCGTTTCTTCGATGGGCTCTCCTGGCTATCTCAGATCGTCTTGTTTCTGCTGCTCGGCTTGTTGGTCACGCCGAGCGAGCTGCTTCCCGATCTGGGAACGGCCCTGGTTCTTGCCGTCACGCTGATGCTGGTTGCACGGCCTCTCGCGACGCTGATCTGCCTCACGCCTTTTCGCTTTCCTCTCCGCGAACAAGCCTTCGCCGCCTGGGTCGGTTTGCGCGGTGCGGTACCGATTTTCCTGGCCTTGTTCCCCTTCCTGGAGGGATTCGACCGAAGCGGTCAGGCTTTCAATATCGCCTTCGTGGTCGTGCTGGTGTCTCTGTTGTTGCAGGGCTGGACGATCCCCTGGGTGGCGCACCGCCTGCATGTGTCCCTGCCGCCGGAACCGGAGGCGGCGACGCGCCTCGATCTGGATTTGGCCCGGCGCACCGATCGCATGGACCGCGACCTCATCGCCTATGAGGTCATGCCGCATAGCCGGGCGGCGGATTTTCCCTTGGCGGCTCTGGATCTGCCGAAACGGACACGTCTGATCGTCGTCATCCGGGACGGGATCGTGCAACGTCTCCCGGAGGTGCAGCAACTCACGGCGGGCGATTTCGTTCTGGTGGTCACGCCTCCGGAAACCGCGGCGACGCTCGACCGCTTCTTTTCCCGGCGCTTCGCCTCTACGGCCGGTCAGCTCTCCGTCGATCAGGGCGATTTCCTGGTCGACGGCAGCAGTCGGCTGGGCGACCTCTGCGCGGCCTATGGCGTCGAACTGGGGAAGACCGATCCCAGTCTCTCTCTGGCCGAACTCCTGCGCAGCCGCCTCGGCGAGGGGATGGGCCGCGGCGATCGGCTGCGCTTCGGTCAGGTCGAGTTCATCGTCGTCGACAAGATCGGTCCGGAGCCCAAGCGCGTCGGCATCGTGCTGGAGCCCGACCCCGAGGATGTCGGTTGGCGCCGGAAAGCCGCGTCCCGCGTTCGAGGCAGGCTGCGCGCTCTGCGCCAGCGCCTGCCGAGGATCGGTTTGGGGGCCGGCAGCGGCTAGCCTGCCGTTGCGTAAAGACTGCTTAGCTCTGGTGAAGCGTGCCGGCCTCGTGTAGGACTCTGGCACGGGAAACGAGGGCAGCGGAGCGCAAGAACATGAAGTGTTTCAAGATCTTGACAGTCTGTGCGGCGATCGCGATGCCGCTTTGTTCGGCTGCGGCGCAGGAGGCGGAACCGGCCGCTGCCGATGCCTCGGCGTCGTCCGGCATGCTGGTGGAACTCAACAAGGCGGAGCAGACCGACGGCGGCTGCCACTACTTCCTGCTGCTGCGCAACGGCACCGACTACGACTTCGAGGTCCTGCGTCTCGATCTCTACTTCTTCGATACCGGCGGCGTGATCTCGAAGCGCCTGCTCGTCGGGACCCCGCCGGTGGCGTCCGGCGATACGCGGGTCGCCGCTTTCGTTGCCACCGAGGTGGACTGCGACGGCGTTTCGCAGATCCTGGTCAACAATGTCGACCCCTGCGAGGTGAGCCAGGGCGAGGCACCTGCGTGCCATGAACTGCTCGAACTCGGTAATCGCACCGAGGTGAACTTCTTCAAGTAGTCGCTCGCGCCTGACCGGCGGCGGGAGATCCCGCACGCTCGACAGATCGTTGGCGGTGGGGTTGCGTCAGATCAACGCCCGGCCTTGCAAGCCGTTCCAGGATCCGAGGCAACCCAGCCGTGATGTCCAAGCCGGAGGCGAGCCATGGCCGAAACTCTGCGTCGTCTGCAAGAAGACCACCGCAACATCGCGCGTTTGCTGCAGGTCCTAGAGCATCAGCTTGCGCTCTTCGCGGAGGATGGCGAGGTCGACTACGAGGTGATGACGGGTGCGCTGGAGTACATGCGGCGCTACCCCGACCTGGAACATCATCCGCGCGAGGACCGGGTCATGCAGCAGCTCCGGCAACGCGATCCAGAGGCGGCGGAGAAAGTCGGCGACCTGGAGCGCGAACATATCCGCCTGAAGGGCGTGACGGAGCGCTTCACCACGGCGCTGGAAAACGTCCTGGCCGAGCAGGAGGTCTCGCGCGAGGCCTTTACGGACTTGGGCCGGGACTTCGTCGCTCAGCAGCGCGCTCACATGCGCACCGAAGACGAGACCTTCTTCCCGGCGGCCGAGCGATCCTTGACCGCACAGGACTGGGCGGAGGTCGAGGCCTCCATGACGCAGGTCGGCGATCCCCTGTTCGGACCTCGGGTCGCGCAGGAATGCGCCGCCCTGCATGAGCATTTGCTGCAATGGGATCGAGAGAGCGGCAGTCCCGGCTGAGCGGGGCGGTCGCCGTCCGACGCCTCGACCTCTGACGCCGCTTCTTCACGACGTCTCTTGCCGGGCCTCCTACTGGGCCGCGTTGCTTTGCAGTTCGTCTTCCAGGTCGAGGATCGCCAGCGTGGTCTTGAGCACGCTGTCGGGGTTCAGGCTCATGGAGTCGATGCCGATCCGCACCAGAAATTCGGCGACCTCCGGATAGTCGGAGGGTGCCTGGCCGCAAATGCCGGAGTGCTTGCCGGCGGCCTGCGCCCCCTCGACGGCCATCTGCAGCATCTTCAGCACGCCGGGGTCGCGCTCGTCGAAGTCGAAGGCGACGATCTCGCTGTCGCGGTCCACGCCCAGGGTGAGCTGTGTCAGGTCGTTGGAGCCGATCGAGAAACCGTCGAACAGCTCGGCGAACTCGGCGACCTGGATCACGTTGTTGGGGATCTCGCACATCACGTAGATCTCCAGGCCGTTCTCGCCGCGCGTGAGCCCGTGTTCAGCCATGGTCTTGAGCACGCGTTCACCCTCCTCGACCCGCCGGCAGAAGGGCACCATCAGCTTGAGGTTGGTCAGCCCCATGTCTTCGCGCACGCGCTTCATCGCCGCGCACTCCAGAGCGAAGCCCTCGGCGTAGGCGGGGTGCGAGTAGCGCGAGGCGCCGCGGAAGCCGATCATGGGATTGGCCTCGTCGACCTCGAAGCCGCTGCCGCCGAGCAGGGCCGCGTACTCGTTGGTCTTGAAGTCGCTCATTCGGACGATCACCGGCTTCGGATAGAAGGCGGCGGCCAGGGTGCCGACGCCTTCCGACAGCCGCTCGACGAAGAAGTCGGCGCCGCTGTCGTGCTGCGCGATCAGGGTTTCGATCTCGGCCCGCGCCGCAGGATCCTCGACCTTCTCCGGATAGAGCAGGGCCATGGGGTGCGCCTTGATGGCGTCGGTGACGATGAACTCCATGCGGGCCAGTCCGACGCCGTCGTTGGGCAGGAAACTGGTTTTGAACGCCATCTCCGGATTGCCGAGATTCAGCATGATCGAGGTCCGGGGGCGCCGCAGTTCGCCGAGGTCGACCCGGCTCGTTTCGAAGGGTACGGCGCCGTCGTAGACGCGTCCGACATCGCCTTCGGCGCAGGAGACCGTCACCATCCGGCCGTCCTCCAGCGTCTCCGTCGCGTTCGATCCGCCGACGACGGCGGAGATGCCGAGCTCGCGCGCCACGATGGCGGCATGGCAGGTGCGCCCGCCGCGATTGGTCACGATCGCGGCCGCCGTCTGCATCACCGGCTCCCAATCGGGCGTGGTGGTGTCGGCGACGAGGATCTCGCCGGGCCGGAAGCGGTGCAGCTCGCTCTGATTCTTGATCACCCGTACCTTGCCGCTGGCGATCTTGGCGCCGACGGCGCGGCCGGTCAGCAGCACCGGTGCCGTCCCGGTGAGGCTGTAGTCTTCGAGCATCTGTCCTTGGCGCTGGCTGACCACCGTCTCCGGCCGCGCCTGCACGATGTAGAGCTCTCCGTCGAGCCCGTCCTTGGCCCATTCGATGTCCATCGGCGTGGGCTGTCCGGCGCGCGCCGAGTAGTGCTTTTCGATCTTGATCGCCGCGTCCGCCAGGGTCAGTACGTCGGCATCGGTGATGCAAAAGCGCTGCTGATCGGCCTCAGGTGTCGGCACGACGCGGCTGGCCTCGCGTGTGTGGCCGTCGGTGTAGATCATCCGCAGTTGCTTGGCGCCGAGATTGCGACGCAGGACGGCCCGGTGACCCTGCTCGAAGGTGGGCTTGTGCACGTAGAACTCGTCCGGATCGACGGTGCCCTGAACGACCGTCTCGCCCAGTCCATAGGCGCCGGTCACGAAGACGACGTCCGGAAACCCGGTTTCCGTATCGACCGAGAAGATGACGCCGCTGGCGGCCAGGTCGGAACGGACCATCTTCATCACCGTCACCGAGAGCGCGACCTTGAAGTGATCGAAGTCGCGGTCGATGCGGTAGGAGATGGCGCGGTCGGTGAAGAGCGACGCGAGGCAGCGCTTGTAGGCATCGAGCAGCAGCGTTTCGCCGCGCACGTTGAGATAGGTGTCGTGCTGACCCGCGAAGCTGGCCGTCGGCAGGTCCTCTGCGGTTGCCGAGGAGCGGACGGCGACGCTCACATCCTCGCCGTAGTCGGCGACCATGGCGCGCCAGCCCGCGCGGATCTGCTCTTCGATCTCCTGCGGAAGCGGCGCGCCGTAGATCATCTCGCGTACGGCATGGGCGCGTCGTGCCAGATCCCTGACATCCGTCTTGTCGACCTCGTCCAGCAGTTCGTGCAGCCGCGCCTCCAGGCCGTTGTCGGCGAGAACCTTCCGATAGGCCTCGGCCGTCACGGCGAAGCCATTGGGAACCTTGACGCCGAGTGGCACCAGCTCGCGATACATCTCGCCGAGAGACGCATTCTTGCCGCCAACCAGGGGCACGTCCCCAAGGCCGAGATCCGAAAACCAGCGGACGTAGGAGGCGTTCGTGGAGTTCATTAGGCGGGCTTCCCTTGCTGTCGCTTACCCCGGCTAGCGGGTTCGTTCGGAACTCTATTCGCCTTCCGTTTGCATCCCCATGAGGTGGGTCAATCCCACTTGGCCGCCTACCTGATCGCCGCGCTCGCAGGTGGCCGTTCGCCAAGGCTTTCGCGGCTCGGATCCGGCTTGCGGACGGGTCCGCTGGCGGCTTTCGACAGCGGCCAGAGGCACAGCGGAAGGTAGCCGCGGAACCCATCGATCCAAAAGATTAGGTGCCTCTGCGGCTGAAGTTTTCGACCGTATTTTCTGGAAAGGTCCCCTGGGTCGATCTGCCTCTGGTGCATGGATCGCATGCAGTCTCGTCGCGTTGAAAGTCGCGAGAGGCCCCTCAAGTGTTTCTATTACTTCACAGAAGGCCAATAAACCGACAGGTATTGGGGATGTTCAGTAACCGAATATCGTAAGGCTATCGCAAGGGGATAAGCGAAAAACTTGAAATGTTCTAAGCGAATTTCATATACTGTATGTCATTTCCAGGACAGGAACGACGAAGACGGCGTACGGGTGACTGTGCGAGCCTGGCCAGTGTGCAGGTTCGCGCGGGGCGCATGAAAACCGTCGCCAATCGAGGAGAAGTTCAAGATGGCGAACACAACGACGAAGGATCGCGGCCAGCGCAGCGAGCTCGACCTGCTGATTGCAGAGGCGTCTCGGTATCCGTTGCTGGCCCAGGAAGAAGAGAACCGGCTTGCCAACCTTTGGCGCGACAAGAGCGATCAGCACGCGCTCAACAAGCTGCTGGGCAGTCACCTTCGGCTGGTGATCAAGCTCGCCCGTGGATTGCGGGGCTACGGCGTGCCGCTCGAGGATCTGATCGCCGAAGGGAATGTCGGCTTGATGCAGGCCGCCCAGCGCTACGACCCGGAACGTCAGGTGCGCTTCGCGACCTATGCCGCTTGGTGGATCCGCGCCTCCATGCACGAGTTGGTCCTGAAGAGCGGATCCATCGTGCGGACCGTGCGCACCGGCGACCAGAAGAAGCTTTTCTTCAATCTTCGTCGCATGAAGGCGCGTCGCGCCCAGCGCGGCGAGACCGGCGATCTGACCGAACAGGCAGTGTCCGAGATCGCCACGCAGTTGGGCGTCTCCGAGGCCGACGTGCGTGAGATGGATCAGCGGCTGGGGACCGGCGACGTCTCCCTCGACGCGCCCTTGACCAGCGAGGGCGAGGACTCGCGCATCGATTTCCTGAGCGACGATCAGGCGCCGACGCCCGAGACTCTGATCGCGGAAGAGGATGAGCGCGACAAGCGTCGCCTGCTGCTGAACTCGGCCATGTCGGGCTTGAACGATCGCGAGCGGCATATCCTCCAGGAGCGCCGCTTGAGCGAGGAGCCGCGGACGCTCGAGGAATTGAGCCAGGTCTACGGCGTGTCGCGCGAGCGGATCCGTCAGATCGAGGCCCGTGCGCTTGAGAAGTTGGCCGTGGCGACCCGCCGGGCCGCGAGCGACCGGGGTCTTATTGGGCGCAATCATCCTCCGGCTCTGGCCGCATAGCCTACCCGGTTTCAGGCGAGCGGCGGCATGCCGCCGCTCGCAAGTCGTGCCGTCATCGCCGTCGCAGCCCCAGGAGTTGTGGCGGCGATCGTCTTTGCGACGATCGGTCCAGGTTTTCTCATCGTCCGACTTCGACAAAATCCGCCCTACGTGGGCGATTACGCGGAGATTTTGGAATTATAATAACTAATAAAATATGTGAATTTTAGAGAATAACACTCATGACTGCGAAATAACTTGGTTTTCGAAGCCGTCTGAAAGACGATGAGAGAATGGCCCAAGTCAGCCGATCCTGCTCCGGCGCCGAGGAGTGCGGGCCTTCTGGAGATCCGCGGTCATGCTTGAAAGCTTGGTGAACCTGGAACCCCGTGTGCTGCTGCTCGGCGGCGCCTTGATGATCGGACTGCTGTTCGGTCTGCTGGGCCGCGCCTCAGGCTTCTGCCTGCGCTCGGCCTTGGTCGAATTCCGGCTTTCTCGCCCGGGTCCCCGTGCCATCGCTTGGGCGGCCGCCCTGCTGACGGCGGTGGCGGGAGCGCAAGTCCTGGCCGGTAGCGGTCGGGTCGATCTTGCCGAGAGCCTTTATCTCGCGCCCCGCCTGACGCTTGTTTCGATCCTGCTGGGCGGGTTTCTCTTCGGTATCGGGATGGTGTTAGCGCGTGGCTGCGGCGGTCGGCACCTCGTCCTGGCGTCCGGAGGAAATCTTCGGTCCTGGCTGGTGCTGACCACCCTCGCGCTTTTCGCCTATGCCACGCTCCGCGGGATCCTGGCGCCGCTGCGCCTCTGGCTGGAGGGCCTGCTGTCGCTGGAGCTTCAGGCGGCCGGCGACCAGGCCCTGCCCGCCCTGCTGGCGACGCAGACGGGTTTGGCGCCGCACTATCTAGCGATTGCCGTCGTTGCTCTGCTGGTCGTCGGTCTGGCCGCCCTGTTGCTGCACGGCCTGCGTGCCGAGGCTTGGCGGCCGGCGGCCTGGGGGCACCTGATGGCGGGGGCGGGGATCGGGCTGCTGGTCCCGCTGGCCTGGATCGTGACCGGGCTCCTGGGCGCCGACGAGTTCGAGCCCGTGCCGCTGGAGTCCATGACCTTCACGGCCCCGGTGGGCGATGCCCTGCAGTACCTCATGACCTACACCGGCGCGACGGCGGACTTCGGCATCCTGGTCGTCGGCGGCGTGCTGCTGGGGGCGGTGGTTCTGGCCGTCCTGCGCCGCGACCAGCGACTGGAGAGTTTCGCAACGGCCGGCCAACTGCTGCGCTACCTGTTGGGTGCCGCTTTGATGGGGTTCGGCGGCGTGCTGGCACTGGGCTGCACCATCGGTGCCGGTCTCAGCGGTGTCAGCACGCTTTCGCTCGGCAGCATGATCGCGCTGGCCGCGATCGTAGCGGGAGCCCGCGTGGCGCTCCTGATCGAGGCGCGCGGCTCCCGCATCCTGGTCCCGTCGCTCGGACGGGACCGCTGGTCTCCCTCCAAGAGTTGAGTGTCGCGAGAAGCTAGGGGTGAGTCCGAGAGCGCACTCAGACCAAGTTTCACTGTGAAAATACGTTGAACTCCCGCGCTCTCGGATCAATCTGATCTTCATGGAGAGCCTTGCATCACGTCGGACAGACGGTTTCAGGATCGAGCGGACCATCCGCAAGGATCATCTCGATCTGGCTGTCAGTTACTTCTGGGACGCCTTCGGCGCAAAGCTGAAATCCGTTTTGGGGCCTGCCGAGAAGGCGCGTGCGTTTCTGGCGCGCGCCGTCTCTCCCGACTATGCGATCAGCGCCGTCGGCGCCGGCGGTGACCTGCTTGGCGTCGCCGGTTTCAAGACGCCGACGGGGGCCTTCGTTGGCGGCTCGTTCGACGATCTTGTTCAGGTCTACGGACTGTTTGGCGGTGCCTGGCGCGCGCCACTGTTGCACCTGCTCGAGCGGGACTGCGAGGAGGGCGTTCTGCTGATGGACGGCATCTGCGTCAGCCCGACAGCGCAGGGGCGGGGGATAGGCTCCGCCCTGCTCGAGGCGACCGTCGCGGAAGCGAGACGGCGCGGGCTCGGTGCCGTTCGTCTCGACGTCGTCGACAGCAATCCGCGCGCGCGGGCGCTCTACGAGAGACAGAGATTTCGGCCGGTCGGCACGGAACGGCTCGGCGTCTTTCGCCATCTCTTCGGCTTCGCCTCGGCCACGCAGATGAGGCGACAGGTGCCGCAGCTCACTCCGTAACGTCTTGCCCGGTTGCGGATCGGGTCGCGTGCTCCGGGCGCAGAGATCCGGCGGCGGCTAAAGCGAAGGCGGCTCCGCGCCAGGCGGGCCAATCCGATGCCAACTGAGAGTCGAAAAGGTTCGCACGCGGCGGCCCAAGGGTCACCTGCGCCGGAACGACCACCTGCCGATCGGCCGGACGGCGCAAGCGCCTTACGATAGTCTGAGGCGTTCCGGACTGGGTCGACGTTCGAATCCCGCATGGCCCGCCACGAGGCTGACACCAAATCCTAAGCCGACAAGGTTCATGATGCCCTCACGGCCGAGCCGGTGCCTCCGCACTTTGGCCGGTCGCCCGAGGCCGCTTACTCTGTGGATAATGCAGTCGTGAATTTCAGGACCGGGCTCCCGGGCGCCGACCACGAATGTGGAGGCGGCGACATCTTCCCATTTGAGGCGTTCGTAACCGGCGAGCGGTCCATCTGCCTGAACGGCAAGAAAGATGTTTTCCTCAACGAGCTTGAGCCCATCGTCCGACCCCGACTCCGGTTCACCGGCAACATGGATCGCATCAATGGTCCTATGACAAAGCATTGTCATCAGATTGCTTCGATCCGCTTCCCCGAAGCACAGATCTATATCTGTATGGTCGGCTACGAACGCCTCGATCACCTCCCGAACGATGCCCTTGGACAGGGAAGCGATCAGGCCGATGAGGAGATGCCCATTACCCGCGACGCCTGCTGTCTGAGCGGTTTCAACGGCCACGCCCAGATCCTTGAAGAGTGGACGCATCTGGGCCACGAAGCGTGCCCCCGCATGGGTCAGCCTGGCGCCGCTCGGATGACGCTCAAAGAGCGAGACGCCCAGCACATCTTCCAACCGCGCGACGCGGCGGCTGACCGCCGACTGGCCGATAGAAAGCGCCTTCGCCGCCTTATGAAAGCTGCCGGCTTCGGCAACGCAGATGACCGCGCCTAAATCAAAGAGATCCATCCGAGACACATCAAATAGATAGGGCGACGTCACGAGCATCTTTCCCAGCTTCAAGTCTTCACTGGCATTGACCAAGATTGGTGCCGCCGCGCCTCTGTTTCGACGTGCTCCGGACCCCGATTTACTTGCTAATTATCCTTTCTTGATTTTGTCTCCATCGCCCCGAACTGATGCTGTGAATCAGTCACGGCGCTGGACCGGACTCTTGGCAGCCGACGTAAGATCTCGATCTTCGCAAGTTCGTCACCTGAAACAGCGCGCCCAGTGCGGCCACTGCGGCGGCGGCCGTTGCCAGAGTCCAGGTTGGCATTTGCATGAGGAGGAGGATGCCTCCAGCAGCCGCTCCAATCGCACTGCCAAGATACAAAGCGCACTCGTTAAGGGCGGCAGCTTGCCAGTCTCGCCACAGGCGTTCGATCTTGGACTTTGGCTCTCCGGTGGTAGGGTTGCGAAATCCTTGATCCTGCTTTTCGCCGCCTTGGTCTTCGCCGCTTCGGTCCTCGCGGCGGCGATGGCGTCTCGCAGTCGGCTCATGCGGCGATGTTACAGCGCGAGGTCGGCGAGCCCGCCCGCTCTTCGACCGCGCTCTGACAGTTCGACCGCAATCGAAGCTTTGATCGCGCATCTTGAGATAAACCGGTCTTCCAGTGCCGAGGAGGACCGTCGCCATGCTCACCTGTGTCATCCGCTATCATATCGATCCGAACAAACGGAAGCTCTTTGCGGAATATGCTCGCAACTGGGGCCAGGCCATTCCCCGCTGCGGCGCCGAGCTGATCGGATACTATGCGCCATATGAGGGCTCCAGCACGCTGGCTTACGGGATTTACTCCATCGCCAGCCTTGCGGATTACGACGCCTATCGCGCCCGCCTTGCGGAGGACCCACTTGGGCGCGAGAACTATGCCTTCGCCCGTCGGGAGAGATTTCTGCTGCGCGAAGACCGAACCTTCCTGAAACTCGTTTCGACCCCGCGCGGGCCTGGAGAAGCAGAGTGATCGCTGTTATTTTCGAAGTCGAACCGGCCGAGGGCCGCAAAGACGAGTATCTCGACATCGCTGCGGAGATGCGGCCCCTGCTCGATCAGATCGAGGGGTTCATCTCGGTCGAGCGGTTTCAGAGTCTCACCGATCCCAAGAAGATCCTGTCGCTTTCATTCTTCGCCGACGAAGACGCGATCAGGCAGTGGCGCACGCTCAGTGCCCATCGCGGCGCTCAGGCGAAGGGGCGTGCCGGCATTTTCGCCGGCTATCGCCTGCGCATCGCCGGTGTCATCCGCGACTACGGCATGTTCGACCGCGCCGAAGCTCCTGAAGACAGTAAAGCGGCTCACCGGGCCTAGAGCAGGATCGCCCTGGGCGGACTCGCTTTGGCGATCCCACCTAGGGCGTGAATCCTACTCTCACCATCAATTTAGAGGGCGATTCACGTCTCAGGCGGAAGCGAAGCGCTTCCGCCTGAGACGATCGCGCTCTAGGTGCGAAGGCGGCTGCCTGCGACGAGGCGCTGAAGGACTCGCATCGTGCAGTCTTCTGGCGCCCTGCGGTTCCCTCCTGTTCCCAGGAACGGATTACGTCTGGAAGCTGTTCGCCCTTGTCCTAAATCTCGTCTAGCGGAAGTGCGCCGACTGTTTCGGCCGCGCGCGGCGGGCGACAGGGTATGAACCTGCCCGTCCATACCCATCAACCGAATTGCAGGAGACTCGATGCCTGAGCCGATCAAACTCGACGACTTCATGGACTGGATCGCGGAGCGCAGTCCAGAACAGACGGAGTTCCATCAGACGGTTCATGAAGTTGTGCAGTCGGTGCTGCCTTGCGTGAACGACAACCCGGATTATCTACGGGCGCGCATTCTCTATCGCCTCGTTGAGCCGGACCGGATCGTCAGCTTTCGGGTCGCCTGGGCGGACGACCGAAACGATGTGCAGGTCAATCGCGGCTACCGGGTGCAGTTCTGCAACGCGATCGGGCCCTACAAAGGCGGCTTGCGCTTCCACTCCAGCGTGACCGAGAGCATTCTGAAGTTTCTCGGCTTCGAACAGATCTTCAAAAATGCGCTCACGGGCCTGCCCATGGGCGGCGCCAAGGGCGGTTCCGACTTCGATCCCAGAGGTCGTTCGTCCGGCGAGATCATGCGGTTCTGCCAGAGCTTCATGACCGAGCTCTATCGCCACATCGGCCCGGATGTCGACGTTCCGGCGGGCGACATCGGCGTGGGCGAGGCCGAGATCGGCTATCTCTTCGGGCAGTACAAGCGGATCACCGGGCACTTCAACGGAACCCTGACGGGCAAGGGCCTGGAGTTCGGCGGGAGCTGCATGCGTCCGGAGGCGACGGGTTATGGAGCGGTCTACTTTTTGGAAGACATGCTGCATAGCCGCGATGATGCGATCGAGGGGCGGTCCGTCGTCGTCTCGGGGGCCGGCAATGTCGCGACCCACGCCGCCGAGAAGATCCTGCACCGCGGCGGCAAGGTTCTCACCCTCTCGGACTCCGGCGGATTTCTGCACGACGAGGATGGACTGACCGAGGAGAAGATCGCCTGGGTGCGCAAGCACAAGGCCAGGCACGGCGCCAGCCTCGCCGACTACGTCGGGGAATTCGGCGGCGAGTGGCATGAGGACAAGAAACCTTGGGGCGTCGACTGCGATGTCGCGCTGCCTTGCGCGACACAAGACGAGTTGGGGCAGGAGGATGCGAAGCGTCTGGCAAACAACGGCTGTATCGCAGTCGTGGAGGGCGCCAACCGACCGCTGACCATAGATGCGTTTCAGGTTGTCAAAGACGCCGATGTTCTCTTCGGACCGGGTAAGGCGGCGAACGCCGGTGGTGTCGCGATGTCCGGTCTTGAGATGAGTCAGAACTCGGCCCGCCTGAGCCGGAGCGCAGAAGACCTGCGCACAGCGCTGCGACAGATCATGCGCGACATCCACAATACCTGTGCCGAGCATGGCGAGGGCAAGCAGGGCGTCGACTACGCCAAGGGCGCCAACGTCGCCGGCTTTCGAAAGGTAGCCGACGCGCTTCTGGCGTTCGGGGTGGTTTGAGGGCGGGGGGCTTCGCCTCCGGGGTCCTGTTCGCCTTAGTACTGGACTTGCTAGTGCAGGACTTGGGCTAGGAAGCTCCGGGCCTCTTGGGAGCGGGGCGCGTCGAAGAAGCGGTCCGGCGGGCCCTGCTCGACGATGCAGCCGGAGGCCATGAACACCACGCGATCGGCGACGTTGCGGGCGAAGCCCATCTCATGGGTGACGCAGACCATGGTGCGTCCCTCGCGCGAGAGCGCCTCCATGAGCTGAAGCACTTCGTGAATCATCTCGGGATCGAGCGCCGAGGTGGGCTCATCGAACAGCAGGATTTCGGGCTCCATCATCAGGGTGCGAGTGATGGCCACCCGCTGTTGCTGACCGCCCGAGAGCTGACCGGGAAACTTCCGCGCCTGGTCGGCGAGGCCGACCCGCTCGAGGAGCGCCATGGCGCGTGCCTCCGCCTCCCTCTGGGACAGACCGAGCAGGTGTTCCGGCGCCAGGGTGAGATTGTCGAGTACGGTGAGGTGGGTGAAGAGGTTGAAGGACTGGAAGACCATGCCGACACGGCGGCGCACCGCCGCCACCGAGTCGGCACCCGCGAGCCGGATGCCGGCGACGGTGAGTTCGCCTTCGTCGATGGACTCGAGGCTGTTGATGGTCCGGATCAGGGTAGACTTTCCCGAGCCGGACGGACCGCAGATGATCAGAGTCTCGCCTTCCTCGACCGTCAGTTCCACGTCGCGCAGGGCGTGCAGCGCCGTGCCGTACCATTTGTTGACGGCGCGCAGGGAGATCGCGGTCATGGCGGAGTCCGTCTGTCGGTGTCGATCCGTCGCTCGATCCAAAGGGCATAGCGGGACATGGCCCAGCAGAAGGCGAAGTAGACCAGGACGATGAAAAGATAGGCCTCGAGCGCATAGCGGATCCAGAGCGGGTCTTCGAGCGAGGCCTTGGTGGCGCCGAGGAAGTCGAAGAGTCCGATGACGGCGACGAAGCTGGTGTTCTTGAAGGCTCGAATGATGTCGTTGACCAGTGCCGGCACCACGATGCGCAGGGCCTGGGGCAGAATGACCTTGATCATCATCGGCCAGTAGGAGAGACCGAGCGAGCGGGCGCCCTCATACTGGCCCTTGGACAACGCCTGCAGGCCGCCCCGCACGATCTCCGCCGCGTAGGCACCGAAAAAGAGAACCATGCCGACGAGGGCGCGCACGAACTTGTCGACGGTGACGCCTTCGCCGAGAAAGAGCGGCAGGATGAGCGAGGCCATGAAGAGGACGGCGAGCAGCGGCAGGCCGCGAAACAGCTCGATGGTGCCGATACAGACGAGACGGAAGGCTTTCATCTCGCTGTTGCGGCCGAGGGCGAGCAGCAGGGCCAGCGGCAGACCCAGGCTGACCGTGCCGGCCGAAAGAATCAGGGTCAGCGGCAGACCGCCCCAGTCGCTGGTTGAGAGCTGGGTGAGACCCCACCCCCCCAGCATCAGCCAGAGAGCGACGGCAAGCGTGCCGGTCCAGAGCCAGGCCAGGTGGATGGACCAGAAGCGTGGCATCGCGGAAACGCAGAAGGCCAGGATGATCAGAAGGCTCGCCATGGCGGCGCGCCAGTGCTGTTCATAGGGAAAGGCGCCGAAGAACATGACGCGATGCTTTTCCGCGACCACCGCCCAGCAGGCACCTGCGTCCGGCGTTGCGCAGGCGGCCGGATCGGCCGGAGACCAGACGGCGCCGACGAGCGCCCAGTCGAGGAAGCGAGGGAGCAGGAGGAGCAGGGCCGTGCCGAGGAGGAGCGTCACGAGGCTCTGCAGGGGCGTAGGGAAATAGATGGCGCGCAGGCGGACAAGCCAACCGCTGTCGCGCCGGGGCGCTTCCCGGGGGGCGACGATCGGGCTGACGATATGGCCGGCGTGGCTCATCGTTCGGTGATCATGGTCATCTTGTTGAAGCCGTTCGCGAGAGCGCTCATGCCGATCGCTGTGAGCAGATAAAGGACGCCCATGATGGCCACGCATTCGATCGCTTGACCGGTGAGCGTCGCCAGCGAATTGGAGACGTTGAAGAGTTCGGGGTAGCCGATGGCGACGCCGAGCGACGAGTTCTTGACGAGCGAGATGTATTGCGCCGCCGCCACCGGCACGATGACGCGCAGCGCCTGAGGTATCTTGACCGACAAAAGCACTTTGCCCGTAGGCAGGCCGAGTGTGTCGGCGGCTTCGATCTGACCCTTGTCGACGCTGGTGAGGCCGGCGCGGACGATCTCCGCGATGAAGGAAGCGATGTAGCAGCCGAGACCGAGGAAGAGGGCGAGGAATTCGGGTGAAACAACCACGCCGCCGGTGAAATTGAACCCGGTCAGCTCGGGACGGGAGATCCCGAAAAGCGCAACCGAAACCGCGAGCAGGAGAAGCGGTAGGGCGATGCAGAGTGCGATGGCCTTGCCCCGCCAGCGGCGACGGCCGGGCAGGCAGAGCAGGATCAGCGCGGTGACGAAACCCACGCCGAGGGCGGTCGCCGCCAGAGCGCCGGCCGTCGGATCGGCGAGCCAGGCAAGGGCGAGGCCGCGATTTGAGAGATAGAAGCCGCCGCCAAAGTCGAAAGCGTTGCGGATATTGGGCAGCATGATGATGAAGGTGTACCAGAAGATGATCTGGATCAGCTGAGGCGTATTGCGGAAGAGCTCGACGTAGAGTCCCGCGAAGACCGAAAGCAGACGGTTGCGCGACATCCGCGCGAGCCCGATCAGCACGCCCAACACCGTGGCCAGGATGATGGCCGACAAGGAAACGTAGACGGTGTTGGCCAGCCCCGCGAGAAAAGCCTGGGCGACCGAAGCGCCAGGATCGAAGGGGATGATCGATTCCGAGAGGGCGAAGCCCGAGGGCTCGTCCAGGAAGCCGAAGCCGGTGGAGATGCCGCGCTCCTCCAGAGCCTGCCGCGCATTGCGGAAGGCGGTGACGGCCAGAAGCGCGAGGCCGCCCACCAGCAGGCTCTGGAAGATCCAGGACCTGACGTCCTTGTTGTTGAAGACCTTGCCCACGGGCCGCCCCTCTCGGTCGCGTGGCCTGCGGGACTACTTGAGCGGTGCGGCGTAGATCAGGCCGCCGTCGGTCCATCCGGCATTCTGGCCGCGCGCCAGGCCCAAGGGCGAACCCGCGCCGAGATTGCGGTCGAAGACTTCCCCGTAATTGCCGACCTGGCTGACGATATTGAAAACCCAGTCGTTGGACAGTCCGAGCGGCGCGCCGATATCGCTGTCGTTTGCGCCGAGCAGGGTCTTGATGCTGTCGGAGCCGGTCGCCCGCATCTCCTCGGCGTTTCCGGAGGTGATGCCGAGTTCCTCCGCCGTGATCATGGCGTTGACGACCCAGGTGACGGTATCCTTCCAGCGGGCATCGTCCTGACGGACCACGGGACCCATTGGATCCTTGTCGAACACCTCCTCGAGGATCTGGTAGTCGGCCGGGTTGGGCGCCAGTGTCGAGCGGGTGGAGGCAAGTCCCGAGGTGGACTGGATATGGGCGTCGCAGCGGCCGCCGAAGAAGGCGGAGGCCAGCTCCTTGGCATCCTGGAAGACGATGGGCGTATAGCTCATCCCGCGCTCGGAAAAGACGCTTTCCACCACCTGTTCGGCGGTGGTGCCGGGCAGCACGCAGATGGAGGCGCCGTCGAGTTCCTCCACGGTGGAGATGCCCAGGCTGGTGGGTACCATGAAGCCTTGACCGTCGTAGAAGGTGATCGCCGCGAAGTCGACGCCGAGCTCGGCATCGCGGCTGTAGGTCATGGTGGTGTTGCGGGTGAGCACGTCGATCTCGCCCGTCTGCAGGGCGGTGAAGCGGGTCTGCGACGTGGTTTTGACGAACTCGGTGGCCTCGGCGTCGCCCAGCGCGGCGGCGGCGATGGCGCGACAGGTATCGACGTCGAGGCCGATCCAGCGGCCTTGGCTGTCGATTGAGGAGAAACCGGCGCGACTGCCGTTGACGCCGCAGATGACCTTGCCCCGGTCGAGGATGGTTTGGGTGGTGTCGGCCAGAGCGGCGGGAGCGGCGAGGGCAAGCGCGGCGCCGGAGATCGCGGCGGCCGATAGGGTGGTGATGATCCGTTTCATGTGAAGTCTCCTTGTTGCCGTGAGCCCGGCTGTTATTCCGGACTTTCGTTATTGGTGATGGCGATGGTGAGGGCCGGGAAGTCGGTGAGGATACGCATGCGGATGTCGTGGCCCGCGCTCAGGTGGCGTTGCATCACGGCCTGGGCCTTGGCCGGGTCGGCGGCGAGCACGGCGCCGGAAATGGCGAGGTGCTCGTCGATCGTGTCTTGAATGCGCGAGGTCTCCTGCTGCTCGGTGAGCGAGAGCGAAACCTCGATCATCAGGCGGACTTGTGAGTACTGTCGCTGTAGCAGGCGGTTGCGCGAGGACTTGACGATCTCATTGTGAAGCTCGTGGCCGAGCGCCTTGGACTGCTTGGTCTCGCTCGCCGTGAGTGCGCGGCTCTGCAGCGCGGTCAGCTCCTCGTGGATCGCGCGTAGGCGCGGCGAGGCGCCGCGCAGGGCAGCGAGGGAGGCGGCCAGCGCCTCGAGCGCGAAGCGGACTTCGAAGATTTCCCGCACGTCGTCGAGACCGAGACGGCGCACGAAGCTGCCGCGTTTCGGCTCGATGGCGATCAGTCCGTCCCGGGCCAGGTCGTGGAGTGCCTCACGGATCGGGGTTCGGCCGAGGCCCGTGCGTTCGGACAGCGAGCGCTCGGAGATCGGCGTATCCGGGTCGAGACCGCCCTGGATCATCATCTCGACGATGCGGCGTTTGGCCTCCTCGCGGGTGAGTTCGGTCACGCGGCGCCCCTCCAGCTCCGCAGAACGTCGAGCACCAGCCGAGTGTCGGCGTCGCTGTTGTAGAAATGCGTGGCGAAGCGGAGCTGGCCACGGCGCACGGTGTGGACCACCTGGGCCTCCGTGAGCTGGGCGGAGAGGGCCTCGACCCAGGGAGTCTCGGAGAAGCCGTGACCGCCGGCGTCGAGCGGGCCGGCGGTGACGAGGTGGGACGCTTCGGTCGGGCCAGTGGCGGTGCTGACCTCGGCGAGACCGGCGGCGGCGAGTTCCTCGCGCAGCGTCGCGGCGACGGCGAGTGCATGAGTCTCGACGCGCTCGGCCCCGGCCAGATCGAGCAGGGCAAGGGCGGCGTCGGCGGCATAGGCGCCCGCGACGTTGTAGCTGCCGACCTCGAAGCGGCGGGCATCGGGCTGGAGCTGGTAGTCGTAGGACCCGGTCGCGGAGGCGTCGTCGTTGTCGAGCGCGATGGCGGGGCGCGACAGATAGGCGGGTTCCAGCCGGTCGATCCAGCGCTCGGCGAGGTAGAGGAAGCCGTAGCCGTAGAGGCCAAGGAGGCCCTTGCTGGTGGAGGTCGCGAAGGCGTCGACCCGCTCGGCGTCGAAGTCGTGCCGCAGGATACCTGCGCTCTGCACCCCGTCGACGAGAAACAGCACGTCGCGTGCCCGGGCCGCGCGGCCCAGCCGCTCGAGGTCGGCGCGGTAGCCCGGTGCGAAGCTGACCGAGGCGCAGGACAGCATGCGGGTCCGGCCGTCCAGGGCGCCGGTCATGGCCTCGTAGTCGAGACGGCCGTCGACGGAAGGGATGTTGCGCAGCTCCACCCCGCGCTTCCGCAGGCGAAGCCAGGGATAGACGTTGTTGGGGTGTTCGAGATCCAGGGAGATGACGGCGTTGTCGCCCTCCTGCCAGTCGAGCGCCCAGATCACCGCATTGATGCCGTCGGAGACGTTACGGCTGATGGCCACCTCGCCGGGCGTCGCGGAGACGAGAGCGGCGAAGCGCGCGCGCGAGGCGTTGACCAGCACCTCATGCTCGACGCGGGAGCAGGTGCCGCTGGCCAGCCGGTCGAGAAAGGTCTCGACGGCGGCGCGGACCTGGTTGTGCAGGATCGCCTTGTCGCAGATCGAAAGGTAAGCGCCGCGCTCCAGCGCGGGAAAGCCGGCGCGGAGCCTTTCGAGCGAGCCGAAAGCGATGGGTGACACCTGCGGCACCTCCGATCTGCCGTTTGCATTGATTTGGCATGTAACTGCCATGGCAGATGTGTGTCAACAAATCTATGCTGTCGAACTGCGGCGGTTGGAGAAGGCGGAGGACCTGGATGCCACGATCCGCAGACCCACCGCTCTGCGGGACGGCCTCAGGCCTGCCGCAACTTGTCCAGAGCCCCCAGCCACATGGACTGTCCCACCGTCCGGCGTATTCTTCGGGCTGCCGCGTCCGGCGCTCTTCCAAGGCCGGAGAAGACGGTTCCGCGATCATCGATGAAACCGGCATCGTTGAAATCGACGTCGTTGAAATCGACGTCGTTGGACGAGCGGCCTTCTCTACGGATCTTCACGGAGCCAGGCTTCGTCCGGACGCTTGCACCGGTGGCGCGTCCGGCGTGCAAGGCAAAGGGCGGACCGAAGCGGTCCGCCCAAAGCTTCTGCGAGAAAAACCAGTCTTGGCCCTTGGAAAAGGCCCTGAAATCTCCTTCGAGAGCCTTTTCCCAGAGATTTCGTCGCGATCAGGCGAGATCGAAGCGGTCGAGGTTCATCACCTTGTCCCAGGCCGCAACGAAGTCCTGCACGAACTTCTCCTTGCTATCGTCCTGGGCATAGACTTCTGCATAGGACCGAAGGATGGAGTTGGATCCGAAGACGAGATCCATGCGGGTGGCCGTCCATTTGACCTTGTCCGTTTTACGATCGCGGATTTCGTACAGGTTGTTGCCGCTTGGCATCCACGCATAGGTCATGTCCGTCAGGTTCACGAAGAAGTCGTTCGTCAGGGCACCCTCGCGATCGGTGAATACGCCATGCTTGGAACCGCCGTGGTTGGTACCGAGAACACGCATGCCGCCGACAAGCACGGTCATCTCGGGAGCGGTCAGCCCCATGAGCTGCGTGCGATCGAGCATCAGTTCCTCGGGGCTGACGACATAGTCCTGCTTGAGCCAGTTGCGGTAACCGTCGGCGACGGGTTCCAGCGGCTCGAAGGAGTCCGCGTCGGTTGTCTCGTCGGTGGCATCCCCGCGCCCCGGTGCGAAGGGCACCGTGACGTCGAAGCCCGCAGCCTTGGCCGCCTGCTCGATGCCGACATTGCCGGCCAGAACGATGACGTCCGCAACACTGGCGCCGGTCTCATCCGCGATGGGTTGCAGCGCGGCCAGAACCTTGGCGAGACGCTTGGGCTCGTTGCCTTCCCAGTCCTTCTGGGGTGCGAGGCGGAGGCGCGCTCCGTTGGCGCCGCCGCGCATATCCGAGCCGCGGAAAGTGCGGGCACTGTCCCAAGCCGTCGCGACCATGTCGCCGACCGAAAGACCGCTCGCCGCGATCTTCGCCTTGACGGCCTTCACATCGTAGTCGCTGCGGCCGGCCGGCACGGGGTCTTGCCAGATCAGATCTTCCTGGGGAACGTCGGGACCGATGTAGCGGGCTTTCGGGCCCATATCGCGGTGCGTGAGCTTGAACCAGGCTCGCGCAAAGACGTCCGAGAAGTAGTTGGGGTCCTTGTAGAACCGTTCGGAGATTTCCCGGTAGATCGGATCCTTGACCATGGCCATGTCGGCATCGGTCATGATCGGGTTGTGGCGGATCGAGGGGTCTTCGACATCGACAGGCTTGTCGTCTTCCTTGATGTCGACGGGTTCCCACTGCCAGGCCCCGGCCGGGCTCTTCTTGAGCTCCCATTCATGGTTGAGAAGCATTTCGAAGTAGCCGTTGTCCCATTTGGTCGGGTGGGTCGTCCATGCGCCCTCGATGCCGCTCGTGACGGTGTCGCGGCCGTTGCCCGTGCCCGTCGGGTTGCTCCAGCCGAAACCCTGGTTTTCGACGTTGGCCCCCTCGGGATCGGCACCGAGCAGGCTGGCGTCGCCATTGCCGTGGGTCTTGCCAATGGTGTGGCCACCAGCCGTCAGCGCGACAGTTTCCTCGTCATTCATGGCCATGCGGGCGAAGGTCTCGCGAACTTCCAGCGCGGTCTTGAGCGGATCGGGCTTGCCACCGACGCCTTCGGGATTCACGTAGATGAGGCCCATCTGCACGGCAGCCAGCGGGTTCTCAAGCGACTGCGGATTTTCGTCGCTTTCATAACGACCACGGCCGAGCCATTCCTTTTCGGACCCCCAGTAGATGTCCTTTTCAGGATGCCAGATGTCTTCGCGGCCGAAGCCGAAGCCGAAGGTTTTCAGGCCCACTGAATCATAGGCGATCGTGCCTGCCAGAATGATCAGGTCCGCCCAGCTGATCTTGTTGCCGTACTTCTTCTTGATCGGCCACAGGAGACGGCGCGCCTTGTCGAGACTCACATTGTCCGGCCAGCTGTTCAGGGGCGCGAATCGCTGGTTGCCGGTGCCGCCGCCGCCACGGCCGTCGGCGATCCGATACGATCCGGCTGCGTGCCAGGCCATGCGGACCATCAGACCGGCATAGTGACCCCAGTCGGCGGGCCACCAGTCCTGACTGTCCGTCATCAGCGCGTGAACGTCTTTTTTGAGCGCCTCGAAATCGAGTTTCTTCAGCTCTTCACGATAGTCGAAGTCCTGATCCAGCGGATTGGTCTTGGTATCGTGCTGATGCAAAATGTCGAGGTTCAGGGCATTCGGCCACCACTCCATGACATTGCTGCTTAAGGCTGTATTCCCGCCGTGCATCACCGGGCATTTGCCGCCGCCATCCATAGGTATCTCCAATCTTGATGAACGCTGGTTTTAGAATTGTTCTAAACATATAGGGATTTAGAATCGTTCTAACAAGGAAATCTTGCGGATGGCGACCGGATAAATCGGAGGCCGTTGCGCCGGGCGCCGGAACCCAGCTCCAGCATACTCTCGCGCGGCTCTGCCAGAGGGGCATGAAGGATCGCCGGCCCGGGCGGACTGGCGAAGTCGGCCTCGGCCCCGGCACCAAGCGGTTTGCGAGCGAACGGTAAGCTTCTTCTCCGCGCGATGACATCCCTTGGAAGGGGGAGTCCTGCGTTGCTCAAGCCGCTGTCGAAGGAGTTTCGCGAATCATCCGCGCAATCGCACCACGGCCGCTGTGGATGGCGCCTTCGACGTAACCCCAGAAGAGATCGTCAAGCTCCGCTCCGGCGAAGCGAACCCGTCCACCCCAGGCCGCGAGCCGGGCAACCGCGTCGGGATCTCCCCCGATCCTGACGGTCGCGTTGTATCCGCCGCCCGACCAAGGGTGATCGACCCAGACGGCTTCCGCCAATTCACGCGGGTCGGGCATCTCCTCGCCGAAGGCCCGGCGCAGGTGGTGCAGAAGATTTACCTGCCGCTCTTCCTTCCGCAACGCTGCCCAGTCGCGGGCGAGGGGCCCGCCCTGAAACGCGACGAGCCGGGGTGGGAGGCCCTCGTCGAGGCTGGCGTCGGTGATCACGAGGCCCGCCGGATCGGCGAAGGTCACATAGCCGCTGAGCCCCTTGAGGCGCCAGAAGGCCGTATCGAAGAGAAGAGCCGTCTTGATCATGTCTCCGGCGGTGAAGGACGACAGGAGTCCGTCCAACCGGTCGTTGCCGTCGATGTCGAAGGCGATTTTTCGCGCCACCGGGGGCGGCACGGCGACGACAACCTGGTCGGCGTCCCAGGTGCCTGCGTCGCTGGTCACCTCCACCCGGTCATGGGCGGCTCGGATGCGCCGCACCGGCGTGTTGAGCCGGGGCCTGTGACGCAGGTCGGCGGCAAGTCCGTCGACGATCTTGGTCATCCCGCCGGAGATCTGGAACTCCAGATCCTCGCGCTGCGATCCGTAGCGCGACAGGATGTCTCTCACCGCCTGCGCGTTGATGTCTTCCGGCGCGCCTCCGAAAACCTCTGAGAAGAGCGAGTAGGCAAAGGCATGATCCTCCTTGCAGAGGAGCAGGGCCCCCAGCGCCGAGGCGAGGCTGTCGCGCGGCGCCGTTCGTTTCTCCACCAATAGCCGCAGCGCCCGTCCGGCTTCGCCGAAGCTGTCCCACGGCGTCGTCATCCATTGCAGTTTCAGGCGCAGTGCGCGCAGCACTTCCCCGACGCTGTCCCAGCGCACCACCTGATCTTGCAGAAGGTCGTAGATCTCCTCTGCGGATATCAGGTCTTCGCCGCGCAAGCCCTCTTCGCCGACGATGCAAAGATCGATCCCGGTCTGCGGAACCGGTGCCAGATGCAGGCCTGCCCTTTGGGCGAGTGCGAGCAGTCCCCGCATATCGCCATTTACCATCTGCGCACCTTCGTCGAACAGGCCGCCGCTCTCCAGCGGGACCGTCCGGACGCGGCCGCCGAGGCGGTCCTGCGCTTCCAGGAGCTGACAGCTTAGGCCTGCTTCCTCGGCCGCCTTGGCGGCTGCAAGTCCCGCCGCCCCGCCTCCGACGACGATGACGTTGACAGGTCCTCCGGATTTCATGTCCTCTCCTTGAATTGAGCAAGCGTTCAATTGAGCATATGCTCAAGTTAGGAATGGAGATCAAGGAGGGCGATCGGATGGCACGCATGTCGGGCGCGGACCGCCGCCGACAGATCCTTGAAGCCGCGACCGAAGCCATGCTTCACAGGGGCGTGGCTCTGGCGGCGACGCGGGATGTCACGCAGGCCATCGGGGTCGGGTCGGGACTCTTGCATCACTACTTCCCGTCTTGGGCCGACCTGCGGGCCGAGGCGGTGCGGTTGACCGTCCGCCGGGAGATCGAGGATCTGAACGTGCTCCTGTCCGCCTTGCCGGCGCGCGAGGCGCTCGACCGTGTCGCCGACTGGATGATCGAAGATGAGGACATGCGGCATTGGCGGCTCTGGCTGAACGCCCTGGACGAGGCGCATCGCGATCCTTTGCTGGCTGAGGTGATGAACGCAGCCATGCTCGATTGGCACCGGCTGATCGCCGGTCTCTTCCGTAGGGTAGACAAGGAGGAGAGGCCGAAGCCTGTCGATGCCGAAGCCGCCGCCTGGCGTCTGGCCGCGGTGATGGACGGGCTTGCCAGCGCCATGCTGGTAATGGGCTCGGTGGTCACTCCGGAAAGGGCGCGAGACTCGATTCGAGCTCAAGTTCACCTCGAGCTTGGTGGGAGGGCGTAAATCAAGCTGAGCCTACTTTGCGGCTCGGCTCTGCGCGTCCGAGGGACCCCAACGCGCTTGCTCCTTACTCTGCCCCCGCAGGCAAGGGTCTCGAACTCTACAAACGGGTGTCGATCGATGACGGATAGGGCGGACATGATCGTGCAGGGCCGGGGCTCCATCCTGGTTCTTCTGCACGGAGCCGGCGTGGACAATCGGCTATGGGCGCCGCAGCTCGCGGACCTCTCCCTCACCTATCAGGTTATTGTCCCAAATCTGCCGGGGCATGGAAACGTGCCTGTCGTTGAGGATGTTCCGGCCATGGCAGGATATGTTCGGGCAAGGCTGAGCGAACTGGGAGTCGAACGCTACGCCCTTGTCGGCCTGTCGCTCGGTGGCATGGTGGCGCTTGATCTGGCCGGCCACTGGCCGAACGAGGTGACGCATCTGGTGATGATCGAGTCCGTCCCTAAGGTCGCGGACAGTCGCCTTGCGAACTGCGTGGCGGGGCGGATGCTGTCGCTGCTCGGGCTTGTGAGCCCGCGCATGCTCGCGTCACTTCCGGCGCGCTGGATGGGTGCCGAAACCGAGTCTGCGGAGCGCTATCTGAGAAGCGCCCTTCGCCGCATGACGCGGAAGAATATCGTCGCCGTGCTGAAGGCGGCGCTGGCCTACGATGGGCGACCCTACCTGAAGCAGCTGTCGATGCCGACTTTGATCATGGTCGCCGAGAAGAACCCCGCGACTCACGAACGCGCGCGTCAGATGGCAGACCGGATAGACGGTTGTCGCTTCGTCACGATCCCTGGCGCGGGCCACATCGCGAATCGCGACGCTCCTGCCTTTGTCAGCAGGGCCGTCGAGTCTTTCTTAGGAGCAGGCGGCTGAAAGGGCTCTTAGGTCGAGAGCATTAGACGATCGCTCTATCGATATCGGAAGCTCTCGCAGTTTGGCGCGATGTGTGGACAAGGGCGAAGCAGATACCTGTCACAACACGACGACCTCGGGGTATGTGACCAGCCGTTGGCCGTTCGTGATACTCACGTCGGATCCTCTCGTCTCCGATCGACGCGCCGCAAATCGCTGGCGATCCCGATGCTGAAGAGAACTCATCTACCCATTGAATTCTTCGAGTTTTTCGGACCCACTGCAATCGCCTAAGTCTCATCTTGTAACGGCCTGAACCCGGCCCAACGACATCGGAGACTTGGCATGACGACGTCACGGAAAATGCTCACTGCAGCTCGTGCGAAGGGTTACTGGCACGCAGCGGTGGCCGTGTCCTGCAGGCTGGTTCGGTCGGCGGCCTCGGCCACCTCGTCCCTTGCCCAGAGCAGGAAGCTCTCGATGGCGCCGCGACGCGGTGCATCGGCCAGGTAGGCTACGTAGAAGACCAGTCCATCGATTGAAAAGTCGAGCGGTCGAACGAGCGAACCCTGGGCCAATTCGCGTTGCACCAGAACGTCACTGACCAGAGCAACGCCCTGACCGGCCAGGGCGGCTTCGATGGCGTGCGGCTCCTCGCTGAAGCGCAGGCCTGTCGTGACGTCGATCTCCGCCGCCGCCGGATCGAATCTACGGGCTTCCGTCACGAAGCGCTCCCACGTCGGGGGATCGAGATCCGGCCTTTTCCAACGGAAGTGGATGAGTGGGTAGGTCGCGAGGTCGACCGGGCCCGCCACCGGCGGTCCAGCGTCCAGAAGGGCCGGGCTCATGACGGGAACAAAGCGGTCGCGCGCCATCTCATGGCACTCGAGATCCGCGATGGCCGTGCGCCTGTAGCGGATCGCGAAGTCCGCTGTCCCGGACCTGAGGTTGGCAGGTGTTTCCGAGGCGTCGATCTCCAAGGTCAGGTCCAAGTCGCTTTTCAGCCGCGCCAGGCGCGGCACCAGCCAGCGGCTTGCGAAGGCTGTCGTCGTAGAGACGACTAGCGGACTGTGATCTGCGTCGGCGCGCAGCCCTGCCAACGTGGCCGCGAAGCGGTCCAGGCCGTCGCGTAGGACCGGAAACAAACGCTCACCGGCATCCGTCAGTGTGATCGGGCGAGGCCGACGGCGGAACAAGGCCTGCCCGGTGATCTCTTCCAGGAGCCGGATCTGATGGCTGATGGCCGTCGGTGTAACGGCCAGTTCTTCCGCCGCCCTGGCGAAGCTCATGTGGCGGGAGGCAGCTTCGAAGGCGCGCAGTGCGTTCAGGGGCGGAAGCTTGCGCATGGTTCTTAGCTAGATGAACTGAACTCATCGTACAAGCGCGTTCATCGCTTTTGTCGTTGGGATGGATGCCGGTCCTCATGGCCAGGCTTGGGACGACCTGCCCGAGTTGGTGCGGCAGGCGGATCGGCATCGCGACAACGAAAGCGCCTCGAATGGTCGAACCGCTTGGAGTGCAAGGACGATTGCCGGAAAGCTGGGCTGTTGGGGGGACGCTGCCGGGTGGCCGGATCGAACCTTTCGTTTGCGATCGCTTTCAGGCGCTAGATGAATTCAGATCATCTTCCTGGTGAGGAAGTTACCTTTGTTCCTGGACCTCGACCTCGGTATCTCAAAGGCATCGAATTACTTTTGAAGTTGGAGGCCAAAGCGATGACGACGTCCCGAACCCTTCTTCACATCGACGCCAGCGCGCAACTCCACGAGCGCTCTCATACACGGCGGCTGACCCGGTCGTTCGTTGAGCAGTGGACGCGCTTTCGCTCACAGGACAAGGTCATCCGCCGGGACGTGGGCCGCTCGCCGATCCCGGCGATCGATCACGATTGGATCGCCGGTGCCTTCACGCAGCCGAACGAACGGACGCCGGAGATGATCGAGGGACTCGCGCTCTCCGATGCACTGGTGGACGAGGTCATTGCGTCGAACGTCATCGTGATGGGCGTGCCGATGTACAACTACGGTTTACCGACGGCCTTGAAGGGCTGGATCGATCAGGTCGCGCGCATCGGCCGGACCTTTTCGTTCGACTTGGACCGAGGTGACCTCCCGATCGAACCCATCCTGTCGGGCAAGAGTCTTGTCGTGCTCTCGGCACGTGGGGAGTTCGGTTTCGAGGCTGGCGGTCCACGGGCGCATCTAAACGCGCTCGACCCGGCGCTTGCCGCCTGCGCGCACTACTTCGGTGTCGCGCGCGACGATATCCATACCGTCTCCATTGAGTATCAGGAGTTCAAGGACGAGCGCTATCGCCGCTCCGTGACAGCGGCGGAAACGGCAACACTTACGCTCGCCGAACGGCTTGCCGCTGCGATCCGGGACGAGGCGGCGTGATGAACCTGGAGTCATCCAGGTGATCTTTTCGCTCCTTGTCGCGCCAACCCTCCGGCAGGCGGGTCCGCGTGGCCGATTCGGAGGTCTGCTGGATTTGACAGGGCAAGCGCCGAGACTGATCCTCATGGAATGCCCGAGTTCGAAGTACACTCTCACTGGGTCACATCGTCTGGCCGCGACGGGTACGCCGGGGTCTCGGACGCCTGCTTTCCCTATTGGAGCTTCACCAAGACGGCGATCGCCATAGCGACGCTGAAGCTGGTCGAGGCCGGAGCGCTCGACCTGGACGCGCCGCTCGACGGGCAAGCCTATAGCCTTCGACAGCTTCTCGCCCACACGTCCGGCCTCCCGGACTATGGGCAGCTTGAAGATTATCATCGCGCCGTCGCCGACCGACAGCCACCTTGGTCGCGTAAAAAACTGCTCGATATTGTGCTCGCCAAGGGCCTGCTGTTCGCGCCGGGGGATGGCTGGTCCTATTCGAATGTCGGCTACATGCTTGTCCGCGAACTGGTCGAAGAGGTAACGTCAAAGCCACTCGGCACTGTGATTTCCGATTTGATTTGTCAGCCCTTGGGGCTGGATAGCGTCGAGCTGGCGACCGGACGGCCGGACTTCGCGCGGCTGTACTGGGAGGCGGCAGCGGACTACGATCCCAATTGGGTCTATCACGGTTGCCTGATTGGGACGGCCGCGGACGCAGCCCGCCTGTTGCAGGCGCTCTTCGACGGTGCCTTGCTGCGGCCTGACACCCTCGGCCAGATGCTCTCGAGACGGGCCCTTGGCGGTGCCATTCCCGGGCGCCCCTGGACGGACTGCGGGTATGGCTTGGGGATGATGACGGGTGAGATGGAGGGAGTCGGCAAAGCCATCGGTCATACCGGCGGCGGCCCCTTTAGTGTGAATGCCGTTTATCATTTTCCCGACCTCGCCGATCCCGTCACGGTTGCCAGCTTTATCGACGGAAGCGACGGAGGTGCCGTAGAACTCGAGGCGGCTACTCGGGCGCACGGCGAATGATCGTTTCGCATGACGGAGGACGAAGCCGCGGAGCGCGGCGTTGCCCCAACGGCTGTCGGGCGTCGGAGACTAGAATCGTTCAGCGGGCGAAGCCGGGGTAGCCGTAGTCTTCGAGGCCGAGTCCGCGCTCCTGAGACAGCGCTCGGTACTGAGGGGCCGTGAAGCGTTCGATCAGGGCGCGGGACTCCGGGGAGGGCCGAACCGCCGGCCGCCAGTCGATCCGATGGCCGAGCTGCGAGGCCTTGGTCAGCACGGCGCCCACTCGGCTTGGTCCCCGGTTGACCCAGCGCTGCCGCAGATACCAGAAGACGAACTCCGGCCGGGTCGGCGCGGGGTTGCGCACGGTGTGACGATTATGATGCAGCCGAAGGAAGGTGGCTTCCTCGACGCCCAGCCAGTCCGACAGGCGCGCGAGAAAACGCTCGGGGCTCTCGCGGAATTCCTCGTAGACCAACACCAGTACCTTGTCCGGACCGAATTTCCGCTCATAAGTCTGGACGAGATCATTGACCCGGAGCGTTTGCGCATAGCTGAGCGGATCGTCGGCCTGTGCCAGCGTCCGCCGGACCCAGGTGTCGAAGGCGGGCAGGGGCGGCTGACCCGCGCGCTGATACTTCAGGTGTTGCAGATAGTTGGAGACCAGGTGGCCGACCGGATGGCGAATGGTCAGCAGGATCCGGGCCTCGGGAAAAAGGTCATGGGCAAGCGCCGCCTTGGCCTGGAGGCCGGCGCCGAAATGGCCGGTGAAGCGCTCTTCCGAGATCAGGCGGCAGTGGGTGCCGTTCCCCGCCGCGTCGATCTCGGATCGCAGGTATGCGCGATGGCCTTCGCGCTCGGTTTCCAAGTCGGGCGAGTTTCGGACCCAGTGCACAAAGGCATCGAAGGGACCGCCCTTCGGATAGGGTCCGCCCTTACGCGCCAGGGCGTGATAGTCGATCTCGGGGTGCCGGGCGAAGTAGATCTGCTGCAGCGTCGAGGTCGCCGTCTTCGGCATGCCCACATGCAGGTACAGCGGGGACGACCAGGTATCGGCGGATGCGGTCACTCCTGTCCGGGGCCCGCCGCCCCGTTTCGCAACCGCCCTGTCTTCGTTGCTCGGCATGCGGATAGGATAAATCCTTAGATCGGCTTGGCAAGGAGACAAAGCCGGGCTGCCGATGCGCCATTTGGGGGCGTTCCTGTGAACCGTTCCGTCCCTCGTGGCGCGCGGGCTTGTGACGCAAAAAAGCTTTTCGGCCTACACAAAAGAGTAGTTCGTCGGGACGCGGTAAGAGTTGAAGAAATAATGCCGGTGTGGTCATTGGCGCGGATGTCCGTCACCATCCGACCCGCCCGCGGGAGCGACGCCGTCCAGATGTGCGGCCTTCTGAACCGCATTATCGAGAGAGGCGGTACGACGGCTTTCCGCGGCCCTTTCACAGAAGACCGGATGATCCGAGATTTTCTAGAGCCGCCGTTGGGCATCAGCTGTTTGGTGGCGGACTCCGGCGACGGAGTCACCGGCTTTCAGGCGCTTGAGTGGAGCGACCCGAATTGGATCGGCCCCAATCCCTTGCCAACGGACTGGGCGTTCATATCCACCTACGTTGCCCGAGGCGCGCAAGGGCAGGGGGTCGGCCGTCGACTGTTCGAGGCGACTTTGGCTGCGGCAACGGCAGCAAAGGTCGTGGCCATCGATGCGAAAATTCGGAAAGAGAACCTGGTCGGCCAAGCTTTTTATGGCAGCTTGGGCTTCATCGAATACCGATCGGACGAGGAGTCGGTCTCCAAGAGGTTCGTCCTATTGAGATGAATGCTCCGTTCAACTGTTTCGGCACCTCTCCGACATGGCTCCAGGTTTAACTGCTGTTGGCGGCCCACCGGGCCCGGGATCTTCCTTGGACGCGACGGGCGTTCCGGTGAACCGTTCCCTGCTTCGCGGCACGCGGGTCTGTGACGCAAAACGCGCCTTGGTCTACACCAAAGAGTGGTTCGCCGGACCTAGCGCAAGGCGTCGATCAGGGGCTATATGGTGCTGCGTAGGGATCGCAAAGACGACACCGCGGGACCGGTGCTCGGGTCCGTCGTCGGGGTCGGTTCGGACGCGGCTAGATGCTCCATCTCGTCGGTCCAGCTATCGGCCACGGAGAGCAGATCGGTCACAGAGAGGAGACTGTGCCTTGACCCATCTGGAGACCGTCGTCGCCGGTTCGATTTGGTCCTTCCGCCACAAGGTGCGAATCGGACCGCTTTCGATTCCGGTCCGATCGACGATCGTCAAGCTGACGGACGGCAGGCTTTGGATAGCTTCCCCTCCGAAACCAACGCCTGATTTGCTCGAAGCCTTGGACGGGATCGGACCCATTGGCTACGTCGTTGCCCCGAACTTGCAGCACCATTCGTTTTTCGCCGAATTTCTCGCGGAGGTCCCGGACGCTGAAGGATATCTGGCGCCGGGATTGCCGGAGAAAATCTCGGCGCCGAGCAATTGCCGAATCCTTGCCGAGCAGGACTGGGCCGACGAGCTTCCGGGCGTCTTTATCGAGGGATTGCCCGTGCTCAACGAAACCGTGTGGATCCACCGGGCGACAGGGAGTCTGATCGTCACGGATCTTCTGTTCGATTTCGGTGCCGACAATCCGCTGCTGCTCCGTCTCATGGCACGGCTGCTCGGTGTCGATCGACGCCTCGGCATGTCCTGGACGATGAAGCGTGCCGTCAAGGACCGGACCGCATTCGGGCACTCGCTCGACCGAATCATGAGTCATCGCATCGACCGAGTCATCATGGCCCACGACCAGATCATCGAAGGCGACGTGACGGATCAGCTCACCGCCGCTTGGAGCTGGCTGCGGCCTTGATCGCGGATCTGCCTGCTGCCAAAAAGCTCGGTAGGTCAATATGCCGAATTGCCTTCGGCAAGCTCAGCAACCCGTAGCTCGCGAACGGCAAGGTCGCCCTCAGACAGGACGTCCGTTCAACATCCGTCGGCTTAGGACGCCAAAAAGCGGGAAAGCGAATACTTGAAGGTATCGTCATGGCATTTCAGCGCGCTCAGCACGCCGGGGCCTGAGAAATCGCGGACATCGTATTGGCAAACGCTGACCAGTGGGTAGCGGGGCGCGATCTCGTGGTTATAGCGCATTTCATAGGCCAGCAGCTCGTCATGCGTCATTCCGAGATGCTGACACCAGCTCATGTCGCCGAGCAATCGGAACACGCGCAGTCCGGACCGCTTCATCATAAACAGGCTGCGTTCGATGAAGCGGCACATCTCTTCGCCGTTGTTGAGGCCGTCGGTCTCAATCAGCTCTCCACGTTCGAGAGCTTGATCGACCCTGTCCCATCCCTTGCGGACATGACCGAGGATTTCCTTGCGCGTATCCGGCGTGCCGACCAGGAAGCAGCCATCGCCGTTGCGGAGGCCGTCGATCAGGAAGGGGACCGACCACTTTAGGCGACCCAGATCGTTTTCATAGAGCGTGCAGATGTGATTGCCATACTCGATGGCGATGCCTTCGACCAAGACTTCAGCCGGTCGGCTTGCCGATTCCGGCGATGCCGTCTCCGTCTTTCGATGATCGAGAAAGGACATGAGGTCTTCGTGCCGGAAGCGTCGTTCTCCCTTGGCGCCCAGCCGCAGGCAGGGCAGTTGGCCTGAATTCGTCCATCGCCGAAGTGACGCCTCGCTCACCTTCAGGACAGCGGCTGCTTCCTTGATGTTCAGCAGCTCCGAATTCTGATCGGGCGATGTCGTCACTAACCCGTCCTCGTCGTTTCGATAGGCACTGCCGAAGTCCGGCCCGGTCATGGAGTCACGCCCGCAAATGCGCGTCGGGCGCCGCCGCGTAAGAGCCGCTTCCCTTCACTGAGACTGCCGTTTCTGCCTCTTTCTACAGGGTCTCTAATTGGCGATGCAAGCTTGGCGCTCAATCCTATGCATTGCTATGCATTGATAGGCTTTAATGTATTTTATTGCATAAAATTTTGGCCAGAAATAGCGTAACCCCGCACTGGAGTACATCGGTGATGGCAAGGGGGCAGACGCTCTGACCCTTTGCACAAAGAGCGGAGAGCGAAACCGACAAGAGTTTCGGATCAAGTCCCGCCAAAAAACGAGGAGGAAATGTCCATGACTTCAAAAGTGCGCCTGTTGCACCACCCAGCGTCCCAACCGTGCCGCGCGGCACTGCAATTCCTGATCGAGAACGACATTCCCTACGAAGAGGAAGTCGTCGACATCACGACGAACATCAATGAGCGTCCGGAGTTCAGGGAGGAATACAATCCCACCGGACAGGTTCCGATCCTCTGCGATGGCGATTTGAGAGTTTGGGAAAACGTCGCAATCGGCCGTTACCTGAATGAAAAATACAACTGCCCGGGTCATTGGTTCGGACGCACGCTGGAGGAATGCGCGCGTATCAATCAGTTCGTGCAGTGGTACACCTACACGCTTCGTCTCGGAGGCGGCGCGTTCCACTGGACCATCTTCGCACCGATGATCTACGGCGCGGACAAGGACTTCACCGCTGAAGTCCGCAAGGGAAAGCACCTTCTGTACGAGTCGATGGATCTGATTGAAAGTTATTGGCTCAAGGATAGCGACTACCTTTGCGGTGATGAGATCAGTTATGGCGATCTCGCGGCATTCCACGAATTCGTCTCTCATGAGGCGGGTGGCATCATTTCCGACACCGTTTGGAGCAAGCATCCGAAGACGAGAGACTGGCTTTTGCGAATGACGGAACGTCCGGCCAGCAGGCAGGTCAGCGAGTGGCAGTATCAAACCATACGCCAAGTTCTCGACGGTGAGCCTACGGTCACTTTCACACGCAGAACGGCCGTCCTGAAGGGCACCGAAGCACATGGCGGACACAATACCGGGCTGGTCCACTTGGGCGAGAAACACGACTACATCGCCGAGGTCGAGTCTTAAGCCCCAAGTTGAGCCTCTTCAGCACGACGCTCCAAGATAGGGCCAGCGGACAGGGGCAAGAGAAACCGCTCGATCGAGCCGGAGCGGTTTCCAAGCTCCTGGCTTCTGCGCAGGTGCCCCGTTTTCCACACGAGAGACGCGCGGCAAGCGAAGTACGTCGCGGTCTCTCCGCGCTCGGGGCGATCCTGCTCTCACCATCAGGTTAGAGGGCGATTCACGTCTCAGGCGGAAGCGAAGCGCTGCCGCCTGAGACGATCGCGCTTTAGTCTTCCGACAGACCGACGCAGGCGGCTGCCTCAAATCGCAACAGGTATGGCCGATTGCGCGAACGTAAGAAAGATCGATGCCATGATGAAAACCCGTGCCGCCGTCGCCGTCGCCGCAGGCGAACCTCTGGAAATCATGGAGGTGAACCTCGACGGCCCTCGCAAAGGCGAGGTTCTCGTGGAAATTAAAGCCACCGGCCTGTGCCACACCGACGACTTCACCCGCTCCGGCGACGACCCCGAGGGGATCTTTCCCGCGATCCTCGGTCATGAGGGCGCCGGGGTCGTGATCGAGGTGGGCGAGGGCGTTACGTCACTTGAGGTTGGCGATCACGTGATCCCGCTCTACACGCCCGAATGCCGGGAATGCGACTACTGCCTCAACCCCAAAACCAACCTTTGCCAGAAGGTCCGTACGACCCAGGGCCAAGGCTTGTTACCCGATGGCTCCACCCGCTTCTCCATGCTCGATGGCACGCCGATCCACCACTACATGGGCTGCTCCACCTTTGCCAACCACACCGTGGTGCCCGAAATCGCCCTGGCGAAAATCCGCAAGGACGCGCCCTTCGACAAGGTCTGCTACATCGGCTGCGGCGTGACCACCGGTATCGGGGCCGTGATCAACACGGCCAAGGTCGAGATCGGTAGCCGCGCCATCGTCTTCGGCCTCGGCGGCATCGGCCTCAACGTCATCCAGGGCCTGCGTCTTGCGGGCGCCGATCAGATGGTCGGCGTGGACCTGAACGACGACAAGGTGACCATGGGCCGTCACTTCGGGATGACCGACTTCGTGAACCCCACCAAGGTGGAGGGCGACATGGTCGCGCATCTGGTCGAGCTGACCAAAGGCGGCGCCGACTACACCTTCGATGCCACCGGCAACGTGAACGTCATGCGGACTGCCCTGGAGGCCGCCCACAAAGGCTGGGGCGAGTCCATCATCATCGGCGTCGCCCCTGCGGGTGCCGAGATATCGACCCGCCCGTTCCAACTGGTCACCGGCCGTGTCTGGCGTGGGACCGCGTTCGGTGGGGCCAAGGGCCGGACCGATGTGCCGAAGATCGTCGACTGGTACATGGACGGCAAGATCGAGATCGACCCCATGATCACCCACAAACTGACTCTGGAGGAAATCAACCACGGCTTCGATCTGATGCATGAAGGAAAATCCATCCGTGCCGTGGTGGAGTTCTAGGGACGGTAAGCGTTCGACGGAACCAGGCGTTGCCGGAGCAAGGCCGTCCGCGGCCATAGACTCCGGGGGGCGATCAAGCGGCTCCATGGACCCCGGGCAGAGTGGGCGGGCCTGTGGCTGTGGCGTTGATTTTTTTTAAATGCGGCCGCGCTTTGGCTAAACTGCCCCAAACCAAGCTGAGCGGATCTCATGACGTCGGAGCGCGGGCCCGTCGAGCGCGACTACTTTCCCCCGTTCGGAGGGCTGAAGTCGTTCTACGAGGTGGCGCTCACGGGGAGTGCCGTCAAAGCCGCCGCACGGCTGGGCGTTTCTGCCTCGGCGATCAGCCATCAGGTGAAGGCGCTCGAGGCTGAACTGGGCGCGCGGCTGATCGAAAACCGCCGGGGTAAGTTGCATTTGACAGTCGACGGAACACGGTTTTTCGACCGCATCAAGGGACCGATGTCCGACATTCTGCGAGCGACGGAACTGGTCCGTTCGGCCACCGGCCGCAAACGCGTGACGGTGACCCTGACTCCGTCCTTTGCCGCCGATTGGCTGATGCACCGTTTGCTGGAGCTCGAGCGGCAGCATCCCGATTTGGAGATCAGCCTGATCACGACCACTCGCGTGGTCGATCTCGCAAGTGAGAACGTGGACCTTGCCATCCGACGAGGATCGGGGGCTTGGGTCGGCTATATTGCCGAACCGCTTCTGCGCGAGATCATCGTTCCAGTCGCCGCGCCTGGCCTGATCGAAAAACTCGATTGCGACAGCCTCGACGCGGCGCTCCGGAAGACCCGCGCGCTGGTCAACACGACAGTCGAGGACGAGTGGGATACCTGGTGCGCCACACGCGGCATCACTCCGCCCGAGGCATCCCGGAGGTACAGTCTGGAGACCTACGAACTGACCGTGCAGGCGGCCCGCGACGGTCTGGGCATTGCATTGGCGCGCAAACCCTTGATCGACTCCTTGCTGGCGTCAGGCGCGCTGGTGCAACCGTTTCAAACGCCCGATATCGACAACACAGCCTACTACATCGTGCGCCGCGACGAGCCTATGACGTCGGACGTCAAACGCTTGCACGCGTGGTTGATGACCCAGGGAAAGTGAATTTTCTTCAACTCCTGCTGACTTTTTTGCAGTTCGCAGCCCCCGGCCGCTGCCTTAGCCTTGCGGCTCAGCAAATGCGGGAGATCGGTCATGTCTGTCCAAGACCCCTCAGAGTTCAGCGGGCCGCTTGCGGGTATCCGCATCATAGATCTGACGACGGTCATCTCCGGCCCGATGGCGACCATGATCCTTGCCGATCAGGGCGCCGACGTCGTCAAGGTCGAGCGCGCCGATGGCGATTTCACCCGGCAACTGGCTACCCGCCGCGGCGGCCATTCGGCCTCTTATCTGAACAACAACCGCAATAAACGTTCCATAGTCGTCGATCTCAAGAATCCGGATGACTTGGAAGCCGTCAAGCAGCTCGCGGCCACTGCCGATGTCTTCATCCAGAACTTCCGTCCCGGTGTCGCCGAGCGTCTTGGCTTGGGGTATGACGCGCTCAGTGCGCTGAATCCCGGCTTGGTGCATATGTCCATCGCGGGATTCGGGTTCGAAGGTCCGCTGGCGTCCAAACCGGTGTACGATCCGCTTGTTCAGGCGGTGTCGGCGCTGACCACCGTACAAGCCGGATCGGATGAGCAGCGTCCTCGCCTTGTGCGCACGATCTTGCCCGACAAACTGACCGCCGTCCAAGCAAGCCAGGCCATTACGGCCGCTCTCTTGTCCCGCGAACGGACGGGTAAGGGGCAGCGGGTCACGCTCTCGATGCTCGACACCGTGGCCGCATTCCTCTGGGCCTCCGACATGAACGGCCACACCTTCGTCGGGGACGAGATGGAGACGGAGGAGAGCCAGTCCTTCAGCGACCTGATCTATGACGTGCAGGGTGGCTACGTCACCATTTCAATCATGCAGGATAAGCATTGGGAGGCTTTGGCCAAGGCCACGGGCCGTCCCGATATTCTCGTGGACGCCCGGTTCAAGGATGCCGAGCTGCGAGAGATCAATCGCGACGCCCGCTTGGAGCTCACGCAATCCATCGTCAAGGATATCGACCGTGACAGGCTGCTCTCGGACCTTGAGGCGGCCGGTGTGCCTTGCGCGCCCATTCTGACGCGCAAGGAAATGCGGATGCATCCGCAGTTGGACGCAAACGGCACCGTCGTCGAATACGATCATCCCACGGCTGGTCGTCTGCGCCAGGCGCGCGGGGCGGCTCTGTTCCACGGCACCCCGGCAAAGACCTTCAGGCCGGCGCCGGAATTGGGCGAGCATACGGATGACATTCTGGGCGCCCTCACGCCGCCAGCTTTGTCGAACGCGTCATGATCGATTTCTACTACGCGCCCACGCCCAACGGATGGAAGGTCGCGATCATGCTGGCCGAGACGGGCCTGGAGCATCGCACGATCCTCGTGCGTCTGACGGAAGGCGACCAACTGACGGCCGAGTTCAAGGCGATCAACCCCAACGCCAAGATCCCGGCCATCGTGGATCATCAGGCGGACGGCCGCGCGCTCTCCGTCTTCGAAAGCGGGGCCATTCTTCTTTATCTCGCCGAAAAGACAGGGCGGTTCGGGCCGACCGGCCCCCGCGCGCGCAAGGAGTTCAACGAATGGCTGTTCTGGCAGGCGGCCAACCAGGGGCCGATGGCCGGACAGTTGAGCCATTTCGTCAACTACGCGCCGGCCGGTCAGGACTATTCCCACAAACGCTACAAGGGGGAGTTCGAGCGCAGCCTGGCCGTGCTAGATGGGCGTTTGTCCGAACGCGACTACATTTTCGAAAGCTACTCCATCGCGGACATGATGGCGTTTCCCTGGGCCTTTATCGCCAAGCCCTTGGGCGTCTCGCTCGATGCCTTTCCCAACGTTGCGGCGTGGCGGCGGCGCATCAAGACCCGACCCGCGGTACGTGAGGCGATCGACCTCTACAAAGACGCACAGTTTTCAGGCTCGGCAAACGCGGAGCAGAACGCCGTTCTGTTCAATCAGTCGGCGGAGCACTTGCGCGGCTAGTTCGACCGGGTCGCGGCGTCGCGGCCGGAGAACCGCGCCAAACGAAAGAGCCGATCGACAAGGAATGAATTCAGGCCAACACAGAGGAGGATAGCGATGCCGAAGATTCAGGGAGGCTGCCTGTGCGGCCAGGTCCGTTACGCATCGAGCCAGGACGAGCCGGCGATGATCGCCGTGTGCCACTGCGCCGACTGCCAAAGGCAAAGCGGGAGTGCATTTTTGACCAATGTGCTGGTTCCGACGGCATCGATCACCTTCGAAGGCGACAGCCGGTCTCAATATATCAAGACCGGCGCGTCCGGCCAGAAGGTCACCCGAAATTTCTGCGGCAACTGCGGCTCGCCTCTGACCACGGAGTTGCCGGCATTCGACAACCTCGCCGCGGTCAAGGCCGGAACGCTGGACGACAGTTCATGGGTCGAGCCGACAATCCAGATCTGGTGCGATACGGCGAAGTCCTGGAGCGTGCTGGATGACGGGATCGATCGCGCCGCTGCAAATCCGGGCTGATATCGTCCGGCTCGGGATCGATTGACCCCGCCGAGACGACGTTTCCCTGCAACGCCTTTTGCGAGGAGCTGCAAAGTCGTGGAGCGGAACGCGCTATCGCAAGGACAGGAGAGTCGGCCTTGAGAATCGCAGCCGTCCAAGCCGCACCGGTTTTTCTCGACCCGAAGGCAAGCACGGAAAAACTGCTTGGCCTTTTGCGTGAGTCCGCCTCGAACGGTGCGACTCTGGTTGCCTTCCCCGAGGTTTTTCTGTCCGGCTATCCCATCTGGCTGCGCGCACCCGAGGTTTCTTCGAACGATGAGCTGTTGCGTATCGGTCAGATCGAATACCTGAAGTCGGCGATTACGGTCGATGGCCCGGAGATCGGTGCGATCGCCAAGGAAGCCGGCAGCTTGGGCGTTTTTCTCTATGTGGGCATCGTCGAACGCTCCGGCTCACGGGGGTCCGTCTATGCCTCTTTGGTGGCCATCGATCCCGACAAGGGCGTCGTCGGGGTTCACCGCAAGCTCAAGCCGACATTCCACGAACGCTTGTTATGGGCCGACGGGGACGGCCACGGGCTGCAAGTCCATGACTGGAAGGGTACCAGGGTCGGGGGGCTGAACTGCTACGAGAACTGGCAGCCCCTGGCGCGCCAGGCGCTCTACGATCAGGGCGAGCAGATCCATATCGCGACCTGGCCCGGCGATCTGGACGTGACCCAGGACATCACCCGCTTCATTGCCCTGGAGGGCCGCCTCTACGTCGTGTCGGTGTCCGGCCTCTTGCGGGCGTCCGACATACCCGAGCGCTTTCCGCTGCGAAGATATCTGACCGAGGGCCGCGACGTGATCAACGACGGCGGCTCGATGATCGCCGCTCCGGACGGAACCGTCATCGCTGGCCCGGTCACCGGTGAAGAGATCATCCTTTACGCGGACATCTCGCTCGACGACGTCATCGGGGCCCATCTCAAACTCGACCCCGCCGGCCATTACAGCCGTCGGGACGTGCTGTCGCTGCGCCACAACAAAGATCGGTTGGATGGTGGCCTTTGAGGCGCGGCGGCGGCGCGCGCACTCTCTTCGCGCCGCGACCGGCTGGCTTCCCGGACCAGGAGCCGGTTAGACTACCGCGTCGGCGCCCGCCGGGCCCAGGACCGTCAGGTGCGGGGAGAGGGCGCGGGCAGGGGTGAGCGCGCGCCGCGCCGGCGGTCCGTCCAGCGTATCTCTGGCGCGGCCACGCGATCCGAGGGAGGCCTTGTGGATGCGCAAAGCGATGAAGATCCTCCATACGCTCGCCGCGGCCGGGCTGCTCGGCGGACTGAGCGTCTACATGCTCCTGCTCGTCGCGGCCCCGCAAGACACGCCGGCGGCCTACCTGGACCTGCGCGTTTCGATCGCGGCGATCAGCAACTACATCTTGCTGCCCTCCCTCGCCATCGCGCTCTTGTCGGGCCTGGCCTCGATGGTCGTGCACGACCCCTACCTGCACAAGGGCTGGGTCTGGCTGAAGGCGGCCCTCGGGATCCTGATGTTCAAGGGCATTCTGACGGTCGTCGGGGCCAAGGCCGACTACGCCTTGTCCGTCGCCGAACGGATCGTGGAGGGCGAGGTCGCGGCCGAGGTGCTAGAGCGCGCGGTTGCCTACGAGTGGGCCACGCTCGTCGTCATGATGGCGCTGTCGGTCGCCAACGTCGTCCTCGGGGTCTGGCGCCCGCGCCTCGGAAGCGCGCCCGCGCGAAGCGGTGCGCGGCGCGCGCCGGCGCCGTCTCTCGCCGGTGACGGCGCTTCCGAGCCCAAGGAGCGTGTCCGACCGGCAGCCTAGTTGCCCGGCCCAGGGTGCTGAGAGGGCGCTCGGGATCGCGGGGCTGCCAGGGCCGAAATGGCCTCCCCGATCTCGGCCGCGTTCACCGGTCACGCCGCGGGTCGATCACCTCGATCCTGTACCCTTGGAAGTCTCGGATGTTCCGTGTGGCCACGGCGGCGTTATAGGCATGCGCGATCGCCGCGATCTGGGCGTCGAACTGGCTGATCGGCCGTGCGCCGCTCGGCGGCGATGGCGGCATAGGCGGTGGCGGCGCTGTCGAACGGCAGGATACGCGCCCGGAAATCCTCCTGCAGAAATCTCATCCATCATGCTGGCGAGCGCGTCGCGGCGGCGTCCTGCGGGCAGGATGGTGATCCCGAGACGCAGCTCCGCCTCGCTCATCGCACTTTCGGCCTCCGGTTCCGGTGCCGCCCGCAGCAGCTCCGAGACACTGTTCGTGTCGAGCAGGATCATGAGGCGGCCAGTCGAGCCGGATCGGCTTGCGCATCGGCTCACGCTCCGGAATAGCGAGATCGGGACCGCCCAGAGGGGCCACACGCTTGCGACTGGCCGCGGCAAGGTCGCGTGGCGGCGTGCCGTTGCCGACGACTTCGCGAAGGATCTTGCGGGCTTCTTCTTCCATCGAACGGCCAGGTTCGACGAACGCCGAAGCCGCGAAGACAGGCGAGGTCGCACGGGGTCGTAGAAAGACGTGCAAGCGGCAAAAGAATGGCGGGGCACGCCAGCCTAAAATGCGAACTACCTGCTTACTACTACGCTACGCTGGAATCGGCCGAAGTGCGAGAACGTGACCCCCTCGCGTCGCAACGGTGCGCTGCATCACGAGAGCCGGCTCGGCGCCGTAGTTCAGTTTGCAGCTTGCCCTCAGAGGTTCTGCGGCCATCAAGGTCTATGGGTTGGTCAGTCACGGCCGCAATTTCCTGAATCTGCACGCAAGAGGGCTCCAAAAGCGTCGCTTGGCGCGTCGATTGAGCATAGAGCTCATGCGCTGATCCCTGGTCGCGCAGACGCTGATCGCGGCGGTATTCAGTCTGGCCTTTCGGCTTTCTTGGAGGTGCCCATCCCCTGCGTTGCCTTGTCATCCCCGCTGCGCTTTCGATCCTGCCCTGAGTAAAGACCGTGGACGTCATCCTCAGACACGCCGTCGGCTTGCGTGAGGAGCTGGATCATTGGATCTGCGACCTTGATGGGGCATGGGGCTGCATCGTTCTAGTTTCTGCCTTTGGCTTCTCCAAACCGCTCGTTTCTTCCGGCTTCCATGGTCCAGACCCGGAAACCCTTCAGGGTGTTCGGTCCAAAGGTCTGCGTCAAAGGAACATCGGCGGCATCGCGGCCCCGGGCAACGAGGAACCTTGCGGTCCTCCTCTTATTGTTGCGCGGATCGAAGATCCACCAGCGACCGTCGAGGAAGACTTCTATCCAGGCCGCGAAATCCCCGGGCGGATGCGGTTCTGGCTCACCGATATCGCTAAGGTAGCCCGTGCAGTAACGCGACGGGATGTTCACGCAACGGCAGAACGCGATGGCGAGATGCGCGAAGTCGCGACAGACGCCGCGGCGCTCGGCCAGGGTTTGCGAGGCCGTTCGTGTCGCATCCGCCTGCATGTAGTCGAACATAACGGTGTCATGCACGAAATCGCAGATGGCTTGAACCCGCGCCCAACCCGGGTCGATGTTTCCGAACAGCCTCCAGGCCTCGTCCGAGAGAAGGTCGGTTTCGCAGTAGCGGCTGCCGAGAAGGAAGATGAGTGTCTCGAACGGCAGGTCCTCGACCCGATGCTGGCGCGCCTCAGGCGACATCGGATCGGGCTGGCCGGAATCCCGGAAGATGCCGTCGCTGGAGATCGCAAATTCGCCGGCGGGCGCGACCATTCGCGTGCACCAGTTGCCGAAGCCGTCCCGGTAGTTTTCGATCGGAACGCTTGGGGAGGTGACGAGGTAATCGGCCTGTTCGAGGTCGCCAAAGCGCGAGTAATGAACATTCAGCATCGCGATCAGCGGCGTTGGCTGGAGGAAATTGTATTTCAGGCTGCATCCGATGCGCACGCGCATGTCCGTCCCCTCTTTCGAATGAGCCATCGGCGATATGTCACCGTCCAACGATGCACTGACCATCTGTCACTCGAAAGCCTCTGTCGCAGTCCCAGCCGCTGCTATACTTCCGCTCATGGGAGTTCTCTGGAGCGAGGCCGGTGCCGGTGCCGTCCTGCGCCAACACCGGCGGTGCGGAAGATAGCACCATTGCGAGCAGCAAGGACGCGCTCGAGAACAGCTTCGCTAGCGGCATCCAGCAGTCGGTCTTGATGAGAGTCATCGTTCTTGCCTTCCGGCCATGAGCCATTCGTTTGTCGCTTTCGTCGGACGTCACACACGCTCCAACATCCTCGGACGGCAAACACTGAACGTCATCAGGTGACGCGGCTTCTGACGACGCACCCCTGCCAGAAATCACCACACGGCACCTTAACGAGGAACGGCACCCGGATCAGGCCGTCGTAACCGGCGAAGCGTATGGCGTTTCGTGCTTCGTCCAAGCCGCGGCAGAGATTTGGGAATTCCGGAATCGTTGTTTCAGCTCTTGCCTTTACGGCTTGAGGAGCCCGCAGGTCTGGCGGTCCCAATCTGTTTGCTGAACGCCCCTTCAATCTTGGGCAGAGCCCTTTCTTTCTTCGGCTTCTTGATCTCGCGATTGCTGCGTCTCTGTCCTTTGGCCATGGCCGAACGTCCTTTCGATGAGAGTTGTGCCAGAAACCGAGAGTTGTGCCAGAAACCGGATTACGAAATGTCGGCCTGTTCGAGACTGTCTTGCGTGGCCACCCGCTCATGACGTTCGTCGTCGTTGCGGATGCGATATTGAGGGGAGCCGCCGCGAGGCGGGAGCGTAGCTGTGATCCGGTACAGGTCCGTCTGCGGGGCTCGTCTTCCGAGCACGCTCTTCAGCTTGACGGTCTGACCGACCTTGAAGACATGCGTTGCGGCTTCATTTCGTATCGATCCTGCATCGCTCGGCAAACGTCTTGTAGTACTCATGGTTTTTGCCTGTCCTTTTGGAGAACTGTATCGAGATCAGCCGGCTTCATCGGTACCATTTTTCGGATCGGCCCTTGGGTGGCGATCGCCGGCAAATGGATGAAGGTGCCGACACGTCGCCATGCAAGCTGGGAAATCCCCTTGATCTGTTCCTCGTCGAGGTCGACTCGGGAGTCTCCCGATGGCTGCGCTTGGTCAAACCCCGGCAGATTAAATGAAACGAGAATTCGGATAGTGGTCTGTTCGGTTCGGTTGGCCAAAGCTGATGCCTTCGACAACGCATGATAGTCGAGCGGAACAGGTATATTTCCTCATATGTGCTGCGCAAACGGGCAAAAAACCTAAATAAATCAAAGTAAATTGAAGGAAATTCTGTTTTCCTAAATTGTATAGACGATTGTGATTGTGTGCTCAGATTAAATATATGCATTGGTGATATCTAGTTCAAGCTCATGACAAATCATGAGGGATATTTGAGATTATGTGTTACAAGAACGTATCATGCGCGCGATTATGCGTGCCTGTTTCAATACTGATTGGACGTAATCATGGAATTCCCTGTGTGGATGAAGCCTGCGCTCATGGGCGCGGGAGCCGGCGCTGTTGCCTTGGCCATTATCGGATTTGGTTGGGGTGGTTGGGTGACCGAAGGCACCGCGACGGAGATGTCGAAGAAGCAGTCTATGGCTGCCATAGCAGCGGCACTGACGCCATATTGTGTCCAGAAGTCGCAACTGGATCCCAGATTTTCCGTTGTGATGGCAGAAGTCAGGGGCGCCAGCGCGTTTCAGCAGCGCAAGCTCGTCGAGCAAGCCGGTTGGGCAACGCCTCTGGGCGCCGAAGAGCCGGATCGCGCCCTTGCGGAAACCTGCAAGATTGCGCTGACTGCAGAGAGCTGAGAGGCGGTAAACGCCCTCAAGTAATATAACGTTCCAAGTCGGACCCGCCGCGTTCTTGCGGACTCTGCGGCGGTGGGAGCGGAGCTTTTCTCAAGCCGATGCCGCGACGTGATGGCGGCAAGCGCGTCTTCCTGAAGTCGTCGCGAACGCATGACCTGTGACAATGACCGTCGGTGGTCCCGCCCAGAACGCTGAGGGCGCCGGGACCCCGAGCTGTACTGGCTTGACCGGCGCAATCCCGTTGCCGCCGCCGATAACCCTCTGAGGAACTGATATGAGCTCCACGACACATCTCGACCCACGGAAATCGTCAGGTCACAAGAACCGCTTTACCGTTGTCGGAGATTCCACATCGGTGGTTCGGTTTCCGGATATCCCGGACTCAAAAACGACCAACACGGCCATCGTCTATTGCGAAGGCAATTTCGGCGCCATTGACGGCAAGACAGCAAATGGTCTGGTCCGGCATTCGGAGAAGTATGAAATCCTCTCGGTCATCGACAGTGAGAAGGCCGGGCGCGATTCCGGTGTCGTGTTGGGAGATGCGCCGAACGGAATACCAGTTACCGCCAACCTGATCGAAGCGCTGGCCCAAGCTGAAAAGGTGCCCGACTACTTCATATTCGGAATGGCGCCGTCGAGCGGCATGCTGTCGGCACACGAGCGCGGACTCATGATCGAGGCGATGGGGTATGGCATCAGCATCATCAACGGCCTGCACGAATTCCTCAATGACGACCCCGTCTTCGCGGCAGCGTGTTTGGCCAACGATGTCACCATCCTCGATATCCGCAAACCGCGTCCCCAAAAAGAACTCCGTTTGTTCAGCGGCCGGATTGCCGACGTCACCTGTCCGCGTATCGCGGTGCTGGGCACGGATTGCGCCATAGGCAAACGCACAACGGCGACAATCCTGACCCGCGCGCTCAACGACCGCGGTATTAAGGCGGTCATGGTGGGCACGGGCCAGACCGGGTTGATCCAGGGGGCACGCTACGGCATCGCCATGGATGCCGTGCCGTCACAGTTTTGCGCCGGCGAGTTGGAAGCCACGATCGTCGAGGCGTTTGAGGCCGAGACGCCCGACATCATCATCGTTGAAGGGCAAGGCGCGCTCAGTCATCCCGCTTTTTCGACGTCCGCGTTCATATTGCGTGGCAGCTGTCCCGAGGGCGTTGTGCTCCAGCATGCACCCGCACGACTCAATCGCTGCGACTTCGCGCACATGCCGATGCCGACGCCAGCCAGTGAGATCAATCTGATCGAAACGTTCGCCGACACCAAGGTCATCGGTCTCACACTCAATCATGAGGAGATGACCAAAACAGAAGTGGTTACGGCAATCTCTCGTTTAGAGAATCAACTCGGCATTCCGGTCACCGATGCGCTGTGCCGATCGCCCGACGATCTGGTGAATATGGTTCTTGTACCGTTCCCGCAGCTCAGGGCGAAGCTGACTGCCGGTGTCAATTGATCGTCCCGCGCCTGCAGATTGATCTGGCAAAGATCCATCATAATGCGCGCGTGCTGGTGAGTCGGCTTGAGTGTCGCGGGATTACCGTTTCGGGAGTGACCAAGGCTTTTTCGGGCCAGCCGGACATTGCCGGAGAATTGCTGGCTGCAGGGGTGAGCGGACTGGCGGACTCCCGCGTTGAAAACATCCGGACCATGCGGCACGACGCGGTAGGCGCGCATATGACGCTCATCCGTTCGCCGATGATCAGTCAGGCGGCCTTGGTGGTCAGGAACGTCGATACAAGCCTCAACACCGAACTCGATGTCATCTCGGAACTCTCCAAAGCGGCGCAGGTACTGGGGCGTACGCATGGAGTCCTGCTGATGGTCGAGCTTGGCGACCTGCGCGAAGGCATCATGCCCGCCGATTTGGAGCGTGTTGTGCGCCGGACACTGCGGTTTCCCAACATTTCCCTCAAAGGCATCGGCACCAATCTGGCATGTCGCTGCGGCGTTGCGCCGGACGCGGAAAACATGGGTGAGTTGTCGACCCTTGCGGATGCGATCGACGCAACCTTCGGTCCCATCGTCTCAGTTGTCTCGGGAGGCAATTCGAGCAATCTCAACTGGATTTTCAGCGGTGCAGACACAGGCCGGATCAACAATCTTCGTCTCGGAGAGTCTATATTGCTCGGTCGCGAGCCGCTGCGTCGCACACTGGTAGAGGGGCTCTACACAGATGCCATCACACTCGTTGCTGAAGTGATTGAGTCGAAGCTCAAGCCAACCAAGCCATGGGGCGAGATTGCGGAAAACGCCTTTGGCGCGGCGGTACCGTCAGCTGACAGCGGCAATGTTTTGCAAGCCATCCTGGCGCTTGGGGTGATGGACACCGATCCAGAAGGCCTTACACCGCCTGCAGGGATCAGGATCCTTGGATCGAGTAGCGATCACCTGATCATCGATTGCGGCCGCGAACGCTTGCCCGTCGGTGCCGAGATCACTTTCCAGCTCAATTACAGCGCTTTGATGCGCGCCATGGCCTCGCCCTTTGTCAGCAAGCAGATTGAACAGCGGACAAAATCGGCGGCTCAACGTAACCGTCCGGTGAGTGTGTTTGGCGCTACGCCCTTGGCCGCCGCAAACTGCAGTCAATCCTCCATTTCTCGATATTCTCCCGGGCATGCCGGTAGCTGCGGAACAGACAGGCTGTAGCGCGGAGGTTCGTCTAAAGACTTGCGAAAGAGCAGTGGCGGGCCACGTGTGATGAAAATGCGAACTATTCCTTCGCCATAGCTCTACGGTAGCGGCGCCTCGGTGTTCGATGAAGCGCCTTATTAGTCGCTATGCAACGCTAAAGCACGACGTCGCAGTAGCCGGATAGGGGCGAAAAGCTTAGTTCTCGGTGGTCAAACCAATTATCGGAGATTGGTGTTTGGTGAGCGGTAGAGTTGATTAGCCGCTCTGTCTTCGAGTCGAAGGCATGACGGACTACTCTCAGTCCTCGAAGTAAACGATCATCTTGAGGTGGCGGTGCTCGTCCACCGTTAGCATCTGGTGGTTAAAGCTGAGGTGTCTGCCCTCGTGGTCGAGCACGACGCCGACGCCCCAGCGATAGCTCTCCATGCTCGGCTGTTCGATCCAGCGTCGAAAATCTGGCGAGACCTTCTTCAGCTCGTCTACCAGTAACAGCATGGCCGGATCGTCCGGCGCGGCGGCCAGGTTGTGGCGGAACTGCGCCAGCAGCCGGGGCGCATCCTCGCGCCAAGCCGGCAACCGGCGCCGCAACTCTGGATCGGCGAATACCATGCGGATGACGTTGCGGTCCTGCTGCGACCGACCAGAAAAGTTGAACAGGCGATCGGCCGCCGTATTCCAGGCGATGACATCCCACCGAAGATTTGAGACATAAGCCGGCCGCGCCGTCAGATCGTCCAGCAATTGCTGGATCAGCGGGTCGACCGATGGCCATTGGCGCGCTTCTGGGGGAGGCGGACGCCGATGGGTCAGCAGGAAGAGATGGTTGCACTCGGCGTCGTCGAGTTTCAGGGCTTTGGCGACATTCAGGAGAAAGCTCTCCGAGACTTGGATGTCGCGACCCTGCTCGAACCATGTGTACCAGGTGAGCCCGACGCCCGCGAGCGCGGCGACCTCTTCGCGCCTGAGCCCAGGCGTGCGTCGGCCGCCGGTGGTCGGCAGCCCGACATCGGCAGGTGTGAGTTTCTTTCTATGGCGCGTGACAAAGTCGGACAGATCGCTTCGTTTGCGCGCGAGGGTTCGGCCAGACAATCCTGTCGCTCTTAGTGATAGGATAATTTGCCCTATAGTAACAGTAACATTCTGCCTGGATTGTTCGCCTCACACAAGGAGGCGATATGACATTTCATCGTGATACAGACGCTACGACGGTCCAAGCCAAGGGACCATTGTCCGCAAAGGCTGGCGTGCGCGAATGGTTAGGACTGGCGCTGCTTGCGTTGCCGACCGTGCTGCTCGGGCTCGATCTCACGTTCTTGCCTCTCACTTTGCCTGCGCTGGCGATTGATATGGGTCCGACCAGCACACAGGCGCTCTGGATCATGGACGCCTCGGGCTTCATGCTTGGTGGCTTTCTCATCACGATGGGCACGCTCGGAGACCGGATTGGGCGGCGCAGGCTTTTGATGATCGGTTCGGCCGCCTTTGCTGCCGCTTCGGTAATCGTGGCCTTCTCCACCAGCGCACCGATGCTGATCGCGGCGCGCGCAGCGCTAGGCTTGGCCGCCGCAACGCTGATGCCCTCGACCCTGGCGCTCATCAGCAACCTGTTCGCCGACCCGCGCCAGCGCGCGCTTGCCTTCGGCATATGGGCCACGATTTTTGGGATTGGCTATGCGCTGGGACCCGTCGTCGGAGGCTATCTGTTGGAGGAATACTGGTGGGGCGCTGCCTTCCTCGTTGCCGCGCCCATCGTCGTTCTGTTGCTTCTGCTCGCCCCCGTCCTGCTTTCCGAGTATCGCGCACCGAACAGCGGGCGGCTTGATCTTCTCAGCGTGCTGCTTTCGCTCGCCGCTATGCTGCCGGCGATCCACGGTATCAAGCAGATCGCCAAATACGGTCTTACCTCCGATGCGATCGGCGCAATTGCGATTGGAACGGTATTCGGCTTTCTGTTCGTCCGGCGGCAACGCCGGCTTGCCGATCCGTTGCTCGATATGAGGATTTTCTCTAACCGTGCTTTTTCCGTGGCGCTGATCGTGCTGCTGTTCGGGCTGGCGACGGTTGGCGGGACCATGTTGCTTGTCGCCCAATACCTGCAACTGGTGGCCGGACATTCCGCTTTCACTGCTGGCCTATGGATGGGCGTCGCAGCGCTTGGCATGATCGCCGGCGGCGTGGGCGCACCGCTTGCTGCAAGGCGTGTCCGTCCCGGCTTCGTCGTCGCCGGATCGCTCGTTCTGTCGGCGGTGGGATATCTGATGCTCACCGAGGTTGGCGCTGGGGCTCTCGGCGTTCCGATGGTCGTCGCCGGTTTGGCGCTGGCCTATCTCGGCAACGGGGCCATTGCCGCGCTCGGGACGGATCTCGTCATTCGGTCAGCGCCGCCCGAGAAGGCGGGATCGGCCTCGGCCATGTCCGAGACCGTTCAGGATTGGGGGGTCTCGCTCGGCATCGCCGTTCTCGGCAGCCTTGCCACGGCCATCTATCGACGCACAATGCTTGACCGGATGCCCGAAAATCTCTCCGAGGAAGCTCACGAAGCGCTGGGTGACAGCCTCTGGGCGGCATCAGCTATAGCGCCAGAATTGCATGCGGGGCTGATCGGAGAAGCGCAGGCTGCGTTCATAGCAGGCTTCAACGGTGCAGCCATTTTTGGCGCGGCTGGCGTCACGCTGCTCGCCATCCTCGCGGCGGTGGCGCTGCGGCATGTCAGAACGCTCGGACAGTGCGACTAGAGGTCATGATCCGGCATCTCTACACCGTATGACTCGCCTCACGCGTAGAAGCTTGCTTTTCGCTGACCGGCGTCGTCGCGCTGTAAGATCGGCCTGCGATCAATCCAAAGTTCTTCCCGGGCTTTCGGAAGCGTTTGCCTGCTGTTTTGTAGGCCGGCCGCTGTGCAACGAGTCGAGGTCGCCGAGCACGAAGTCCGGATCATGGGCTCGCGCGACGAGTTGATCCGGGTGCTGGCGTCCTCAAATGGCATAGAATCAGCGGCGAACGGGTTTCGCCCTTCTGGATGGTGTCGGCGCGTTTGGAGCGGTTCTGGCCGGGACGGCGGCAGGCATCTCGTAGGGCGTCATGTTTGGCCTCGCCGCCGCACTCGCATGTGGCACAACAATTCTAAGCGTCAGCGCCGCTTGCAGATCGCCGGAAAGCGGACGCGTGCCCACTGCCACTCCGCCCGCATCATGGCGAAGGCACGTTCGCTCACGCGCAAGGAACTGAAGAAAAGTTTTCCTTACGACATCCCAACCGAATGCAGGGGTATGACGATAGAGGAAGCGCAGGCTGAACGTGCGAGACGTTTCTGGCTGCTCTAGACGGACCACGGCGAACCGCCGACCAAAACACGATTGATCTCGGATTGAAGCAATCTACAAACCGGAAAGGAACCCACAAATTGATTGCCTACATCACAGTTGGCGCTGACGATATCAAACGCGCGGAACGCTTTTACTCCGCATTCCTGCCGGACCTCGGCTACCGGCTGGAGAAGTATCATGGTGACCTGAGCTACGCGCTGCCCGAAATACCGGGCCGGTCGCCGAGTCTGCCGGAGTTTTATGTCAAGTCTCCCTTTGATGGGCGCCCCGCCTCGGCCGGGAACGGAACAATGGTTGCATTCGAGGCGCGCAATCAACAGCAGGTTAGTGATCTTTACGCCGCGGCGCTTGCGGCGGGCGGTATTGATGAAGGCCAGCCCGGCTTCCGGGCGTCGTACGGGCCGGACTTTTTCGTTGGATACCTTCGCGATCCTCAAGGCAACAAGATCGCATTGTTCTCCAGCGATCCGAACGAACCCGGACGAGACGGATGACAGGAGCTAGAGCGTTCACCAGCTTCACCGGAACGGCGAAGCTGGTGAACGCTCGTATGGTGCTTGCCGCGAACGGCCGCCGCCGGAAACGACCAAGTTGCTGCCGGATGGCGCAGGTCCGGTTTCGCGATACTGACCAAGAACGCGAGTGAGGCCGAATTGAGTTTTTTGAGAAAAGGACAGCCGGACGATGATTCCTTGCGAGCTTTTCTCACGCGGCAAAGACGGAACAGACTACTGCTGCATCGAACAGGAGCCATCTGCCGAGGCGAAGGGTCTGATCAATGCGGTTGGTGTGCGGCGACGGGCACGAGCACAGAGAGCAGTGGAGGTGAGCGATGTATAGGGGCTCCTGCCTTTGCGGCGCCGTGCGGATCGCGGTCGAAGGTACCATTCCTTTGAGAAGGTCCGGCGCGGCTTCTGCGGCACCTGCGGATCGACACTGTTCTGGGATCCGGTTCACTAAGATTGGACCGCCGTCGCCATGAGCGTCTTTAATGGGCCGACGAACACCTCGTTGTCGATGCACATCTTCGTCTCGGAGAAGGGCGACTACTATGAAATCGGGGATGGGCTGCCGCAAAACGCTCGGTAGTGAAGGCGAAGGTTGACCAAAACTAACGCGTTTTGGGCAGCGCAAATCGCAGCTTTTTTCACCGACTCTGAAAGCCGACATTTGCACTTCTACAAGGAACGGCAGCAAAGTCCCACAAAGCGGTCATCGAACCGAGGCCGTAGACCGTCGCGCAATGTGCGGCGAATGGCGGGCCATGCGAGACGAAAACGCGAACTACTCCTTCGCTATAGCGCTACGATAATGTGATGGGCTAGTGCGCGGCATTCTTCAATTCTGCGAAGTCGTGCGCGAACGCGTCACGCCGGCACATTGAGGCCGTGAGCCTTCGGAACGCCTTGGTGCTTACGGCGGCTTTGAGCCCAACTTGGCGGATGCAGCAACTGAACGGTAGGGCGGCATGACAGAATGCCGGCTTTGAAGAAGCGTGCTGCGAACGCAGCATGGCGTTTCGTTCACGTCCAAACCCGCACTCGGTGACGTTCCGATGGCCGGCGGCTGTCGCGACCGTCGTGACGCTCGAAAAGGCCATCACTCTGTACGGCGCGCACGATCCTCGGCTTGACTATATGTGCGTAGCGCACATAATGATGGCGGATGTCGAGAAACCCCGTGACAAACTATGGAACCAAAGCACTCGATGCGGACACCTGGCCGGACTTCGCGCGTCTGGTCGAGGCGAACAACGGTTTCTGGGGCGGCTGCTGGTGCATGTGGTATCACGGGAAGGACGAAGGCTCGGACGACTCCCCGGCGGGAAAACGCGAGGCGAAGGAATGCCGCGTTCGGGAAGGGCGGGCGCATGCCTCGCTGGTCTTTCATGGGACGGACTGCGTCGGCTGGTGCCAGTTCGGATCGCCGGACGAGCTTCCGCGAATTCATAATCAGCGTGCCTATCTGGCGACCGATCCGATGCTCCCCGACTGGCGGATCACCTGCTTTTTTTCCGGCAAGGGCCATCGCGGCACCGGAGTGGCGTCCGCCGCGCTTGAGGGTGCGATCGGGCAGATCATGAAGCTGGGCGGCGGGCGCATCGAGGGATACCCGGAAGACATCGAGGGCCGAAAGGCTTCGCCGGCATTCCTGTTCAACGGAGCGCTCTCGACCTTCGAGCGTCTCGGCTTCGCGCGATCACGGAAGATCGGCAAGCATAAGTGGGTGGTGACCTTGACCGTGTAACGGTCCTCGGCCAAGTCTTTCGGTCAGAATTCCGGTCCGTGTCCCATCATCCCGGCCTCGCCGGACGAGGTATCGCCGCAAGGCGGGGCAGTCCGGCGCACTCTCACAAGTGGGCGAGGATCGAGGAGCGTCACCTTCGCGGCTTCGCCGCAAGCGGAAGATCATCGAATAGCCCGGGCGCGCTACCTAACTGCGCGCCTTCGATGGCGAGCATCCTGAGCTTCGTCGCGACGCCACCAGCCGCCGAAAAGCCAGTGAGCCTGCCGCCCGCGCCGATGACACGATGGCACGGCACGACGATCGGCAACGGGTTGTGGCCGAGGGCCTCTCCAACGTTGCGGGCAAGCCGCTTGTCGCCGAGTTGCGACGCGATGGCGCCATAGGTCGATGTCTCGCCGGCCGGGATCGCGCGCGTTGCGGCATAGACCTGTGCCGCAAACGGATCGATCCCGCCGAAGTCGCAGACGATGGGGGTGAGATCCGTTCCTTCTCCCTCGAGCAGAGCGGTCATCGATGCGATGGCGCGACGGATGACGCTCGACGGCTCGCCCTTCGTGGCTCCCGTTCGCGCGGCCAAACGGCGGCCGGTGTCAGCAGAGCTTTCTTCCGGCAGGTGCGTGGCGACGATCACGTCGCCGCACCAGGCAATGCCGCAGTCACCGAGCGGAGTCGGGAAGAGCGAGAAGTGCGCCATGGATCACTTCACGGCAAAGACGCGGTGGATCGGGCCGCCATCGCCCGTTCGGGACTTGGTCACAGCGATGATGTTGTTGAGCCATGCATAGCGGGGATCGCCGGTCTCGAATTGCGGCGCCGCACGAAAGTAGTAGCGCCAGGCTCCTGCTGGATCGTCCGGTTTTTCAAGATCGGTCGCATACTCGGCATCTTCCGGCGCCGACCAGAACCGCCCTTGCCAGTAGACATAGAGCATCGCTTTGTCGTGTGTCTCCAGGCAGAATCGCACATCAAGGACGCCCGTCCCATCTGGCCGGATGCGCACCCAGTCCGCTCCTGCGTCTGGCACAACACGCCCGCGCAGGTGGGGCCCTTCGAACGTGCCGCCCTTTACGAGAAAGATAAGGCGCTCCCCTTCGGGTGTCGGCCCCACATCCAGCGGCGGAAGGTGAAGTTGGACACGCGCCTCAAATAAGAACTCCAACTCGGGAGGGCTGTTCGCGTCCCAGCCGGCGGTGCTGAGTGTCAGGCCGCCGGCGCTCGGTTCCTGGGCATGAGCATTGCCCCGCTTAACAAGCGCGGTTGCTGCATAGAGTCCCGCGCCGACAAGCATACTTCTACGTATCGTATCTGGCATGTATTGCCCTCCGCCCGGGTCACACTCAATTCGGGTTGGCGCCGGCCGACCCGTGGCGGTGCCATGAGGCCACGGCTTAGCCACGGGTCAAATCATGTGCGTTGCGCACATATTGTCAAGTTGAAATTCGTGCGCGCCGCACATAACCTACTACGTATGATCGACCGTACCGCCAATCTGCTCGGTGTCGTCGGGCTTGCTGTCGCCGACCGCATCGGAGACACGGCGCGTGACGTCCTTCGTCGCGGCGGTGAAACTCCCGCGGCACTGGTTGTCATCGGATACGGCTCCGGCCCCTCCAACGATCAGCTGCGAGGCATTCTCCGCTTGTCCCACCCGGGTACCGTGCGCCTCGTCGATCGGCTTGTCGCCGATGGCCTCGTCGAGCGTCGCAAGGGGCGAGATAAACGGGCGATCGCGCTTTACCTCAGCGAGCGGGGCATGGCTCTACGCGAGGAACTCCTGAAGGGACGCCTCGCCGCCATCCGGCCGCTGCTGACCCCGCTGACCGGCGTGGAGCAGGAGACCCTTGCGGCGCTGCTGCACAAGATGCTGTCTTCAATGGAGACGACAGCTACCGAACGCCGCACGCTCTGTCGCCTTTGCGATGATCGCATCTGCACCAACTGCCCCATTCCGGCCGACGCGCGGGCGGAGATATGAACACTCGACTAGCGATCTCGCTCGAAGCGAATGGTCACGGGGGACAGAGTGATCGCGACGCCCGGGAAACGGCGGGATTGCGCAGCTTGGTTCGAGTTGATCCGCAACGTCGACCCTTACATGTGCAAGACGCTTGGTGACGTCCACTTCTGCAGTTGCCTGGCATTCGCTGCGACACTTGCGGCTGTCCCCGCTCTGCGCCCCGATTGACCTGCCGCCCGTCGGATGCGGATCGCCCGAAGTCGAAGATAACCGTACACCTCAATGTTATTCGCCGCGCCGACCGCTTGCCCCTAAAGATCGATGGGGCGGGACGACAGGAGGTTTCCCAAACCTCCGGCGCCTTCCAAGGTAGCCGTTCCACCGGTATATCCGGCTGCAACAGGCGTTCGCGCGAGGCGCAGCGAAAGCCATGTTTGTTCGCAAAGCGGCCATAGGACCGGGGTAGTAGGACGTCGCACAAACGGCGGCGAATGGCGGGCCGTGCGAGACAAAAATGCGAACTACGTTTTCGCTATTGCGCTACGATAGCATGCATGCTCGATACGCCGCACCGCCCAATTCTACGAAGTGACACGCGAGGGCACTATGCCGGACTCTACTGACGGGCCGCCGGACAGCAGAGAGTTGCCCATGGTGGCAAGGGTGGCGGCCGCCCAAGTGCCACGGCCATGGTGACAGACGTTCCACATCATGGTCCAGGAACGGCACGTCGGCAGCAACATTCCCCTGATACCTTAGGCCGGCTCATTCTCCCGGCGCCGGAATGCGCTGCTCGGAACCGCGTCCTTGTCCGACCCTGAGCGCAAGCGATGTCAGAGCCGGCAGGAAAGTGAGCGAGATCACGGCAGCGCCCAGGATGCCGAAGAGAACGATGGCGCCTACGCCGCGATAGAGTTCCGTTCCCTCGCCGGGCATGAAGACAAGCGGCGCAAGGCCGCAGGCCGTTGTCATCGTCGACATCGCAATCGGGCGGGAGCGTGAGCGCACGGCCTCCACCACAGCCTCGCGCGCCTCGAAGCCACGCTCGCGCGCGTTCGTCACGGCGCGCTCGACGATCAGGATCGGGTTGTTCACGACCGTGCCCATCAGGATCAGAAAACCGAGCATCGAGATCATGTCGAAGGGCTGCGAGATCGGCGGAAGCCCAATCGCCGGCAGCAGCGCGCCGACGGCATTCATCAGGACGAGCCCCAAGATGCCGCCCGCCACCCCGAGCGGTATAGCCGTCATGATGAGGAGCGGCAGTCCCCAATGCGAGAAAATGGCGACGAGCAGCAGGTAGACGATGGCGACGGCCACCACGTAGTTTTCCGTTAATGCGGTTTGGGTCGCGTCGAGCTGGTCTGACGCGCCGGAAATCGAGACGCTGACGCCGGCAGGGATCGCACCCTCCTGCCGCAGGGCATCGAGGACATCCGACCGTACGCGCTCGACGCCGACGGAGAGTGGCACGTCGCCTGGCGGGATGATGTTGAGCGTGACAGTGCGTGCGCCATCGATTCGCCGGATGGTCGAGGTGTCGATGGTCTGGCGGATCTCCGCAACGTCGGCAATAGGGACAATGCCGGCCGGGGTATGGAGCGGCATCTGGCCCAGCCGGTCGAATGAGGCCGTGTGGTCAGCGGAATAGAAATAGATATCAATCTTGTCGTCGCCGCGAAAGAACTCGCCCGCGAAGGCGCCGTCGGTCAACGACGCGACCGCGAAGCCGAGATCGCCAACCGAGAGCCCGAGTTCGGCGGCGCGCGTCCAGTCCGGCCGGATCTCGATCATAGGCTGTGAGAGCGACAAGGTTGGTGGCGTGGCGTTGAGGCGCGGATTGTCGAAGGCCGCGCCGGCTCGGTCGTAGAGCGCCCGGGTCGCCGCGTAGACTTCGGCGAGATCCGCGCCCGAAACGTCAAGATTGATCGACCGGGTGCCGCCGTCGTTGGACGAAATGATAGAGCCGCGCGTGGCGAAGGCCCGCATCCCCGGATAGCTCTCATACTTCTCCGTCAGCGCATCCATGAGCGCGCCCAGCTGATCCGGGTCGGTGCTCTCCGTGATGACGAGGAGGCGCTCGGCTGAGATAAGCATGATGAAGTAGTTCAGGGCCGGCACATCGACCTCACCTCGGGCGAAGCGGGCCGGATCGTCGCCCAAATAGGGCAGAAAGCGGTCCTGTATATCGAGACTAATTTCCGTCATCGTCGCAAGGTTGTAGCCGGGTGGCGCCGTCATGACGGCGAAGGTCTTCGGCTCCTCTCCTTCTGGGAGGTACGAGGGCGGCGGCGTCAGCAGGACCACGACGGCCCAGCTCGCCACCACAGTCGCTGCGATCGTGACGATCGGGCGCACCGTGCCGCCGATAAGCCAGGCCACGAGACGTTCGACTGTGCGGACCCGTGTTTGCGCAACTTTGCCCGCGGCGCTCAGGTCGATGAGGGCCGCAGCTGCAGGCACGACAGTGACCGCGACGATCATCGAGCAGAGGATCGAGGCTGAGACCGCAACCGCCACATCGGAATAGAGCTGCCCGGCTTCAAGCGCTATGAAAAGGATCGGCACGAAGACGAGCACGGTTGTGAAGGTTGAGGCCACCACCGCTGTCCAGACCGAGGCTACGCCCTCAATCGCTGCACGCACGCGGTCGAGACCCCGCCGTCGCGCCTGGTCAATCGCCTCCAGCACAACGATGGAATTGTCCAGCGTCATGCCGATCGCGAAAGCGACGCCGGCAAGCGAGATGACGTTGACTGTGCGTCCGAAGGCGAGGAGCCCAATGAAGGCCGCGATGGTGCAGACCGGAATGCCGAGCACGCCGACTGCAGTGGCCCTGACCGAGCGGAGGAAGGCGAACATTACGAGCGTCGCAAGCGCGCTGCCTAGTGCGAGGTTCTGCCAGACATTGGCGATGGACGCCTCGACATAGCCCACGTCCTCGGACGTCAGCGCGAGTCGCATGCCGGCAGGCTCAAGCACTGTTCGGTTGATCTCGGCCATCGTGTCAAGCACCGCGTACTTGATTGCGATCACGTTTGAGCCAGCCTCGCGGCGCACGGAGAGGTTGAGAACCGGTTGACCGTCGACGAAACTGCGTTCGGTAGCCTCGGCATGGTGGAAGCGGACCCCGGCCACATCACCGAGGCGCGTGACGCTGTCGCCCATGCGACGTACCACCAGCGCCTCAATCGCCGCCACATCATCGAAGCGTCCGACGGTACGCAAGAGATATCGCCGTTTGCCGTTATCGACCTCTCCCGCCGAGACGTCGACATTGCGGCTCGAAAGGGCGGTGCGCAGGTCTGCGATGGAAACCCCGTGCTCAGCCAGTGCCATTGCGTCGATCAGCACCTGCACCTCACGAGCCGCCCCGCCGCGAACGTCGACCTGCTCAACTCCGGGCACGCTCTCCATGCGGGTGCGCACTTCGTCCTCCACGAAATCGCGCATCATCGTCATGTCGAGTCCGTGAGGATTGCCCGGCAGTGGGCCGACGCCGAAATGCATGAATGCGTTCGCGGAAAAAGAAGCGGCAAAGACCCGCGGCTGATCGACGTTGAGCGGATAGTCAGGCACCTGATTGAGCGCGTTGTTCACGCGGATGAGCGTCTCAGTGATGTCGACGTCGAAGGGAAACTCGAGCTCGATCTCCGCGCGACCTGAGGAGGCGCGGGAGATCAGCCGCTCCAGGCTAGGGATCCTGCGAAGATACTCCTCCTGCTCGATCAGAATGTCCTTCTCGATGTCCTGCGGCGTTGCACCGGGCCAAGTCGTAACGATGGTGATCGTTCTAACTTCGAGGTCTGGGATCATCTGCACTGGCAGGCGCAAGGCCGCGACGAGGCCGAGCAGGCAAACCAGCAGCATCGCCACGGCGACGAGCGTCGGACGGGTAACGATGGCGCCGAACATCAGCCTTCGCCTCCAGCCGTCTCAACGATCTCAACGACGCGTCCCGCTGCGAGGTCCTCGTTGCCACGGGTGACGATCCGGACGCCGGCCACAAGGCCCTCGGTCGCGTAGATCGCCCCGTCGTGGGTGGCCGCGCCGAGGGTAACTTCACGCTCTTCGGCGACCGGACCGACTTCGCTCTCGACGACCGTCCAGACGGTCACGCGCCCATCCGGATAGCGGGTGATCGCGTCGCGCGGCACGACCGCAGCCTCTCCGCCGGTAATGAGCTGGAGCGTCGCGTCGGCCGACATGCCCGGCGCAATCTCGAGCATGCTGTCCACCGGCTCGACACGCAGGCGGAAAGTGCGAGCCATTGGATCGCTCCGCGGCACGCGGGCGAGCACGCGCGCCTTGACGGACGTGCCCGGTAGCGCCGCGAAACGGAGCGTCACGGGGGTCTCCAAGCTGATCCGTGGAAAATGGCGCTGCGGGACGGCGAGATCGACGACAAGCTGGTCCGTTGCGACGAGGTCGACCACCGTATCGCCCGGCTCAACCCATTCGCCGGCTTCGACCATCCGCGCCACCACCGTCCCCGCAAAGGGCGAACGGACCACATGGCGCGCAATCCGCTCGCGCCTCTGTGCAATCTCGGCGCGTTCTTCGGCGAGCATCGCCTCGGCCTCGGCGACCGCCGACTCGCGCCGCTCAACTTCGTTCACGGGCATGCTCTGCCGCGAGACGAGCTGCCGCGCGTCCGCGAGCCTGCGGCGGACCTCCTCGAGCCGGGCGATGTCGGCGCGCTCCGCCGCTTCGAAGCGGGCCAGGGAGAGCCGCTCAAGCATGTCGTCGAGCCGGACGAGCGGCGCCCCGGTTTGGATCCTGTCGCCGAGTTCGATTGCAACTTCGGCCACCCGACCGGCGATTTCAGTCGAAACGGAAGCGGACCGCGGCGCGACGACGGTGCCGACGAGTGAAACCTCTTCTACGACGGGTTGGGCCTCAACAGTCGCGGTCGAAACCCGCACAGGGTCAGCCGCCGCGGCCGGACCGGCGAGTGCGAGCCAAAACGTGGCAATCGCTGCGGAACAGGTCCTGGTCTTGAGCGCGCGTATCGTGAAATTCACATTCACGGCGGTAAGCTAGACGACCGGGTCACCGTATCGACGGCGAATGTTGAACGGGCCAGGATTTTCTTGGGGGCGTCGAAGTGGGGGACGTCCGGCGTGAGTATCAGTGCCATGTTGTTATCTTTCGCGGCCCGGTGGCGCGCCGGGCCGATTTCGGGGATCAGGGCCGGATGGTGAGCACTTCATGCGCGGTGACGTCGCCGGCGCCGGTTTCGGTCGCACCGCCCACTGCATGGATACGGCCGTCGATTGCCGCTGCGGCCAATCCGTGCCGCGGGACGTTCAGGCCGGGGATCGCTTCCCATTCGTCCGTCGCGGGATCGTAGACCCACCCTTCGGCGAAGACCTCCCGGGTCGGAACCCATTGTTCACCACCGACGACGTAGAGCTTGCCATCGACTGCGGCAGCGCCAAGCCCGCCGGCCGCCTGCGGCATCGGCGCCTTCACCGACCACAACCCCGTTGCGGGATCGAACACCTCAAGCGAAGCCAGGTTAACGCTGGCAGGGCTACCATCGGGCTGTTCGAGGAACTGCCGGCCGCCGACGACGTAAATCCGGCCGTCGATCACCGCGCTCGCGGCGCTGTTCCGGGCGGTGGGCGCATCGATGCCCCGCAACCATGTTCCCGCTTCCGAATCGAAGATGTCGACGCGACTCGTGTCACGATGCTCATTGAAGGTTGCTGCGGATGCCGTTCCGCCTACGCGCCCGCCGATCACATAGAGCAATCCATTGACGACCGCGGCGACATGCTCACCCCGCGCCACGGGCAGATCGGGAAGCGCGTTCCATTGCGCGGTCTCGAAATCGTAGAAGTAGGCTGAGGTCTCGGGCTTCCAGTTCGGAAAAGCGCCGGAAAAGCCGCCTACCGCGTAAATCATGCCGTTAAGCGTCGACAGCGTGATGTGGTGACGGGCCGCGGGAAGGTTCGGCAGTTCCTGCCAGCTGTCAGTCTGCGGATCATAGGCTAGAAAATCGTCACGAACCGCAGACGCTCGTTCGGCAAGCCCGCCTGCCGTGAAGATCAATCCATCATGGGTCGTGGCATAGATTTCCTGACGCGGCGATGGGAGCGACGCTGCGTCTGACCAGTCCGCTTGCGCATGCGCATGCGCCGCGGCGCCAAAAAGCAACGCGCCTGTGATGCAAAGGACGTTTATGGAATGGGTCAATGGATGTCGCATGAGTTTTGCTTTCCTTTGCTGGGGTCAAGCGGCTCTGTTTCGGAGGCCCGGAAATCGAGCGTCTCCCCGCTATCTGTGAGAGGCATTACGAAGCGTCATGAACCGTGAAATGAACAAGGCGTGCGCTGGCGATGCTTTTGCTGCGCGCCAGCCCGACGATGTCATGGCCTCGGTAGTGCAGTTCATCCGTGACAGCTTTACCGACGAAGCCCGTCGCGCCGGTTACGAGTATTCTCATGGATCATCCTGCCTCGTTGCCAATGGAGGCAGTTTCTTCCAATACTTCATCCCATTAAAGTTGGGATATTATACAGGTATAAGTGCTACCAGGATCGTTTGGCACGAACGTGTTTATGACGACCCCGGCTACGTCTGGCTGCACGGGACGATCGCAGATGCTGTGCGGGTGAACGCCTGAGGGGGACGGTCACGTTCGTGCTGGAAAGAGAAGGTTGCGGTATCACACGTCATGGAATCGATCCGCAGCTTTGCGGCTCTCACTCTTGCCGCCACCTGTGTAGATAAGATTGTTATTGCTCGTCGCATATATTTCTAGGCGCGACGACGGGAGCGGCGCGACCTCCGACCGGCCTTCGCCGGTATGCGCCGGAGTACTCAGAAACAAAAGAGCGAGCGCGGACTGGGCGCTGGACCACAAGATCGAGAGGGGTCGCATGCTGTATAATCTCGTGCGATCGTCGCACGCAGCGTCGCTGTCGGACGAAGTGGTATCAGGGCTCGGGGAACGGCCGGCGTGCCACGTGACCTGACGTAAGGGCAGATGGGTGGCTCCGAAGGAGAGCGCCAGCGGGATACGGACCCCCGAGCCAAATCAGCTTCTAGGGACGAGGACTAAAGGAGCTTGTCCAGCGTGATCGGTAGGTCGTGAATGCGTTTGCCCGTGGCATCGTAGACAGCGTTAGCAACCGCCGCCGCGAGGCCGGTCATGGAGATTTCGCCGATCCCGCGGGCGCCGGACGGAGCCTCAGGGTCGGGGATGTCGGTCCAGGCGACGTCAATCTCGGGCACATCAAGATGGGCAGGGATGTAATACGTGGCAAGGCTGGGATTCGCGATCCGGCCGCTGCGTTCGTCGAGGAGCGTGTTTTCCATAAGCGCCATGCCGATTGCCATGACGATGCCGCTTCGGAACTGGCTGGCGGCGAGCGTGGGATTGAGGATCTTGCCGCAATCATAGACGCCCGTGATGCGCGAGACGCGGAGCTCACCCGTGACGGCGTTGACGCGCACCTCAGCGAAGACGGCGCCGGTCGAGTGCATCGACCACTCTCTCGCCTCCGACGGTGGCGGCGCGGCAGCCTCCGCCGAAACCTCGCGTCTTCCCGCCCGGGTTAGCAAATCGGCTAGAGGCATACGTATGGAGGGATCGCTGGCCAGGACGAGCGCGCCGTCGCGGGTCGTCAGCGCCTCAACTGGGCGGCCGTGTAGAGCCGTGCCCGCGGGTACGAGAGCAGCGAGTTCGGCAACCAGTGCGTCGCGCACAGCCGTCAGTGCTGCTCCGATGGCGGCCATCTGCTGCGATCCGGCGGCGATCATGCTACCAGGTAGCCGGTTGTCACCGTATCGGATTTCGATGTCCTCGTAGGGAAGGCCCAGTCGGTCCGCGGCGACCGCCGCCGTTGCCGTGCTCGTACCCATGCCCATTTCGTGCGCTGCGAGCTCGACCAGCGCCTGGCCGTCCTGGCCGAGCGTGATCCGCCCGGCCCCGCCGGGGAAGCGCTTGTAGGGATAGTAGGCGGCCGCTATGCCAGTGCCGACCAGCCATTCGCCCTCGCGCCGGCCGAGCCGCTCGCCAGACCGTAACTGCCAGCCGAAGCGGCGCGCGCCCTCCCGCAGGGCCCCAATCAACGCGCGCTGCGAGAAGGCCTTGCCTGTCGTCGGATCAACCTCAGGCTCGTTCCGGATGCGGAGCTCGACAGGGTCCATCGCCAACCGTTCAGCCAGGACATCGAGCGCGACCTCCAGCGGGAAGGTCCCGACCGCGGCGCCGGGCGCTCGCATGAAGGTGTTGGCCAGCGTGTCTCGAATGCCCGCGCGAATCTCGAGTTGCATGGTGTCGGCGCGGTACATGTGCTCCGCGGCCTCAATGAACGGCTCAGTCATGGAGTTCTGCGCGATCTTCATGGTGGTGCCGGTATGAATCAGCGCAGTCAGCCGCCCGTCCGGCCGCGCACCGAGGGCGACGCGCTGACGGGTCGGCGCGCGGCCGCCGCAGATGCGGTAGACACCCTCTCGCGTCAGGGTCATCCGGACCGGCCTATTTGCGAGGCGCGCGGCAGCTGCGGCGAGGATATGGTATTGCCAGAGCGTCTTGCCGCCGAAGCCGCCTCCGACGAACTCGGCCGTCAGGTGGACTTGGGACGGGTCGAGCCCGAAGACCTTGGCGATGGTGATCGCCGAGAGATCGACGCCCTGGGTGCAGTCGTGCATCCGCAGGATCCCATCCTGCCAGGCGACGGTCACGGCATGCGGCTCGATTTGGTTGTGGTTTTGCTGCGGCGTGCTGAAGTCGAGATCGACTGACGCCTCCGCTTCGGCCAACACCGCCTCGGCATCTCCATCGCGGTATTGCAAATCGCGTCCCGCATAGAATGCGACCGGGGCCTGCGCGGCTGCGTCGTCGAAGCGAGTGATCGCCTCCGCTTCGTCGTAGTCGACGCGGACGAGGCGCGCGGCATGATCGGCCTCCTCCTGTGTGGTGGCGAGGATCACGGCGACCGGCTGACCGTTCCAGTGGACCGAGGCGTCCTGCATAACCGGGATGGCGCTGCCGGCCATGCCGGTCGGAGAGGCGTAGAAGGGCTCGGGCGGCGCCAGGCGCGGCGCGTTCTCGTGCGTCATCACGAGGACGACACCGGGTGCTGCGCGCGTGGCCTCGGTCTCGATCCTGTGGATCGTCCCTCGGGCGACGGTCGAGAAGACGAGCGCGCCATAGACCATGCCCGGAAAGCGGTGCTCGGCGGCGAAACGCGCTGCGCCGCGCACCTTCAGAGGGCCGTCCCGTCTCGGGTAGGCCGTCCCGAGACCGCTTCGTGCCGTTGCGTTCGGGAGGGACTCGGCGAGGCCCAGTTCCGGGAGCATCAAGCTCGCAGCCGCAGCGACCGAGCCCGCGAGCACATCACGACGCGTCGGCTGTAGGCCACCGCCCGACAGCATGGGCCGGGTATTGGGCTTTTGGGTCATAGGTCGGCTCCAGCAAGGTCGGTCAGCACCGCGACGATCGTCCGGCGCGCTAGGTCGGGTTTGAAGGCGTTGCCGGGGCGCGTCGTCGAACCAGAAAGCGCAAGGTCGGCAGCCGCGACGAAGGCGCTCTGCTCTGGGACCGCGCCGATAAGCGCGGCCTCGGCCTCGCGCGGGCGCCACGGCTTCGGCGCCACGCCGCCGAGCGCAATGCGTACATCGGCGATGCGCCCATCCGCCACCTCGAGGGCGGCCGCGACCGAGACCAGCGCGAAAGCGTAGCTCGCCCGGTCACGCACCTTGCGGTAGGTGGAACGCGCGGTGATGCTTTGTGATGGCAGTTCGACGGCGGTGATCAGCTCGCCGGGCTCGAGAACCGTCTCGAGATGCGGCGTGTCGCCGGGGAGACGGTGGAGATCGACAAGAGGCACGCGTCGTCGTCCATTTGCCCCGGCGAGATGCACCACCGTATCGAACGCCGCGAGCGCCACGCACATGTCGGACGGATGGATCGCGATGCAGGCCGGCGAGACGCCGAGGATCCCGTGGCCGCGATTGAGCCCCTCCAGTGCATCGCAGCCCTGCCCGGGCTGACGCTTGTTGCAACCCGCGCCCTCGACATCGAGGAAGTATGTGCAGCGCGTCCGCTGTAGGATGTTGCCGCCCACGGTCGCCATGTTGCGGATCTGGGCCGAGGCACCGGACAGGATCGCGCGGGCGAGGGCCGGGTAGCGGGCACGGACAGCTGCATTCTCGGCCACCGCGGTGTTGCTGGCCGCAGCGCCTATCAGGAGACCACCGCCGTTGGTCGGCTCGATACGGCGGGAGAGACCGGTCACGTCCACCAGCCGGCCTGGAGCCTCGACACCTTCGCGCATCAGATCGACGAGATTCGTACCCGCGCCGAGGTATTTTGCGCCGGCATCTCTCGCTCCGGCGACCGCGCCCTGCTCGGACCTCGCCCTGGCATAATCGAAGGGCGTCATCGGCTGTACTCCGAAAGATAGGAGATGATCGCGTCGATCATCCCGTTATGCGCGCCGCACCGACAGAGATTGCCGCTCATCCGCTCGCGGACCTCTTCGCGGTTGGGTGTGGCCGGGACGTCAAGGTCGGGCGTCACGCTGCTGGGGGCACCACGCGAAAATTCATTGCTGAGGGCGACAGCGCTCATGATCTGACCGGGCGTGCAGTAGCCGCACTGTAGTCCGTCGTGCTGGACGAAGAGCGCCTGTAAAGGATGCAGGTCCTCGCCATCGGCGAGCCCCTCGATCGTAGTTACCGAACGCCCATCGTATTGCGCGGCAAGGGCTAGGCAGGCGAGGATGCGCTCCCCATCGACCAGGACGGTGCAAGCCCCGCAGGCACCTTGGTTGCAGCCTTTCTTCGTGCCGGGGAGATCGAGCCGCTCGCGCATGAGATCGAGCAGCGAGACACGCATGTCAGCTGGCAGATCGTACGGCTGTCCGTTGATCGTAATGGTCATGCCGAGCGTCCCCTTCGGCCAGTCGTTCGCGCATAGGCTGCTGTGCTTTCTTCGGCATCGACGTATGCCACCGAGCGCAGGTCGGTAAGCAGAGACGGCCCCGTGGGTCCCATCTGAGGTGCTCTCGCGTCGTCGCGCTTGATGCAGGCTGATCGACAGCGGCGAAGAGGGCGAATCAGGCGACTTGGTCGGCCGCAGCCTTCTCGGCAACCTTGGAGGCGCGGGGGGACGCCGTGGTCGGACTGTGCAAGACCGACCACGTCGAGTCCGTGCGCCAGCGGTTCCTCGACGATCGTCGATCCGACAAAACATGTTGCGCCGGTTGCAAATATTCTCATGGATCATCCTGCTTCATTACCAATGCAGGCAGGATGATCCATACTTTCATCCCATTAAAGTCGGGAATTTATACAGGTATAACTGGTACTAGGATCGTCTGGCATGAGCGCGGCCATGACGACCCCGGCCATGTTTGGCTGCGCCGGACGATCGCAGATGCCGTGCGGGTGAACACCTGAGGGTGGACGGTAACCTTCGTGCTGGAAAGAGAAGGTTGCGGTATCGCATGTCATGGAACCGATCCGCGGCTTTGCGGCTCTTATCCTTGCTAGCGCCAGAGGAAATGAGCTCCTGAAACCGGCGGGCCGACACGCTTTGCCGCCGGGTCGCGCGCGACGAAGACGCAAACCGCGACCTCGCCGTTGCGCTACGACCGTGATGGTCTTTAACGGTCACGCGATATCCGCTTTGGATTTTGGCATAGCTGCCGCATTTTTTTCGCGTCGGCCGGTTCCGCTGGGGTGTAGGTCAAGAGTTTCAGGTCGGGACGACCATCGACCGCGAAGGAAGAGAATTCGAATGCGATGGGTCCTGCCAACGGATGCCGGATCCTTTTGATGCCCTCTCCTGTTGATCGCACGTCATTGTCAGCCCACATCGCGGCGAATTCGGCACTCTTTCCGGAGAGCTCAGCGAGCAATTCCGTAGCCCGGTCATCTTCCCCGGCGCGGGCGGTCTCCGCCCGGAATGTCGCCACCAAAAAGCGCGCCACGCTTTCCCAATCCTCCTGGGCGGCACGCGTCTCAGAGTCCAAGAAAATTCTCCGCAAGATGTTGCGTTCATCTTTCGAAAGCGCAGTGTAGTCGGTGAGCGCGAGCCGGGCCGCATCGTTCCAGGCGACGATGTCCCATTGCGGGGTCGCTATGATCGCCGGAATGAACGCCAACGCGTCGAGAAACCGTTGAAGCCGCGGTGTAATACCGTCTTGGGAAGCGGCTGGGGCCTTGGGCGGCCGTCCGATGCCGACCAGAAAAAGGTGCTCTCGCTCGGCCTCGGTGAGCATCAGCGCATCAGCTAGACTTTCGAGGACCCGTGGCGAGGGTGCGCCGCCACGGCCCTGTTCGAGCCAGGTATACCAGGTCGTACTGATATTGGCCCTTTGGGCGACTTCCTCGCGTCTGAGCCCAGTGGTGCGCCGCCGTCCTGAAAACCCGAAAGCCGCTGGATCAAGCCGCTTCCGACGATCTTTCAAGAAAGTGCTGAGGCGGTTTTCCTCGTCCATGGTCCGTCGATCCCGGTAACAATTATACCAGTATAAACCCTCATCTTTAACATGATTAGATTATGGACGAAACTCTCCTCATTGGCAACGCGGAGGATGACCCATGAAGATTTTCGTTACCGGCGCAACCGGTTTCGTCGGTTCGGCTATCGTGGATGAACTGCGCAACCGAGGCCATGACATCGTCGGTCTGGCGCGCAGCGAAAGCTCCGCCAACGCGCTAAGCGACGCGGGGCTTAACGTCCATCGTGGCAATATCGCCGATCCCGAGAGCGTCACCTCCGCCTTGAGCCAGGTAGACGCGGTGATACATACAGCTTTCAACCATGACTTTTCCCGATACCTGGAGAACTGCGAGGCCGACGGCCGATTGCTGGATGCGCTAGCCCGTGCGTTGGAAGGCACGGACAAAGCGCTGATCGCGACCTCGGTCACCATCGTGACCCCGTCAGGCGAACTCTCCACCGAAAACGACCGTGCCCTAGACCAGGTTCCGCGTAGCGCATCGGAAGCTTTTCTGGACTATGCTAACAGGGGTGTTCAGACAAGCGTCGTTCGCCTTCCGCCGAGCGTTCACGGTGCGGGCGACACTGCTTTCGTTCCCGCGCTAATAGCTTTGGCGCGGAAGCGCGGAGTATCAGCTTACGTTGATGACGGCGCGAACCGCTGGCCTGCGGTCCATCGCGACGACGCGGCACGACTTTTCTGCGATGCCGTCGAACGGCCCCGGCCTGCTGCGCGATACCACGCGGTCGCCGAAACCGGCCTTCCGTTCCGAGAGATCGCCGAAGCCATCGGAGACGGTTTGGGCGTCCCCGCGGAGAGTGTCCCCAATGATTGGGCCGAGGTTCATTTTGGTTGGTTAGCGATGTTCGCGGCGATCGATAACCCCGTTTCAAACGATTGGACGCGTGAGGCAACCGGTTGGGCATCGCGCGAGGTTGGGTTGATCTCAGACATGCGCAATGCCGGCTATTTCAGCACGCCATCCGACTGAGGAGAGACCCATCATGCAAAGAGAGTTCGTCGCGCTTCCCGTTATCGCCGGCTTGATGGCCTGCTCGCCTTTGCTGGCGAGCGCCCAGTCGAGCGAGGGCGCGGTCCTCCCGGAAAGCGGCGCGACGATGACGGTGATCCCGTTGGGGGACGCCCTCGACCGGGAGTTCCGCCCGCTCTATGACGCGAGGCCGGAAGGTCCGAACCTCCTCGTGCTGGAGGGCGATCCCAAAAACAGGCCGTCCCTCACCCTGTTCCGGTACGGCCGCGACTACACCGGAAGCGGCAATCTGCACTTCCACACCCACGCCTACCGCCTCTGGCTCATCGAGGGCGAACTGAAGCATTGGGGCGCGGGCGGCAGCGAGGACGCCGCCCCCGTACTCCACCCAGGCTCTTTTGTGCATCAGCCGGCCGGAGAGCTCCATGCCGCCAATTGCCTCGCCGAGCGCTGCACCGCTTACGTCATATTCGACGGGCCGATCGAGACCGGGTTTCCCGAAGATCGATGATCGCAGATGCCATGACACCGGCTTTGCTGCAGACGGTGAGTTTCGCGACGGGGTCTTGTATCACACCGGCCTGGTCCGCTATCGGCGATAGGCTGTGACGTCGCGGAGTGCCGATAGAGTGCCGACACCGGATCCGCCTCGCGATCAACGATTGGACCTGCTGCCGATCAAGATGCAGCATCTTCTCAACCTCTTGATTGTGGCGGAAACGGGAAGCTTTCGGAAGGCAGGAACGCACCTCGACATCGGGCAATCGGCAGTGAGCCGGAGGGTCCAACGCCTCGAAGATCTGCTCGGCGTGTCGCTTTTCGAGCGGCGGCCGGGCGGAGCGCGCTTGACGCCGGTCGGGAACCGTTTCGCAGAGAGAGTGCGAAGGATCCTGGATGACCTTAACGAAGCGATCGAGGCCGCGCAGTCGGGAGCCGTAGCGCAAATTGGAGTATTAAGGCTCGGCCTCATTGAGTCGTTTTCGCGGGGACCCCTGCGCGGGGTCATCGAACGATTCCTGGCAGAATACGCGGATGTGGAACTCAACCTCATCGAATCGGACCGCAGTGATCTGTTCACCTTGCTCAGCCATCGGCGGATCGACTTGGTCTACGCAGCCGGCATGCCGACACCCGAAATCGGCGATGGACTATTACTCGCAAACGAAACCATCTTCCTCGCTGTTCCGTCTCAGCACCAATGGGCGTGTCGGGAGCGGCTCAGCTGGAAGGAGATCGAGGCCGCGACATTCATCGTCAGCGCCCGGGAACCTGGACCTGCGATCCACGACTACATCGTGCGCCGGACTAGCAATCTGGGCCGAGTGGCAAGCGTCCGCCGGCATCGCTTCGGTCGGGAAGGCATAATGAGCCTCGTCGGACTTGGCCTCGGCGTCAGTCTGGTGGCCGATCATTGGAGGGGCGTGCGCTACCCCAATGTAACCTTCGTCCCGCTTGGAGATGAGGACGAACGTGTGCCGTTCTCGCTTAGTTGGCGGCCGGAGAACGACAATCCGGCGCTCAGGCGGTTTCTGAGTCTGGCGCGGATCGAGGCGAAGCGGAACGGCGCTCTTTCCTGAGCTTCGCGAACCCCCGATCCGTCGCCATGAACCGGGCCAGCATGGGCGCGATCAGCTTCGTCGGTTCGTGGGCCTGGCCGGTCTCTCGGGCGAGCGCTTCGGCATAGGCGACCAGGTCGCGATGGATGTCGGGAGGCAAGTCCAGACTCACCTTTATGGGCTTGTCGTCGGGAATGGGTCCGAGTTTCAACTTGGTCATCGATTAGCTTTCATAGGGTTCGAGGATGAGATCGCGGGTGACCATGACGCGCACCGGGAAACCGGGGCGGATGGTCAGCGTCGGCGGCACGGTGAGCTGACGGCGTACAATCTCGTCGCCGGCGCGTCCGATCGTATCCTGGGCGCCGTCCCGGATGGCTTCGGCGATCTCGTCGTCATCGTCCTGTCCGAACTCCAGGCCGATATTGAGGATTGTCGCGAGACCGGCGGCGCGGAGAAGCTGGCCCCAGTGATAGTCGACGCCATCTTCGAGACCGGCGTAACCCTGTTCGTCGGCGCCGGGCTGACGTTCCAAAACAATCGACCGGCCGTTCGGCAGGATCATCTGGGTCCAGACCAGCAAGACGCGGCGCTGGCCGAAGGCGACGCGGCTGTCATACTCGCCGATGAGCCGCGCGCCTTGCGGGACCAGCAGGAAACGCCCGGTCGGGCTATCATAGATGTGCTGCGTGACTTGGGCGGTGATCTGGCCGGGCAGATCGGAGCGCAGACCCGTCACCAGGGCGGCGGGGATAACCGAGCCGGCCTGAAGCACGTAAGGGCTCGCCGGATCGGTGGAACGTTCGCCGCTGGTCGTGCGCCGATCGACTGGCTCGTCGAGAAACTCTTGGCGCCTATCGACCGCGTCCGGCTCCGATCCAGGCTGCGCGGCCGTCGGAAACACCGTCCGCGGATCGATCTGCGGGCCTGTCGGGGCTGGGATGTCCAGCAGGTCGCCGCTTTCGGCGGTGCTGGCGTCGTGGAACAGGCGGCTGAGCCGCGCGGCTTCCTGCTCCTGCAAACGCATCTGTTCTTCGGGGTCCATCGCCGGACCAGGAGCGACCGGCGCGACTGGCACAGGCTCGCCGCGCTCGCGCGCCGCCAGCACCGGCCGCCCGAGTTCGCCCGGCAGCGGCGGACCCAGTTGTGGGACCTGGCTGTAATCCTCCGGCAGCGATAACAGCTCGTCGGCGGTCGGCACGCGCTCGGTGTTGAACAGCTCCGCCGGTCCTTCGCCGCGCTCCGGGTCCTGCAGCGCGACGATCAGGATCGCGCCGAGGCTCAGTCCGCCGACGGCGGCGAGGACGCCGAGTGCCTTGCGGGACAGGCGCATGACGCGCGGAGGATCGGGCCGCAGGCGCAGCTCGGCCGCGATCTCAGCCTCTGGACGCGGGCCAGGCCGGATCTCCCTCTCGTCCCGGCCGTCGCCAGACTCGCTCATGAGTCCGCTCCGTCATGGCGGTGCGGCACGCGCCGCACCCCGTCGGTGCGGACGATGCGCACCACCTGCTGACGAGCGCCAAGGCGCAGTTCGGCCGCGGCAAAGAGCCGGTCGACGATGATGTAATTGCGGCGGATGCGGTAGTTGACGAGTTGGCCTTCGCCTTCCGGTCCGATGATGAAGAGCGGCGGCATCTCGCCCTGGCCGATGCCGCGCGGGAACTCGATGAACACCTGCCGGCCGTCGTCGAAGACGCGGCGTGGGCGCCAAGGCGGCCGGTCGCCTTCGATGCGGTAACGGAAGCGGAGATTATCGAGGGCGACGTCGCGACCGATCGGGAGCGCGGCCTCGGCGTCGGCGTTGCCGCGCCGCAGCGCGATCAGTTCGTCTTGCGGATAGCGCCAGGAAACCGAGGCCATATAGGCGCTCGGATGCGCGCGAAGCTCCAGATGGTAGGTCCGCCGGTCGGTATTGATGACGAGGTTGGTGACGATATCGGGCCGGGTCGGCTTGACCAGGATATGCGTGCGCTGCGTCTCGCCGGCCCCGCTGATCGTGTCGCCGATGATCCAGCGCGCCGTGTCGCCCGCCGCGATCGGGCCGTTCCCGACGAGGCTTTCGCCCGACTGGAGGGCGATGTCGGTGACCTGTCCGGGGGATGAATAGACCTGATAGAGCGCCCCGACGCTGTAGGGATAGAGCTGCACCGCATTGATGAAGCCGTCGCGCACGGGTTCGATGCGGGCTGCGGCGTTGGCCGCTTCGATCCGCTCGGGCGGCTCGCCCGCTTCGGGGAGCGGTCCGCCATCCTCGACGGACATGAGCTGTCCCGGAAGCGGCAGCGGGACCGGCCTCTCGACCACTTCGACCGGACGGGCCGGTTCGGGCAGAAGCGTCGCCTCGATCGGCGGCTCGTCATATTCGATCTGCGGCGGGCGGAAGGTCGTGCATCCCGCCAGCGCGGTTGCTGCGAGCAGGATCGCCGGAAGCGCTGCTGAGTGAAGGTTCGTGTTTTTCATTGGGCGCTCTCCCGTGACCAGTTGATGGCGTGAACGAAAATGCCGAGCGGGTTGCTGCGCAGGCGCTCCGCGTCGCGCGGCGGCTGGATTGCGATGGTGAGAATCGCCGTCCAGCGCTCGGTGGCGGCGAGCTGTCCGTTCTGATAGCGGCGCTCGATCCAGGCGACGCGGAAGCTGTTGTCAGAGGCGCGGATGACGCTGGAGACCTCGACGGAGATCTGCGTCTGGCCGACCCGCGCAAAGGGATCGTTGATCCGCGCATAGTCGTTGAGCGCCAGGGCGCCGCGGTCGGTAGTGAAATCGTAGGCGCGCAGCCAGCTCTGGCGCAGCACGATCGGGTCGGCCGGGATTTGCCGAACATTCTCGATGAAGCGCGCCAGGTGGAAGGCGATCTGCGGGTCGGTCGGCCGGTAGTCCGCGGTTGCGGGCGCAACGGCCTGGGCCTGTCCGAGTTCGTCGACCTCGACGACATATGGGACGATGGTCCCTTGCGTCGATTGCCAGGCCAGCGCGCCCGCGAGTCCGCCGGAGAGCGCAAGGCAGCAGAAGGCCATGAGCCGCCAGTTGCGCGCCTGAATGCGCGCCGAGCCGATGCGTTCGTCCCAGGCTTGCGCCGCCTTCTGGTAGGGCGTGACCGGTTCGGGGCTTGTGGCGTAACGAACACTGGGGCGTTTGAAGAGGCTCATGGTTTCTCCGAAAGGCTGACCGACGGTCCGCCGCCGCCATGGTCGCCGGAACGGACGACATGGGCGGCCGTGGCGACGCCGTGGTGCATGGCTTGCTGGCGCTTGAGGCGCTGCGCCCAGGCGGGCGGACCGTCATTGGCGGGCGCGGGCAGATCGGGCGTGTTCGAGAACTTGCCGCCGGTGGCGGTGAAAGCGGCGCGCGATCCTTCGGCCTGGCTTTGCTTGAGACTGTCGGCGGCCTTGCGCAGCGGGCTTGCCGCCGCGCTCATGCCGGCCTTGCCGACGCTGGCGAGACCGGCGGCGACACCGGGCGCGCCACCTCCGGCGGCCGAGCTGCCGAGCCGATAGGCGGTTGAAGCGCCGCCGGCGACGGACGCCGCGCCGCGCGCGCCTGCGCCCACGGCCCCGGCGGCCATGCCGCCCGCCATCGCTCCGCCGACGGCGAGACCGCCTGCCGCGAGCCCGGTGCCGACCGCGGCGCCTGCGCCAAGCTGCGGTCCGCCGGAGACGATACCGTTGGCGATGCCGGGGCCGAAGATGCCGAGCGCCAACAGCGACAGCGCCGCGAGCACCACGGCCATAGCGTCCTCGATGGTCGGCTCGCCGGTGAAGCCGGCGGTGAACTCGCCGAAGATGGTCGATCCGATGCCGACGATGACGGCGAGCACCAGGACTTTCACACCCGAGGAGATGACGAGGCCGAGCACGCGCTCGGCCATGAAGGCGGTTTTGCCGAAGAGGCCGAAGGGCACGAGGATGAAACCGGCGAGCGTCGCCAGCTTGAATTCGATCAGCGTCACGAAGAGCTGGATCGCGAGGATGAAGAAGGACAGGAGAACGATCACCCAGGCGAACAGCAGGATCGCGATCTGGAGGAAGTTTTCAAAGAACGAGACGAAGCCCATCAGTTCGCCGATGGCTTCGAGCAGCGGCCGGCCGGCGTCGAGGCCGACCTGCGCGATGCGTCCCGGTTGCAGCAATTCGCCTGCGGACAATCCGCCGCCGGAAGCGATCAGGCCGAGACCGGCGAAGCTTTCGAAGACGATGCGCGCGAGCGCGTTCCAGTTGCCGATGATGAAGGCGAAGATGCCGACGAAGAGGGTCTTCTTGACGAGCCGCGCGATAATGTCGTCGTCGGCGCCCCAGGCCCAGAACAGCGCCGCGAGTGTCACGTCGATGACAATCAGAGTGGTCGCGAGGAAAGCGACGTCGCCGCCCAGAAGCCCGAAGCCTGAGTCGATGTAAGACGTGAAGACGTCCAGGAAGCGGTCGACGACGCCCACGCCCTCCATGGCGGCTACTCCTCGTCCCGGCCGTCGCCGGTCTCGCGCGCCGGCGCGAAGAAGCGCCGGCGGTTCTCGGCCCAGGCCGCCTGGCACGCTTTGTCGGTCTCGAGCTCTTCCTGGGCGATCGTTCGGCAGCGTACGAGTTCGGCGCGGAGAGGATCATCGGTAGACAGATCAGCAGCGTTGCGCTCGGGCGAGCTTTCGTCATCGAGTTGAACGGCCGTCGCCAACGCCGCCGCGACCAGGGCGATGACCGCGACGGCGCGCAGCAGGATTTGCGGCTCGCGCGCCATCTCAATCCTGGAACATGCGGACGGTGGTCGGCTCGTAGCCGGTGCCGTAGTCGAGGAACTGGCTGAGGTTCTCCCGCGCCTGGGCCTCGGCCGAGGCGCGCCGCGCGGCTTCGAGGGCCTGGGCGCGGTTCTGTGCCGCGATGGCGGCCGTCAGGTCCGCCATCTGGGTCGATTGCAGGGCGAGGAGCTGGTTGCCGGCCTGCGCAGCCTGCAATGCGCCGGTTGCGCCCTGGCTCTGGGCGACGAGCGTCTGCATCTCGGCGCGGGCGCTGTCGATATTGCCGACGACGCCGGCCTGAACGCGCAGTGCGTCTTCGAAGCCGGCGATCGAGGTCTCCCATCGTTCGCGTGCGCCGCGGACTCTGGTGTCGAAATCGCCCGTTCCGGCCGCCGCACCATAGTCTTCGGCAAAGGCTTGCTCGATGTCGGCGACCGCATGAGCGATCCGCTGGGCTTCGGAGAGGAGCTGCTGCGTGCGCTGCACGGAGGATTGCAGTTGCGCCAGCGAAGAATGCGGCAGGCTCGCAAGGTTGCGGGCCTGGTTGATCAGCATCTGCGCTTCGTTCTGGAGCTGGGCGATTTGGTTGTTGATCTGCTCCAGCGCGCGGGCGGCCGTCAGCAGGTTCTCGGCGTGATTGGTCGGGTCGTAGACGATGCCGCCGAAGCCGCCGCCGAAGAAGGCGTGGGCCGGCGGTGTCGTGATGGTCGTGACGCCGACAGCGGCCGAGGCGAGGATGGTGGCGACGAAGAGCGCGCCGCGCAGGCGTTTACGGGTCATAGTTGGTTCTCCTTCTTTTGTGTGTCAGGTTCGCTGGAGGCCGCTTCGTCGCTTTCGCCCGGGCCCAGAAGCTCTGCGGCCCAGTCGAGGCCGCGATGGTTCAGCCAGGCTGCCGGGAAACCGCCGGCACCGTATTCGGTGAGTAGTTCGGTGATGGTCGCGTGATCGCTCTTTGAGGAGGCTGCCGTGAAGGCAAGCGCGACTTGGCCGAGGCCCAGGTCAAACAGCCGGTTGCCGCGCCGGGATTGTGCGTAGTAGTCGCGTTTCGGCGTGGCGCGGGCGAGAATTTCGATCTGCCGGTCGTTGAGTCCAAAGCGCCCGTAAATAGCTGCGATCTGGGGCTCGAATGCGCGCTCGTTCGGCAGGAACACCCGCGTCGGGCAGCTCTCGATGATCGCCGGGGCTATGTTCGATCCGTCCACGTCGGAAAGCGACTGGGTGGCGAAGAGGACGCTGGCGTTCTTCTTGCGGAGCGTCTTCAGCCATTCCTTGAGCTGGCCGCCGAACGTGGCGTCGTCGAGCGCGAGCCAACCCTCATCGACGATGATCAGACTCGGCCGGCCGTCGAGACGGCCTTCGATACGGTGGAAGAGATAGGCGAGCACGGCCGGGGCGGCCGCCGTGCCGATTAGCCCTTCGGTCTCGAAGGCCTGGACGTCAGCGGCGCCCAGCGCCTCGTGCTCGGCGTCGAGCAGCCGGCCGAACGGGCCGCCGATGCAGTAAGGCTGAAGCGCGCGCTTGAGGTCCTGCGATTGCAGCAGGACGGACAGACCGGTGAGCGTGCGTTCCTCGACCGGCGCCGAAGCGAGCGAGGTGAGCGCCGACCAGAGATGATCCTTGGCGGTGGGATCGATCGTGACGCCTTCGCGGCCGAGCAGACCCGCGAGCCAGTCCTGCGCCCAGCTTCGCTCGGCAGCGTCGTCGATCCGGGCGAACGGCTGCAACGAAACTGCATCCTCTGCGTCTGATAGAGCGCCGGCCAAATCCTCGAAGTCGCCGCCCATGGCGAGCGTCGCACAGCGGATCGAGCCACCGAAATCGAAGGCAAAGACTTGGCTACGCTCGTAGCGCCGAAACTGGAGCGCCATCAGCGCCAGCAAGACGCTCTTGCCTGTGCCGGTCGGTCCGACGATCAGTGTGTGGCCGACATCACCCACATGGGTGGAGAAACGGAACGGCGTCGAGCCCTCAGTGTCGGCGAAGAACAGCGGCGGGCCGTCCAGATGGTCGTTTCGCGCCGGCCCCGCCCAGACCGCCGAAAGCGGAATCATGTGGGCGAGGTTCAGGGTCGAGAGTGGCGGCTGGCGGACGTTGGCGTAGAGATGGCCGGGCAGCGAGCCGAGCCAGGCTTCGACCGCGTTCAGGGTCTCCGCCATGCAGGTGAAATCGCGACCTTGGACGATCTTCTCGACCGCCCTGAGCTTCGCTTCGGCAGTGCGTTCATCCTCGTCCCACACCGTGACGGTCGCGGTGACGTAAGCCGCGCCAACCATGTCCGAGCCGAGCTCCTGCAACGCCGCGTCCGCGTCGACCGCCTTGTTGGCGGCGTCGGAGTCCATCAGCGTCGAGGCTTCGTTGGTCATCACCTCCTTGAGGATCGCGGCTATGCCCTTTCTCTTGGCGAACCATTGCCGGCGGATGCGAGTAAAGAGCTTGGCGGCGTCTGTCCTATCGAGGCAGATGGCGCGGGTCGTCCAGCGATATTCGAAGGCCTGACCGTTGAACTCGTCGAGCAGGCCCGGCCAAGTCGAAGTCGGAAATCCGACGATGGTCAGCGTCTTGAGATGCGCCTCGCCCAATCTGGGGGCCAAGCCGCCGACGAGATCGCAATCGGCGAGCAGCGCATCGAGATACATCGGCGTCTCGGGAACGCGCACGCGTTGGCGTCGCGTCGAGATGGTCGAGTGCAGATAGGTCAGCGTCTCTTCATCGGGGAGCCAAGCCGCTTCCGGCATGAAGCCGTCGAGGAGCCCGAGCAGGCTGTCTGTGCGGCTGATGAAGCTTGTCAGGTGCTCGCGCGGATCGGCGCCGCCGTCCTCCGCGCCTTCATAGAACCAGCGCTCGGCCCGGCTCGTATCGTCGGCCGGCGGCATCCAGACAAGCGTCAGGAAATAGGCGCTTTCGAAGTGCGATCCGGCTTCCTCGAACTGCGCCCGTCGTTCGGCGTCGACCAGGGTCGAGACAGGATCGGGAAACTCCGAGAGCGGATAATCCCGCGCGGGGATACGTTGCGCCTCGACAAACACCGCCCAACCGGACCCGAGCCGCCGAAAGGCGCTGTTAAGCCGGCCGGCGGTCGCGACCAACTCGGCCGGCGTCGCCGAGTCGAGATCGGGACCGCGAAACTGCGCCGTGCGCTGAAGGCTGCCGTCCTTGTTGAGGACGACGCCGGGCGCGATCAGCGCGGCCCAGGGCAGGAAGTCGGCGAGCTTCGACGCCTTGGAGCGGTATTCAGCGAGGCGCATCATAGCTTACGCCTCGAACCAGGTCGGGAAGCGCAGATGCCGGCGCGTGACGTCGACGATGTCCGGGTCGCGCTTGGCGGCCCAAACCGCGGCGATATGACCGACTAACCAGAGTACGAGACCGACGACCCAGAGCCGCAGACCCAATCCGACAGCGGCCGCGAGCGTGCCGTTGGCGATGGCGATCGCCCGCGGCGCGCCACCAAGCAGGATCGGTTCGATCAGCGCCCTGTGGACGGGGGCATAGAAGCCGGGAATGTCGGCGTCGCGCTCCATCAGACGAGCGCCCCACCGCCGAAATCGAAGAACGTCAGGAAGAAAGACGAAGCGGCGAAGGCGATGGAGATGCCGAAAACGATCTGCACCAACCGCCGGAAGCCGCCGCTGGAATCACCGAAGGCGAGCGTGAGCCCGGTGATGATAATGATGATGACCGCGACGATCTTGGCAACAGGACCTTCGATCGATTCCAGAATCGCCTGTAGAGGTTCTTCCCACGGCATGCCGGAGCCCGCCGCATGAGCCGGGTCCGCGATCAGGAAGCCGAGCACGAGCGCTGTGACGTAATAGGGCCAGCGCGGATAGAGGGTTGAGGTGCGAGTCATGAGGGGTCTCCATAGTGGCTGAGGGCGTAATCGTTTTGGGCGTCGAGGCCGGTGACGCGGGCGAGTTCGGCAAGGCGCCGGTCGGCGCCGCGGCCCGCGAGCACAGCGACGAGGTCGATTGTCTCGGCGATCAGCGCGCGTGGGACGGTGACGACGGCTTCTTGGATGAGCTGTTCTAGGCGGCGCAGCGCGCCGACGGCGGAGCCGGCATGGATCGTGCCGATGCCGCCCGGATGACCCGTTCCCCAGGCCTTCAGGAGATCGAGCGCCTCGGATCCGCGCACCTCGCCGATGGGGATGCGATCCGGGCGCAGGCGCAGCGATGAGCGCACGAGATCGGAGAGGGTCGCCACGCCGTCCTTGGTGCGCAACGCGACCAGATTGGGCGTCAGGCATTGCAGCTCGCGCGTGTCCTCGATGAGCACGACGCGGTCGGAGGATTTGGCGACTTCGGCGAGGAGCGCATTGGTCAGCGTCGTCTTGCCGGTCGACGTGCCCCCGGCGATCAGAATGTTGCGGCGCTCTGCGACGGCGGTACGAAGCGCTTCCGCTTCGGCGTCCGACATGATCCCGGCGGCCACATAGTCGTCGAGCGTGAACACTGCGACCGCAGGCTTGCGGATCGCAAAGGCCGGTCCCGCGACGACCGGCGGCAACAGCCCCTCAAAGCGTTCCCCCGTCTCGGGCAGCTCGGCGGAGACGCGTGGATTACCGGCGTGCACTTCAGCACCGACGTGGTGCGCGACGAGCCGGACGATCCGCTCACCATCGGCCGGCGCCAGCCGCTTGCCCGTGTCCGCCAGGCCTTGCTTGAGGCGGTCGAGCCAGAGCCGGCCGTCCGGGTTGAGCATGATCTCGATAACAGCCGGGTCGTCGAGCCAGGTGCCCACATGCGGCCCAAGCGCGGTGCGGAGCATGCGGGAGCCGCGCTTGATCGCTTCTGTTCTGAAAGGTTGGACGGTCATTCGCGGCCCCGCAGTTGCTTACGGGGTCGACTAAGAAGACCGCTATTGGGCCGCGATCAACAGACGTGAAGGCGTAGTAGGGCTATGGCGCGCAAAGACAGGCAATAGCGTAGGGCGTTGAAGGTGGAAGGGCTTCCGGACCGACCTGCCGTTCATCGAACGGCAGGTGTCCGAGAACCCTTCACATAAAACGCCGATATTGTCACGGCCTACGCATGGTCGTGTTGTGGCCCCCGTTTTCTTTCACGCACTCTTCGATGCATTGCCGCATCCAGATATGAGCCGGGTCGCGATCCGTCCGCTCATGCCAGGCGATGCAATAGGTGAATCCCATGGTGTCCGGCATGTCCACGACCTGGACATCCGCCATCTCAGCCACGAGTTCGGCCACACGCCGTGCCATACACAGTACGTGATCGGATTGGCTGACAAGAAGTGGTCCAGCGAGAAAATAGGGAGTGAGGAACGAACCAGATTGGCCCGCACCAGTGAGTTCAAGAAGCGGATCGTCGACCCCCCGTCTAGCGCCTTCAGGATAGGTCAGCAGAACGCGAGGCAATTCGGCAAGCCGCGTTACTGGAACGGTGCCATGTTCGTCGCGGTGTGCGAGGACCGGGTGATCGCGGCGTACGACGCAGGCGAAACGTTCCTGGAAGAGAACATTCTGCCGAAAGCCTTTCGGAAGTGTTTCGTCGGTGTAGAGCGCTAGGTCCAGATACCCTTCCTCGAGTTCGTTGAGTGTGGACGTGTCGAACGTCCGGATATCGATCGAAACTCCCGGAGCCCGAGCGCGCAGGTCACGCGCGACGGGTGCCAACACTACCGCCGCACCATAGTCTGTCGTTGCAATTCGAAACGTTCTCTCCGATGCGGCCGGGTCAAAGCCGCCAGCCGAGAACAGCCTCTCGGCCGAAGAGAGCGCATCTGCCAAGAGCGGAACGAGCTCAACCGCCCTTGCAGTGAGAACGCTGCCACCGCCGGATGCACGCACAATTAGGGGGTCATCGCCAAGCGCGCGGCGCAACTGAGCAAGGAGCCGACTGGCCGCAGGCTGGCTAAGCCCGAGCGCCTCGCCCGACCGGGTTACGCTTCGCGTTTCAAGCAGCAGCGAGAGAAATCGTAGGGCGCGAATGTCGATGTGGCCAAAGCCATATTCATTTGCTTTTTGCATGGCGGTTATCATCTAATCGTCATTTTTCACATGCGCAAGCTATTGCATGGTGTCGGTGCCTGTTTTAGCGCGCCCGCCCTTTGGAAAAGCAGGTACCGCAGGCATCTCTAGCCGCGGCAAAAGCGCCGCGGAGAACAGTTCCAATAATTAGCGGAGCAGCACGATGCCACTTTTGGTTCAGGATCACGGTCCCAAGGAAGATGTCGAGGCCATCCGCGCCCAGTGCGAAGGGTGGATTGCAGCATTCATTGCAAAGGATGTAGACAAGATTCTGACTTACTACGCACCGGGAGACGAATTGATTTCCTACGATATCATGCCGCCCCTCGAGTATTCCGGCCTCGAAGTCTACCGGGAGAGCTGGAAGAATTTTTTCGGTTCTTTTCAAGGAGACCCGGGCTTCGAGCACAGGGATATGCAGATCAAGTGCTCTGGGGATGTCGGTTTCGTCACCAACCTCATCCGTGTCTCGGGCAATATGGGCGGCAAGGACGCCAGCATGTGGCTGCGCGAAACCCACTGCTTTCAAAAAATCGACGGAACCTGGCTGCTGGTCCACGATCACGTATCCGTACCGATGGATATGGCTTCAGGCAGGGCTCTGACCGATCTCACGCCGTAAACCGACGAAAATGCATGTCACGCATTGGTCGTGGCGGGCAGAACCACCGCCCCAGAACCTTCCACGAAGCGCGATGCGCCGCGCTGGCATGCAGGGCGGCGCCCCGTGTCAGTTCATGTGTTTAGCCAGCCAGGCCAGAATTGGCTGCGGCCTCCGTTGAAACTCCATATAGCCGTCCCACCGAACGGACGAATTCTCTATCCAGTGCAGGTACTTCTCGTCCGTCGGTATGTTGTCGTAGACGGCCTGCACGTCGTCCTCTCGCGTCAGAGCATCGTTCTTCACCTGCATCACGAAGGTCGGGACTTGGACGCTCACGGCCCAGTCAGGCGGGCGCATGTCCTTGAAACGGATACTGGCTGCAAGGAAGATCTCATCGTCAAGCTGGTCCAGCCAGTCGCCCAAGCCCAGTAAATGAAGGATGCGTGCGTTCACGACACCGACCGAAAGCGGCTGGCAGGCTATCAGGCATTTTACGTCCTCGAGCTCTGTGGGTTCAGTATACATCGCAAACAGTGTCGCGTTGCATCCGTTGCATTTGGAGAAGAGACCGACCGACATGGTGCGAAGGTCATCGCGGCTTCGCGCATAAGCGAGCGAACCGATTACGTCGCGCGCTTCGAAACGTCCGCCGCTATTCAACCCGCCGTTGGCAGAACCGCTCATACCGTAATTGCGTTCGTCATAGGTCAAAACGTTGTAGCCGGCATCGTGCAGGATGCGATAGTCGCTCACATAGTCGACTTCGAAATCGTTTCCGCCGAGTACGCCCATTGATCGCCAAGGCTCTAGGTGCGATGGGAAACCATACCGATTGAACGACATCGGGTGGTTGCAGATGACCAATTTATCCGAACCGTTAGCGGGAATGAACCACGCTTCAAGCGGCACGCCGTCCTGCGACGGGAAAGTTACGTTTTCGAACTCAAGCTCGTAGTCGGCCGGCGTCTTGAGCAATGGCGAGCGAATTGGATGCGCCCAATGCTGTGCGATGTCTTTCAACGTTTGGCGAATCTCACTCTCTGTCCTTGGCTTCTCTTCATTCATCATCTGATCTCGCAAATATGTCCCTCGGCGCGTGAAATCGCAGGCAAACCCGATTGACGGACTCTCGAGGCATTCCTCCGGCAACCATGACTTCCCCTTTAACTTCCGGCATCACACCGACTTACGATACGGCGTCTGCCGTGCGCGATGTGCCCAACAACTCCCAGTGAAGAACCAGCAGGCACGGCACGACGAATACCATTAACAGACCGCTGAACAGCGTTCCGAAGCCAAGCACGATGGCCATGTACGCGCTATTTGTCGGGACGATCTCGGCATCTTGCTTCATTGCGCGCTTCGCTCCAAGTCTCCAAATCATAAGAGCGAGGCCACCTTGTCGACCAAACCGATTATGTCCGGCGCGGCACGAAGCGTGCGGCTTGAAGACCAAGCAGGAGGGCGACGTAGATGTAGGCCTCCGTCGGGTTGAATGCGGACATCGCCCAATGGATAATGACGAGCGCAGAGGCGATGTAGACCGATGCGTGCAAACGCTTCCAGTTGTGCCGAAGCGCGCGCACCGAAGCGTCGTTGCTGGTCGCGGCGAGGATGACGAAGATGAAGAAAGCGAGCCAGCCAGTTGCCAGCCAGATTTCCTGACTCTCGGTAACGATACGCTGCAACTCGCCCTTGCGCACAAGATAGACGCCAGTGTGGAGCGCGGCGTAGCCGAAGCTTGCTACTCCGAGATCGCGTCGGCGCCGCACGAGAAAGCGTGTTAGTTTCGTCGCCCCGAGCAGACGGCGCAGCGGTGTCACGGCCAGGGTCGCGATGAGGAGTTGGACGGACCACAGCCCGGTCCGCGAGACGATTTCGCCATAGGTCCAGTTGTCGGTGATCCAGCCGAGGATCGAAATGAATCCCGGCACGGCGAGCACCACCCACAATAGCGGCCTGCCGTTTCCCTTCGCCATCGCCAGCCGCGCTAGTCGTTGAGGACGACATAGGATCGAAGACGTGCGACCTCCGCGTCGTCGACATATTTGCCGATCTCGCGGTTGAACTGTTCGATATCGCCATAGGGGCGATACTCCTCGAACTCATGGATCATGCGGCTCGTCATTCCGGGGATGAGCGCGATCTCCTCGGCGGTTGCCGCATTCAGATCGACCGGTAGAAAAAGCTGCTCATAGATGCGGGGCTTCTGGTCGCCTTCGACCTCACTGGAGACGACGGCATCGAACTGCGCCGTGCGCTCGAATGGCCGCGCCTCCACAATGGCTTGCGCAACCGCCTCGGGGAGCCCGTCCACGTCAGCCAGTTCGGTTGCGGTGGCGGTGTTCGGGTTGAGGCGCGCGTCAGCGTCTTGTCCGAAGGACGGAAACGTGGCCGCGAAGACCACCGACGCTGCGAAGAGCGTCGGACGGATAAGGGAAAGGAGCGTTCTCATTGGGTCTTTCTTTCGGTTTGATCTCGTTGCGTTCAGATTGCACTACCAGATCAATCGGTATGCACTGAATGACCCATTCCGGATTAACGTCATGCAAAAATTGCATGACGGCGTGCAATATACTATCGCACTGCCTCTAGTCTGATTGATGCATGCCGCTCATCGCCTCAGGTACCGAACCGGAGGCGATGCGTTCGACCAACTCGGCACGCAGAAGGCTAGCGATCTTTGCCGTGTCCTGCATTGGAAAGTGCAACTATCAACCTTATCCCGGGGCCGCGCTCCTGTAACAGAGTGGCACTGGAAGTCTGGGGCTCAAACTCAAAGCGGTCATTGGTTCGTCGACGAGCGATTGCCCTCTTCGGAGACCTCTTTCGTCAGGGTGCTCCCTTTCGCCAGCCGTCGCCCCAGCGCCTCGACGAAGCCATCATAGCGTTCGCGCCCCTTCGCTTGCGCTGCGTCCCGCATCGTATCGGGCAGCGGCGGCGTCGTGGTGAGCCAGAATTTTACGAACAGCGCGAGCGCCTCGGTCGAGATGGTGAGATCACGCTCCAACCGTTCGATGGCGCGGGTGAGCCGGTCGAGCCTGCGGACGATGGCGGCTTCACGCTGATCGGCGCCGTCGGGCGAGAGGTAGGATGCAAGCGCCGCCTCGACGATCTGCGACTTGGAGACCTTGCGTCGCGCCGCGAGGCTTTCCAGCTCGCCCGTCAGTATCGGATCGAAATACACGTTGAGGCGGTCCTTCTTCATCCCGGTCCCTCTCAAAGCTCGATGCCGTCTTCGGGGTCGAGCGAGGCCTGACGCGCCACGCCGCGGAACCGGTCCTGAAGTTGCTTCGCCCGCTGAGCATCGTCGTCAGGCTCGTCATCCAGGGCGGCGAACTCTTCGCGCGCGGGCGCGGGACGATCCGGCGCGATCGCCTCGTGTTCGGGGATCTCCGGCTCGCGCCGGACGCCGCCATCGGCGTCCCCGTCATCAGCGGCTTGGCTGGTCGAACCAGCGGGCTCAGGAGCGATGGGCGGCGCGGACGACCAGTCGTCAGCGTTGCAGGCGGGCTTCGCCTCGACCGCGCTGCGCGACTCAGGCGGCAGCAGAATGCGCGCCTGTAATTGCGGGTCTTTAAAGTAGCGCGCCTTCTGCGCCCGGATGGGCGGCGCGCCGGAGACGAGCACCAACTCCTCGTGGGGCGGGAGCTGCATGATCTCGCCGGGCGTCAGAAGCGGCCGCGCCGTCTCCTGACGTGAGACCATGAGATGACCGAGCCAGGGGCTGAGCCGGTGGCCGGCATAGTTCTTCATCGCGCGCATCTCGGTCGCCGTGCCGAGGGCGTCCGAGACGCGCTTGGCGGTGCGTTCGTCATTGGTGGCGAAGGCCACGCGCACATGGCAGTTGTCGAGGATCGCGTTGTTTTGGCCGTAGGCTTTTTCGATCTGATTGAGCGACTGGGCGATCAGGAAGGCTTTCAGTCCGTACCCGGCCATGAAAGCGAGCTGGCTCTCGAAGAAGTCGAGCCGGCCAAGCGCGGGAAACTCGTCGAGCATCAAGAGCAGGCGATGCCGGCGTTTCGCGTGTAGGTCTTCCGTCAGCCTGCGGCCGATCTGATTGAGGACGAGGCGCACGAGTGGCTTGGTCCGGCTGATGTCGGACGGCGGCACGACGAGATAGAGCGTCGCGGGTCTGTCTCCTTCGATCAGGTCATGGATGCGCCAGTCGCAGCGGTTGGTCACCCTGGCGACGACGGGATCGCGATAGAGCCCGAGGAAGCTCATGGCGGTCGAGAGCACACCCGAGCGTTCGTTGTCCGACTTGTTCAACAATTCCCGCGCGGCCTGAGCAACCACAGGGTGCGGTCGGTCGCCAAGATGCGGCGTCTTCATCATCGCGGTCAGGGTCGCCTCGATGGGCCGACGCGGATCGGAGAGGAAGGCGGCGACGCCGGCGAGCGTCTTGTCCGCCTCGGCGTAGAGGACGTGGAGGATCGCGCCGACGAGCAGCGCGTGGCTGGTCTTCTCCCAATGGTTCCGTCTCTCCAACAGCCCTTCCGGATCGACCAGAATGTCGGCGACGTTCTGGACGTCGCGCACTTCGCTGTCGCCGCGCCGAACTTCGAGCAGCGGATTGTAGGCGGCGCTCGCCGGATTGGTGGGATCGAACAGCAGCACCCGGCTGAAGCGGGACCGCCAGCCGGCAGTGAGCTGCCAGTTCTCGCCCTTGATGTCGTGGACGATCGCCGAGCCCGGCCAGGTCAGGAGCGACGGGACGACCAGCCCGACGCCCTTGCCCGACCGTGTAGGGGCGAAGCAGAGCACATGCTCGGGGCCGTCATGCCGGAGATAGCTGCGCTCGAACCGGCCGAGGACCACGCCGTCGGGATCGAGCAGCCCGGCCGCCGCAACGTCCTTCGTCTCGGCCCAGCGCGCCGAGCCGTAGGTGGTGACGTCCGAGGCCTCACGGGCGCGCAGGACGGAAAGGAAGATGGCGACGACGATCGACATGATGCCGCCTGCGCCGGCGATGATGGCGCCTTCGACGAAGACCCTCGGCGCATAAGCGTCGTACCAATACCACCACCAGAAGAAGGCGGGCGGCACATAGACCGGCCAGCCGAAGAGTGAGAACCAGGGCTCGCCGAGTTCCGGCTGAAAGCCGAGCCGCCACGCCGTCCACTGGGTCGCGGTCCAGACGAAGAGCAGTGCGACCAAGCTGACGATCAAGATCTGACCCCAGAGGATCTTGGTGGCGGGGGATTGGGGGTCGCGTTTCGTCATAGGGGACTCTTTCCTTCGCGGCTCAAAGTGTCAGGCCGCGCTTGCGGCCGAACGACCAGTCGACGCCGCCGCCCGGCGTGACCGCGCCCGTCACGCTCTGGCCGAGATGTTTTTCGAGCTGCGGCTTCCAGGGCACGAGCTCGAAGCCCAATCCGTTGTCGAGCATCGCGAAGCGGCCCGACGCGAGATCGAGGCGCTGGCGATAGACGCCGGCGACCGTCTCGCCGTCGCTGCTCTTCTGGCGCTTCAATCCCGTCTCGGCTTCGAGCTTCGCGGCGGCAGCCGCGAGGTCTCGCTCGCGCAGCGTCTTGAGAAGATCGCGTGAGAAGCTGACGCGGCCGCCGCGTCGGGCCGCGAGGCCGTCTGCCTCAAGATGATCGATCCGCCGTTCGAGCGCGGCCGAAACCTCGGCGCCGAAGCCGCCTGCGCTCAGCGGTGCGCGCTCGCGGGCGAGTTGAAGTCGATCGAGCCAGGTGGCGCCGTCCGCAGTCACCTGCGCTTCCAGTGAGACGTCGGATCGCCCGACCAGCGACAGACGCGGACGGCCGCCGCCCTTCGGAGTCCAGCTCCGCGACTCGACGATGCCGCCGACCGGCGTGTCTCCGGTCATGTCGAGATCGGAAAAGCGCAGATGATGAACGCGGCCATCGACGCCATCGATGACCGCATAGGCTTCGCCCCTGAGTTCATCATGGAGGCCGCGATCGACGAGCCGCCCGAGGATTGGCGCGGAGGGTTCCGCATCGATGGCGAAATCGGATATTGGCCGCTCGGCCCTGCCACCCATGGCGCGGTGCATGGTCTTGATGATGTCGCCGCCCATGGCGAGATCGCGGAGCGTGTCCTCCGCGCCCGGCTTCAATGTCCAGACAGCCGGGGCGAGTTTTTCAGCGACGCCGAGCCGTTCCAGCGTTTGCGCGCGGCCGATCAGGCGTCGGCGCAAATCGGGGTCTGTCGGTTGCGGCGATCCTGGCCGCAGATCGGCGACGCCGACATTGTCGTCGGCGAGACCGCGCAGCGTCTTGTCGAGGCCGGTCCAGCGTTCGGCCGTTACCTCGGCGTCGAGTCCGGATGCGATCTCGCGCGCGCTGCGCGGCCCGAGCTCCAGCGTGACCAGTTCTTCGGCGCGAGCGCGGAAGCCGCGGCTGATGTAATCCCGTGAGATGACAAGGTCCTTGCCGTCGTCGGCCTTACCGCGCACCTGAACGTGGATGTGCGGATTATCGGTGTTCCAATGGTCGACAGCGATCCAATCGAGCTGCGTTCCAAGATCGCGCTCGGCCTGGTCCATGAGATCGCGCGTGAAGGCGCGGACATCCTCCATCGACCCGGCGTCCTCAGGTGAAACGATGAAGCGGAAATGGTGGCGGTCGTCTTCGCAGGCTGAAGCGAAAGCCCGCTCGTCGGCACTGTCGCCGTCGCGGTCGAACATCGCCGCATCGCGGCCATTCCGGGTGACACCGTCGCGCTTCAGATAATCAATGTGTTTGGCGAGCGGCGCGGAGCGATAGCGGGCGCCGCGATGGCGGACGATCCGCGCCTTGATGACGACACGCCGTTGCGTGCGGGAAAGTCCTCGGGCCGCGTTGACAAAGCGGCCGCGGCCGAAACGTGAATTGCTCAGTCCGTGACGTCTCGCCCCGTTGAATCGATAGCCGGTATGCCCTGCCTTCTTAGCCGCGCGCATGACCTGGCCGACGAAGCTCTTAGCCTTCTGGCTGCGCGCGCCGCGATCGCGAATGCGCCCCGCTCTGATACGGACATCGTTGTCGCGATTGCTCATGCCGTTCGCCCCCGGTGAAAACGGATGGCACGGCAAAAACGCAGTAAAAACAGGGAGTAAGCGGTGTGCGCGGCACTGCGGCGATCAGTGTGGCGGGCAAAAACATCAACAACAACAACGCCGTAGCGCCTGTTGGGGCGCGGCCTTTTATCTCGCCGTCCTGCCGTTGTTCCACTCTCCGACCTCTGCGCTCCTTCCAAAAGCGCGACAGGGCACGACAGAGCGCGGCTATCTGCGAATGGAGGCCTCATTGACCTCGCTCCGTTGCCGACCTGACGAACAGGCCGTTTGGCGGACGGGGCGCATGCGCACGGTCGTCATTGTGAGGCGCATTCGACGTCGCACCGGAAGGCCCAATTCCTGCCACCGAACTCGCGCCGCGATTGCCGTCGATGTGCATGACGAACAGCGGAGCGGCGCGCCAATCGACGACGATGGCCGCGCCGTCTTCCTGCTGACGATCTGCACCCGAACCGTCGATCAGGGGAGCCAGGGTCGCCAGATAGGCCCGAGTCTCACGCGGCAACGGACGACCGGTGGCAAGATGTTCGGCATAGCGTCCCGGTCCCGCATTGTAGGCGGCCAGGAAGCCGGGCGCGCCGAAGCGATCATACATCGCACGCAGATAGGCGGCGCCCGCCAGGATGTTATCGCGTGGGTCGAATGGATCGACTCCGAGACCATGCAGCGTTCTCAGCTCGCGCCAGGTCTCGGGCATGATCTGCATGAGGCCCATCGCGCCGGCGCTGCTCACGGCATATCGATTGCCTGCGCTTTCGGCCTGCATCACGGCGCGAATCCGCTGCACAGGGATGTCAAACCGCCTTGCGGCCTCGGCGATGAAACGGTCGATTGAGGACGCATGGACCGCGCCTGTCGGGGTGCTCGCCGCTTGCACCGTTAGCTCGGCGCGTGCGGGAAGCGCCGCTGCGACCGGGAGCGTGAACAGCGTCAGTGCGGCCAAGAGAGTGCGAAAAGTGCGGCCGGAAAGAGGGAGGCGCTGCACAGCGTCAGCCCTCCCGCGTCCAGACCGGCGTCGCCCGGACGATGATTGTGTCTGCGCCAAGCGGGCCGAAATATCGGCCGTCGAGGCTCGCTGGCTCCTCCGGATTAAGTAGAAAGACCTGATCTTCGCGGAGCAGTTGGCAGCCCTGCCAGACCGGTAGTCGGCGGCCGAGCCGGTCGCGCTCGCGCGCTTCGGCGACCGCGTGACCGGCGATGGTAATTGTCGTTCCGCGGCGACAGATTTCAGCGCCCGGCAGCGCGACGACGCGCTTCAACAGCGGCGTATCACGGCCGAGATACCCGTTCTCGAACAACCATTGGCCAAGCGGCGGCGGTGGGCGAACGGCGACTAGATCGCCGACATGCGGCGTGTCGATCGGCGTCACCGCGTAGAAGCCGACGGGCACGCTCGGCGACGCGTTCCAGAGCAGAACCGGATCAGCCTCGATGACGGTCGAAGCGCCGATCAGACCGAGCGCCGCGCCGGAAAGGATGAGGGTTCGACGCGCCGGGGTCATGCGCTCACCTGGCTGCGTTTCAGCCATGCGGTGTGCCGAAGATCGGTGTAAGGACGAGCATCAAGGCCGGTCGTCAGGCGGTTGTGAACGTGCCGCCAATGGTCGGGACACACGTCTTCGGGCGCGAGCCCGAGCGCTTCGATCTGGTCGATGGCGATGAGCGCGGCTTCGACCGTCGGCCAGCCGGTAAGGCGTAGCAGAATCTCCCCACCGGGCGTCACATGCGGAACGGTTGAACAGCCTTCGTCGGGTCTGACGGCGCGCAGGATATCGAGCCGGCTTTCGACCGTGCCATAGTCGTTCGCCGACCAGCGAACGAAGGCGAAGACGGCGCCTGGATTGAAACCGACCGTGCGCCGGCGCCGACTGTGAACCGTTTCCTGCATGGTGCGGCCGAAACGAATCCAGCGTTCGACGCGGCCTTCGATCCACAGAAGATCGACAGTCGTTCGGCCGGTCATGCGCGTTTCTTGTCAGCATAGGCCGGCGAGACCGCTGCATGGCGCTTGGCGGGCAGAACCTCGTCGCCGGTGTCGTCGGAGGTGGATGTCTTCTCGCCGCGGCCGACCCAGGCTTGCAGATCCTCGACGGCGTAGACGACGCGCCCGCCGATCTTCGAGTAACGCGGTCCGGTGCCGTAGGTCCGATGCTTTTCGAGTGTGCGGCCGGAAAGGCCCAGGAAGCGGGCGGCTTCGGGAGTTCTGAGGTAGCGCGGCGGCAAACCGGCATTGGGGTCTGGCATGGATAACGCCTCCGGTAGGTTGCGCACCGCCGCGAACTGCGGCGGCGTGTCGGAGGCGAGAGAAGCGGAGAAGTGCGGCCGGGAGGGATGATGAAAGGCTGAGAAGAAAAACGTCACCCCGAAAACGGACCGTTTGCAGCGTCAACCGTGCTGTAGATTGCGCACGAGATTCGTGCTCACCGGCGGTTTTGGCTGCGAGCAGTTGGGCGTTTGCCGGCAAGCAAGGCGCGGTATCCGTCGTGGGTGAGCATCGCGCCGTGCGTCGCGAGGCGCGCGACCTGGGCTTTAAGCGCGCTGGTTTTCCAGTGCTCGGCGTCGACACGCGCTCGGCCGAAGAAGCGTACGGCGATGGTTCGATAGCTGGCGTTTTGGCGCAAACCGTCTGTCACCCGCAGCGCATATTTGATGCGCTTGCGTTGTTGCTCCGTAAGCGGAGGAGCGCTCGCGCGGCCGTACAAAAGCAGGTGGCGCAGTCGCTCGGCCGCAGCCAGGCGCACGCACCATTGTTCGTCAAACGGCAGGAGGACGCCGATTGGTTTGTCGTCGGACGACAGGTTTCCGACGAGGAGTGAGCCGCTTTCGAGCTTGAGATAGGTCGTCTGAGAGTCGCGTCGCGTATCGGCGATGGGCATGTCACTCAGCGGTGCTGATTGGATGCCGACGTCAGGCAGCGGCGCGATCAGACTGACGGCTGCGGGTGCTATATCGGGGCGCCAGAAGACGGGCGCGGTGGGTGCGGCGATGTTCGGATCGACGGGGAAATCGCAACCCCCAGTCTGCCGGAGTTGCGCGGCCATGCAGCATCAGCGGATATGTCGCTTCATACCGCTCATTGCGCCTCAAGCATTCCCAGGCGAGGCCCGAAACGTCGAGATCGTCGAAGTTGTCGTAGACGCGATCGTTGCGCCAATCTGGCAGCGGCATGACCGAACTCCACTCGCGGACGCGCATCGGATTTTGCGCGTATTGTTCTTGAGATTTGCTTCATCACCGCTTTTGCATAGAGCTGGGTGCGGCATCGCCTGATGCGAGCAGCGCAACACCCCTGATTGTGCGGTTCGCAGTATTTGCCACTCGACGCACCGCTAACCGGCGGAGGACAGCAACTCGCGATAGCCGTGTTCGGTCATCCAGCGGGCGCGGCCGAGATGACTTTGATGCACCTGCTGCGCGCGCTCGGGCTCCGCCTCGGGGTCGATGCCGAGCAGCAATCGCGCAACTTCGGGCCAAGACGCGCCCGCTCGCTCGGCGTCGAGCAGCCGCATGTAGAGCTTGATATGCTCGCGATCATAGGGCGTCAGCGCTTCGCCGGTTGGCGGCGCTTCTGCAATCGTGGCGTCTGGAGAACGGGTCATGTCAGATCCTTGGCTCATGGCCGCGCACCATTAATGAACTGGAAACCATGACGCCTGCAACCGCTGCGTGGTTGAATTTTGGCTATGCGGCGGAAGCGCCCGCAACAAGTCCCGATCCTGGCCGCGTATTATAATGCGTAGCATTAAAATACACAATTGGCCCTTATCCTGCCGATGGACATCCGCAGGGTATTTGGACGCAATTTGCGAACGCACCGGCTTGAGGCCGCGCTCAGCCAGGAGGCGTTGGCCGAGCGAATCGGGGTCGACCGAGCGCATGTGAGCGCCATGGAGCGCGGCCAGCAGAATGTGACGATCATTACCCTGTGGCATGCGGCGCGGGCGCTCGACATCAAGCCGGCGGCGCTGCTCGAAGACGGCGACGGGGGCGGTGACGACAACGCCGCCACGGATGAGACCGGCGCGTAGGCGCTGTCGCCGCCGAATCCTGGATTCAATAGCTGGGCAGAAAAAAGCCCCGTCCGGCGAACCGGACGGGGCGCTTGGGTCTCAGTCGCCGTTCTTGCGGCGGTTGCGGGACCAGATGAGGCTGGACGTTTCGCCGTCTTCGTCGTCGAAGAGATTGGCGTAGATCGGAGCGGTAAAGCTCGGATCGTCGAGCTTGAGGCTCAGATAGTCGCGGCCCTCGTTCGAGCGCTTGGACCAGGCGGCGCCGATCTCGGCGCGGCCGACGAAGACGCGGTGGCTTGGGGCGTTGTCATTGGTCGAGCCCTCTTCGGGGACGATGCGGACGTTCTGCGCCTGGACGCTGAGGGTGACGATCTCGCCGACATACTCGCTGCCGCTCTTCTTGAAGGTTCCGATGGTGGCCATTTCAATTCTCCTTTTGGCTTTCGAGCCCGCGCCCATCGCGGCCTCGATGGCTTGTCGGACGGCCGGGGAAGATGGCCGCCGCAGCCCTTGCGGCCCGAAGCGAAGCGGAGGACGGCGGCGCTGGGCTTTCTTGATCCGCGAGGAATGGGCGTAGCCCAGGGGAAGAAAGTTCAACGCTGCCGTTGCGGCTTAGGCGATCGAGGCGAAGCCGGCCCCGGCCAGATCGAGCCACGAGAGGCCGCGACGAGCGCAGGCAACAGGCATGGGAGAGAGCTGACAGCTACCAGTCAGAACCGGCAAGAGTTCGGCAATGCGTGTCGCGCAATGACAGGCGTTGGCGTGCAAATGGGCTGGGGGAATCGTTCTCGGGAGACTGGCGCGATTGCGCGACATTCATGCTTGGCGCTTCAGTCCGGCCGAGTCGCGGAGTCTCTAAAACGTCTGATCGTATCGAAGGGTGCAACGCGACGGGCTCTCAGACTCCGGACTTTAGGCAGTATGGGCGGCAGGAATGCGGACAAAGCCGATCTTTGGGCTTTGAGCTTGAGTGTTGGCTTTCGTGGAGGTGTCGAAAACGGTCCTATCCGGCGTGAAGGCTGTTTTACCGCCGCTCGACGGCAATCACAGTGTCGATGACAGTGGCGGTCTGACCGTCCGGTCCAATCGCGACCCGTTCGACCGGGCCAACGAACACATTGCGCCATTCCGAGGGGCTGAGATCGAGAGCGGCCATTTCGTCTTCGGCGGTGGGGTAGACCGTATCCGGGTCGGCCCATGACCAGGGTGGGCAAGACCCGTGGGCTCCGATCAGCAGCAAGCCGCCCGGCACAACAGCGTTCGCAGCGCGACGCAGTGCCGATACCCGGTCAAACTTCCCCGGCGAGTGCAGGAACATGGCAGTCACAAGATCGAATTTTCCTTCTGGAATGGACACGCCCAGATCGTGCCGTTCGAATTGCGCGCGTTCAGCAACTTCCGCCTCTCGCGCCGCCTGCCTTGCGGCATTGAGGGCGGACTCTGCCACATCGACGCCGGTGACGGTCCAGCCTTGTTTGGTAAGCCAGATCGCGTCATCGCCCCGTGCACAGCCAAGGTCCAGCGCGCGTCCGATTGCACGGCCTTCCGCAAAGCGGACAAGGATAGCCGAAGGACGACCGCCCGAGAGCTTGCTCATCTTCGTGTAGTGGCCTTCCCAGAAGTCGGCTGGATCATCGTGAAGTTGGGGGACTGTCATGTCGCGGCCCTCCTTGCATTCCATGCCGATGCGCCAACGAGCAGTGTGAGGGTCGCAAATACAGCGATGGAGTAGGTTGTTGCTGCGGCGGCGGCGTCAACGAAGCGCGGCGCGATGTCGGCCCCGGCCTCCATTCCGCCTTGACCGAGCAGCTCGAAGAAGATTGAACCTGCAATGGCGATGCCAAGGGTCGCGCCGATCTGCTGGAATGCCTGCATGGCCCCTGAACCTGCACCGGCGTCCTGCGTCTCGACGCTCGACATGGTGACCTGGAACAGCGACATGATCGCGGTGCCCATGCCGAAGCCGCAGATTAGAAGGGGTGGGGCGAATGCGTAGGGGTTTAGCTCCGCACCGGCCGACTTGATGACGAATTGCAGACCGATCATGCCGAAGACGAGCAGGGCCGCTCCAATCGCGATGCGTAGAGACAGATGGCGGTTTCCAAACCGTTCTGTCGTCATCGAGGCGAGCATGACGCCCACCGGGAAGGGTGTGGTCACGAGGCCGCTTTGCAAGGCGGTCAGACCGAAGCCCGATTGCAGGAAGACCGCGAGGACGAGAAAAAGTCCGGGGACGCCACTGAAGAACAGCGTCACAAGACCGAGCCGCCGCAGGTAGGGCGCGTTCGCAAGAAGACCGGGCGGCATCAGGGCCGAGAGGCCCGCCGCGCTGCACTTTCTTTCATAAGCCATGAAGCCAAGCGCCACGGGAACCGACGCGGCAATCGCGGCAAAACACCACCACGGCCAGCCAAGGGCGCGGCCTTCAATCAGCGGCAAGACAAGCAGGACGGCGGCGATGGTGAACAGGCCCGTGCCGATCCAGTCGGGCTGGGTATCGGCGTCGGCATCCAGCGCCGGAACAAATACCCGCGCACCGAACAGTGCCGCGATACCAAACGGAACATTGATCAGGAACGCCAAGCGCCAGCCGAGATCGCCAATATCTGCAGAGATCAGCGCCCCGCCGATGATGGGACCGGCCACAACGGCCAGACTGGACACGGTGCCGAAAAGACCGAAGACGCGGGACTTTTCCTCCGGCCGGAAGATCACATGCGTGATGGCGAGGACCTGGGGTACCATCATGGCTGCGGCGATGCCTTTCACCGCGCGGGCCACAATCAGGCTGACGACATCTGGCGCGAAACCACAGACGGCGGAGGACAGGGTGAACCCGATCAGCCCCCAGATGAACATCCGCCGTCGCCCGAAAACATCTCCGAAGCGTCCGCACGGCAGAAGGCCGACCGCAAGCGCCAGCACGTAGATTGCCGCAACCCATTCAAGTTGCGTCGAGGTCGCCCCAGTGTCTGCCTGAATTTGCGGGAGAGCCACGTTCACGATGCTGACATCGATCAGGTTCATGAAGCTGGCGAGGAACAGGACGGACAGCGCTGCCCATCGGTTGGTGGCAGCAGTGACGCGGCTGTGACTGGCTTTTGGTATGATAGTCATGTAACATCATATGTATCATGAAACGCCGGATGTCAATCTTTCGTGTGTTCAAATGTTACGTGAATTGAGAAAAGGCCCCAAATGAGACAGGACAACCGGCTCTCCCGCGTGCTCCACGCGCTCTTGCATCTTGATGAGATGGACGGGCCTGCCACCTCCCAACAAATCGCCCAGATGCTTCAGACAAATGCTGCCGTGGTGAGGCGCACGATGTCAGGTTTACGGGAAGCCGGGATCGTCACATCGACTAAAGGTCACGGGGGAGGCTGGTCTTTGGCGAGGCCGCTGGACCAGATCACCCTCCTGGGCATCTATGAGGCACTCGGCTCGCCGCAGCTGTTCGCAATTGGTAACGACGATGATAATCCAAGCTGTCTACTGGCGAAATCGGCCTATGCCGCCACGAACGAAGCGTTAGCATCGGCGCGACGGCAATTCGAGCAATCGTTGGGCAGGATCACTGTCGCGCAGCTCGCGGAAGGGTTTCATTCTGCCCCCAGCCGCAAACGACCCCTTCCACCGCATCCGCGATCCTAGCCGACGTGATATGGCCGCCTTGACGTTTGGCGCCACTTCGCGATTGAAGGCGGCGGCGAAGTCACACCTCGGATGCGTGTCATAGTTCCTCTGCTACCTGCGGGAAGGATGCTTCAATCTCACAGAGGTGATGCGAAGCCGGAAGCAGGCATCGCCATCAATCGGTCCTTTCATCTGGCGCATTTGCCGGATCACGTGCGAGGAGCGCAGCAAAGGCGGCAGTGTCGAGAAATGCAGTCACTTCGGTGACTGCGTCCCCCTCCATTGTGAAGATCCACAGATAGCTGTTCCTATAAACGTCGCCTGCTGCCGTTCGCCCTTCGCCATCGAAGTGTATGAGGACGTCGTCTCCGTCTGCCCAGAGTTCACGCAGAGTGGGACTTAGTCGTTCACTCATGCGTTCGCTGAAAGGCTCGACAGTGCGGGAGAGAAGCTCTTCTTTCCCGCGATATATTCCCGAGACGACCGGATCAAAGCCGGTAATGGTCCATACGACGTCCTCATCAAGTAAGTCGAACACGTTGAACGTACCCGCCTCCCAGCCTTCGAAGGCGTCACGGACGAGCTGGCGGTTTGTCTCCTCGATCAAAGCTTGGTCTGCGGCGTTGGCTGGGCGAACAGGCGCGGCTGTCAGGCAAACAGCGATGCCCAGGCTCAGTGTGACACCGCGGATCACGTTTAGGGGCATGGTCAACTCCTTAAACTGCTTCAGTGACGTTGTGGTGAACCCGGTCGAACCATCATTCCTCCCGGTAGAAGATGTATCCACCGTGGTAGAGGACCCCGTCCCGGAACCGCCCGTCGGCATAGAACCCGGTATCGTCCCAGTACTGGATGATGTAGCCCGTGACGTGATAACGACCCTGATAGGCGCTTTCCCGGTTACCCCGTGCTTCGTCGTAGCGCCCATTCGGGAGAAGGTCGTGGCGAATACGCCCGTCTTCCGTCACCCACATACCGACAAACTCATGGATTTGAGGTTCGGTCGGGGCTTCCGGACGCGGAGAGCGTGGAAAATCGGTGGTGACGAGTTGTCCCTGCGCGGTTGTGCTGCTCATCACGACGCCAAAAGCAACGGCAAGACTTCTTGCGTATGGTCCATGTCCAGGCCTCCTCACTGGCCTGACCCGTCGTCGGCCGTGCGGCGCTCTACAAACAGCTCTGCCATGGTTTGGGAGGCTAGAATTGCTTTCGGAAAGCCGGCCGGCACAGTGATCATGTAAACCACTTCCTTCAGCTCATCCTCGGTCACGCCGACGTTCAGGGCGTAGCCGGCGTGGATCTTCATGAGGCCCCGTTCACCCATCGCCGCGAAGGCGGCGACAGCAGCGATCTGCCTTGTGCGGTCATCAAGCCCGGGCCGGCTCCAGACGTCGCCAAGCGCGTAGGCTTGGGTTGCATCAGCCAGGAAGGGGAACTCTTCACGCATGTTTTCCAGCGTCGTCTGAGGAACGCCGTTGTTGAGCTTCAGGATGACATCGGCACCCTGCTGAAGGCGCTCTTGGGTGGTTCCAGCCATGGTACTTCCTTCGACAGTCTGGGCGCTCGCGGTGGACATCGTCATGCCGATCGTGAGAGCGACAGCCAAAAACGTGATTTTCTGAATGGTCATGGTCGGTCCTTACTGAGTTCGGTCAGAGAGAATGCGCCCGGTTTGCAGCGCGTTCTCAGCGTGGTGATTTTCGCGATCAGGCGGCAGATGCAGCCGCGCCATCCGTTGACGTGGACAACTCCCGCCATTGCGACAGCTCAGCCTTTCGCGCGTCATAAGCGCCGCCCAGGTACTCGACGGCGTCCGACCCGGCGGCGTAGCGCAGGGGTGGCTTGTCTTCGCGGGAGAGACGCACAAGCGCGGCACCAAGCTTTGCCGGGTCTCCTGCCTGAGCGTGGTTCTGCGAGGTATAGAAGCCCTGTGTCGTCTTGGCGTAGTCGGCGTAATCCGCAATCGGCGTGTCCGAGAACCGGATCGAGCTTTCATCAAGAAAATCAGTTCGGAAGAAGCCTGGCTCCACGATAGTGACACCGATATTGAAGGGCTTCACCTCTAGCGCCAGGCATTCCGAGAACCCCTCGACCGCAAACTTGGTCGCACAGTAGATCGACGCGATGTCGAACCCAAGCGCACCTCCGATAGACGAGAGGTTGAAGATATGACCCGATTTCTGTCCGCGCATGACTGGCAGTACGGCGCGGGTGGTGTGAAACGTGCCGTGCACGTTCGTGTCGAACTGCCGAACGATGGCGTCATGTTCGATCTCCTCGAACACGCCAAGCTGTCCGTACCCGGCATTGTTCACCAAAACGTCGATCCGGCCGAAATGCACGACGGTATCAGCTACGGCGGCACTAGCTTGCCTGGGATCGGTCACATCCAGTTGCAGCGCAAGAGCGTCGCTCGTGTCCGGCAAGGCGCTTTTGACTGCTCCGGCATTGCGCCCCGTGGCCACGACACGGTCGCCGGCGGCCAGCGCCGCCTTGGCGATCTCCAGTCCAATGCCGCGTGACGCGCCAGTTATGAACCACACTTTACGATCGTCCGTCATTGTCAGCCTCCTGAAATCTGCCAGTCCCCCGACCCGGGGTGCCCCTGCTGCAGCTGATATATGGATGTCGACGTTACGGGCGGTAGAACGATCCAACGGGATCATTGCCTAATTCTCCACGGGACTGGGAAAACCGTCGACCTGTTCCTAGATGATGCTCCATCGAAGCGATCTAATAGGCGCAAGCGTAAAGGGGACAAAACATGACAGGCTCAGTTGACAGCCTCGCGAAACTGGTTGCCCGATTTGTCGAAAAGGACGGCATCCACGCAACGGCTGTGCCCCGGCTGGACCTTATCCGCAGTACGCGGCAAACCCAGGATCTTCATGCGGTTCATGAACCGGCGCTTTGTATCGTGGTGCAGGGCGCGAAACGGGTCATGGTCGCAGATCGCATCTATGACTATGACGCGGCCAAATACCTCGTCGTATCCTTCGACCTTCCAATCATTGGGCAGATCACGAAAGCCGATCCGGCGAAACCATACCTTTGCATCCGCTTTGGCATTGACGCTGCGGCTTTATCAGATCTCGCTGTCGATATGCCGTGGGACCAAGAGACACCAGCGAAGGGTCCGGGGCTCTTTCTGGGAGAGACGACACCGGACATTGTGGATGCGGCGACGCGCCTTGTGCAACTGGTGGATAGACCGGACGACATTCCTGCATTGGCAAAGCTCTACGAGCGCGAACTTCTGTATAGGGTCATCAGAGCGCCGGGCGGACAGGCTGTCCTGCGAAGTGTGTACGGTCCAGGGCAAGGGCGGCAAATCGCACGCGCCATCGCAATGATCAAAAAAAGCTACCGAGAGCCATTCGAGATGTCGCGACTGGCGGAGGAGGTGTGCTTGCAGCCGTCTGCTCTACACCATCACTTCAGGTCCGTGACCTTGATGTCGCCCTTGCAGTATCACAAGCGACTTCGTCTTCAGGAAGCGCGACGCCTAATGCTCTTTGAGGAACAATCGGCGGCGCAGGCGGCATTTTCCGTTGGCTATGAGAGCCCGTCGCAGTTCAGCCGCGAATATCGCAGGCAGTTCGGGCTGCCACCGATGAAAGATATCGAGGCCTTGGCTGGTTCGATCCTGGCAACCGAACCTCAGAGTGCGGGCAGCGGCGGGAGCGTTCCTTTGTCAGTGCCGGCGCGCTGAAGGCCAAGCTCTGCAGCATTTGACATATTGGGCTCTTAGCCGTCATTGGCCGCGCGGCTGGCGTTGGCGCTGAAGGCGCGTGACGCCGCCGGGGCGTCTTCTTCCGGTCCGACGAGCGACGCAACCCGCGCCCAGGCCGTGACGCCGACGACGACAGCGCCGACGCTGGCGAAGACGAGCGTCCAGGTCTCTCCCGCGCCGCCCATCCCGGACAGTCCCTTGATGGCGTGAAAGCCGGCGATTCCGGCTGGGAGCGCATAGAACGCGCCGAGCGTGAGACGGATCGGCGTCGAGCGGATGGTTGCGAAGGCGATCTGGCCCAAGATGAGCGTAGCGGCGCCGGCGAAGAAGGCCGCCGCGATCGCGCCGATGAGGCCGATATCGGCGTTATAGGCGTAGTGCCCGACGGTGACGGCGACAAAGAATGGAAGCGCATAGACGGCGAGCGTGAACAGGACCCAGCAGATGATCCCGAGACCAATAATGCTCAATACGGCCGATACAAACATGGGCGGTCTCCTTGTCCGGTCGACGCGCCTCCACCAACCGCCACGGCGCAATCGAAGTATAGCGAAAGTCGTCCCGCGCCGGAATGCTCCGGCGCGGGAAAGGGCGATGCGATTTGAGCATCACGGGTCACGCTGCCTGCGGCTTCCGCGTGCGGAAGTCGTAAAGCGGGATTCCGAGCTTTTTCGCCTTGTCGGCGAGGTTGTCGGTGATGCCTGAACCGGGAAAGACGATGAGCCCGATCGGCAGAACATCGAGAAGCTGGTCGTTGCGCTTGAACGGCGCGGCCTTGCCGTGGCGGTTCCAGTCCGGCTTGAAGGCGATCTGCGGAACCTTGCGGTTGTCGGCCCAGCAGGCGGCGATTTTCTCCGCGCCCTTGGGGCTGCCGCCGTGAAGCAAGACCATGTCGGGATGCTTGGCACGCACCCGGTCGAGCGCCGCCCAGATGGCTTGGGTGTCGTTGGAGTCTGCGCCGCCGGCGAAGGCGATCTTCGGTCCTGCCGGCAGGAGCGTTTCATTCTCGGCGCGCCGTCGCGCGGCGAGGAAGTCGCGGCTGTCGATGACCGCGCTGGTGAGCGTGCGCCGGCTGGCGAGCGAGCCTGAGTGCGGGCGCCAGGTCTGCCCGAGATGCGCCTCGAAGAAGTCGGCGGCGAGATCGCGCATGTGCTCGTGGGCGTTACGGCGTTCGATCAGGGTAAGGCCTTCAGCCGTGAGGCGTTCAAGTTCGACCGAGCGGATCTCGGAACCGTCCTGTTCGCGCTGGGAGCGTTTCTGGGCTTGCTCATTGTAGTCGAGTTCGCGTTCGATGCGGCCTGTCGCGCGATGGAAGATATTGACCGTCGACCAGAGCAGGTCTTCGAGATCGGGTTCGAGCCGCGTGTCGGCGAGGGCGACGACGAGGGCGTCGAAGATATCGCTGAGGGCAGCCTGAAGCGTATTTGCTTCGGGCAGTGGTCGATGGTCGAGTTCATCCGTGAAAGGACGATGCCCGTAGATCTGCAATTCGTCGAGGAGCGCGGCGGTCGGCGATGCGCCGTGCGGTTCATGGGTGTTCAGGTCGGTGGTCGTCATGACGGATCGTCTCCGGTTCGTGAGACCGCGCCTCTCGCGGCCTTTACGGGCGCCAAAGAGCGGGGGCGGACCGGGCCTGCACCGCCGCCGCGTTTTCTTAAGAAAATGGGGCGGCGGCCGGAGCGTCAGCGGAGGACGGCGGAGGGCGCGCGATTTTGCTTCGCGCTGCAAAGCGGGCGGCGATAGCCGGACGCGGCGGAAAATCGCGCGGCCGCAGCCGTTGCCGGACCGGGCCGGCTTCGCTCCGATCGCCCGGCTCTCAAAGGCCGAAGGCGCGGCACTCAGAGACCGGGGATGTCATGACGTCTTGCCGGAGACAGCCATCGCGGCGTGCGTGCTTGCCTTCTGGCGACCATTCGAAAGGATGAAGCGTGCGGCGTCTTCCGGCGCGAGTTGGACCGCGAGCAGTTCTGCCAGAGCGGCGGCGTCATACGCTTGGAGGTCTTCGTTGAAGTCTCCGCCACTCGGAGCAAGCCGCAACGCGTCGAGACCTTCGGTTCGTGCACGGACCGCCAATGCCTCGGCCGCTGCGCGACCGGCGTCGTCTGCGTCCTCGGCGATATAAAGGCGCTTGACGCTACTCGGCAGGATGAGTGCTTGCAGATGATTGGCCGACAGCGCGGCGACCGCCGGCATGTGCGGCAGTGCCATCCGTATCGAGAGCATGGTTTCGAGGCCTTCGCCGGCTGTCAGCACGTCGCGCGGTTTTCCGAATCGTACGCCATGCCCCAGCAGGCGCCCCATCGCCTTTCTCGGCCGATCCACGGGCGCTTTCTCGGGCTGGGCCGGATCTAGCCAGGTGCGATGGACGCCAGTGATGTTGCCCTCAAGGTCCGTGACCGCCGCGAGCAGCGCCGGCAAGCCCTCGGGCATATCCGGCGCTTGATCTTCACCGCGATAGTAACAGCGCGGATGGAAACGCAGCGCCGAATTGTTTCTGGCATTCGTGATGCCGCGACCCCGCAAATAGGTTTCCGCGACGGTGCCCGCGATGGGGCGGCCCATGGCGAATAATCTCCGTGCCGCTTCGGGTGATCCAGTGGGCGCCGGTCGCCGTCGAGGCGGAGGGTCTGAGCGAGGCGAAGCGAGAAACCGCCGCGCTTCGTCAAGCGTCTCGCGCAAGCTGCGCAAGTTCTGATTGGCGGCGATGAGATCGAGCAAGTCGCCATGCTCGCCGGTGGCCGCATCGGTCCATTTTCCCGCCGCGCCGGGGCCGTAGGCGGATCCGACAAGGCGGACATAGAGGCTGCGACCCGGCGTGTTCTCTACATCCCCGACGATCCAGTAGCGGCCCTGTTTGCGACCGTTCGAAAGATAATGACGGCACACGGCTTCCGCCTCACGGCCGAGGCGCCGTGCGATTTCTGCTGCTGCGCTTTCCATTGACGGCTCCTCAGCATTCACGAAAATGGGGCTCGCCGTTGCCGGCGAGCCCCAGGGTGACGGGTGCTTGGGGGGAGCTGCCCGTTACTCGGCCGCGACGAGCGCGGTCGATGCCGCGGCGGAGTCATCCTCGCGGGACGGCTCGGTTTCGGCCATAGCCGTTTCGCCGCCGTCCGCCGCCGATTGCGCTTCGCCCTCCACGTTTTCATCGTCGACGATGTCGAACGTCGGCTCATCGGCGTTCTTCGCGAGGGAGAGCGTGCGGAGCGGCTCGGGCAGCCAGTCCGTGCCGTTCAGCAACTCTTCAGCCGCTTCGACCATCGCGGGCTTCTTGAACCCGGCGATGCGGTCGGCGGCCTCGTCGCCCTTGGCCTCGCGCACGGCCTCGACGATGCGGGCCTTGGTGACCCGGCCGAGATACGTCTCGCCCGTCGGCGTCCAACCGGCTTTCGCCATGTCGAGGCCAAGCGTCGCGGCAAGCACGTCCGCATGCGCGATCTGGCGCGGCTTGCGATAATGCGGCTCATGCACGGCGTTGACGGTCATCGCCACACAGTGGGCGAACAGTGCGTCGCGGCTGTCAGCATCCCACTCCACGAGCGCATCCCAAAGGCCCTCGGCTTGCTTGGGCATTGCCTTGGCCCAGTTGTCCATGCCGAGGTCGATCGACTGCGCATAAGGCGTGTCGCCAAGACCGGGCGCCTGGGCACCGAAGGTCGCTGAACGCGGTTCGATCTCGACACAGCTTTCCTGGCCATAGTGGTAGAAGAGACGCAGCGTCATGGCGTGCAAGGCTGCGAGGAAAGCGACCTGCGGATCGTTCGCCAGAGCGTCGCGCAGGGCGACCGTGCGATGGGCGGTCAGTTCGCAGACGAGACGGTCGGAGAGCGGTGTGAGTCCATCTTCCCCGTCTTCCTCGTCCGATTCGGCGATGCTGTCGGACGTATCGTCATCGACATCATCCGTGACAGGATCGACCGGGCTTCCGTCTGAGGGCTCCTCGGTCTCGGCGACCGGCTCGTCCTCGGGCCGGACATAGCCGCGCTCGACGCGAAGACGCCCCGAGCCGTCGATGCTGACAAACGCGCCGGCGATAGCGTGTTCTTCCGTCTCGAACCGCACCGGCCGATCCTGCAAGGCTTCCATCGCCGTCTCGATCTCGCCAAGCCGTTCGTCCACCTCTTCGGGAAGTTCATCGGCCTCGGCGTAGTCGTCCTCAAGTTTTTCGTACTCGGCCTTGAGCGCTGCGTAGCTCTCCTGCTCTTCGTCGCTCATGAGTTCGGCTTCGCCGACGATCCTCCGCATGCCGTAGGTGTGGCCATAGGGAAAGTCGGTTCCGACCTCGACCCATTTCCAGCCTTCGCGGCGGATGGCTTCGGCCTCTTTCTCCAGCTTCTCGCCGACCATGGTTTCGAGCAGCGCGGCATCTTGCAGCCAGCCGCCGTCGTCCCGCTGGAAGAGATCCCGCAGGATTTCGCCGCCGGCTTCGACATAGGCGTCGAGACCGACGAATTGCGCGCGCCGATCCGAGGCACGGACAGCGCCTTCGGTCAGCATGCGGCGGATTTCATAAGGCTGCTTGTTGTAGTGCTGCTTGAGCGCTTCCCAGACCTGTTCCTGGCGCTCATGGTCGGGATTGACCGTGAAGGCCATGAGCTGGTCGAGGGTCATCTCTTCCTCCGCATACGCCTCAAGCAGCGTTTCGGAGACGGCAGCGAGTTTCAGCCGCTGCTTGACGACGCCCACCGAGACGAAGAAGGCTGCGGCGATCTCTTCCTCACTCTTGCCTTTCCCGCGCATGGCCTGAAAGGCGCGGAACTGGTCGAGAGGGTGGAGCGGCGCGCGCTGGATGTTCTCAGCGAGGCTGTCCTCCTCGGCGAGGCCTTCGGTGCGCACGATGCAGGGCACCGGGGCGGTGCGGTTGAGCCGCCGCTTCTTCACGAGCAGTTCCAGCGCCCGGTAGCGGCGGCCGCCGGCCGGAACCTCGAACATACCGGTCTCCGCGCCATCCTCGTCGAACACAGGGCGGACGGTGAGGCTAGCGAGCAGCGTGCGTCGTGCGATGTCCTCGGCAAGCTCCTCGATCGAGACGCCGGCCTTGATGTGACGGACGTTCGCCTGGCTGAGCACCAGCTTGTTGAAGGGGATGTCGCGCGAGGCGCTGAGGGTGATTTTCTTGGACTTCGTCATGAGTCTTCTCCGCGACGGGCGATCAAGAGACACTCTCTCGACCTCCAAACCCGTCACGAAATCCACGGCCCACCTCTTCCTCTAGGGAGCGATGGACCGTGGATGGAGGATTCGACGAGAAGCGGAACGGCGGAGCTACGCGGCGCGCTCTAGCAGCGTCTTGGCGCGGGTCTCCATGGCGAGGCGCGCGTCCTGCTGCGGCTTGGACCGCGCGACGGCGGTGATGCCTTGAACGAAGTCGAACACGCTTTCGGGCGGACGGCCTTCCTCGGCCAGCACCGTCTCGACGATCTTCGCCGTCTCCGCCTTTGAGAAGCCGCGCTTGCGGAGGAAGTCGGTGCGGTCCTCGTCACTGCGGGCGACGATGCGTTCGCGCGCGGTGCGAATGCCCTGCACGAACGGCGCGGGCGAGGACTCGGCGAAGCGCGCGAGCGCCGGCGCCGCCTCGTGCGCGAAACGGTTGGCGGCGTATTTCGAGTGCCGGATGCTGATCTCCTGGAAGTCTTCGACACCCCAGAGATTCCGGTTCTGGCAGACGGCGCGGAGATAGAAGCTGGCGATGCCGAGCGTCTTCGCGCCAACCTCGGAGTTCCAGCAGTAGAAGCCGCGGAAATAGAGATCGGGCGAGCCGTCCGGCAGCGTTCCCGCCTCAATCGGGTTGAGATCGTCGACCAGGAAGAGGAAGACGTCACGATCCGAGGCGTAGAGCGTGGTCGTGTCCTTGGTCACGTCCACGCGGGGGTTGTAGACGCCGGTCGACCAGTCGAGCACGCCCGGCACCTTCCAGCGGGTGTCGCCGACGCCGTCGCCGGCGATGCGCTGAACGGCAGAGACGAGCTCGTGGTCGTAGATGCGGCCATAGTCAGGGCCGGTGACGGCGCGGAGTTCCGTGCGGCCGTCATCGGTTTCCAGCGTCTTGACCTGCTCGGCACGGTGGTTGGTGAGGCCGTATTGCAGGTTGATGCCGGCAAGCGGCGCTGGAAGCTGGCGCAGATAGGCCGCCGGCGCGCTGACGAGGCTCGCAAGCTGTCCGAAGCTCCAATGGGTCGGGGCGACCGGCGCCTCGGCGTCCGGCAGGACGAGCGCCAGCTTTTCGGGATCGTCGTGATGGGCTTCGACGCGGATCGCCGCGCTCTCTACGGTCCGCGTTCGGCTCCGCTCGGCGCGGCCCTTCACCGAGGCGTAGAGCTCCGAGAGCGACAGATACTTCTCGTCGTCGGGCCGCGAAAACCACTCCGAGGACACGCGGCCATTATGGCCGCCTCGGGACACATCCACCTTGTAGCCGCCGCTCGCGTCGCGCCGGCCGTCCAGAATCTCAACATTGGTCATGGGTCATCTCCATGACGGGCGGCCGAAAGCCTCTCTCTCGACCTCCAAACCCGTCACGGCGAAGCCGCGACCCTCTCACTCTAAAAGGCGTGCTGCTGCGAAACTGACGAAGGACTTCGGAACGGCCGCCGCCGATGGCCGGTCTTTACGCCCCGGAGCGCTACTACGACGCGCAGTCGGTTCAATTCTGCGTTCGCGTATTTCAAGGTCTGCGGATGCCTGCTTCGCGATCAAACCGCAGACGCGCCCGGACGGACCGATCTGAAAAGATCGATCTCTACGACTATGCGCAAATGACGCCGGAACCCGCGCGCCCGAACCGTCCGGTCAAAGACGATCTGTCTGACTGGGGAGTGGTCGACGACTGGCCGGAGGACGTGCCCGTCACGCCCGAGGAGGTCGACGTTTTCGAGCGCTGGTTCGGCGACATTCTGGACGAGCTTTTCGGTCCAAAAGACCCGGATCGCGCTTGACATTGTTATCATCTCAAGATAACATCTTATGACAGAAGAGGCGCGCGATCCGAGCCTTGACGCCTTGCTCGATCTCGACGGCGAAGTGCTGGTCGTCGATCCGCAAGGCGGGCATTGGGTAAAGTTCGTCGTCACGCAAGTGCCGGTCAGCGCGGAGAAGCCCCATGGGCTTGATTATGCGCTGACGCTTCACGGCCCTGACGGCGCGCGGCTGGTCGGCTTCGACAACGCCCATCCGGTGGGCGGTCGAAAGCGCGGCGAGCCGCAGGACCATCGGCATCGGTTCCGGACCGTGCGCCCCTATGACTATCAGGATGCGGCGACTTTGCTCGCCGATTTCTGGGAGCAAGTGGACGCGGTGTTGAAGGAGCGCGGAGTACCGACATGACGACATTGAAAGTCGGGATCGCCGACTATGACAGCATGAAGGCGCGGACGCTCCGGATCGCACGCGGCGAGGAACGTCCGGGTCCGAACGATCCGAAGGTCTGGTTCACCTCGACAGAGTCTTTTGCTCAGGTCCTTTCGGCCGGCAACCGCGAACTCCTCCGCACGATTGCCGAGCGCTCGCCGGCATCGCTCGACGAGTTGGCGCAGATGACGGGCCGGGCCAAATCCAATCTGTCGCGCACCTTGAAGAAGATGGCCAATTACGGCCTCATCGAGATGGAGCCTGGCGAAGGGCGGCGGCTGAAGCCGAAAGTGGTTTATGACCGCGTGTCGCTCGATCTGCCATTGATCGAGACCAAGCGCCGCAAGGCTGCGGGTGGACGATCATGAGCGCTCGGCAAAATGGCGTGAAGCTGCGCGCGGCCCTTTATCTGCGCGTCTCGACGGCGCGGCAGGCCGAGCATGACGTCTCGATCCCCGATCAGCGGCGGCAGGGCGAGGCCTATTGCGAGGCGCGCGGCTATGAACTCGTCGAGACCTACGTCGAACCGGGCGCATCGGCGACCAATGACCGCCGGCCCGAGTTTCAGCGGATGATGGAGGCCGGGACTACGAAGCCGGCTGCATTCGACATCGTCGTCGTGCATTCCTTCAGCCGCTTCTTCCGCGACCATTTCGAGCTCGAATTCTACGTCCGCAAGCTGGCGAAGAACGGCGTCAAGCTCATCTCCATGACGCAGGAGCTCGGCGACGATCCGATGCACGTCATGATGCGCCAGATCATGGCGCTCTTCGACGAGTATCAATCGAAGGAGAACGCCAAGCATACGCTTCGGGCGTTGAAGGAAAACGCCCGCCAGGGCTTTTGGAACGGGTCGCTGCCGCCGGTCGGCTATCGCGTCGTCGAGGCGGAAAAGCGCGGCGCCAAGGTCAAGAAGGTACTGGAGATCGATCCACTCCATGCCAACACCATTCGGTTGATGTTTGAGTTGGCGCTCAACGGCGACGGCGATTCGGGGCGCATGGGCGTCAAAGCGATCGCCAAGTATCTCAACGAACGCAAGATGTACACGAGGACCGGCGGACGCTGGGGCGTCGGCACGGTGCATCGCATCCTGACGCGCCGGACCTATGTTGGCGAGCACGAATTCAACAGGCGGAGCAAGCGCGGCGAGGTGAAACCGGACTCGGAGGTCATTACCGTCGCGGTGCCGCCGCTCATAGGGCGCGAAATCTTTGACGCCGTTCAGAAGCTTTTGAAGAAACGTGCGCCGATGGTGACGCCAGGTCGGACTGTCAGCGGGCCGACTCTGTTGACCGGGATTTGTTTCTGCGCCGACTGCGGTGGCGCCATGACCCTGCGCACTTCCGGAAAGGGCAAGCACTATCGCTATTACACCTGCTCGATCGCGGCGCGCCAGGGCAAGACGGGCTGCAAGGGCCGGACGATCCAGATGGACAGACTCGATCATCTCGTTGCGGAGCATCTGGAGACGCGGCTGCTCGATCCCGATAGGCTGACCGACATGCTGGCGACGCACCTGGACCGTCGCGAAGAGCGAGACGATCGCCGCCGTAAGCAGGCGGCGGAGCTGAACCGGCGCGGGACGGAAGCTGAAGCGAGGCTAAAGCGTCTCTATGCTGCTATCGAAAGCGGCGTCGCCGATCTGGATGATCCTTCGCTTAGGGAGCGGATCGAAGAATTGAAGGCGACGCGCGATCAGGCGCGCCTCGACGCTGAACGGACCAAAGCGGCCGTTGAAAATGCGGGGCAGATCATCACGCCTGCGCAACTCGGCAAATTCGCCAGGGTCGCACGACGCCGAATGCGGGGCAGCGACGGCGGTTTTCGGCGGGATCATCTGCGTGCGCTTGCGCAGCGCGTCGAGGTCTCCGACCGCGAAGTCAGGATCATGGGATCGAAAAACACCTTGCTACGGGTTCTGTCTGCTTCAAATGGCGTAGGAACGGCGGCGAACGACGTTCGCATTTATGTTCCAGAGTGGCGGAGGGGGTGGGATTCGAACCCACGAGGGGCTTGCACCCCTGCCGGTTTTCAAGACCGGTGCATTCGACCACTCTGCCACCCCTCCGCTGCGTGATCGCCGTATCCCTGTCCTGTAGCAAAGCTGTCGCGGGTCGCAAAGCCCGCTGCGTGGCCGGTCTCCTTCGCGGCCCCTGAGGGCGCACGCGGCGACGCTCTCCACGGACACCCTCCAAGGACTGCCGAGGTGGTGCGTCGTGCCGCGCGCAGCCGGGCGGGGTGGCCTTCGCAGGCCTGGCTGGGGGCCGCACGGCTGTCGATTGGATACGTTTAACGCATACATTGACGTATTCATCGAGGCCGATCATGATGTCGGAATACAAAAAAGCAAAACCTTGGAGGAAACGTCATGAAACGCGCTCTGGCGCTCGCCGCCGTCACGGTGCTGTCCGTCACGGCTCTGTCCGCCGCAAGCCTGCCGGCCCAGGCGCAGGAGGCCAAGCTCGGTCACCTGGCACCAACCGGCGATCCGCGTCACGAAGTGCTCACCACCTTCGCCGAAGCGGTCGAAACGGGCACCGGCGGCGCCGTCGCCATCGACGTCTTCCCCGACTCCACCCTGGGCAAGGAGCGGGAGCTTTTCGAGCAGGTGCAGGCCGGCATCACCGAATTCGCGCTGGTGGGCTCCGTGGTCGCGAATTTCTATCCGGCCTGGTCGATCATCGACATGCCCTTCCTCTGGCGCGACCGGGAGCATTTGGTCGCCTTCGTGAACAGCGACTTCGCCAAGGACTGGTCGGCCGACATGGCCGCGCAGTTCAGTGTCGACATGCTGGCCTTCCTGGAGCGCAATCCGCGCATTCTCACCTCGACCAAGAAGCCGGTGCGCTCCGTGGCGGACCTGGAGGGGACGAAGGTGCGCGTGCCGAATATCAACGTCTACACCGATACCTGGCGCGCCTTCGGCGTGGAGCCCGTGCCGATGCCGGCCTCGGACTTCTATCTCGCCCTGCGGCTCGGCACCATCGAGGGCATGGAGAACCCCGTGGAGGTCATGTACCACTGGAAGATCCACGAGGTGTCCGAGTACCTGATGCTGACCGAGCACATGCGCTCGGGCTTCTACCTGATCGCGAGCAAGCGTTTCATGGACGGGCTGTCCGATGAGCATCGCGGCGTCGTCCGCGAAGCCGCCGCGGCCGCGCAGGCGATGATGGCCGAGAAGAACGCCGAAGGTGCGGCGAACCTCTACGGCAAGCTCGAAGAGGCCGGCATGACCATCGTGCGGGATATCGACATCGGGAGCTTTCGCGAACGCGCCGCGCCGGTGCACGAACTCTACATGGACCAGTTCGGCCGCGATGCCTACGACGCGGCGGTGAAGCTGGCGAACTAGGGGAGGGGAGCGGACGCGGCGCCGAGCGGCCTTGGAGATCCGAGTCACGTGATGGAAAGAACGGGCCAGGTGCTCGGCGCCGCCGCGAAGTTGGCGATTGCCGGAGCCTTCGGAACGATGGTCGTCGCCGCCATCGTTCAGGTGGCGAGTCGCTATCTCTTCGGTAGTCCGCTCGGCTGGACCGAGGAGCTGGTGAAGCTCCTGATGGTCTGGTGGACCTTCCTGGCCGTCGCGGTGCTGGCCTTCCGCGGCCGGCTGCTCGCCATCGACGCGCTGCTGCTCGCCGTCTCGGCGCGCCGGGCGCATCTGATCCTGGCCTTTGCCCAGCTGGTGTCGCTGATCTTCATCGGCTGGCTGGCCTGGCTCGGCGTCCGGCTGGTCGGCTTGGCCGGCAGTCAGATCACGCCGGCGCTCGACATTCCCTATGCCTACGTCTACGCGAGCCTGCCGGTCGGACTGGCCTTGGCGACCCTCGGTTTCGGGGTTCGCGCTGCCGTGCACCTGCGCCACGCCTGCGCGGCCGAGGCGCCTCACCCCGTGTCCGCGCTCGAGCGCTCCGACACCTGATGACCTGGTTCGCCGGCCTCCTCATCCTCTTCGGGCTGTCCGTGCCGATCGCGGTGGGTCTCATCGCCATCGGCCTCGGCTTTCTCACCTTCGACGGCCGGATCGATCAACTGATCGCCGCCCAGCGCGTCGCTACGGGAATCGACAACTTCGCGCTGACGGCGATTCCCTTTTTCCTGCTTGCGGCCGAGTTGATGAACCGCACCGGGATCACCGACCGCATCTTTCATCTCGCCAATTGCCTGCTTGGCCGCGTTCCGGGCGGGCTGGGCTACGTCAACGTCGGCGCCAGCATGCTCTTCGCCTCCATGTCCGGCTCCGCCGTGGCCGACGCGGTGGGGCTCGGGCGGATCGAGATCCGGGCGATGACCCAGGCGGGCTACGACCGCGATTTCTCCGCCGCCGTAACGGCGGCCTCCACCACCATCGCGCCGATCCTGCCACCCTCCATCTCGCTGATCATCTTCGGCGTCACCTCCGGCGCCTCCATCGGCGGACTGTTTCTCGGCGGAATCCTGCCGGGCCTCCTGATGGGCCTCGCGCTGATGGTGGTGATCTACCTGCATGTCCGGCGGCGGAACTATCCGCCCGGTCCCAAGATCCCCGGCCGCGAGATCCTCTGCGCGGCGGCCGGCGCCTTCTGGCCGCTGATGATGCCGGTCATCATCGTGGGCGGCATCTGGACGGGCATCTTCACCCCGACCGAGGCCGGCGCCTGCGCGGTGCTCTACGCGCTGGCCCTGGGTCTCGCCTACGGGACCCTGAAGTGGGGCGATATCGTCTCGACGCTGTTCGAGAGCGCGCTCGCCTCCGCCAACATTCTCTTCATCATCGCCGCCTCCGCCCTGATCGCCTGGCTGCTCACCATGGGGCAGGTGCCGCTCCACTTCGCGGCCGTGATCCTCGATCTTTCGCCGAACCCCTACGTCTTCCTGCTGTTCCTCAACCTGTTGCTTCTGGTGCTCGGCTGTTTCATGGCGGCGGCGCCGGTCATCATCATGGTGACGCCGATCATCCTGCCGGCGGCGGTCGCCATGGGACTCGACCCGATCCACCTGGGCGTCGTCATGGTGCTGAACCTTATGATCGGCCTCATCACACCGCCTGTCGGGCTTTGCCTCTTCGCGGTCGCGGAGGTCGCCTCCATCTCGCCGCTGCGACTCATTCGGGCGCTGCTGCCGTTCTTCGTCCCGCTGCTCGCTTCACTGCTTCTCATCACCCTGTTTCCGGGGCTTGTGCTCTTCGTGCCCAGGCTCTTCGGCTTCGCGAACTAGAAGGTCTTTTCGATGCACCAGTTTGAAATCGCCGTCTTCCCTGGCGACGGCATCGGCACGGAGGTGATGGACGCCGCCGAAACCGTGCTGAAGGCACTCCAGAGCCGCTTCGAGATCCGGCTTCACTGTACGCGGTGGGATGGCGGCGCGGCCTATTACCGGGAGACCGGGCGCGAGCTTGCCGAGGGGGCTTTCGAGGCGGCACGGCGGGCCGATGCGATTCTGTTCGGCGCGATGGGCCTGCCAGACGTGCGCCTGCCCGACGGCACCGAAATCGCACCGCACTTGGAAATGCGCCGCGCGTTCGGTCTTTTCGCCGGGGTGCGGCCGGCCCGCAAGTACCCCAACACGCCGCAGACGCTGGCCGACCCGCGGGCCGAGACAATCGACCTCATCGTGCTGCGCGAGTCCACAGAGGGGCTCTTCGCCTCCCGCGGCCGCGGCACCGTCGAGGACGACCGCGTCGCACGCGATACGATGGAGATCACCCGGGCGACCTCGGAGAAGCTGTTCGACTTCGCCTTCAAGCTCGCCCGCCGCCGTTCCGACAGCGGCCGCGGCGCGCGCCGGGTGACCTGCGTCGACAAGTCCAACGTCTTCGTGTCCATGGCCTTCTTCCGCGCGATCTTCGACGAGCGCGCCGCGCAGGCGTCCGACGTCACGAGCGACCGCGCCTACGTCGATGCGGTGGCCTTGGACCTGGTGCGAAAGCCCTGGGATTTCGACGTCATGGTCATGGAGAACATGTTCGGCGATATCCTCTCGGACCTCTGCGGCGGGCTCGTCGGCGGCATGGGGATGGCGCCCTGCGCGGAGATCGGGCTCGAACACGGACTTTTTCAGCCCGCACACGGCTCGGCGCCGGACATCGCGGGACAGGGCATCGCCAACCCCACCGCGATGCTCGTTTCCACCGCCATGATGCTCGACTGGCTCGGCGAACGAAGAGGCGATGCGCGGCTGGTCGCGGCTGCCGCCAGTCTCGACGAGGCCGTCTGGCAGGCCTATGCCGGCGGGACGATCCTGCCGCGCGAACTGGGCGGCACCAGCGGCGTTCGGGAGGTCACGCGCGCCGTGCTGGAGGCGATCGGATAGGACGCCCGACGCTTCGCTACATTGCCTTCGGATGATCTGATGCGGTCCAGGACACCAGCCGTGAAAAGTTGATCGCGCCCAAGAAGTTGGAGCATCTTGTCCGCTTTCACCCGAACGGGGCACGCTCAGGCCGACAATGCTCTTCGAACTCGGCAAGATCTTCTGGATGCTCGCCAATCCGGCGACGCTGTTGCTGATCCTGCTGCTGGCGGGGTTCGGCTTCCTGCTGCTGCGCTGGCGGCAGATGGGTCTCGTCGCCGTCGGGGCGGCCAGCCTGCTGGTCGCGCTACCGGCCTTCACGCCGGTCGAACGTTGGCTCATGAGTTCCCTGGAAACGCGTTTTCCCACGCCGGACCTGCCGGAACGGATCGATGGGATCGTGGTGCTGGGCGGTGGGCTCTCGGTCGCGACGGCGGCGATCGGTCTCGACCACGCGATCGGCGGGGGCGCGGATCGCGTGACGGCGGCGGCGCGCTTGGCCAACCGCTATCCGGAGGCCGAAATCCTCTACAGCAGCGGTGCGCGCTGGCCGGCGGATGCGCCGCTGTCCGAGGCCGACTACGCCGCCGATCTGCTGGAGGACTTGGGCGTGGCGCCCGAGCGGATCCGCCGCGAAGACCGCTCCCGCAATACGCGTGAAAACGCTCTCTATGCGCTGGAGATGGCCGACCCGCAGCCCGGCGAGACTTGGCTGCTGGTGACCAGCGCCTTTCATATGCCCCGGGCCGTCGCCTGCTTCCGTGCCGTGGGCTGGACAACGCTGCCCTATCCCGTGGACCGCAGGCTCGCGCCGCCCCGGCCGGGGCAGCCTGCGGGCTGGTTCGGACCGGGTGGGGGCGGCTTCGGCCTGATGACGACGGCGGTGAAGGAGTATGTCGGTCTTTTGGCCTATCGCCTGGCCGGTTGGACCGAAGAAGTCTTTCCGAGGCCACAGCCTTAAAACCCAAGTCGCCGTTGTCGCGACTCGCCGTTCGTGGCAGAGAAACTGGGAATAGCCTAAGATTGGAGTGAGCCCATGCGCCGCCTGCGGCACCTTCTGCCGGTCCTCGTCATCTCCGTCCTGGCATTGCCCGCCGCGGCGGCGGAACAGCCCTTCGAGGTTTGGCTGGCCGATTTCCAAGCCCGTGCGCAAGCTGAAGGCATCGAGGCCGCAACCCTGGGCAGGGCTTTCGCCGGCGTGCAGCCGATCCCCCGGATCATCGAACTGGACCGGCGTCAGCCGGAGTTCGTGCTGAGCTTCTGGCGCTATCTCGGCAATGCCGTCACGCCGGAGCGGATCGCCCAGGGGCAGGCGTTGCTGCGAGAGCACGAGGTCCTCCTGACTCAGGTGGAGCGCACCTACGGGGTGCAGGCGCGCTTTCTGGTCGCCTTCTGGGGTCTGGAGACCAACTACGGCGCCACCTTCGGCAGCTTCCCGGTGATCGGCGCGCTCTCGACCTTGGCTTGGGACGGGCGCCGGCGCGCCTTCTTCGAGGCACAGTTGCTGGATGCCCTGCGGATTCTCCAGGCCGGCGACATCGACCCCGCGCGCATGGAGGGCTCCTGGGCCGGTGCCATGGGGCATCTGCAGTTCATTCCCTCGACCTTCACGGGCCATGCTATCGACGGCGACGGTGACGGTCGCCGTGACATCTGGGGGTCGCTGCCCGATGTCTTCGCCTCGGCCGCCAACTACCTCTCCACGCTCGGCTGGAACGGCGAGGAGACCTGGGGGCGCGAAGTCCTGTTGCCCGATGACTTCGACTACGACCTCGTTTCGATCGCGACTCTGCCGGAAACGGTCAAGAGTCTGACCGACTGGACCGCATTGGGGGTCCGCAGCGCCGATGGTACGGCCTTGCCGCGCGCCGACGTTTCCGGCGGTCTGATCCTGCCGGCGGGGGCGGAGGGGCCGGCTTTCCTGGTCTACGAAAACTACCGGCATATCCTCTCCTGGAATCGCTCGATCCTCTATGCCGTCGCCATCGGTCATCTGGCGGACCGCCTGATCGGACTGCCGGAGATGAGGTCCCAGCCGCCGGCGGATCAGCGGCGCCTGGCGGTCGAGGAGGTAAAGGAGATCCAGCAGCGGCTGGCGGACTTGGGATTCGACGTCGGCGAGCCAGATGGACGGGTCGGTCCGCAAACGCGGAACGCCATTCGCGACTTCCAAAGCTCCGCTGGTCTGCCTGCCGACGCCTTCGCGTCGCCGGCCTTGCTGGAGGAACTGCGCCGGCGCTCCCAGGGCTGAGCGGTCGGGCGCGGCAAGGGCGGCGACCGGCCGTGCCGATTATAGATCTTTTGCCGGCGCGGCGGCAGTTGGTACAATCACCAGTCAGGACTGACGAGGGGAACGAGTCGCACCATGTTGAGCGGTCTTGCGCGTGCTGCCGTGGTCGGTCTGTTGGCCGTCGGCTTGGCTGCCTGCGGCAGCAGTGATCGGGAGTCTGGAGGGCAGGGGGCCGGCGTCCCCACCCAGGGCTACTACAAGGTCGGGCGCCCTTATGTCGTGAGCGGCGTCCGCTATACCCCGGCCGTCGACTACGACTACGACGAGACCGGGATCGCCTCCTGGTATGGGCCGGGCTTTCACGGACGCCAGACCGCGAACGGCGAAATCTACGACCAGCACGACATGACGGCGGCTCATCCGACGCTCCCGATGCCGACGATGGTGCGCGTCACCAATCTGGAGAACGGCAGGACGATCGAACTGCGGATCAATGATCGCGGACCCTTCAAGAATGGGCGGATCATCGACGTTTCGCGCCGTGGCGCCGAACTTCTGGGTTTTCTAGGCCAAGGCATTGCGAAGGTGCGCGTCCAGGTCATGGAGGAGGAAAGCCGGCAGATGGCCGCGATCGCCCAGGGCGGTCGGATTGCTCAAGCCGGCGACTTGGCCAATGCCGCGCCGAGCCAGGTGGACCAGGTGACGGCTGCGCCTGTCGACACCGTGGCGGCGGCGCCGATCGAGCCGGCGACTCCCGCTCCGCCGGTTGTGCGAAGCGGATCGCAGGACTTGGGAACCACGGGCAGTCCTGCTCCCGTCTATCCGCGGCCAAGCGGCGAGGTCACCCAGGTCGCGGTGGCGCCCTCGAGCCTCTTTATCCAGGCCGGCGCCTTTTCCCAGCAGAGCAATGCGCTCGATCTGGCCCAGCGGCTGACGACCTACGGCAGCCCCTCGGTCAGTCAGACCGACGTCAACGGCCAGCTTTTCTGGCGGGTGCGCCTGGGTCCGTTGCGCGATGTCGCCGAAGCGGATGCCGTGCTGACGGCCCTGATCTACGACGGGTTTCAACAGTCTCGCGTGGTGGTGGACTAGATCGTCTGCCTTCGACAGCGGGTGCCGGACTGCAAGCTGCTCTCGCGGATTTTTGAGCGCCCACCTCGAGAACAGCCACAGTTGCGTCGTATTTGGATCCTAACGCATGTTCGACAAAGATCGAATCGCTCGGATCGACTGGACGTCGTCTTGCGTCCGACCGGCGGATGAAACCTTATTGAATCATATGGAGCCGGCGGGATCGCCCTGAGTGAAGCCGTTATCACGATTTCACTCGGGACGATGCCGCTCTAGGGAGACGTTGCAGATGCCCCGCTTGCTTGTCGCATGTCTGTTGTTTGGCTTGTTCGTCCCACCGGCCGCCGCCTTCGAGACGGCGGCGGAAGAAGCCATTCTGATCGACCTGACCGCCGGTACCGTCCTGTTCGAAAAGGATGCGGATACCCAGATCCCACCGGCCTCGATGAGCAAGATCATGACGGCCTACATGGTCTTCAAACGCCTGAAGGCCGGCGATCTCAGCATGGAGGATACCTTCCTTGTCTCGGAGAAGGCCTGGCGCAAGGGCGGCTCCAAGATGTTCGTCGAGGTAGGGGATCGCGTCGCGGTGGAGGACTTGCTGCGTGGCGTTATCGTCCAGTCGGGCAACGACGCCTCGATCGTCTTGGCGGAGGGGATCGCCGGTTCCGAGGCGGCCTTTGCCGAGCTGATGAACCGGGAGGCGGAAGAGCTTGGCCTGACGAACTCGAGCTTCGCGAACGCGACCGGCTGGCCGGACCCGAACCATCGCATGTCGGTGCGGGACTTGGCGAAGGTCGCCAGCGTTCTGGTGCAAGACTATCCGGAGTACTACGGGCTCTATTCGGAGACGGAGTTCACCTGGCACGAGATCCGTCAGTCCAACCGCAATCCCTTGCTCTACCGCAACATCGATGCCGACGGACTCAAGACCGGACATACGGAGGAGGCGGGGTACTGCTTGACCGCGTCGGCCCTGCGCGGCGACCGGCGTCTGGTGATGGTGGTCGCGGGCTTGGAGAGCGCCCGTCAGCGTGCCGAGGAGTCGGAGCGTCTGCTGGAGTGGGGGTTTCGCGAGTTCTCCGCTGAACGCCTCTTCGAGATCGGGGAAGTCGTCGAGGAGGCCGAGGTCTGGCTCGGCGAAGACGCGACGGTGCCTCTGGTGGTGGCCGAGGACGCGGTCATGGCGGTACGCCGCGACGCACGGGACGACGTGGTTGTGACGGTCAGCTACGACGGGCCGATTCCGGCTCCCGTTGCGGCCGGGGACCGGCTCGCGACCCTGACCGTGCAGGTGCCGGACATGCCGGCCCGTGAGTTTCCGCTGCTGGCGGGTGGCGACGTCGAGAAGCTCGGGCCGATCGGCCGGCTGATGGCAGGCGTCAGGCACCTGATCTTCGGCAAGCTCTAGGGACCCTCCAGGCCATGGATCAGCGGCCCACGACGAAGCGTTCCGCCGCCGCCCCGACAGGTCGTTTCATCACCTTCGAGGGCGGCGAAGGCGCCGGCAAGTCGACCCAGGTCAAACGTCTGGCAGAGCGTCTGCGCGCGGCGGGGGCCGAGGTCGTGACGACGCGCGAACCGGGGGGAAGCCCGGGTGCGGAGGAGATCCGCGACCTGCTGGTCCACGGCGAGGCCGCGCGCTGGGACCCGGTGACGGAGACGCTGTTGCATTTCGCCGCGCGGCGCGACCACTTGACCAAGACCGTTTGGCCGGCCTTGGAGCGCCAGGCCTGGGTCGTTTGCGACCGCTTTGCCGACTCCACGCGCGCTTACCAGGGAGCGGGGCAAGGCGGCGACGCGGTTCTGATCGAAGATCTCTACCGCCAAGTGGTCGGAGCTTTCGCGCCCTGTATGACTTTCATTCTCGACCTGCCTGTGGAAACCGGGCTCGCCAGGGCGGCCGCGCGCAACGAGGGTGGGGAGCGTTACGAAGGGATGGACCGGACTTTCCATGAAAGGCTGCGTCAGGGCTTTCTGGAGATCGCCCGGCGCGAGCCGCAGCGCTGCCGGGTGATCGACGCCACGGCGGCGGAAGACGCCGTTGCCGCGGCGGTCTGGTCCGCCCTCGCCGAACACCGGCAGGCGGTATCGTGAGCCGTAAGGCCGCCGCGGCCGCAGCGGAAGAGGATCCTCAGGCCTGGCCGGACCCACGGGCGAATCCACGCCTGTTGGGTCAAGCGGCGGCGGAGGACGCCTTGCTGGCCGCGTATCGCACCGAACGCCTGCCGCATGCCTGGCTCCTGACCGGTCCGCGCGGCGTCGGGAAGGCGACCCTGGCTTTTCGCTTCGCACGCTTTCTGCTTGCCCGGAAGACGCAAACCGAGCCGGGCGGCGGTCTGTTCGGCGAACTCGCGCTACCGCAATCAGACCAGCCGACGAACCTGGCACTCGACCCCGACGATCCGGTCTTCCGGCGGGTGGCGGCGAGCGGTCATCCGGACCTGGTCACGGTCGCACGCACCGTCAATCCAGCCAGCAAGAAGCTGCGTGGGGAAATCGTGGTCGACGACGTCCGGGCGGCCACCGGGTTTCTGCGCCACACCTCGGCGGAAGGCGGTTGGCGCATCTGCATCGTCGATGCGGCCGACGAGATGAACCCCAATGCCGCCAACGCGCTTCTGAAGGTTCTGGAGGAACCCCCGGAGCAGGCGATTCTGCTGCTTCTGGCCCACGCGCCGGGCCGTCTGCTGCCGACCATCCGCTCGCGCTGCCGCCAGCTTGTCCTGCCGCCTTTGTCCGAGACGACGGTTCTGCAGTTGCTGGCCGATTTCGCGCCGGAGCTTTCGCCGGAAGACGCGACCGCCTTGGCGCGGCTTTCGGAGGGCTCGATCGGACGCGCCCTCGCGCTGGCGGGCGACGGCGGCCTGGGCCTCTACCGGCAGCTGGTCGGTTTGCTGGAGAGTTTGCCGCGCCTGGACGTGGCGGAGCTGCACGGCTTCGGCGATAAGCTGGCGCGCGATAGCTCCGGAGCCCTGTTCCGAACCGTCGGCGAGCTGCTGTCCGCCTGGATCGGGCGATTGGTTTTGGCGCGGGCCCAGGGCGATACCCCTTTGGAGATCCTGCCGGGGGAAGCGCGCTTGATAGGCCGGCTCGGTGCCGGGCGCAGTCTTGCCTCCTGGTTGGACCTGTGGGACAACCTGCGCCGCCGTTTCGCCCAGGCCGACGGCGCCGCGCTCGACCGCAAGCAGGCGCTGATCGCCGCCTTCCTTGAGATCGAGGCCCTGGCGTCCTGAGCGTGGCGGCTCACCTGAGCGTCTGGAGTTCGCCGGCAGATGTCCGATCAGCGTAAGCGCTACTACGTCACAACGCCGATTTACTACGTCAACGACGTGCCTCACCTGGGGCACGCCTACACCACGCTGGCCTGCGATGCGCTGGCGCGCTTCATGCGTCTGGATGGCCGCCGCGTGATGTTTCTGACCGGCACGGACGAGCATGGGCAAAAGGTGGAGAAATCGGCGCAGAAGGCGGGTAAGGATCCCAAGACCTTCACCGACGAGGTCAGCCAGAATTTCCGCCAGTTGGCGGCGGACATGAATTACTCCAACGACGACTTCATCCGTACGACCGAACAGCGGCATCTGCGCGCCTCGCAGGCGATCTGGTCGAAGCTGGTGGAGTCGGGCGACCTCTATCTCGACAGCTACGCCGGCTGGTATGCCGTGCGCGACGAGGCCTTCTACGGCGAGGACGAACTGACCAGGACCGAGACTGGCAAGCTGGTCGCTCCCTCCGGGGCCGAGGTCGAGTGGGTCGAGGAGCCGAGCTACTTCTTCCGCTTGTCGGCCTGGCAGGAACGGCTGCTCGAGCTCTACGAGACGCGGCCGGACTTCATCCTGCCCGAGAGCCGGCGTAACGAGGTCGTATCCTTCGTCAAAGGCGGGCTGCGCGATCTATCGGTCAGCCGCACGACCTTCTCCTGGGGCGTACCGGTGCCGGGGGACGACAAGCACATCATGTACGTCTGGCTGGATGCCCTGACCAACTACATCACGGCGGTCGGCTATCCGGATACCGACACCGAGAGCTTCGAGGCTTTCTGGCCGGCCGATGTGCATATGGTCGGCAAGGATATCCTGCGGTTTCACGCCGTCTACTGGCCGGCCTTCCTGATGGCCGCGGGGCTGGAGCCGCCGCGCCGGATCTTCGCCCACGGCTGGCTGCTGAACAGCGGCGAGAAGATGTCCAAGTCGGTCGGCAATGTCCTGCGGCCGGACGAGCTGGTCGCGCGCTATGGCCTGGACCCGCTTCGCTACTATCTGCTGCGTGAGGTGCCCTTCGGTCAGGACGGCTACATCAGCCACGAGACGCTGATGGGCCGGATCAACAGCGACCTGGCCAACGACTTCGGCAATCTGTCTCAGCGGGTGCTGTCGATGGTGGCCAAGAACTGCAACGCCGTGGTGCCGCAGCCTGGAGATTTCTGCGATGCCGACCGCGCGTTGCTCGATGCCGCCGACGCTCTGCTGCCGACCTTGCGCGATCTTTACGACACCCAAGCCTTTCATCGGGCTCTGGAGCGGACCTGGCAGGTGGTCGGGGCGGCCAATCGCTATGTCGACGAGCAGGCGCCCTGGGCGCTGCGCAAGAGCGATCCGCCGCGGATGGAAACGGTGCTCTACGTGCTCTGCGAGGTCATCCGGCGTCTGGCGATTTACTGCCAGCCGGTGATGCCTCAGGCCATGGACAGGATGCTTGGGCAACTCTCGGTTCCGGAAGAGCACCGGACCTTCGCCGACCTCGGCCGCAAGCTCGAGCCGGGTACGCCCTTGCCTAAGCCGGAGCCGGTCTTTCCGCGTCTTTTGGAAAGCGAAGAGACGCGGGAGGCAACGAAGGCCTGATGCTGGTCGATTCCCACTGTCATCTCGACTACCTGGACAAGGATGGCGACCTGGAGGACGTAGTCGCCCGCGCCCGCCGTGCCGGCGTCGGCCGGATGGTGACGATCTGCACCAAGCTCAGCGAGTTCGAGCAGGTGAAGGCGATCGCGGCCCGCTACGAGGATGTGACCTGCAGCGTCGGCGTTCACCCGCATGAGGCCGGTACCGAAGGGGTCGAGGGACCCGAACCGCTGGTCGAACGGGCGGAAGACCCTTTGGTGGTCGGCATCGGGGAAACGGGGCTGGACTACTTCTACGAGCACAGCCCACGGGCGGCTCAGGCGGTGTCCTTCCGCGCCCATATTCGGGCGGCGCGCATTACCGGGCTGCCGCTCATCGTCCATGCCCGAGATGCCGACGACGACACCGTTACGTTGCTGCGCGAGGAGCAGGCTGCGGGTGGACCCTTTCCCGGTGTCATCCACTGCTTCACGGCGGGACCGGACTTGGCGCGGGCGGCTCTGGAGCTCGGTCTCTACATCTCGCTCGCCGGTATCGTCACCTTCAAGAAGGCCGAGGATCTGCGCCGGACCGTCTCCGAGGTGCCCTTGGAGCGATTGCTCGTCGAGACGGACTCGCCCTACCTCGCGCCGATGCCCAATCGCGGCAAGCGCAACGAGCCGGCCTTCGTCGTGCACACCGCCGCCAAGCTGGCTGAGATCAAGGGGGTCTCGGCCGAGGAGCTGGCCGCGGCGACCAGCGAGAACTTTTTCCGTCTGTTCAACAGGGTCGAGCGGCCGGCGGTAGCATGAAGATCACCGTGCTAGGCAGTGGCGGGTCCAACGGCGTTCCGCTCGCCGGCGGCAGGCCGGGCGGAACTTTCGGTGAAGGGGTCGATCCCGAGGAGCCCAAGAACTGGCGGCGGCGCGTCTCAGCTCTAGTTGAGACTCGGGACAAGACCATCTTGATCGACTGCTCCCCGGACCTGCGTCTGCAGTTGCTCGACAACCGAATCACCCGGGTCGACGCCGTGCTTTTCACCCATGCCCACGCCGATCATTGCCATGGTTTGGACGAGCTCCGCACGCTCTCCTACACTCAGAAGGGTCCGATTGCGGCTTACATGAGTCCGCAGACCCGCAGCGATCTCATCGGCAAGTTCGACTACGTCTTCACCTCAAGTCACCCCCAGGCGAAGCTCTACCCCGCCATCATGGCGGATCATGCGGTGGAGGGGGCTTTCGAAGCGGCCGGCGTTCCGGCTGTGATTTTCGATCAAGACCACGGCAATGTCGTCTCGAGCGGATTTCGCATCGGCCCCTTCGCCTACTCCACGGACTGCGTTACGTTGGATGAAGCGGCCTTCGCCGCTTTGGAAGGGATTGAGGTGTGGATTGTCGATTGTCTGCGCTTCGAACCGCATCCGACCCATACTCATTTCGACCGAACGCTTGAGTGGATCGCGCGCGTCAAGCCGAAACGCGCCGTTCTGACCCATCTCAACCATACTATGGACTACGCCACCGTCGCCGCCCGCTGCCCCGAGGGCGTCGAACCGGGCTACGATGGTCTGGTCATTGAACTGGCGGGGACCCCGTGATTTTGGATTTACAGAAGTTGACCCCACCCAAAAGCCCGAACTGGCATTTGGTCGTCCCCAACGGCTGGGCGCATACCCATGCCCTCGGTCGCGCGCCGCGCTTCGATGTTCCTCTGGACCTGCTGCGCGAGGCCTTGGTTGCCGTCGCGGCGCAGGAGCCGCGCTGTCATCTGCTTGCGCTGGACCAGGAGGCCCGGCAGGCGGAGTTCGAGCAGAAGAGCCGCCTCTTCGGTTTTGCCGACCGTATCGTCGTGGAATTCGTGGCCTTGGGCAACGGCGCCTCGACACTCGCCCTCTACTCCTACTCGCTCAAGGGCTATTGGGACCTGGGCGTCAACCGGAAGCGCCTGGAACGCTGGCTTGCCGCACTGCCGTCCCAGGTCGCACATCTGGTTGCGGCCTAGACCGGATCGCGATCGGTCAGAACACGTCGCGGGCCCCGTTTCCTTTTGACGCCCTTTCCGACAGCGGCTCCTATGGTCAGTCCAAGGGCCAGTCCGAGCCCCAGACCCGTCCCCATACGCCTAAAGCCGCACCGAAAGCCGACCCGAAGGTAAGGCCAAGGGCCAGTCCGACGCCGGTATAATGCGCGACGGGGTCCTTTGCCTTGGCGGGACCGGCTGTTCAACATCTCCTTGGATCGATGCGGACCGAGCGACAGGCGGAGATCGGGTTGCATCGCAGAGCCTCCGTGTCGATAGTCCTACCCGCCTTCCGAATGGTAAAGTCGGAGGTGATCCCGTTTAACGAGAGGATAACGATTTAACCATGCAGACCACCCTGACGTCCTGGGCACCCCAGGTCCTGAGTATCACGCGTTGCGTTGCGGGCCTCATCTTCATGGCCCACGGCACTCAGAAGCTTCTCGGTTTCCCCGCGACCGAGCGCATGCCTGAAGCCTTCTCAATGTTATGGACGGCCGGCGTCATCGAACTGGTCTGCGGCGCACTGCTCGTCATCGGACTCCTGACTCGCCCAGCGGCTTTTCTGGCCTCGGGACTGATGGCCTCGGCCTACTGGATCGCGCACGCCCCGCGCGACGTCTTTCCGGCGAACAACGGCGGCGACGCGGCGATCCTCTACTGCTTCCTGTTCCTCTATCTCGTCTTCGCCGGCCCGGGTCCCTGGAGCATCGATGCCGCTCGGAAACGGTGAGTCGCTGTGCTTCGACCCAATCGCTTTCTTTGCTGCCAAACGATGCGCCTGCTTGTTCGCCGGCAGGTCGATTCTTGCTAGGGTTTCGAAGCCGGCAGATCATGGAAACCGAGTTCAATGGAATTCGACTGGCACAGAGATACGATCGTCCGTGAAACGCCAGTGACGGCGAATTATAGGAGCACGCAGAACGTGCGCCGATTCCTGAAGTCTCACTGTGGCGCGAGCTTCAAGTTCGACCGGTCTTTGATGCTCTGGACAAGAGACGGCACCGAAAAGACCATGGGCGACGTGGCCGACGAATGGACGAAACGGAATTCTTAGCTCAGCCGGATGCCAGCTCCGGCCAGATCTTCCTCCCGGCAAGACATACCGCTGCCGCTATCTTCCTGCTTCGATCGCCGAGTCCCGAGCCTTAGATCAGAACAGAAAGATCCGGCCATTCCATGCGGTAAGTCTCGACCGTATGCCCCATGAGGTCTTCCGGTCCGCGGTGGGCGACATGAGCGCCGAGGCGCAGGTAGAAGCGAACGGCTGCTTCGTTCGCCGCGAAAACCCGAAGATGGGCGCCGTAGTAGCCGTCCTGGCCGAGCCGTCTGGCGGCATCTCTCATCAGCCGCGCACCGAGACCGCGCCCGCGGCTGTCCGCGGCGACATGCAGGTTGTCGATGTAGGCGCTGTCGGGCCTGTTCGCCTCTTGGCAGGCATAGATGAAACCGCCGAGCCGCGCGTCGGACTCGGCCAACAGCAACAGACCGCCTCGCCCCGGCGTGGGGGCCAGCCGTTCTTGCCATTTGGCGGCGAGGTCTTCGGCAAGGGCTCCGTCGAGATAGGCGTCGGGCAGCAGCCCGCGGTAGCTGTCCCGCCAGGAGGCCAGGTGCAGAGCGGCTACGGCTTCGCAGTCTGAGGGCGCGCCGTCGCGCAGCGCGACGAGGTCGATCTCCGTCACCGCCGTGCGGGCTCCTCGATCCAGAGAGTTTCGGTTCGGTAGACCCCGAACTGCGCGCCTGGGTTCCAGTTGTAGATCGCCGTCTCGGGCAGATTGTGCAGACCCTCGCGCGCCACCACGGGCTGCGGAATCTGGGCCACAAGGCCGAAGGAAAAGACCTGCTCCGCATTGATCTCAAGGATCCGCTGCCAGGCGGCCAGGCGTCCCGCCCTGTCGGGAGCGGTCTGCCAATCCTGGTAGAGCTCCATCAGCTCAAGCGCGACTGGCAGGTCGGGCGCCTCGCCCGACTGACCCTTCGTCTCGAAGTACTGACCCCACTTCGGCCATTGATAGCTGTGCTGCTGAACCGGCACGAATTCGTTGGGCGGAAGATCCGCGGTCGGAATGCCGTTTTCCAGGCCGAAGGACATGGTCATCAGGGTGTCGCCGGCGAAGATCCGGTTGCGCAGCACTTCGCGCTGCAACGGCTTGATGAACAGCTTGATGCCGAGTCCGGCCCAGGCCTCCTTCGCCAACTCGAGGATATCGGTTTCCTGAAGGTTCTCGCCGGCGGTCTCCACGACGATTTCCATCGGCCGCCCGTCGGGCAGCAGGCGAACGCCGCGGCTGTTGCGCTTGCCCAGCCCGACCTCGTCCAGCAGGGCGTTGGCTGCGGTGCTGTCGAACTGCGCCCAGGCCTGACGATGTGTCTCGTCATGCAGCGGGGAGGCGGGGAGCACGGCTTGGTTGCCCGTAAGCCCGAGACCGAAATAGATGACCTGATTGATCAGCTCCCGGTCGATGGCGAGCGAGAGCGCGCGGCGAACCCTGACATCCCGGAACAGGTCGCGCCAAACCGCATCCTTGGCGTTCAGGTTGGGGTAAAGCGCCAGTTCGGAGGGTCGCACGGTTTCCCAGAGCCGCACGTTGTAGCCGCCGCGTTCCTCACCTTCCTTGAGGAAGGTATAGTCCGAGAAGTTGAGGCCGCGCGATTGAAGGTCGGAATCCCCGGCGCCTGTCTTGATCGGCAATAGCGAGCCGCCGACCACGTCGAGCACGAAGTGATCCAGGTAGGGAAGCTGCAGCCCCTCCGGATCGATCCGATGGAAGTAGGGGTTGCGCTCGGCCACGAAGCGCTGGCTCGGCGGCTTCGTGATCAGCCGCCAGGGTTGCAGCACCGGCAGGTCCGGATTGTCGAAGCCGTAGAGACTATCCATGCGGTTGTGCAGCTGCGCCCAGTTCCGCAGCCCCAGGTCCTCGGCCTTCGCCTGCAGGGCCGCCGGATCGCTGTGGGCTGGGTGGAACTGTTTCAGGTAGTGAGCCGGGGCATAGATGAAGAGCGGCCGCGCTCCGGCCAGCGCCGGCAGGAAGAAGGGGTTGGGCGCCGACCAGCTATAGCGCACGGTGGTCTCGTCGAGCACCTCGAAGACCGGCGCTTCTCCGTTTACGAGCAGGGTGATCGGCGGGCCGGCGGGAAAGCGCTTGTCGTTGTTGGCCATATCCTCCCACCAGTAGCGAAAGTCCGCTGCCGTGAAGGGGTGGCCGTCGGACCACCTGTGGCCGGGTCGCAGATGCAACGTAAAGATGCGGCCCTCTTCGACCTCCACCTTTTGCAGCAGATCCGGGACCAGCTCGAAGGTCTCGTCGAAGCCGACCAGGCGGGCGTAGCCGTAGACGGTGAAGAGGCGGACGTCCTTGTTGCGCCCGACCAGCATCAGCAGTTTGCCGCCGGGTTGGCCCAGGGTCTTGCCGTCGAAGTCGGCCACCAGGGGCAGCTCCGGCAGGCGCTCGCCGATGGGTGGCAGATCTCCGGCGGCCACCCGTTCGGCCAGCAGCGGCGGTTCGGCGAAGGTGCCGGGCAGCGGGGAATCGCTGCGCTCGAGCGTTTCGACCTCGGCCGCGGCCGCCGAAAAAACGGAGACCGTGACGAAAAGCAATGGAACGAGCAGGCTGCAGATCGGCAGGCATCGGAGGTGGGGCAAGCAGATCGTCATCTCGGCTCCCAACAAGATCCGCTCCGGAGGAGCGGGTGGACAGGCGGCATCAGGCCGTGTTGCGCCCCCTTACGCGAGGGGCTTGAGGCGGACGTAGGTCATCCCCGAGGGGGGATTATAGCGCGTGATGCAAGTCACGTCTGGCAAGACCACGAGCTTCTCGATCCGTGAGGCTACGTCCAGTGTATGTTTTGTTTCAAATCGATAGCGGTAGACCTTACCGCGACGTCTCCAGACGAGGTCCTCGCCGTCGGCGAGATCCGGATCCAATGCCATGGCCAAGGTCGGGATCGGGGGGCCGCCCGTGGCATAAAGGTTTTCGGCCGGAAAGTTGTCGTCGAGCAGAACGTGACGGAACCCGCGCGCCTGCGCCTCGGCCAGTCGGCGGCAGTGGTCCGTATGGTCGTCGAACCAAGCGAGCGATCTCGCCGGATCGATCGTCGGGAGTTCGGCGCCGATCCAGTCGCCCTCATGGAACATGACGCCCTCGGCGCGGTGGCGCAGTTGGCTGTGGTCGATATCGCAGGACAGAATCTCGGCCTCGGGCAGTGCCTGCCGAAGCAGCCAGGCCGAATGGCCTTGAAAGCTGCCGCTCTCCAGCACGAAGCGGGGCGCCAGAGCGCGCGCCACCAAGTAGAAGCAGAGCGAATCGTTGAACTGCATACCCCCCTTGTTGCTGGTCAGCGGCCGTTCGTCGTAGAGGCTTTGGAAGTCCCCGACGGCAGCCCGCAGCGGTTCCGCGACCGCTTCGACCTCGAGATCCCGGATGGCGGCGATTGCGGGGGCCAGGGCTTCCGCGAGATGGCCCGCCAGCTTCGCCCGAAGCTTCGGCGTGCAGAGGTCGGTCCGATCCTCCCGCCCGGTCCGGGGACGGTCTTCGCGTGGGCGTGGGTCGGGCTCTGCCGACGTGATATGAATACGGGAATCGCTAGGCATCTGTCATGTGATCCTAAGTGAAGCTTTATCAAGCAGATAGGGGGCTGCTCGGCGATCACCTGTGACCTAAGTCGCTAGAGTGCAAGCGGGAGCAAGAGACCGATGAAGGACGATGGCAGGGGAGCTCAAGCGAGCGGTGAGACGGGCGACGGCGATGACGGCACCCCGGCCCAGTTCGGGCGGCCAAAACCTGTCTCTCGGGCCCGCCGCCGTCGCGACCGCCTGATGCTTTTGGGGGGCGTGACCCTGGGTTTGGCGTTTTTCGCCCTTCTCACGTCCATCGGTCGGTAGAAGCGGACCCAAAGGCGTCCCGTGTCAGCGAAATCGGATCGTTCCAGCTTCGAGATGCCCTTCGGTCCCGACGACGCGGAGGCGCTTCGGCGCATCCTGATCTGGCGGCGCGACGTGCGTCATTTCTCGCGGGACCCGGTCGAGGAGCCCGTTCTCGATCGCTTGCGCCAGGCGATGGACTCTGCGCCCTCGGTCGGTAACGCCAGGCCTTGGCGCGTGATCCGCGTGGAGGATGCCGCACTGCGCGCGGCTGTCCGCAGCGAATTCGCCCGCTGCAATGCCGAGGCGGCCGAAGCTTACGACGAGGCCCGCAGGGCCGCCTATGCAAGTCTGAAGCTGGCCGGGCTCGAGGCGGCGCCGATCCAGCTTGCGGTCTTTACCGACATCGACCCGCCGGAGGGTCACGGTCTGGGGCGGCGGACGATCCCTCAGACGCTTCGGCAGTCCACCGCCATGGCGGTGCACACCCTCTGGCTCGCGGCGCGGGCGGAGAACATCGGCCTGGGCATGGTCTCGATCCTCGATCCGCAGGAGATGGAAAGACTGTTCGAGGCACCGCCGCACTGGGAATTCGCCGCCTACCTTTGCATCGGTTACGCCGCCTTCGACGACGATACGCCTTTGTTGCAGCGCGTGGGCTGGCAATCCTCCAAGCCTTCAAGCTGGCAGAGGCGTTGAGAGATTCGAACCGCTGCCGATTTTCCGAGGCGGCGGCGCTGCAGCTTCGCGACGCGCCGTTCCTTGCGACGACGCAAAGTGGGTGCAGTTGCCCGAGCCGTCACCATATTGATCGGACGATATCGCCGTTGAGACTCATTGCCGAACGAGGAGGTCCGAGATGAAGATGACAGGGAGCCTTTTTGGTACTGCGGCCGCGATTGCGCTTTCAGCCCCGATCCTGGCCGCGACCGCACAGGCGACGGTGGTGGTTTCCGAAGGGGAGGTGCCGCAGATTGATGATCTTCGCACCTCGACCGTGGTGTCCGACTTGGAGCATCCGTGGGGTATGGCCTGGCTGCCGGACGGGACGATTCTCGTCACCGAACGGCCGGGCCGGCTGCGCATGATCCGTGACGGTGCCTTGGTGGAAGCGGAAATCTCCGGCGTTCCCGAGGTCTTCGCAGAAGGGCAGGGCGGTTTGCTCGACGTCGCCGTGCACCCCGATTTCTCGGAGAACCGTCTGATCTATCTGACCTATGCGCAGGGAACGCCGGACGACAACCGCACCCTGATCGCCCGGGCCGTGCTGGACGACGAGGCGCTGCTCGACCTCGAAGTCATCTTCGAAGTGGAGGAGCAAAAGCCCGACACGCAGCATTTCGGCGCACGGCTGCTCTGGCTGCCGGACGGCACACTGCTCGCCAGCATCGGCGACGGCGGCAATCCGCCGGTCGAGATCGAAGGCGAACTGATCCGACTGCGGGCGCAGGAGGTTTCCAGCGCGTTCGGCAAGATCCTTCGCCTCAACGACGACGGGTCGGCTCCCGAAGACAATCCCTTCCTCGACGGCGAGGGCGTTGCCCCCTTCGTCTGGAGCTATGGCCATCGCAACGTCCAGGGCATGGCGATCGACCCTGAAACCGGTGCCGTCTGGGTCAACGAACACGGCGCGCTGGCCGGGGACGAGCTCAACAGCATCGTGCGCGGCGCAAACTACGGCTGGCCGGCGGCGACCTATAGTAAGGACTACGCCGGCGCGACGGAAATCTCTCCCCACACCAGCCTTCCCGATATGGCCGATCCGGTGCTTGTCTGGATGGACACGCAGGCGCCCTCCGGCCTCGTCGTCTACAGCGGCGATGTCTTTCCGGACTGGCAGGGCCACCTTCTCTCCGGCAGCCTCGCCGTCGGGGAGATCCGTAAGATCAGCCTCGATGACACCAATGCCGTGCGCGAAGAAATGTCGATCCCGATCGGTGCGCGGGTCCGCGATGTCCGCCAAGGCCCCGACGGCCATCTCTACGTCCTGACCGACGAGGAGGAGGGCGCATTGCTACGCATCGAGCCGGCGAGCTGAGGCTCGAAGAAACTAGAAGTCGCAGCGAGATTGGCTGTAGCACAGCTTCGGTGGTGACGGTCGAACGGAGATCGTCAGAAACCGTCTGTTTCCGCGAAGGTGAAGACGCGACCTGTTCTAGGTCTTTAGTGACGTCCGCAAGCGCCGCAGCGTGGCGGCGCGTGTCTTGTCGTCGCCCGCCTTGCTCAGCGCCCCGCGCAGATCGAGCAGGAACTGGGCATAGTCGTTGTGCCAGTCGGTTCGTCCAACGACCTTCGGAGGAAGGCGGTGTGGACCCGGTCGTTTGCGCGGTCCCCGGTCGCCGAGAAGATCGCCGGCGTCGTCCAACTGAGGCAGGTAGATACGTCGCCGCGACAGGCCGTTGTCGACCAGGAGCTCTCGAAGCGCGGCGCGCGCTCCGTCTTCGCCATGGGTGAGGAACAGCCCCCTGCGCAACGGCAGTCGACGCTTGGCCCAGGCTACGAGTTCACCTTGGTCCGCATGTCCCGAATAAACGTCGATCTTCCGGATATCGGCACGTACGGCCACTCCCTCACCATGGATTCTGACCGTCCCTTTCCCTTGTAGGAGCAAGTTGCCCAGGGTTCCCGGCGCCTGATATCCGGTGAAAAGCAGGGTCGAATCGCGTCGCCAGAGATGGCGTTTGAGATGATGGCGGATGCGTCCGGCATCGCACATCCCGCTTGCGGCCATGATGATGGTGCCGGAATTGAAACGGGCGATCGCCTTGCTTTCCTCAACGGTCGCGGTGAAGCGGATGTTGCGGCTCTGGAAGGGATTGCCGTCGTCCGGCACGTCCTCCAGGTCCCTCAGATGCGCCGTAAAGACGTTCGTGGCACGGATCGCTAGAGGCGAGTCCAGAAAGATCGGCACCTCCGGAACCTTGCCCTTGCGCATAAGCGCCGAAAGGTCCAGCAGCAGCTCCTGAGTCCTTTCGATGGCAAAAGACGGGATCAGCAGATTGCCGCCGCGCCGGAGCGCTGAATTGACCTCTTCGGCCAGGACCTTGCGGCGCTGCTGTACGGTCACCTGCGGTCGCGCCCGGTCGCCGTAGGTGGCTTCGCAGAACACGTAATCCAGGTTCTCGGGGGCTTCGGGCTGCGGGAGAAACAGCTTGTGGTCAGGTCCGATGTCGCCGGAAAACAGCAGGCGCAGCAGGCGTTGTTCGCGGTTGCCGGTTGAAATCTCCAGTTCGATCGAGGCCGATCCGAGGATATGTCCCGCATTCCAGTAGCGCGCCCGCACGCCCCCGCCGACATCTTCCCACTGATCGTAATCGACGGTGCGGATCTGCGTGAGGCAAGTCTCGGCATCGCCGCGGCCGTAGATGGGTGTCACGGAGGGACGCCCCCGCTGGGCATTTCGGCGATTGAGACGCGCGACCTCGGTCTCCTGGATATGGCCGCTGTCGGGCAACATGTACGTCAGCAGAGTTCGAGGTGAAGAGTTCTCACCGAAGGCCTTTCAAAGCCAGCTCCCCGAACCGTTGCGCGGAATCACCAAGTTCCACAAACGGGTGCGGAAGAGCGGCGTTGAGTGGTTCAAAGAGCACTGGAATTCCCCCCGCATCGAGGCATCCGACCACAAAGACGCAATTGCGAAACTTCATGATTTGTTCTCTCAGCTTCGCCCGGCGCTGCTGGAGATCCGCAGCGACGATCTTACGATCAGTGCTGTGCTGGTGTCCTACTGCCGACCGAGACAGTGAAGCTCTTCGCGGACGTCGGCGCGTCGCTTGATATCGACCAGTACTACCATGTCGACGACGATGAGACAGGGACACATCCGACTTGATGGCCGCGGCGGATCGGCTGGGCGAACTGCGCGACAGCTAAGCGCGGCCAGTTCGCACACCGCCAGGGTGCGCACCTCGATGCTCTCGCGCGGAGGCGCGTCGGCAAGGGGTGTTCGGCAGGGTCACGGCGCTGTACGGGCGCAGTCCAGCCATCGAACACGCTGAAACCATTGACGTTCTGATAGAGCATTATTCTCCATAATATATATTATGCGATAAATACTACGTGGGATTCGGTCTATCCCCCTTGGGGTTCACATACCCAAGCCGGCTTAGGCAAAGAGGCTAAAGAGGCTGTTCGTTGGGCAGACGCCGCGCCGCCAAGAAGTTCAAGCCCAGGATCGCCGCAGTGACGGCCACGCCCGCGATCTCGGCTGTCAGGTCCGGCCAGAACAACGCTATTGCAGCGCCCGCGAGCAGAAGGCGTTGCCAAAGCTGCAGCGGCGCGAAGAGATAGCTCTCGAGCGCGGCGGCGAAGGCGACGAGCGCCAGAATCGCGACCAGCCCGGTCCAAAGCAACAGCGGCAGCGGGCCGCCGAGGATGATGGCCTCGTTGTAGACCATGAAAAGCGGAATCAGGTAGAGGCCCTTGGCGAACTTCCAGGCCTGAAAGGCCGTCGCCATGGGTTTCGATCCGGCGATGGCCGCGCCGGCGAAACCCGCTAGCGCCACGGGTGGCGTGACGTTCGAGTCCTGGCTGTACCAGAAGACAACCAGATGCGCGATCAGGATCGCCATGCCGAACTCTTCGGACAGCGCGGGCCCGACCAGGATCACCAGCACGATGTAGGCCGCCGTCACCGGCAACCCCATGCCGAGGATCAGGCTGGCGATCGCCACCAGCACCAGAGCCAGCAGCAGATTGCCGCCCGAGAAGGCGATCATCATGGCCGAGAACTTGAGGCCCAGCCCGGTCAGGCCGACGACGCCGACGATGATGCCCGCGACCGCGCAGGCCAGCGACACGGCCACCGCGTTGCGCGCGCCCAGTTCGAGCGCTTGCAGCGTCAGCCGGACGCCTGACCCCAGCAGCGCCTGCAAGCCCGCCAGACTGGCCGCCTCTCCGTCTCGCGGACGCGTGACGAGGAAGTCCCAGAGCGCCCTGCCCGCCGCCGCCGCGATCACTGCGATGATGGCGTAGAAGCCGACGCGCAGCGGCGAATAGCCGGAGATCAGCAGGCCGATCAGGGCTAGGAGCGGCACCAGGAAGTGCCAGCCGCCCGCCAGGACCTCGCGCACTCGCATCAGCTCCGAGGCAGGCAGGCCGCGCATCCCTTGCTTCACGGCCGCGAGGTGCACCAGCAGATAGACCGTGCCGAAATAGAGGAAGGCGGGAAAGATCGAGACGAGAACGATCTGGAGATAGGGAATCTGGGTGAACTCGCTCATGAGAAACGCGCCGGCCCCCATGAGCGGCGGCATGATCTGTCCGCCCGTCGAAGCCGCGGCCTCGACACCGCCGGCCTGCGCCGGGCGATAGCCCAGACGCTTCATCAGCGGGATGGTGAAGGCGCCGGTCGTCACCACGTTGGCGATGGCCGAACCCGAAATCGAGCCCATACCGGCCGAAGCGATGACGGCGGCCTTGGCGGGGCCGCCGCGCTGGCGGCCGGTGGCGGCATAGGCGAGGTCGATGAAGAAGCGCCCCGCGCCGGTGACCTCCAGGAAGGCACCGAACAGCACGAACACGAAGACAAAGGTCGCGGCGACGCCCAGCGGCAGGCCGAAGATCCCCTCCGCCCCCAGGGTCATCTGGCTCGACAGCCGATCGATGGAATAACCGCGATGGGCCAGGATGCCGGGCAGCCACTCGCCGAACCCGGGCAGCGCTCCGCGCTGGCCGGCCATGGCATAGAACAGCGCCGTGGCCCCGATCAGGGTCATCACCAGCCCGACGGCGCGGCGCGCAGCCTCGAGCACGACCAGCGTCGTGACGATCCCGATGATCACGTCGATCTGGCGGGGCACGATGGCGGTGGCGATGATGTCGATGTTGAGTGGCACCCATAGCCCCACCAGGATCCCACAGACGATCAACGGGCCGTCGATCAGCCAGCCCCCCAAGCCGCGCGCGCGGTAGAGCCCGGTGACCGGGAACATCAGGAAACAGAGCACCAGGATGAAGCCCAGGTGAATTGGGCGGAGGTAGAACAGGCCGATGGGCTGAATGCCGGCGCTATAGAGTTGGAACAGCGACAGCGCGATGCCGACCACCGCGACGATCCGCAAGATGAACCGCGGCTGCGCCGCCGTGGGGCGGAGTCCTTCGGAGCCTGCGTCGGTCATCGGGGCCTCGGCTACTCGGAGGTCAGCGCGAGGGTGACACGCGCGCGGGGCGCGGCACGGCTGAGCGAGACCTCGGCGCGCGCCGTACGGAGCCGGTGGTCGACCGCGGGTCCCCCGGGCCGCAGGATATAGGCATTGCCGGGGACCGGTTCGTCCAGCTCTTCGATCAGATAGCCCCCCTGCCCGTCGGAGCGCTGAACGCCCCGGCCCGGGATATGGCCCAGACCGGCGGCGAAATCGGGCTGGAGGCTTTTTACGAGCACCATCGCGCCGCCCCGATTTTCATAGCAGTCCTGAACTTCGAAGCCGTCGACCGAGTGGCGCCAGACCACGCACCAGCCGCTGCCCTCGGGCATCTCCAGCCGGGCGATCTCCGTCCCGTCTTGCAAGCGTGCCGTCAAGACGTCGGCCCTTGCACGTTCCGTCAGGGCGAGTGTGCCGGTCAGGCCGAGGGTAGCGGCTAGGGCGGCAGCTCCTGCCGCCGCCCCAAGCCGTGTCACGGACGCAGCCGGTCCGGAATCTCGGTGCCGATCTCCTCGTAGTAGCGGATCGCGCCGGGATGCAGTGGGACCGGCGTCGCCGAAATGGTGAACTCGACCGTGGTCTGGTTCGCGGCCGGATGTACGGCTTGCAGCTGCTCGATGTTCTCGAACATCGCCTTGGTCGTGGCATAGGCCAGATCGTCCGACATCTCGGCGGATACCACGAGCACGTTGGGGATACCCAGTGTCGGCACGGCGTCGGCCAAGCCCTCGTAGGTGCCGCCTGGCAGATCGACCGAGGCCATCACCGCCGACTCCGCCTGCGCCGCCTCGCGCTCGGCATCGCTGAGCGGGAGAATGCGGATCGCATTGGTGGTCGCCAGGTTCAGGATCGAGCTGGTGGGAGCGCCGACCGACCAGAAACCGGCGTCGATGTCGCCGTTCCGCAGCGCGTCGGCCGTCTCGTTGAAGTTCAGCCGCTGCTCTTCGATATCGTCGTAGGTGATGCCGTTGGCATTGAGGATCGTCTGGGCGTTGATCTCGGTGCCTGACCCTGGCGCGCCGACCGAGACGCGCTTGCCGGCCAGATCGGCCAGCGAGGTGATGCCGCTGTCCTCCAGCGTCACGATCTGAATCATGTTGGCATACATCGAGGCCAGCGCCCGGGTCATGGGAAGCTGGCTGCCCTCGAAGCGGCCGGTCCCGCTATAGCCCTGGAAGACCACGTCGGCGAGCGCAAGCGCGTAGTCGCTATCACCCGTTGCGATGAGACCCATGTTTTCGGCCGAAGCGCCGGTGACTTCCGCCACGGCGGCATAGCCGTCCACATGATTGTTGATCACCTCCGCCAGACCGCCGCCCATCGGGAAGTAGACACCGCCGGTGCCGCCGGTTGCGATCGAAAGCTGCTGTTGTGCCATCGCGGGCGTACCTGCAAGCAGGACGGTCGCGGCCAAAATCTTTGCGTACTTCACTCTCGTAGCCTCCCAAAAGCTTGTTGTTGCGCCGGAACCTATCAACTGGCCCGGTCGCTGCCAAGCGGCGCGGCAAGGCCATGTCGCCGGGCCGCTGTTGCGGTCTGCCGGGATCGGAGGGTCGCGGAATTATCTGTTCTTAAAATTCACAAATCATTGCATAGGAGTCGCTATTAATCTTTATGGGGAAAAATCCATTTCCGTTCAGACAGGGTTTAACGACCGAGGCCGATATGACTCCGGCCGGGGTAGACGGGTCTTCCAGGAGAGATAGACGTGATCAATCAGCCCCTTTCCTCCACGCAGCTCGAGACCGCTTCCATCGAGGCTTCGGGAGCTGTCGTCGGCTCTCTCAATTTCATTCGGCGTCAGGACAGCAAGCCGGTCATTCACAGCGCCGCGCTGACCGGCGATGTACCGCGCTTCTTCTTCGGGACCGAAGAACGTTCGGTGTCTCTGGCGGACATGCGGCCGCTCGCTCGGACACTGTCTCTGGATCGCCAAGGCTTCACGCTCCAGCGCCGCCCGACCGCCGTGACGGACTTCTACGACGATGCGGCGATTGCGGAGGTCTACATCCCGGAGATCGAGGCTTTGCTGCGGAATGAACTGGGCGCCGGCCGGGTGATCGTCTTCGACAGCACGCGGCGCTCCGACAGCCAGCTCGGCGCCGCAAACCCCGACGGCCGGCGCGGTCCGGCAACCAGGGTTCATGTCGATTACACCATCACGAGCGGCCCGCAGCGGCTGCGCGATCTGCTCGGGGAGGCGGAAGCTCAACGTCTGCTCGGCAGCGACGTAAGGGTTGCCCAAGTCAACGTTTGGCGCCCGATCCGCGGCCCCGTGCGGCGCTCTCCCCTCGCCCTTGCCGACGCCGCGACGATCCGGGCCGAGGATCTGATCGCCACAGACCAAGTCTTCCCCGAGCGGACGGGCGAAATCTACCATCTCGCCTACCATCCGGCGCAGCGCTGGTACTACGCGCCCGAGATGACGCCCGACGAGCTGTTGCTGATCAAGGGCTGGGACAGCCTGGATGATGGGCGTGCCCGCTTCACACCTCACAGTGCCGTGGTGCTCCAGGACGTGCCGAAGGATGCTCCGCCGCGCGAGAGCATCGAGGTGCGCACGCTGGTGGTGTTCGACTAGAGCAGGATCGCCCTCGAAACCTATTCTGGACCGGGTGACGTCAGACTCTGCCCTTGGCCGCTTCGGACGAACTCGCCATCTCCGCCAGCACGCGGTGCAGGAACTGTACGGCGATCGACCCTTCCCCCACCGCGGAGGCGACCCGTTTGACCGAGTTGGCGCGGACATCGCCGACCGCGAAAACGCCCGGCTGGCTGGTTTCGAGAAGTTCGGGTCCACGCTCCAGCGGCCAGTCTTTCGTGACGGCGGGACCCGTGCAGACGAATCCCTTCTCGTCGAGCAAGACGCAGTCGCCGAGCCAGGCCGTGTTTGGGACGGCGCCGATCATCAGGAAGAGGTTCGAGATCTTGTGGCTCTGCGCTTCGCCGCTCTGGCGGTTCCGCCAGGCGATGGTCTCCAGGTAGCGGCTGCCGCTCAAGGCGGTGATTTCGGTGTGGCGGTGCAGGGTGATGCGCGGCGAAGAATCGATCCGGCCGACCAGATAGTCCGACATACTGGCGGCAAGATCGCCGCTGCGGATCAGCATGTGCACATGAGCCGCATGACGCGACAGGAAAACGGCGGCCTGACCGGCGGAGTTGCCGCCGCCCACGACGACGACCTCTTCGCCGCCGCAGAGATCGGCCTCCAGCGCCGTGGCCGCATAGTGGATGCCGAAGCCCTCGTAGTCGCTCAGGTTGTCGAGATCGAGCGAGCGGTAGGTGGCGCCGGAGGCGATGACGACGGAGCGGGCGTTGAAACGCCCGCCGTCCTCGGTATTGATTGCATAGGGGTAGCTGCCGCAGTCGAGCGAGACCGCCCGGCGCGGGACCGAGATCACGGCTCCGAACTTCTGCGCCTGGACTTGAGCGCGGCCGGCCAGGGCCTGGCCCGAAATCCCGGTGGGGAACCCAAGATAGTTCTCGATCTTCGAGCTCGTGGCGGCTTGTCCGCCCGGCGCTTCGGCCTCCAGTACCAGGGTGCTGAGGCCCTCGGACGCTGCGTAGACCGCGGCGGCGAGACCCGAGGGTCCCCCACCCACCACCACGACGTCGCAGGCTTCCGACCCGTCGGGTTCCTCGAACAGCCCCAGCTGTTTCGCCAGATCCAGCGTTGAGGGATTCTCGAGGCCTTCGGTCAGGACGCCGAAGACGGCCGGCAGGCGGGTCTCATCCCAACCCCGCTCCTTCATGAAGTTGGCGGCTTCCCCATCGCCCTCGGTATCGAGGCTGCGGACCGGATAGCCGTTCCGCCGCAAGAAGCGTTCCAGGCGCTGGGTATCACGACTGCGCCGCGGCCCGACCAAAACGACGCCGCCTTGGGTTTCCTGGATCAGGCCCATGCGCCGCAGGATGAGAGCCCGTGTCACGATTTCACCGATCTCGGGCTCTGCCGTCAGCAGACGCTTCAACTGGGCGCGGTTCAGCCTCAGGACTTCCCCGTCCTCCCCCATGCGTCCGCTGACCAGGATCTTGCGGTCGTTGAAGAGGTCGAGTTCGCCGGTGAAGTTCCGCTCCCCGTGAATCGTGATCACCTGCTCGTCACCGTGGGCAGGATCGACGATCTCGATGCAGCCCTTGAGGATGACGAAGCAGTCGACCCCCCGCTCGCCGCGCGTAAAGACGGCGTCGCCCTTGGCGAGAGTCTGTCGCGTGCCGAAGGGCTCGGCTCGGGCGATCTGGTCCTGCGTGAGCTTCGGAAAGATCTGTGCCTCGCGCTTGTAGGGGTCGCTCGTGTTCGCGGCAGGCTCGGCGGCGGACAGATCTGCCATGTTTTCGCTCCTTTGGTTGAATAAGCCCGAAGATCGTGTGCCGGACAGGCACCGTCAATGCCCGCGGTCGGACGCCGGCCGGGTGACGTCGCCGTTTGGGTCATGGTGCCGGTTGGTCATACCGGTTATGCCGCCTCCCCCATCTTGCCGGCGCGCCGGCAATTGCTAGACTGCAGCTCAGATGCCCGATTCCAGACCACCCTCTCCGAGATCGACGTCCTCGATTCAGGCCTTGGAAAGCCTGGCGCCGATCGAGCGGCTGCTCGCCGTGATGGCGCGTCTTCGCGACCCCGACGGCGGCTGCCCTTGGGACCTGGAACAGAGTTACGCGACCATCGCGCCCTACACCATCGAAGAGGCCTACGAGGTCGCCGATGCCATCGAGCGCGGCGACTTGAGCGACCTGAAGGACGAGTTGGGCGATCTGCTGCTGCAGGTGGTCTTCCATGCACAGATGGCCGCCGAGGAGAACGCCTTCGACTTCGCGGCGGTGGCCGAGGCCGTTGCGGAGAAGATGATCCGCCGCCACCCGCATGTCTTCGGGACGGCCGACGCCGAAGCAGCCGAGACCGTGATGGTCAATTGGGAGACGATCAAGGCGGCCGAGCGGGCCGCCAAGGCGCAGGACGGAAGCGTATCGGCCCTCGACGGCGTGGCCCGGGGACTGCCGGCCCTCCTGCGCGCGGTGAAGCTTCAGAAGCGTGCCGCGCGCGTCTCCTTCGATTGGGGCGCGGTCGCGCCGGTCATCGCCAAGATCGAAGAAGAACTGGAAGAGCTGAAGGTCGAAATGGCGCGAGAGCAGCCCCACCCTGAACGGCTGCAGGACGAACTGGGCGATTTGCTCTTCGCCGTGGTCAACCTGGCGCGGCATTTGAAGATCGATCCGGAAGCGGCTCTCCGGCATACCAACAACAAGTTCGAACGTCGCTTCCGCGCTCTCGAAGCCGAGTTGACGGCTGGAGGCGCCGACCTGGCCCAGGCCGGGCTGGAGGCGATGGAGGCTGCCTGGCAACGTGCCAAGGCCGCAGAAACCAAGAAGCAAGATGAGGAGGCCTCATGATCGCCGGCGTCGACCCCAGAAGCATGACCGTTTTCGTGACCGGTGCCACGGCCGGCTTCGGCGCCGCCTGCGCCCGCCGTTTCGCCTCTGCCGGGGCGAAGGTGATCGTGACGGGCCGTCGGGCCGAGCGGCTTCAGGCGCTGGCCGACGAACTCGGCGAGCGCGTCCATCCGCTGCCGCTCGACGTTCAGGACCGGGCGGCGGTGGAGGCGGCCGTCGCCAGTCTGCCCGCCGACTTCGCCGAGATCACGCTGCTGATCAACAACGCCGGCCTGGCTCTCGGGCTGGAAGCGGCCCAGGACGCGAATCTGGCCGACTGGGAGACGATGGTCGATACCAACATCAAGGGTCTGCTCTACTGCACCCGCGCCATCCTGCCGGGCATGGTCGCGCGCGGTGAGGGACATGTGATCAACGTCTCGTCGGTAGCCGGCAGCTACCCCTACCCTGGCGGCAACGTCTACGGTGCGACAAAGGCCTTCGTGACGCAGTTCTCGCTCAACCTTCGGGCCGATCTCTTGGGCAAGAAGGTGCGGGTGACCTGCATCGAGCCCGGTCTGTCGGAGACCGAATTCTCCGAAGTTCGCTTTAAGGGAGACGCCGAGAAGGCCCAGACGATTTATGAAGGCCTCAAGCCCATGGCGAGCGAGGACATCGCGGAGTGCATTTTCTTCGCCGCCACCCTGCCCCGGCACGTCAACGTCAACCGCCTGGAGATGATGCCGGTGGTGCAGGCCTTTGCGCCCCTCGCCGTGCATCGCAGCGGCAGCTAGAGCATCTACGTGCATCGCAGCGGCGGCTGAAAAAACTAAGCCGCGCCATCCAGCATCTGCAGCGGATCGACGGCGTTGGTGCCCTTGCGGATCTCGAAGTGCAGTTGCGGCTGGTCGACGGCGCCGGTGGAGCCGACCCGTGCGATGGCCTGGCCGCGCCGCACCGTTTCGCCGAGCCGCACCGTGACGCTGTCGGCATGGGCATAGGCGGTGACCCAACCGTCGGCGTGCTTGACCAGCACGAGCTGACCATAGCCTCTCAACTCCGATCCGACATAGGCGACCACACCGTTCTCGGCCGCCTGGATTGGCGCGCCCCGCGGTGCGGCGATATTGATGCCGTCGTTGTGACGCCCACCGTCCTGTGGGCCGTAGGGCGAGAGGATGCGGCCGCGCAGAGGCCAGCCGAAGCGCCCGCCGGACCGTGGCGGCGGTTGCGGGATGGCCGCGGTCTGGGTTTGGCGTGGAGCCTGAACGACCGGTGCCGGCGTTTGGTTTGCGGGCTGCGCGGAGGGCGGTTCCGCCGCCGTGCCGGGACGGCGCGGCGGTAGCGGCGGTCCGCCTGCGCGGCCTTCGGCGCCTGGCTCCACCCTCGGCGTGGTTTCGGCGGGCGGAGAGGATTGGGCGAGAGGCGGCTGCGGCAGAGGAGCTTGTTGCTGGGGGGCCAGTTGCTGCGGGACCTGCTGCCGAGAGAGCGGCGTCGGTGGTGTCGGAGGCTCGGGCAGAGGCTCCGGGAGCACCGCGACCTCGGTCCTGAGGCCCGGTTCGGGCAACACCAGTCTTTGACCCACGCGAATTTCGTAGGGTGGACCGACACCGTTGATGCGGGTCAACTGGCTCATGTCGACGCTGTGCATCCGCGAGATGCCGTAGACGGTCTCGCCCGGCTTGACCAGATGGACCTCGGCACGCGGCACGATCAGGTCCCGTCCGACCTCCAGCTCATAGGGCGGCGCCAATCGGTTGGTATCGATCAAAGCCCGCAGCGGTAAGCCGGCACGCCGGGCGACGCCATACACCGTATCGCCCGCCTGCACGCGGTAGAGCCCGCCCGGAATCGGCAGCTCCTGCTGTTGAACGGCAAAGCCGACGGGGGTTGCCGGACGACGGGGCGGCAGCGGCGGCGGCTCCATCGGGGTCACGCCCGGCTCGGGCAGAGAGGCCGTCTGCAGACAGCCGGAAAGCCCCAGCGTTACGGCCAGGGCCAGCAGGAGCGGCCGCGACACGGCCCCTCTCTGTTTGGCCCGTCTCACGCCGATTTGCCGCCGGCGAAGGCCGGCGGATCGCCCACCAGAGGAACGAAGCGAACCATGCCGAGCCGCGTCTCGCGGACCCCGTGGTCGGTCTTCTCCAACTTGATCAACTCTTGCGACCGTCCCGTCTCGCCGACCGGCAGCAGCATGATTCCACCGGGACGGAGCTGCGCCAGCAGAGGTTCCGGCGGCAGCGCCGCGGCACAGGTCACGATGATGCGGGGAAAGCTACGCGGTTCCGGCCAGCCGTGGCTGCCGTCGCCCAGGCGCGTGGTGACATTGTGCAACCGCAGCTCCGCGAAGCGCGCTTCCGCCTCGTCCAGCAAGGGTTTGTGCCGTTCGATGCTGTAGACCCGGCGAGCGAGACGCGCCAGCACGGCGGCCTGATAGCCGGAGCCCGTGCCGATCTCGAGTACGGTCATGGTCTTGTCGACGGCCAGTTCCGCGGTCATCTGCGCCACCACTTCGGGTTGGCTGAGAGTCTGCCCCTGCCCGATCGGCAACGCCAGGTTTTCGTAAGCTTGGTCGCGGAAAGCATGAGGCACGAAGAGTTCGCGCGGCACGCGCTCGAGCGCGGCCAACACCTCGGTGCTGGCGATACCCGCACGCCGCAACTGCATCAGCAGCCGGATCTTGCGGGCCTCCAGCGTCACCCGAAGCGCGCCTTCAAGGCGGTCAGGGCGCTGTGATGGGTCAGGTCCAGGTACAGCGGCGTGAGGGCGATAGCCCCCTCTTCGACCGCAGCCAGATCGCTCTCGCGGTCGCTGGTCGTGTCGGCCGCCCAGTCGCCGATCCAGACGTAGGGCCGGCCGCCCGGATCTTCGCCTTCGACCAAACCGACCGAGGCGTCGCGCCGGCCGGTGTGGGTCACGCGGACCTCCGTCACCTCGGCGGCCGGGCGCGGGGGAAAGTTGACGTTGATCAGCTGGTCGCGCTGCCAGTCGAAACCGTGAAGCTGCTCGACCAGCCGGGGGATCCAGGCTTCCGCCGGAGCAAAGTCCACCGGTTGGCCCGGAACCCCGACCTGGCTGAAGGCAATCGCGCGCAGGTCCAGGAAAGCGGCTTCCATGGCTGCCGCCACCGTGCCGGAGTAGCCGACGTCCTCCGCCAGATTGGCGCCGTGGTTGACGCCCGAGAGCACCAGGTCCGGGCGCCGGTCCTCGAGCAGCTTGTTGACGGCAACCAGCACGCAGTCGGTCGGCGTGCCGTCGACCGCCAGACGCCGCTCGCCAAAGCGCCGCACCCGCAGGGGGCGCCGCGTCGTCAGCGAGTGACTGGTCGCCGACTGCTCGACCTCGGGCGCCACCACCCAAACGTCGTCGCTCAGACTGCGCGCCGCAGCCTCCAGCACCTGCAGGCCGGGTGCATGGATACCGTCGTCGTTGGTGACCAGAATGCGGGCTTGCTTGAGTTCCGTCATGCGAGGGCGATGCGCTCCTGTCCGCCGAGGTAGGGCTGCAGGGCTTCGGGGACCCCTACCGATCCGTCCGCCTGCTGGTAGGTCTCCAGGACGGCGATCAGGGCGCGGCCGACGGCCACGCCAGAGCCGTTCAAGCTGTGCAGGAAACGGGTCCCCTTCTCGCCTTCGGGCCGAAAGCGGGCCCGCATCCGGCGGGCCTGGAAGTCTCCCGTGTTGGAGCAGCTGGAAATCTCCCGATAGGCCTCCTGCCCCGGCAGCCAGACTTCCAGATCGTAGGTCTTGCGCGCGCCGAAGCCGGTGTCGCCGCTCGCGAGGACGACCACGCGGTAATGCAGCCCCAGGCGCTTCAGGACCTCCTCCGCACAGGCCGTCATGCGCTCGTGTTCTTCCTCCGACCGCTCCGGCAGCGTGATCGAGACCAGTTCGACCTTCTCGAACTGATGCTGGCGCAGCATGCCGCGCGTGTCGCGTCCGGCCGCGCCGGCCTCCGAGCGGAAACAGGGCGTGTGCGCCGCGAAGCGCAACGGCAGCTCCGCTTCGTTCAGAATCGCCTCGGCCGCCAGATTGGTCAAAGGCACCTCTGCCGTCGGAATCAGCCAGTAGCCCTCTTCGGTGCGGAACTGATCTTCGCCGAACTTCGGAAGTTGTCCGGTTCCGAACAGTACGTGGTCGCGCACCAGAAGCGGCGGCTGGACTTCGAGGTAACCATGTTCCTGGGTGTGCAGGTCCAGCATGAACTGGGCCAGGGCCCGATGCAGCCGCGCGACCTGGCCCTTGAGCACGACGAAACGCGCGCCGGACAGCTTGGCCGCGGCCTCGAAGTCGAGGCCTTCGAGGCCTTCTCCGATGTCGAAGTGCTCCTTGGGCGCGAAGTCGAACCGGGCCTTCTCGCCGTGAATCCGCAGCGTCTTGTTGGCGCTCTCGTCGGCACCCTCAGGCACCTCGGGAGCGAGCGCGTTCGGCAGGCCGGCCAGCAGGGTGTCCAGGTCCTCGCCCAGGCCGCGCTCGTCCTCCTCGGCGGCGGCCATCTTGTTCTTGAGGTCAGCAACTTCGGCCATCAGGTCCTCGGCCGGCTCGCCCGTCCGCTTCTTCCGGCCGATTTCTTTCGAGGCCTCGTTGCGTCGCGCCTGCATCTCCTGCAGCGCCGTCTGCGCGCGGCGGCGGCGGCCGTCGAGGTCCAGGATCCGGGGCGACTGCGGCGGCAGAGCGCGGCGTGCCATGGCGGCGTCGAAGTCGTCAGGCGCTTCGCGGATCCAGCGGAGATCGTGCATCGAACGGAAATCCGGTATTTGGGGAAAGAGCGCGGGCCTTGCAAAAGCCACTGGTGACGTCCGGCTTATAGGCTGCGTCGCCGCGTCGCGTCTAGGGTCGCAAGGCTGTCACAGAGCGGCGGAAAAACCGCCCGAACGGGCCGTCAGCTCTCAAGCTCACGGTCGAGTTCTTCCTGCCGTTGGCGGCGCCGACGCTCGACCAGCTTCGCCATGTAGATGGAGATTTCGTAGAGCAGCACGATCGGCACCGCGAGACTGATCTGCGAGATCGGGTCCGGCGGCGTGAGCAGGGCCGCGACGACGAAAGTGGCGACGATGGCGTACTTGCGCTTTTTCGCCATGCCTTCCGACGAGGCGATCCCGACCCGCGCCAGCAACGTCATGATGACCGGAAGCTGAAAACAGAGGCCGAAGGCGAAAATCAGCTTCATGGTCAGCGAAAGGTACTCGTTGACCTTGGGCTCAAGCTGAATCGCCAGAGTGTCGGCCCCGCCCGGTGCCTCGAACTGGATGAAAAAGTCCCAGGCGAGCGGCAGGATCGCGAAGTAGACCAGCGCGCCGCCGATGAAGAAGAGGATCGGCGAGGCCACGAGGAAGGGCAGAAACGCCATCTTCTCGTGCTTGTAGAGCCCCGGCGCGACAAACCTGTAGATCTGCCCGAGAAAAACCGGACAGGTCACGAAGGCGGCGGCGAAGAAGGCAACCTTGACGTAGGTGAAAAAGACCTCCGTCAGGTTTGTGAAGATCATGCGCCGCGCTTCGCCCTGCTCCAGCCCGATCTCCAGCAGGATGTCTGCCAGCGGCTTGACCAGGAAGCGGTAGATCTCGTCCGCCAGGAACCAGGCGCCGATGAAGGCGACAACCAAGGCTCCGACCGAATAGAGCAGACGGGTGCGCAGCTCGATCAGGTGATCGAGTAGCGGCATCTTCTGCAGGTCTTCCTTGGTCGCGTCGGTCATCTGATGTCCGTTGCGGTCTCACTATCGACGCGGTCAGCCAATGGAGCCGCCGGCCTTGCTCGCCGTGTTTTCGGTCGTGGCCGCCGTTCCGGTCTCGGCACCCGTTTCACCTGGCTTGGGTGGTGTTTTCGGCGCGAGCTCGGCTGGCGCTTCCTGCGTCTGTTCCTCGGGCGGGCGGACTGAGTTGCCGGGCGCTATCTTCGCCGGGTGCTTGACCACCTTGGCGCCCGGCGTCTCGTCGGCCTCCGATCCGCCCGAAGTCGGCTTGCTCGACCGCTCGGCCTCAGCGTCGGCCTTGGCCGTGGTCCTGCCGGGCTCTTCGATCCTCGTGGCCGACCGCAACGCCTTGGCTTCGGCGTCCAGTTCGCCATCCGGATCGACAGCTTCGGCGATGCGCTTGGTCAAGTTACCGCGCTTGGTGGCCTCCAGCGCCTTGCGCGCGTCGTCGAGCTCGGCCTCGCGGACCATCTCGTCGACGCCCGACTGGAACTCGCGGGCAAGCGAGCGGGCTTTACGCACCCACTGTCCGACGGTACGCAGGGTTCCCGGAAGATCCTTCGGACCGATGATGATGAGCGCCAACATGGCGATCACCAACATCTCGGTCCAGCCTATGTCAAACATGGCCTAGCCCGGCGCTGGCGGAAAAAGGACGTGATGCAGAGCATCGCGTTTGCCTGCATCACTTGTGCATCGCTGGCACACTTAACCGTTGGCGACTTTCTTGTCGTCCTTGGACTCGGTCTCGGCGGACCGTGCGGCCGTTGCTGTGGTCGCCGTCTCCTTGTCCTGCTCCAACTTGGCCGAGGAGGCCTCCTCCGAATTCTCGTCGGAGTTGCTTTCTTCCTTCAGGCCGCGCTTGAACTGGTTGATGCCTGAGCCGACGTCCTTCATCAGCCTCGGAATCTTACCAGCGCCGAACAGCAGAACGACGATCAAGACGACGATCGCGATCTGCCAAAAGCTGATACCCATAAAGGTCTCCTTATTGGGACGTCCCGTCAGCCCGGATTGAATCCGGACTATCGCAAAAAGCCTTCACAACCGCAATCTTGCCCTCGGATACGGCGAAGTCATGCCGTTGGAGCAAGGCGGATTTCTCTTATGTAGCCTCGGCTAGCGGAAAAACGAAGGCCAAAGCGGGATCCAGGTCCAGACTGAAGGCATCTTCGTTCGCAGGCAGAAAACGGCCTGGGATACGCGCGTGTAGGTGGAGCGGCGCGCCTTCCGCCTGTTCGACGGAGAGGTGCACCAGCGACGTCCGGCCCAGCAGACGCGCCGCGATGACTTGCGCCCCTGCATAACCGGGCCCCGCCGTCTCACCCGGCGGCAGCAGGCGGATCGCCTCTGGCCGGACCAGGACCTCCACCGGCTGTCCGTCGCGAAGCCCCTCCGCCGGCAGAGGACCCAGCGGAGTCAGGACGCGTTCGGCTTCGACACGACCCGGCAGTCTGTTGATCTCGCCGAAGAATTCGGCGGCAAAGGCGTTCACCGGGTGGAAATAGAGCCGATCCGGCGCGCCGACCTGAATCAGCCGACCCTGGTCCATCAGAGCGATCCGGTCGGCCATGAACATTGCCTCCTCGGGATCGTGCGTCACCATCAGCGTGGCCGTCCCGGCCGCCTCCAGCACATGCAGCGTTTCGTCGCGAACGTCGTGGCGCAGACGCTGATCGAGGCCGGAGAAGGGTTCGTCGAGCAGCATCACCCGTGGCTGCGGCGCCAGGGCCCGGGCAAGCGCGACCCGCTGCTGTTGCCCGCCCGACAGTTCGTGCGGATAGCTGTCCTCGAAACCGGCCAGTCCGACCTGCTTGAGCGTCCGCCCGATCGCGGCTTGCCGGTCGCGCGCTGCGAGATGGCGAAGTCCGAAGGCCACATTGTCGCCGACGCTCAGATGCGGAAAGAGCGCATAGTCCTGAAAAACCAGACCGACGGAGCGGTTTTCCGGCGGCACGCCGCGGCCCGGTTCCGCGACGGCGTGCCCGTCCATGGCGATGCGACCCTGCTGCAGCTCCTCCAGACCGGCGGCCAGCCGCAACGCGGTGGTCTTGCCGCAGCCCGAGGGCCCGAGAAGGCAGACAAGTTCTCCCGGCTCCAGGTCAAGCGAAAGGTCGTCGACAGCCAAAACCGCGCCGAAACGATGAGAGACGGCCTCGAGCGCCAAGGCGGGCGGCAGGTCGGACCGCAGGGCGGCGTCAGCCGGAGCGGCCGGCATCCGCATTCTCCTCATCATCGATGTCTTCGTGGACCGCGGCGTCTTCATCGGCTGCGGCTTGTTCGTCGAGGTCTGCCGGGTCGCCGGCATCCGCGTCTTCGCTTTCGGCTTCGTCGTCGCTGTCGTCTGCCTCCGGTCGGTCCGCTTCGGACGGGGGCAAGTCACCGAACTCGGCAACCAAGGCTTCATCCGTCCCGAGGTCCTGGTCTTCCAGAAGCTCGTCCTCGTTTTCTGCGTCGTCGTCCCGCTCGTCATCCAGCCCTGGGCCCGCGGGTGGGAGCTCGCCGCGGGCGCCCAGCGCCGTCATCGCCGGGCGCGCGTCGAGCAGACCGGCGGCCTTCAGCTCCTCCAGGCCCGGCAGGGAGGTGACCGCGTCCAGTCCGAAATGGTCCAGAAAAGCGTCGGTAGTACCCCAGGTAACCGGCTTACCGGGCGTGCGCCGCCGGCCCCGAGGCTTGATCCAGCCGGCCTCCAAGAGCGTGTCGAGCGTGCCCTTGGACAGAGCGACGCTGCGGATTTCTTCGATTTCGGCTCGGGTGACCGGCTGATGATAGGCCACGACGGCCAATGTTTCGATGGCCGCCCGGGACAGCTTGCGGCGGGTTTCGCTTTCGATGCGCATTCTGGGCGCCAGATCCGCCGCCGTCCGGAAGGCCCACTTGTCGCCGATCTGACGAAGGTTGACGCCGCGCGCTTCGTAGAGCCCGGCTAGCTCCTCCAGCATGCGCGCAAGATCGACGTCATCGGCGAAATGGCGGGCCAGCTCTTTTTCGCCGAGCGGCTCCGCTGCTGCGAATAGCAGAGCCTCGAGCAGGCGGATCTGCTGGAAACGAACCTCGCTCATGCGCCCGACTTACCGCCTGCATGCTCGTCTTCGCCGCCCCGGTCGTCGCCTGGCATATCGCTCTCGCCACGACCGGGACGCAAGAAGATGGATCCGTAGGTTCCGTCCTGACGAATCTCGACCTGACCGCTTTTGGCCAGTTGCAGGCTCGCGACGAAGGTACTGGCGAGCGCCGACCGTCGGCGCAACGGACTGATGGCAGCCTGCAGTTCGGGCGGCAAAAAGGCCTGCAACCGGCGCCAGCCGGGCATCCCCTGCCCCAGCAACCGGGCCAAACGCTCGACGGCGTCTTCGACCGAATGGAGGTCAAGCGCGAGGATCCGCAACGACTGCTCGCCGCGATCGCGACGGGCTTTTCCGTAAGCGCTCAGAAGTTCGTAGAGACTGACCTCCCACGTCACGCGATTCACCCGCTCCAGGGATTCCGGCATTCCACGCGTGAAGACATCGGTGCCGAGCTGGGGGCCGGCCATCAGCTTGCGCCCGGCTTCCTGCATGGCCTCCAGGCGTTGCAGCTTGAACTTCAGTGCCGCTGCCATCTCGGCGCCGGACGGCTCCGCCTCGCCTTCCGGTTCGGGCAGCAACAGGCGCGACTTCAGGTAGGCCAGCCAGGCCGCCATCACGAGGTAGTCGGCCGCGAGTTCCAGGCGCACGCGCCGGGCGTGATGCACGAAGACCAGATATTGCTCTGCAAGCGCGAGGATCGAGATCTTGGTGATGTCGACCTTCTGGTCCCGCGCCAGCTGCAGCAGCAGATCGATCGGCCCTTCGAAGCCCTCCAGGTCGAGCACGAGCTGGTCGCCGACGACGGGGTGGTCGGCCGGATCGTCTTCCTCGAAGCTGTCCAGTGGCGTGTCTTCGGCGCTCACGGTTACGCGGCTCTCCGGCTGAGATCGAACCTGTTGATCGGATAAGAGGCAAGCCCGACAGGCTTAGACCAAGGCCGGCGGCTTGCCAACCGGGTCTGCTGCGCGCGGCTCACCTGAGAGCGACCGTCGACAGAAGGTGTTCGAGCGCTTCCGCGGCTTCCAGCGAGTCGAACAGGCTGGGCGCGCGCCGCTGGGCTTCGCCACGGGTGAGGCGCCGGCGCGCCGCATCGGAAAGCGGCGTCGCGGCTTCGGCGACCTGCCGCATTTCGGATGGGTCCCCGTTGCAATGCAGGGCGATATCGCAGCCGGCCGTCAGCGCCGCCGCGGTCCGCTCCGACAGATCGCCGCTCAAAGCCTGCATCGAGAGGTCGTCGGAGACCAGGAGGCCCTCGAAGCCGATGTCGCCCCGAATCACCTCCGCGATCACCGTCGGCGAAACCGTGGCCGCCCGGTCGGGATCGATCGCACTGTAGATCACATGCGCGGTCATGGCCCAGGGCGCGTCGGCCAGCGCGCGGAAGGGCGCAAAGTCCGTCGCCTCCAACTCGCGTCGCGTCGCGTCGACCTGCGGCAGCTCGAAATGGCTGTCGACATTGGCTCGTCCGTGTCCGGGGATATGCTTGATCACGGGCACCACGCCACCGGCCAGAAAACCCTGACAGGCCGCGCGTCCCAGAGTCGCCACACGTGCCGTATCGCCCGAGAAGGCGCGATCCCCGATCACCTTGTGCGTATCTTTCATGGAAAGATCGAGCAAGGGCGCGCAATCGACTGTTATGCCGAGAGAAAGGAGCTCCTGCGCGAGAAGCCGCGCGTTCAGCTCCACAGCCGCCACGGCCGCTTGTGGATCGCGCTCGGCCAGGCGGCCGAAGATGCGAGGCGGCGGCGCCTGACGCCAGGTCGGTGGCTTCAAGCGTTGAACGCGGCCCCCTTCCTGGTCGATCAGCACCGGCGCGTCGGACCGGTCGACGATTGTTCGAAAGGCTTCGGTCAGCGCACGCACCTGATCGGGCGTCTCGACGTTACGCGCGAAGAGAATCAGGCCCAGAGGGTTGGTTTCGGCAAAGAATTCGGACTCCCATACGCTGAGTTCGAGGCCTGCACAGCCGTAGATCGCCGAGGAAACTGGAGGCATCGCCGGAGCCGGGATCGGAGGGTCCGCCACGGGTCAGTGCTGCTTGGCCAAGCAGTCGGTTCCCGAACCTTGAAGCAGGCCGCAGAGATCCGTCGCCGTGGCTCGGTTGGGCAGCGGTCCGGCCTGCAGACGATGGAAGGCACCCTGGCCTTCCACATTGACCGTCTGAACGGCCAGGCTCAGGTTGCTCAGCAGGTCCGGATGTTTCGCCTGAAGCCGCGCCCATTCCGCATCGACCGCCCCCCGGTCCCGCAGCGCCGCCATTTGAAGTACCCAGTCGCCGCTCTGAACGCTGGCCGGTCCTGACGCAGCCGTCGCCGGTTCGGTGGCCGGTGCTGCGGCCGGTTCCGGAGACGCGACGGTCGGGTCTGGTGCAGCCTCCTCGGCCGTCGAGGGTTCGGGTACGGGCGGCGCAGGCGGCGTAAGATCGGTCGACGCGGTTCCAGGCGCCGCAGGGTCTACAGGTGCCGCAGGTGCAGTGGAGTCCGAGGTTTCCGGCTGAGGCGGAACAACGGGTTGTTCGGCCACTTCGACGGTATCGTCGCTGCCGGGTGCTGCGCTAGCGGGCTGATCGGCGGCGGGAACCGGCGGCGCTTCGGCCGGCGCCTCTGCAACTGACGGGTCGACGGCCTCGCCGACTTGCGGGGCCGCGGGCGGTTCGGTGGGCAGGTCGCCGACCGCCGTGCCGCCCTCGTCGGTCGCGGGGCTCTGTGGGTCGGTTGCAGGACTCTGCGGGCTGGCCGCAACCGGTGGGGTTTCCGCCAGCGGCTCTTCCACTGGTTCGGGCGGCTGCGGGCTTTCGGGCGGCGGCAGCAGGCGTTCCAACTGCCCCTCTTGCGTGTCCGTCGAGTGCGTGTCGCTGCCACGGTCGTTCAGAACCTGGGCATCCTGATGCGGCACTTCCATGCCGCCTGGCTCCTCCGGCCGCTCCTTGACGTCGTTCAGATCCTGCTCGGCCGTCACGACCGGCAGTTCGCCGGGCGGTACGTCGCCCGTGCCCCAGCTATAGGCATACCAGACGATGGCCGCGAAGCCGCCAAGCGCGAGGACCGCGACCAGCAGCGGCAGGACCCGTCCTTTTCGGCGCGCAGGAGGCGCCGCGCCGTCGTCAGTCTCGTCGGGTATGTAGGAGGTTTGGGCGCCCGGTGGCGCGACAGCGGGACCAAGACGGACACCGGGCGCAGGCGGTGGCACGGCCCCCGGAGACGATGGCGCTCTCGGCGGAGGATTCGAAGCGGGAGTCCCGGCGGAATAGGGCCGTTGCCCCCCGTCGGCAGGCGACCCCTGCCCGGGATAAGCCGGTCCCGGCCGCGCTGGCCCCCCTTGCCCAGGCACCGGCTGTCCGGATGCCGGCTGTCCAGACGCCGGTTGCGCCGGTCCGGGTTGAGTTGGCCCAGGTTGAGTCGGCCGGGAGCCAATCGGTCCGGATCCGGGCGGCCTCGTATAGGGGTTTTGGTCGTCGCTCGCCATTCGAGCTGTCTCCCTCAGCGCATCTCCGTAACGGGCTCAACCCCCATCACGGCCAAGCCCGAGGCGATGGTTTCGGCTAACGCCTTGACCAAGGCCAAGCGAGCCGTGGTCACCGCCAAATCGTCCGCAATCAGAAACCGCAGGCGGGCGTCGTCGTTGCCCTTCGTCCAGAGCGTGTGGAATGCGGCAGCCAAGTCTTGCAGGTAAAACGCAACCCTGTGCGGTTCCGAGGCAGTAGCCGCTTGCTCCACAACGCGCGGCCAGTTGGCCATCTGCCTGATTAACGCGAGCTCGGCGGAGTCGGTCAAACGCGCTAAGGAACTGGTTGCCAGGGCCTCGGGCGCGGTCGGGAGATCGGGAAACTCGGCAGCCGCATGACGCAGCACGGAATGAGCCCGCGCATGGGCATATTGGACATAGAAGACCGGATTGTCGCGTGACTGCTCCAGCACTTTTTCCAGGTCGAAATCGAGCTGCGCGTCCGATTTCCGAGTCAGCATGATGAAGCGAACCACATCCTTTCCGACGTCGTCGATCAACTCGCGGAGGGTGACGAAGCTGCCGGAGCGCTTCGACATCTTCACTTCGACGCCGCCCTTCGAGAGCTTGACCAGCTGACAGAGCACGATTTCCAGTGTCGCCCGCTCCTCCGTCAGGGCCTTGACGGCGGCTTGCATGCGTTTGACGTAGCCACCGTGATCGGCGCCCCAGACGTCGATCTGGCGGGTGAAGCCGCGCCGGTACTTGTCGAAGTGGTTCGCCATGTCGTTCGCGAAGTAGGTCCAACTGCCGTCCGACTTCTTCAGCGGCCGGTCGACGTCGTCGCCGAACGAGGTCGCTTTGAAGAGAGTCTGCGGGCGTGGTTCCCAGTCTTCCGGCGTCTTGCCTTTGGGCGGCTCCAGAACGCCGACGTAGAGGAGGTCGCGCCCTTCCAGGCTGGCGAAGACCCGCTCCACCGCGCCGGCTTCGACCAGACTCCTCTCGGAAGTGAAGACCGACTGGTCGACCCCCAGAGCATGCAGATCATCCTTGATGACGCGCATCAGGACCTCGATGGCGAAGCGGCGTACCTCGGGCAGCCAGGCTGTTTCCGGCTGGTTCAGCCACGTATTGCCGTCGCGTTCGGCGAGCGCGCGGCCGACGTCACGCATGTAGGCGCCCGGATAGAGGCCTGCGGGGATTTCGCCGATCGTCTCGCCCAGGGCTTCGCGGTAGCGCAGATGCGCCGTCCGGGCCAGGGTATCCACCTGACCGCCCGCATCGTTGATGTAGTATTCGCGGGTGACGTCGAAGCCTGCCTTCTCCAGCAAGCCGGCCAGGGCGTCGCCAACCACGGCGCCCCTCGCGTGCCCGACCGTCAGGGGACCTGTGGGATTTGCGGAGACGTACTCGACGTTGACCTTGCGGCCAGCGCCGAGGTCGGAGCGGCCGTAGTCCCTGCCCGCCCTTAGAATGTCGCCGAGATGGTCATACCAGAAGGCATTGGTCAGGCGCAGATTGATGAAGCCGGGTCCGGCCACCGCAACGGCCTCAACGGCTTCGGCGCCACGCAGCTGCTCGGCGAGCTGTTCGGCGAGATCCCGGGGTTTCACGCCGGTTTGTTTGGCCAGGACCATGGCGGCATTGGTCGAAAGATCGCCGTGGCTGGGATCGCGCGGCGGCTCGACGGTGACCCGCGAGGCATCTAACCCGCCGGGTAGCGTTCCCGCCGCCGCCAAAGATTTAAGTTTTATCTCGACAATGCCGAAGAAGTGGTTGAAAATGTTCATATTTCGATGTGCTTGTTGCTTAGAATCGAACATAGGGGTCGAAGACCTTCCGATGGGCCTCCAAGGCGTAGCGGTCGGTCATGCCCGCGATGTAGTCGGCGACGATCCGCGCGCGCGGGGCCGGTCCCTCCGCCGTCTCGGCACGCTGCCGCCATTCCGCCGGCAGTGTGTTGGGCTGGTCCATGTAAAGCTCGAACAGTTCCGAGACGACCCGCCGCGCCTTCAAGGTCTGGCGGTTGACCAGGTAGTGCCGATACATCCGGGTGAACAGGAAGTCCCGCAGGACGCGGTCGTTCTGGCGCATGGTCTCGGAAAAGGCAACCATCGCGCGGTCGGCGGTCCGGATGTCGTCGGCTGTCTTCGGCGCGTTTTCCGTCAGCCGCAGCCGAGTCTCGCCCAGCAGGTCCTCGACCATCAGGTTAATCAAGCGCCGAATCGTCTCGTGGATCCAGCGCGGCAGCTCCAGCCGCGGATAGAGGGCCTGGACCTCCTCGAAGACCGGTCCGACCAGCGGCAGTTCCATCAAGTCGTCGATGGTGAAGAGGCCGGCGCGCAGGCCGTCGTCGATATCGTGGTTGTTGTAGGCGATGTCGTCCGCCAGGGCCGCCACCTGCGCCTCGGCGCTTGGCCAGCCGTTCAGCTCCAGATCCCAGTCCTCGCAGAAGGTCGCGAGATGGGGCCGCGGCTCGGCCAAGGGGCCATTGTGCTTCACCGCGCCTTCGAGGGTTTCCCAGGTCAGGTTGAGCCCGTCGAAGTCGGCATAGCGAGCCTCCAGTTCGGTCAGAATGCGGAAGGTCTGTTCGTTGTGATCGAAGCCGCCATGGATCTGCATGGCGCCGTCCAGCGCGTCCTCGCCGGCGTGACCGAAGGGCGTATGACCGAGGTCGTGGGCCAGCGCGACCGCCTCGGCGAGGTCCTCGTTCAGGCCCAGCTGGCGGGAGATCGAGCGGGCGATCTGGGCGACCTCCAGCGAGTGGGTCAGTCGGGTTCGGTAGTAGTCGCCCTCGTGATAGACGAAAACTTGGGTCTTGTACTGAAGCTTCCGGAAGGCGCCGGAATGCACGATGCGGTCCCGGTCGCGCTGGAAGGCCGTGCGGGTCGGACTCTCCGGTTCCGCCAGACGCCGGCCGCGCGTCTTGGCCGGGTCGCAGGCATAGGGTGCGGGGGGACGCGGCTCCGGGTGGGTCATGGCCGCAAGCCCTACCCCACCCGCCGTGCCGCGGCAATCGCCGCTGTGCCTCGGAGGCCGGCTCCGATGCCTGGCCCCCGATAGCCGGTTCCAGGTCCGGTTCCCTGGCCGACTGACCGGTACGTCTTAACAGGGCGCCGAAGATGGACTACATGTAGGCATCCACTTTCGTCGGAGACCGAATCATGCCTGATAGCGCGCCTCTTCGAGCCTTTTCGCTGAGCGAGAACGCCGCAAAGCGAATCATCGCTCTGGCCGAGCACGAGCAGAGCGGGACCATGCTGCGCGTGTCGGTCTCCGGTGGCGGTTGCTCTGGCTTTCAGTACGGCTTCGATTTCGATACGCAGGTCGAGGAAGACGACAAGGTGTTCGAGCGGGACGGCGCCCGGGTGGTGATCGACGAAACCTCCCTGGAACTGCTGACCGGGAGCCAGATCGATTTCGTCGAGGATCTCATGGGCAGCTACTTCAAGATCGAAAATCCGCAGGCCGAATCGGCTTGCGGCTGCGGTTCTTCCTTCTCGATCGCTCTCTAGCGACTCAGATCGCGCTCACGGCGGGTCAGCAAGCCTGCTAGAACGGCTCCGGCAGCTTTCGGGGCCGTTTTTCTTTGCCTTCCAACCCGCCGGACAGCCGCAGGAGAAAACCCGGACTCATGGTCAAGATCGCCAGTTGGAACGTGAATTCCATCAAGACGCGCCTACCGAACGTGCTGGACTGGCTGGATAGCGCCGCCCCCGATGTGCTGCTGCTGCAGGAACTGAAGTGCCAGACCGGCGATTTTCCGGAGATGGAGTTCACGGCGCGCGGCTATAAGGCGCTGGCCGTCGGGCAGAAGAGCTACAACGGCGTCGCGATCCTCTCCCGCGATGCGATCGAGGATCCGCTGGAGGCTTTGCCCGGCGATCCGAAGGACGAACAGGCACGCTATCTGGAAGTCACGACCTGCGGGCTGCGCGTCGCCTCGATCTACCTGCCGAACGGCAATCCGTTGGGAACGGAGAAATTCGGTTACAAGCTCGATTGGATGCAGCGCCTGACGACCCATGCGCGCAGTCTGCTGCTCGAAGACCGGCCGGTCGTTCTGGGAGGCGACTACAACGTAATCCCCGAGCCGCTCGACTGCCACGACCCCGCGGCCTGGCGCGGCGACGCGCTGTTTCAGCCGGAAAGCCGCGCCGCCTTCCGGGGGCTGCTGCATCTCGGCTATTTCGAGGCCTATCGCGTCCTGCAGGGTGCGCGGGCCGGTGCCTATACCTTCTGGGACTATCAGGGTGGCGCCTGGCAGGCCGACGAAGGGATCCGGATCGATCACCTGCTGCTCAGCGCGCAGGCGGCCGACCGGCTGGAGGCCTGCGATATCGACCGCACGCCCCGCGGCAGGGAGCGGCCGAGCGACCATACCCCGATCTGGTGCAGTCTCACAGAGTGACGGTCCGGCGATGCCCTTCCTGCCGATCTACGACAACAATCCCAGGATCCATATCTCGCGCCCCTACGTCGTCTGGAGCCTCATCGCGCTCAACGTCCTGGGCTTCGTTTGGCAGATATCCGGCGGCGACAGCGGGTTTCAGACCGTCGTCTATCGCTATGGCTTCATTCCGGCGGTTTTCGGTGGCGGCGCCGAACTGCCGGCCTCGTTCGGCGCGGCCCCCTCGCTGCTGACCCTGGTCAGCAGTCAGTTCCTGCATGGCGACCTCTTCCACCTCGTCTTCAACATGCTTTTCCTTTGGGTCTTCGGCGACAACATCGAGGATGCGCTGGGACACGGGAAGTTTCTCGTCTTCTATCTGCTCAGCGGTGTCGTCGCGGCCCTCGCGCACTTCGGCTTCAACCTCGGGTCGGAGGTGCCGGTGATCGGCGCGTCGGGCGCGATTTCCGGTGTGCTGGGCGCCTATCTGCTGCTCTATCCGCGCGCCTGGGTCCTGACGCCGGTGGCTTTCATGCCGCTGATGTTGCCGGCCGGCCTGATGCTGCTCTTCTGGTTCGGCATGCAACTCCTGAACGTCTTCGAAGGCGACGCTTCAAGCAATGTCGCCTGGTGGGCTCATATCGGCGGATTCGTCGTCGGCCTGGCTTTGGTCGGGCCCATGAAGCGGCCGATGGTACCGCTCTTCGGCGGGCATCGGCCGCCGAAGAGCCTGCGGGTCGACAGTGCAGCCGCCCGTCGTCGGCGCCGGCCGGAGCCCGCCCGAAACCAAGACGCGCCTGATTCGCAGAACGCGCCCGGCTCTCGGGAGACGTCGGATCGGGACCCCTGGGCCGGCAAGGGGCCGTGGAACCGAAAGGCGGGCAAGCCGCCCCCCTCCGGACGAAAAGGCCCCTGGGGGTAGCCGTACTGCGCTTTCAGCCGCGATGGGCGGCTTGAGTCGGCCCCATCGGCATCAGACGGATATCGGGCCGCAGGTTGCCGTAGGTCAGCGCCAGATGGTCGACCGGATTGGGGCCCGGTGCCGCCGCCACGATCACCTCGCTGGCGATCGGCTGGAAGTCCGCCCTGAAGTGAACCGAGGACTTGAGCGCCAGGATCCGCTTGGCCTCCGGTTCCACACCGACATGGCGGAACATGTCGCGGTCGGCGGCCTGTGCCTTCTTGCAACCGACCACCACCTCCACGCCGCCGATCTCCAACAGGGCCATGGGACCGAGCCGCATGCGCGCGCCGCGATAGAAGGGGCCGGTGCAGGTGAAGACCCCGTCTCCGACTCGCTTGACCCTGTAGGTGCCGCTGAGCGGCCGATGGCCTGGCAGGCCCGAATGCGACCCCAGTTCCAGCTGCAGTTCGGCCCCCTCGCCGGCTTCGGCGGCCCGTTTCGCATTGGCCGGGTCGAACAGCACGCCGATCACGGCGTCAGGCACGCGCTGGCGGACCAACTCCGCCAGCAGTCCAACGGTATCGCCGTTGCCGCCGGCGCCGGGGTTGTCCTGAGTGTCCGCAATGACCACTGGCCCGTCGCCCTTAGCCGAGCGTTCCACGGCATAGGTCACGGCTTGGTCTGCCGGGAGAATACGTCCGGCGAAGGCGGTTTCCTGGCCGGCGACGCTCTCGTAAAGGGTATCGGCGGCCTGCCCCGCCGCCTCCGCGCTCTCGCCATAGGCCACGACGCTCGGGCCGGCATGGTGAATGTCCGCTGGCGAGAAGCCGCAGGCAAAGGAGAGCGTGGCGACGCCGCCGCCCTCCAGCTCCGGAATCTGCCCGTAAAGGCTGTCGGCCGGTTCGATCAGCGTACAGCCGCTGGTCAGCGGGATCAGGAAGGGAAGCTGCCGGTAGGCCTTGTAGCGTGGCCCCCGCCCCGGCCCGGCATCCATCAGGCGATGCAGCAGGCGCAGCGCCCGTGCGCCGGTCTCTGCCATATCGACGTGAGGGTAGGTCCGGTAGATTACCAGACCGTCAGAGAGATCAACCATTTCCGGCGTAACGTTGGCATGCAGGTCGAGGCTGACGACGATCGGCAGCTCCGGGCCGACCCGGTCGCGTAGGCGGCGCAGCAACTCACCTTCCCCGTCCTGGTGGGCTTCGGTGACCATGGCGCCATGAAGATCCAGATAGATGCCGTCAAGGCCGCGCTGCGCCTCCAGGTCTTCGAAGATCTGACTGGCGATCCGCTCATAGGCGTCGCGCGTGACGCGGTCCGATGGAGTTGCCGCAGCCCAGGATAGCGGTTCGACCTGATGCCCCAGGCTGCGGGCTTCCTCGATGGCGCCCGCCGCCGGCAGGTTCATGCCGGAGAGCGCTTGCAGCATGGCCGCTCCGCGCGACAACGGCGGCCAGGCGCCGCCCGAGGCAAAGGCATCGTAATCGGCCTTGGCGGGCGCGAAAGTGTTGGTCTCGTGCTGGAAGCCGGCGATGGCGATCTTCATGTCGCTCTCCTCAATGGGCTTAGGGGGCGCCTGGGAAGGTCGTCGTACAGCGCCGCTTCGGAATATTCGGGGAGGTGTCGGAGCGGAATCCTGCGGGACAGCGCCGATGCGGTCGTCATCGCCCTACCTGGCTTTCCGGCGTTTCCAATTCCTCGAGGCCGCGCTCGCGACCGTCCCGTCTGACCCGCCGCAGGTCCAGCTTCTCTTTCCAGATGAAGTAGAGGTTGCGGCTGTAGATCGTCACGCCGGCACACTGACCGAGGATGATGACGGGGTCGGCGCGATGAATGCCATAGGCCAGAACGATCGCGCCCCCGGCAATGGAGAAGTACCAGAAGACCTCCGGCACGACGCTGCGGCGGGCGCGTTCGGTGGCGATCCATTGCATCAGGAACCGCATGAAGAACATCGACTGCCCGGTCAGGCCGATCGCCAGCCAGGTTGCCTCGATGCTGGTCAGCTGGCTCCACCAAGCCGCTAGTCCGTCCACTGTGCAGTCATCCCTCTGTCAAAACCGGCGGATGCAGATCGCTCCAGCCGATAGGTGAGACCGATCATCTGGGCCGAACCAGCGGCTGTTTCGTTCGCCGAAGCAGCCAGATGACACCGGCCAGATCGACGACGCCGACCAGCCCCCGCCGCCAGTTGGTGTACTTCGAAACTCCAGCCAGACGTTCCCGATGATTGACCGGAAGGTAGATAGCTTCCCAGCCCCATCCGCGTATCAGCGCAGGAATATAGCGATGTCGCGAGTCGAAGTAGGGCAGCGCTTCGTAGAGATCGCGCCGCACCACCTTCAGTCCGCAGCCGCTATCGGGGCAGCCGTCCTTCAGCAACCAGGCCCGGAGCCCGTTGGCGAAGCGCGAGGCCAGCCGTTTCGACAGCGGGTCGCGGCGCTTGGTGCGCAGTCCCTGAACCAGACCCAGCCGTCCGCTTTCGTCGGCGCGCGCCACCTCGAGCAGCCGGGGAATGTCCGCCGGGTCGTTCTGCCCGTCGCCGTCCAGGGTGACCACCCAGCGCCCTTCGCTGGCCCGCAGCCCACTCCAGATTCCGCGCGATTGCCCGCTTCGCTCCCCGTGAGTCGTTACCAGCAGGTTGGCATAGCGGGCCTGCAGCCGCGCCAAGACCGCCTCCGTCTCGTCCGTGCTGGCATCGTCCACCACGCAGACCTGGCAGGGGCCCAATCCCTCCACCGCCGTGAAGATCTCAGGAACGAGGGTCTTGAGATTTGGCGCTTCGTTGAAAGCCGGAACCACGACGGCAAAACCGATCTCGCCCGCTATTGTGACGCTGTCGGCCTTGTCTTCGTCGATTGCTTGGGTTTGCCTTGGCAAAGTTAGGCCCATTCCGGCCGCCTGTTTGAATGCCGGCTTGGTACTAGCTCTCCGCCCGGCGGGCGGTCAAGCAAGGCTGTCTTTCGGCGAGCCGCTGTCCGTCTGCGGGACGCGGCCCAGTGACTCGAAAAGGACAGGCGGCTCCCGTCAGGAGCGGCCTGTCTCGCGCGGCTCGCGCCGCATCGGCGGATAGGCCGCCAGCCCAAGTTTTCAGCGGAAAGCGGCCTTGAAGACTGAGAGGCCGCCTGAGACGTGAATCGCCCACTAACCTGATGGTGAGAATAGGAGTCACGCCCTAGGTGGGATCGCCAGGGCGAGTCCACCTAGGGCGATCCTGCTCTAGGGGCCCGTGTGAGGGTGGGTGATGAAAATGCCCGGGACCGGCTTGTTCGGTGCCTGAATATGACGCATGGCCCGCTCCGCCTCCGGGAAGATCCGTTACGCGTCCACCGCGATCACGCCTGACGGCGTCTCGATCCAGTGCGTGTTGGTGGTGTCGACCAGCTTCGGTTGCGCCGCATAGCTATGGACCGTGATGCCCTCTTGTGCGTGTGCCGGTTGCTGAGCCGCCAGCACCGCAAACCCGCCGATCGTCGCGGCTGCGATGCTGCGCTGTACCACTGCCGAACCGGTCTTGAGGCCCGAGAGAGTGAAAAGCGTGTCGCGGTCGCGCAGCAGGAACAGGGCAACCAGGAGGCCCAGCACGGGAACGCCGGCCCAGAAGAGGTGATTCGGCGGTGTGAAGGGATCGAGCAGGCGCGGGAAGCTCGAGAAAACGGAGACCGCGTGCATCGCCAGCAGCGCGCCGTAGGTCCAGAAGCGGAAAAGACCGGCCATAAAGGCCAGGACGAAGAGAAGCTGCAGCAGGCCTGTAAGCAGCAGCACGGTGTCGGAGGGCGAGGAGAAATAGAAGGCTTCGAAGACCCGGCGGGCGATCTCAGGCGCGAAGATCTTCTCCAAGGCCCAAACCAGGAAGAAGGCTCCGGTCGAAAAGCGGAGGATTGCAAGGCTCCAGACGAGTGGACGGTCAACTCTATCGGTCATGACGACGCTCCCTGCCGTATGTGAAGCCGACCAACGGCTTCTTCCGTCTCACAGGTTGGGGTGCTTGACATTATTGTCAAACATGGTTTCTGCTCGAATCTATGAACTCTGTCTCACCTTCGCGTGAAGTCTCGCCAGGAAGGACAAGCAGCCATCGCAGGGGTTCGGAAGTTCGACGAAAAGGCCGTGATCGACGCGGTGCTCCGCGTCTTCTGGCAGCAGGGCTACGGTGCGACGGCAATGGCCGATTTGGCCGCCGCCGCCGGTGTTCAGCGCGGTAGCCTCTACAATGCCTACGGCGGCAAGGAGGAGCTGCTGCTGCGTGCACTCGACCGCTATTCGGAACAGCAAGGCGGCGCCGTCCTCTCCGCCCTCGCCGCTCCCGACCCGCGCCGCGCGATTGCGGGGTTCCTCGAAACTCATATCGAGCGCATGGCCCGTCCGGAAAACCCGGCCGGCTGTCTGATGTGTCAGACGGCATTGGAATGCGGCGGCCGCGACCCGGCTCCGTCAGTCCAGGTTCGACGGCACTTTCTGCGGACCGAAGCCGCGTTGCGCGACGTTTTGCAACGGGGCCGCGATAGGGGTCTGTTGCCCGATGACACCGACGTCTCGGCCGTGGCGCGTTTCTACCTCGGTGTTTCGCGCGGCATGGCGGTCCTGCATCGGGTCTATGGAGATCTGGACGCGGTGCGCGACATGGCGCGAGAGGCCCTGCGCCGTCTCGACGACCCGGTCGGCAAGGTCGACTAGCCGCGTTTCTACGTCAGAAATGGCAGTGCTCTCGCACTGCCATTTCTTAACTTCTTAGCTGAGAATTTGCCGTTAAATATCGGCGTAAACGTGAGTTTCCGCTTTTCCGCCGGGATGAGTGACCGCGCCCTTCTCGGCCGCACCGACGGTTTGGGCGTATTTCCAGATGGTCCCGGCGTTGTAGTCGTGGCCGCGCGGCCGCCAGGCCTTGCGGCGCTCGGCCAGTTCGGCCTCCGAGAGCTCGACGTCCAGAACGCCTGCCTCGGCATCGATGCTGATCATGTCGCCGTCCTTGAGCAGTCCGATCGGCCCGCCGATCGCCGCTTCGGGGCCGACATGGCCGATGCAGAAACCTCGGGTCGCGCCGGAAAAGCGGCCGTCGGTGATCAGGGCGACCTTGTCGCCCATGCCCTGGCCGTAGATGGCGGCCGTGGTGGACAGCATCTCGCGCATGCCGGGGCCGCCCTTCGGCCCCTCGTAGCGGATCACGAAGACATCGCCCTCGGCGTACTGCTTGGCTTGCACGGCTTCGAAGGCGTCCTCCTCGCAGTCGAAGCAGCGGGCCGGCCCGCGGAACTTCAGGTTGCTCATGCCGGCCACCTTCACGATGGCTCCCTCGGGCGCCAGACTGCCCTTGAGGCCGACGACCCCGCCCCAGCTCGACAGCGGGTTGGACAGGCGTCGAATAACGTCCTGATCTTCGGGGAAGACCACGCCGTCGAGGTTCTCCGCAAGGGTCTTGCCGGTGACCGTGATGCAGTCGCCGTGCAGGTAGCCGCCGTCCAGCAGCTCGCGCAGCAGCACCGGCATGCCGCCGATCTCGTACATGTCCTTGGCCACGTAGCGGCCGCCCGGTTTCAGGTCGCAGATGTAGGGCGTGCGTCGGAAAACTTCGGCGACGTCGTGCAGGTCGAAGTCGATTCCGCACTCATGGGCGATCGCCGGCAGATGCAAGGCGGCATTGGTCGAGCCGCCGGAGGCGGCTACGACCGTGGCTGCGTTCTCGAGGGCTTTGCGGGTGACGATGTCGCGCGGGCGCAGATTGGCCGCGATCAGATCCATGACCATGCGGCCGGAGGCCTCGGCGTAGGCATCGCGGCTTTCGTAGGGGGCCGGCGCGCCGGCCGAGCCCGGCACCGCCAGGCCCATGGCTTCGGAAACGCAGGCCATGGTGTTGGCGGTGAACTGCCCGCCGCAGGAGCCGGCCGAAGGGCAAGCCACGCATTCCAGCTCGTGCAGTTCCTCCGGCCCGATCTCGCCAGCGGCATGCTGGCCGACGGCTTCGAAGAGGTCCTGCACGGTGACGTCCCTGCCCTTCCAGCGCCCCGGCAGGATCGAGCCGCCGTACATGAAGACGCTCGGTACGTTGAGGCGCACCATGGCCATCATCATGCCCGGCAGCGACTTGTCGCAGCCGGCGAGCCCGACCAGCGCATCGTAGCAATGACCGCGCATGGTCAGCTCGACGGAATCTGCGATCACCTCGCGGCTGACGAGCGACGACTTCATGCCCTGGTGGCCCATGGCGATGCCGTCGGTCACCGTGATGGTGCAGAACTCGCGGGGGGTGCCGCCGGCGGACTTGACGCCCAGCTTCACCGACTGGGCCTGACGCGACAGCGAGATGTTGCAGGGCGCGGCCTCGTTCCAGCAGGTGGCGACGCCGACCAGAGGCTGATTGATCTCCTCCTCCGTCAGCCCCATGGCGTAGAGGTAGGAGCGGTGCGGAGCCCGGTCCGGCCCCACCGTGGTGTGACGGCTCGGCAGCTTGCTCTTGTCGAAACGCTTTTCGACCTTGTCCAGTGGCATGACGCCCTCCCTTAAAGTCTTGCAGCCAGTACTTCGCGCCGGTCTTTCGCGCTGGTTCTTCGCGCTGGTTCTTCGCGGTCGAATTTCCGCATGAGACTGCGGAGTTTTTTTGTCGCTTGCGAAGCTAGTCGAGCGGGTGGGCGAGGCTCCACCGCTTTTTGCGGATGGAAGGGTTGCACGCCAGCCCCCAACCGACGACCGGAAGCGCGACGACCAGCGCCGAGCCCGCAGCTAGATCGCTTCCAGCCGTTTCAGGGCTCCTTCGAGCTTCTCGCGGGCCTGGACATAGTCGTCCTGCCGTTGCTTCTGCTCCTCGACCACCTCGGCCGGTGCCTTCTGGAGGAACTGGGGGTTACCGAGCTTACGCTCGATCTTGCCCAACTCGCCCGAGACCTTGTCGATCTCCTTGGCCAGGCGGGCGCGCTCCGCCTGCAGGTCGACGACCTCCGCGAGTGGCAGGGCGACCACCGCTTCATCGATGACGATCTGAACGGCACCCTTCGGCAAGTCGCCGAGCGCAAGCTCGACGCCCGAGGCGCGCGCCAGGCGTTCGAGCAGGTCGGCGTAGCGCGCGAGGCGCGCCTGGGTCGTGGCATTGGCGTCCTTGACCAGAAGATCGACCTTTGCGCCCGCCGGAACGTTCATCTCGCTGCGGACGGCCCGCACTTCGCCGATCAACCGGATCAACCAATCGATCTCGGCCTCGGCCTCGGGTGCGCGCAGACTCTCGTCCAACTCCGGCAACCCCGTGGAGATCAGCGCGTCACCGCCGCCGAAATGCTCCCAAAGCTCCTCAGTCACGTAGGGCATGAAGGGATGCAGCAGACGCAGCAGCTGGTTCATGGTCCAGCCGACGGTCGCCCGCGTCTCGGCAACGGCTCTCTCGTCGCCACCGCCGAGGATCGGCTTGGCGAACTCCAGATACCAGTCGCAGACCTCGTGCCAGGCGAAGTGGTAAAGCAGGTTCGAGGCGTCGTTGAGCCGATAGCCCGCGATGGCCTCGTCCAACTTTCCGCGGGTTACCAGAAGCCGGCTGACGATCCAGCGGTTGACGGGCTGCTCGAGCCGTCCCGGATCGAAGTCCGGCGGCAGGTTGGCGCCCTGGATCTGGGCGAAACGCGCGGCGTTCCAGAGTTTGGTCGCGAAGTTCCTGTAGCCCTCGACCCGCTCCGGCGACAGTTTCACGTCGCGCCCCGGCACCGCGAGCGACGACAGGGTAAAGCGGAGGGCATCGGAACCGTAGGTTTCAATCAGTTCCAGGGGGTCGATGATGTTGCCCTTGGACTTGCTCATCTTCTGCCCGTGCTGATCGCGCACCAGGGCGTGGATGTAGACGTGGCGGAACGGCACGTCGCCCATGAAGTGAAGGCCCATCATCATCATGCGGGCAACCCAGAAGAAGATGATGTCGAAGCCGGTGACCAGCACTTCGCCGGGGTAGTAGCGGGCCAGCTCCGGGGTCTCTTCCGGCCAGCCAAGGGTCGAGAAGGGCCAGAGGGCTGAGGAGAACCAGGTATCCAGCACGTCGGTGTCGCGCGTCAGCTCGACCTCCTCGCCGTAGTGAGCCTGCGCCGCGGCCGAAGCCTCGGCTTCGCTCTCTTCGACGAAGATCCTGCCGTCCGGGCCGTACCAGGCCGGAATTTGATGGCCCCACCAGATCTGCCGGGAGATGCACCAGGGCTGAATGTTGCGCATCCACTCGAAGTAGACGTTTTCCCACTGTTTCGGCACGAAGACCGTCTTGCCCTGCTCCACGGCTTCGATGCAGGGCTGCGCCAAGGTCTTGGCGTCGCAGAACCACTGGTCGGTCATCCAGGGCTCGACGGCGACGCCGGAGCGGTCGCCGTGCGGCACGTTGTGCAGGTGGTCCTCGATCGTCTCGACCAGGCCTAGGGCCTCCAGGTCCGCGACGATCTTGGCGCGGGCGGCATAGCGGTCGAGTCCGCGATAGGCTTCCGGCGCGTTCTCGTTGATGCGGGCGTCGCGGTCGAAGATGTTGATCATCTCCAGGCCGTGGCGTTTGCCGACCTCGAAGTCGTTGAAATCGTGGGCCGGCGTCATCTTGACGGCGCCCGAGCCGGCCTCCGGGTCCGCATAGTCGTCGGCGACGATCGGAATGCGCCGGCCCACCAGCGGCAGCAGGACGGATTTTCCGATGAGGTGGCGGTAGCGCTCGTCCTCCGGATGGATCGCCACGCCGCTGTCGCCGAGCATGGTTTCCGGCCGCGTGGTCGCGACCACGATATAGCTTTCGCCCTCGCCCTCGACCGGATAGCGGAAGTGCCAAAGTTTGCCGTGGACTTCCTGTTGCTGCACTTCCAGGTCGGAGATCGCGGTGTGCAGTTTCGGGTCCCAGTTGACCAGCCGCTTGTCTCGGTAGATCAGGCCTTCCCTATGGAGTTGGACGAAGACCTTACGAACGGCTGCCGAGAGGCCCTCGTCCATGGTGAAGCGCTCACGCGGCCAATCGGCCGAGGCGCCGAGGCGACGCAGTTGGCGGGTGATCGTGCCACCCGACTGTGCCTTCCAGTCCCAGACTTTCTCCAGGAAGCGCTCTCGCCCCAGGTCGTGGCGGGTGATGCCCTGTTCGGCCAACTGACGCTCGACGACCATCTGCGTGGCGATGCCCGCGTGGTCCGTGCCCGGTTGCCAGAGCGCGTCGCGTCCCGACATCCGGTGCCAGCGGACGAGGACGTCTTGAATCGTAAAAGTCAGCGCGTGACCCATGTGCAGGCTACCGGTCACGTTCGGCGGCGGCATCATGACGGTATAGGGCTGGGCATTGGACGCGACGTTGCTCGCGAAGGCGCCCGAACGCTCCCAGCGTTCGTACTGTTTGGCTTCCACGTCGTTCGCGCGAAAGATCTTATCCAATTCGGCCATCTCTGCCGTCTCCTGCTGCCCAAGCGGTACCGGCTCGGCCGGCCCGCGGCATTCCCATACCTGCGCGGACGCCGTTGCGCCAGAGCGCGATCGTCATAAGCCGATGCGGGTTGGCCGCCGCTTGTGACGTAAAGCGGGCTCGAGTCTGCAACAGCAGAGGGTTCCGAAGGCAAGGTTCGTGGCAATCCGGGCGCGGCGAACGTCCGGTCGGAAGAAGTCAAACGACGAGAGCCCGCAGCGCGGACGCTGCAGGCTGGATCTCAGGCCTCGCGATCTGTCAGGTCGCTTTTTTTAGCTGTCCTCTGCCCGCCGCGCCAAGCGGCGGACCTCTTCGCGGACCACGCGCTCGACCAGATCCGGCAGATTGGTGTCCAGCCAGACCTTCAGGTGTTCGGCGATGGCGTCTCGAACCACCTGCTCCAACGTCCGCTCGCCCCCGGACAGGGCCACGGGCTGTGCCGCCTGCGGCGGGGTGGCCACGCTCGACAAGGCCGCGAGAGTGGCCGCCTCTGTCGCTTCGGAGACGAGGCGCTCATGATCGGCGGTGTCGCTCTTGGGAGTGTCACTCATGTCTTCCTCTGCCGACTCAGGGGCGAGTTCAAACGGATCGGCCTCGGCTTGCGGCGAGTCTGCCTCCTCATCCGTGGCGCTTAATTCCAGTCCGGCGCCGGCGGGTATCTGGTCCGCCTCAGGTTGCTCGTCCGGTTCCGCGTCGATCACAGCCGCCGGCTCGACCGGTGCCTCGGCAGTGGCATCCATAGTGGAGTCCATCTCAGGAGCGTTCGCCCGCGCCTGTGCGGCGCGTTCCGCGGCCAGATCGATGACCGTACCGTCGCCTTGGACAGCTTGTGTCAGATCGAGCGGCTCCTCATCGGGAGTCTCCACCTCTTGGCTGACCTCGGAGGAGAAGGCGTCTGCCTCCGAATCCGCAGTTGCTGAGTTCATGTTGGTCGGGTCCGTTTCTGCACGAAGATCGATGGCACCGCCACTCTTCTCGCCGGTGTCCGTTGCCGGCGCCGCGGGAGCGGGCGTGCCCTCCGCCTCGGGCACGTCGGAGCCGGCCATCGTGTCTGGGGATGCGGAGGCGCCAGTTTCGGCGGCGCTGGCCTCGGGAGCGCCAGTCTCGGAAGCATCCGAGTCGGAGGTCTCTGCGGCAGCTCCCTGCCCCTGCTGTTCGTTGCCGTCGTCCGAGATGATCCGACGAATCGAGGCAAGAATCTCCTCCATGGAAGGTTCCTGTTGGTCCTGTTTGGTTGCCTCGCTCATCTCTACCTCCTCGGGCCGCCGTCAGTGGACGGCGGCGCCATCCTCAGTTGTTCGAGCCTGCTCCGGGTGCGTTGAGACCGAACCAGGAGTCGCGAACTTCTTCATAGTCCCGCGTCGGGTCATAGATATCCACCGGCAATCCAAGCTCGGAAGCATTCATCCGGCCGACCGCCGTGAGAAGTTGAAAACTTGCGACAACTTCATCGCGCTGCGCCGAAACGAGATTCACTTGAGCGTCGAGCAGCTCCTGCTCGGCATCGAGAACGTCCAGGGTCGTACGCGTGCCAACGGCGTTTTCCTGGCGAACGCCCTCCAGGGCGATCGACGAAGCCTCCACCTGCGACTGGAAGGATACGATCTGCGCGCGGGCGGTCATCAGGGCTTCCCAGGCGCTGACGGCCTGCTGCTGGCTATCCCGGCGCGCCTCGTCGATCTCAAGCAGGCGCTGGCTTGCGAGTTGCTTGGCCTGACGAACCTGGCTGGACACGAAACCAGCCTGATAGATCGGCACCGTCACCTGCGCAAGAATCTCGGCTTCTTCGCGTTCGCTGTCGGGGGATGACTGTTCTTCGTTGTAGCGCAAGCGCCCGGTCAGCGACGCTTGCGGCAAGAGTTCGCCGAAGGATTCGCGGACCTGGAAGCTGGCCGCTTCTTCCAGAAAGTCGGCCTGAAGCACGGCCGGGTTCTGCTCGAGCGCCTGATCGACCGTTTCTTCCAGAGAGACCGGCAGGCCCTCCAGCGGCGGCGGCGGCCGCAGCTCGCCCGGCAACTCGCCGACCAGTTCCTCGTAGACCGCCGCGCTCGCCGTCAAGTTCCCCTCCGCTTGGATTCGGTCGGCGGTGGCGCCGTCCAGGCGGGATTCCGACTGCGCCACATCGGTGCGCGTAATCTCTCCGACCTCGAAGCGGTCCTCGCTGGCCTCGAGCTGTCGCGCGAGCACCTGCTCGTTGTTGATGTTGAGCTGCAGCACCGAGCGGTCGCGCCAGACGTCCATGTAGGCCGCTACCGTCGAGAAGAGAACGTCCTGCTCTACCGCCAGGAGCCGCGAGCGTTCGGCCAAGACCTCGCTCTCGGCGCGATTCGTCTGCGCCACCGTGCGGCCGCCACGGTAAAGCGGCTGGTTCACCGAGAGCTCCACATCGCGCGGCTGCGTGTCGAAGCTGCCGTCATCGTCAGCGGGCTCGACTTCCTGCCAACGCTGGCCGACCGAACCGGAGAGCGTGACGGTGGGACGCCAGTTGGACAGGGCCTGAGGTACGCCCTCGTTCGTTGCGCGCAGTTGAGCGCGCGCTCCGTCCAGGGTTGGGTTGGTTCGGTAGGCCTGGGCCAGGGCCTCGATCAGGGACTGGGGTGTCTGCGCCTCTGCGGGGTTCGATGCCGCGAGCAAGCTCGTGGCCGCAAGCGCTATCGCCGTGCCGCGCAACACGCGGCAGATCCCGACTCGATCCTGGGATCGCTGTCGCCGTTTGTTCATGAAATTTTGCTCTCTTGCCGCATTTGCCCCACTCGCACTGTGGCGATAGGTCGAAGAAACGCAAGAAGATTTTAGGTTTGGTTAACGATCGGAAAACGAACAGTCACGTCAGGGATTTATCCCCATATGGGCTGCTCATCGGGAGCGGCCAGTCGGGGCCGGCTCCGGTGGTCGGGTCAGAAAACGAATCCATCCTTTCGCTCGAAGCCGGGCAAGACAGGCGTGGAGGCGTCGAAAAGGACTCGGCCGGAGACCACGCCCTCGTCCTTGCGCATTAGCATCGCGCGGCCGAGTCCGTCTTCGTCGAGCAGAACGCCGACGAGCCGCCCGCCCTCGGCCAGCTGCGCTTCGATCTCTTGCGGAACTTCTGCGACTGCGCCCCCCAACAGGATCACGTCGTAGGGCGCTTGCTTGGCATAGCCTTGCGTCAACCGGCCTTGCACCACAACGGCATTGGTGACCTCCAACGCCTCCAGCGACGCCGTCGCCGAGTCCGCGAAGGCAGCCAGTTCTTCGACCGCCACGACGGTCGCTGCCAAGCGCGCCAGCACGGCCGTCGAATAGCCCAGGCCGCAGCCGAGATCGAGCACCATATCGCTCTCTTCGATGGCCGCCGCCTGAATCAGCCGCGCGAACACCATCGGTTCCATCAAGTGGCGCCCCTGCCCGATCGGGAGGTCTTCATCGATGTAGGCGAAACCCCGAGCCTTATCCGGTACGAAGATTTCGCGCGGCAGGGTCTCGAAAGCCGCCAGCAGCCGTTGGTCCCAGACCCGGTTGGTGCGGAGCTGGCTATCGACCATGTTGGTGCGTGCGGCAGTGTAATCGACCATCGACAGACAAGTCCGTAACTGCAGGAAGGAACGGGAGTGATCTGCGGCGCGTTATACGGCCCCCGATGCAAGGCATCAATGGCGGCGGCGTTAACAGGTCCGACCCGGCGCTTGACCGGCCACCGGGCGGGCCGTATGTAGCGTCGCCTGACCGGTGGCCCGGTGGGAGAGTGGTGATCCAGCGGACTGCAAATCCGTAAACGCCGGTTCGATTCCGGCCCGGGCCTCCAAGACCCCTCCATTTTCGTCTGCGTGAAACGCTCCGGCGCCTGCCAGGTCGCCCGGGCTTTGTCGTTGCGGCCGCTTGAGGCTCGGGCTTAGGCTCGATCGATGAAGCAAGCGCAGGCGCCCCTCGATACCGTGGTTCTCGCCACCGAAGTACAGGCTTGTCTGCCGGATCGGCTTCACCCCGTAAGCCGGCAGTTTCTGGATGCCTGGCTGCTTGGGGACCTTCCGACACACGAGTTCCTCCGGTGGTTTCATATGCCCAACTCCGATTACCTGCCTGTGGCCGAGTGTCTTTTGAAGGCGGTGTTCGGCGTTTGAGCGACGTCGATGGTCGCGTGCCGGCCCCGCCTGTCCGCAGATCCTCGTTTATCTGAGCGATGTGAAGGAGATGGGCTCGACGACCTTGAAGAAGCGATCGATATCCACGCCGTTGCTGCTCAGCGGCAGCAGCAAGCGGGTGTAGGTCCAAATGCGATCGCTCAGGCTCACGTAGCGCCGATGCGCCAAGGACGCCTGGCGCGTTTCGGCGAGGATGCGCGCGGCATCGAGAACGTTCTGTGCATCGGCTGCTCCAAAGAAACTGCGGGTCGTATGGCCGCGCAGTTCGCCGCCGTGGAGTTCACAGACGCGGGTTCCGGCAAGGCGGACACGAAGCTCATCTGGGTCGTGCTCGACGTCGAGAAGCATGACATAGGGTAGCGCCGCCGGCGGCAACTCCGTCGGGTCGAGTTGCGACGGCAGATCCGGAGACTTCGCGGCCCAGAGCTGATAGATGCTGCGGAGAGTTGGATAGTTCGAGATCTCGTCCAGCCGAAGCTCCCGATGTTCGGTTTCGACAATTTGAGCGTTCGGCAAGATCATGATCGGAACCTCGGCATCACTGTGCGTACGTGCGAAGCAGTCTGCCCAGGGCGAGTGCCTCATAACGATAGGATAAGGCAGGTCCGTAAACGGTTCGGATTTCGAGTGTAAATGGATTGCAACAGTCCGCGGTAGCTCGCGTATTGCGGGGGGCGTTGCATCTCAAAGCATTTGCACGGTAAAGGGGGCTTTGCTATAAGCCCCGCCTCGCGCCGAGGCGAGCGGCGTGAAGCGAGGTATTCCGCGGTAGCTCAGTTGGTAGAGCAGGTGGCTGTTAACCACCGGGTCGCAGGTTCGAGTCCTGCCCGCGGAGCCACACCCTTCGAAATCAGCGACGACACAAGCTGTGGCCTGAAATGACGGGGCCAAAACATCCATCTCCGGATGGCGCTGCGCCCTTGCTTGCAGTACAGATCGATGCGCGCAGGCTCAATGAGTCGAGGACGGTCGCCCGTTCGGCTCCGGGGGCTGTTGCGCCGAAGCCCGCGGCGCCCCTGCTAGGCCCTGACGCCGGAGCGTTCCGGGCGGAATCGCTTTCGGCGATCTTCCTCCGTCGCCCGCAGGGTTGCGAGCGACGGTAAAGGAGGGATCCGCTTCGCCTGACTGGCCGGTTTCGGACGCGATCATCTTTCCGTGTCTCGCGATTGACGACCTGGCTTGTTAGCTTGCGCTCATGTTGGATTTCGAGACCTGCAATCAGGCGCGTCTGCGACGCGATGCTGCCTTCGACGGGCGGTTTTTCGTCGCCGTGAAAACCACGAGCATCTATTGCCGGCCGGTTTGCTCCGTGAAGCAGCCTCTCACGAAAAACGTCAGTTTCTATGCCAGCGCCGCCGCTGCCGAGCAGGCGGGCTATCGCCCCTGCCTTCGCTGCAGACCTGAAACCGCTCCCTTCTGTCCGGCCTGGAAGGGCACGAGAACGACCGTCGAACGAGCCTTGGCACTGCTCCAAGATGGCGCTCTGGACCGCGGCACCGTCGAGGAGCTGGCCGAAAAACTCGGCGTCGGACCCCGCCACCTCTCGCGGCTTTTCAGGCAACATCTCGGGGCATCGCCCCAGCAGACGGCGAAAACGCTGCGTATCCAGCGGGCCAAGCGGCTGCTGGACAACAGCTCGCTTTCCATCGGTGAAATCGCCTTTCAGTCCGGTTTTCACAGCGTCAGACGTTTCAATGCGGCCTTTTCCGAGCTCTACGACCGCCCGCCCTCCGCGCTGCGCAAACGACCGAGAGCGGCGGAAAGGCTCAGGGCCGTGCCGCGCAGTGATCCGGAGACGGCAAAACAAGCTTCGGACGGTCAGGACGGAGGCCGGCCAGCGAACGGCTGGCGATACAGAGAGACGCTACGCGATCAAGATAGGGAGACTGGGCCATGACCCAAGCTGACAAAGCCCGCAGCTTCGCCGAACTGCACGTGCCGGGACGCCCGCTGGTGCTCTACAACATTTGGGACGCTGGCGGCGCCAAGGCCATCGCCAAAGCGGGCGCAACGGCAATCGCGACGGGAAGCTGGTCGGTCGCGGCGGCTCACGGCTATGCCGACGGACAAGCGATTCCCCTAGACCTGGTGCTGCAGATCGCCGCGCGCATCACCGCCACGGTGGATCTGCCGGTAACGATCGATTTCGAAGGTGGCTACGCCGAAGCGCCCGACGAAGTTGCGGCGAACGTCGCGCGTCTTATCGCTGCGGGCGCAATCGGGATCAATTTCGAAGACCAGACGATCGGCGGCAGCGGCCTTTACCCGGTGGATGCCCAGTGCGCCAAGATCGCTGCGGTGCGAAAGGCGGCGCAAGTTGCGGACCTGCCGCTGTTCATAAACGCGCGGACGGACCTTTTCCTGAAGGAGAAGGAGCGCAGCAAACATGCGGACCTCATGGCCGACGCGAAGGAGAGAGCGGCCGCCTACGCCCAGGCTGGGGCGAACGGCTTCTTCGTGCCGGGCCTGGTCACGCCGGATCTGATCGGCGCTATCTGCGACGCGGCCGATCTGCCCGTGAACATCATGGCCATGGGCGGTGCCCCTGCGACCGAAGAGCTGGCTTCGCTCGGCGTCGCCCGCGTGAGCTATGGGCCGGCCCCTTACTTCGAGGCCATCGCCGCCCTGACGGAGCGGTTTCAACAGATCTCCGGCAGCAAGGCAGGCTAGAGCAGGACGCGCGTCATCGGCGGAGCGGGTTCGCTGATATTTCCAACGGACGCGCCCTAGACCAGATAGTGATCGGTCTGACCCACGTATTGGGTCCGACGGTTACGTTAAACCTAATCTCGATTCCAAGCGTTAGAGTCTGTTTCTTGTGATCGGCGGAACCGCGAAGCGAGTCCATACGATCACAACAGGCTCTAGTCGAACCCCTCGTCCTGGAACTGCCACGCGAGGTCTTCGCCGGCGTGGAAGGGGACGACTCTCAGGTCGCCTTGTTCGAGTACGTCAGGCACCCGTTGAGACTTGCGGTGGAGCCTGATTCTGGACGTGTTGAGCGGGAGGCGGTAGAAGCGCGGGCCGAATTCGGAGGCGAAGGCCTCCAAGCGGTCCAGGGATCCCTCCTCTTCGAAGGTCTGAGCATAGCTTTCCAGGGCGGTAGGCGCGCTGAAAATGCCGGCGCAGCCGCAGGCGCTCTCCTTGTCGTGCTTGCTGTGCGGTGCCGAGTCGGTGCCGAGGAAGAACTTCGGACTGCCCGACACGGCGGCCTCGCGGAGCGCCTGCCGGTGATGGCGCCTTTTGGCGACCGGCAGGCAGTAGGCGTGAGGCCGCAGGCCGCCGTCGAACATGGCGTTGCGGTCGATGCGAAGGTGATGCGCGGTGATCGTCGCGGCCACGTTGGGGCCTGCGGCCTCGACGAAGCGAACCGAATCCTCCGTGGTGATGTGCTCCAGAACCACCTTGAGGCCGGGAAAGTCGCGCAGGACCGGTGCGAGAATGGTCTCGAGAAAGATTGCCTCGCGGTCGAAGATGTCGATCTCGGGCGACACCACCTCGCCATGCACCAAAAGCGGCATGCCGATGTTTTGCAGGCGCTCCAGGACCTTTCCGATCTTGCCGACATCCGTAACGCCGGCGGCCGAATTGGTGGTGGCATTGGCCGGATAGAGCTTACAGGCCGTGAAGACGCCCGCTTGGAAGCCGCTTTCCAGTTCGTCCGGATCGATCTGGTCGGTCAGGTAGGCGGTCATCAGAGGCGTGAAATCCCGGCCAGGCGGCAGCGCTGCCAGAATGCGCTCCCGATAGGCCTCCGCGGCCGCTGCGGTGGTGACCGGCGGAACGAGATTCGGCATGACGATTGCCCGCGCGAACTGACGGGCGGTCAAGTCGGCCGCGAGGCTCAGCATCGGGCCGTCGCGGAGATGGACGTGCCAGTCGTCCGGCCGGCGCAGCGAAAGCGTGTCGCCGGCGGCTTCGGCCCGCGGCCGGAGAGTCGTGTCCTGGTCGGTCAAGCGTCCCCCTAACGTCGGCATCCAGGTCTTGAAGGACCCTTTGCCGTCCTCGATAAAATGTCTGCTGGAAGACATACAGATTGAGGTCTCGGAACGGAACCGCCGCAATGTTCGGAGCGAGTGGCGCAAAGCCGTTTTCGGTGCGAGAGGCCAAGCCGGGGAACGCCGGGAGAGCGGTGAGGGCCTGGCCCCCTTGTGACGGGCTTCACATCGGGACGCGAATACCCTGCCTACCTTAGTCCTGTCAGAGACATCCCTGTCTCCTCCATCCCTTCCTTCTCGGCCCCGTCGCCCTCGGTGGGGCCGCTTTTTTGGGGTCCTGCCGCAAGCTCCCGTTCAGTCGAGGACGCAGTGCAGCACTTCCTCGAACTCGTAGTTGTCGCCCTGATCGGACAAGGGGGTCCAGCGCGGCCGCGAATCGAAGACCTGTCCGGCAATGATCATCTTGACCTCCTGCCCATCGTCGACCAGCGGGCAGATGACTCTTGCGGTGATGCGTTTGTGTGTGCCGCTGCCGAAGATCAAGAGAGTGCGGGTGTAGGTAGCCCGCCCGAGGTTCACGACTTCGTTGTTGAGAGCGCCGAGGTAGGAAAGGTAGGGGCCCGGGTAGAACAGTTCGTCAAGCCACCGCCCCGTCAGATCGGCCCCGGCGATATCGCAGATCGCCGTGCCGACCAGCCGAAACCGGAAGCGATGCGTGTCTTCGCGCCCCCGATGAACGTCCAGCAGCATGAGATTGCCAAGCAGACGCGGAATATCGACCGGATCTATATCTTCACGGCGGGGGAGATTTCCAGCCCGTTTACGCTTGCTCCAATAAGCATAGAGCTCGCTCAAAGGCTGCTCTTCGATCCTCGGCATATCGGCCCCGACTCGCTGACGAAGCAGGGGAGTCTTGAGGGGCAGCACCGTAACGGCAAGCTTTCAGTCGAAAAGCGAAGAAATCTTACAGCCGACTTGGCGGCGGGGACGGCCGCAACCAGCCGCCCCGGACGCTTGCCGCTCAGCGTCTATTCGGCGGCGTCCTTCCCGTCTTCCTCGGCGTCCTCGAAGACCGGCGGGACTTCCCGAAGCTCCTCCAGGGGGATGTGACAGGCGATCAGATGTCCCGGCGCATCCTTCAGGACGGGAGGCACTTCCGTCTCGCAGATCCGCCCGATCTTGCGATGGCATCGGGTGTTGAAGGGGCAGCCCTTCGGCGGGTTCAGCACCGACGGCAGCGAGCCCTCCAGGATGATTCGCTGCTTTTCGATCGAGGTATCGGCGATCGGTACGGCCGACAGCAGAGCCTCGGTGTAGGGATGGTAGGGCGGTGCGAAGACTTCGTCGGTCGAGCCTTGCTCGACGATATGCCCCAGGTACATCACGACCACGCGGTCCGCGAGGTAGCGCACCAGACTGAGATCGTGGCTGATGAAGAGCAGCGTCGTGCGATAGCTCCGCTGAATGTCCATGAGCAGGCCCGTGACGGCGGCCGCGACCGACACGTCCAGGGCCGATACCGGCTCGTCGGCCACGACCATGCGCGGGTTTCCGGCAAACGCCCGGGCGATTCCGACCCGTTGCTTCTGACCGCCCGAAAGCTGGCGCGGACGGCGTTTGGCGAAGTCGCGCGGCAGTTTCACCAGATCGAGCAGCTCGAGCACGCGTTGCTTGACCTTCTCGGGATCGCTCTCAACCCCGAACTTGCGGATCACGCGCGCCAACTGCCCACCGACGGTGTGGCTCGGATTGAGGGTGTCGAAGGGATTCTGGAACACCATCTGCACGGAGCCGACTTCCTGCGGCGAGCGCCTCTGAACCGGCTTGTCCGCAAGATCGTTGCCTTGAAACACCACTTCGCCGTCGGTCGCCGTCTCCAGCCCCATCAACACCTTGGCGAAGGTCGACTTGCCGCAGCCGGACTCGCCGACGATGGCGACCGTCTGGCATTCGTGCGCGTCGAAGTCGATTTTCTCGTTGGCTTTGACGTAGCGGATCCGCTTGCCGCTCATCAGGGCCGAGAGCGAGTTGTCCCGGACTTCGTAGTACTTCCGCATGTCGCGGATCTTGAGGACCCGGTCGCCGGCCTCCATCGCCTCGCTGGACAGCCCTTCCGGCGTATAGCTCGACCAGTCGATGTCGTTCCAACGGCGACAGCGCACCTGGTGGCGGGTCCCCTCGGAAATCGACTCCATCGCGATCAAGCCGCCGTCGCAGGTGTTCTCGACAAAGTGGTCGCAGCGTGGTCCGAAGAAGCATCCGGTCGGGCGCTGATGCGGCAGGGGCAGTTGGCCGCGGATCGGAACCAGAGGCCGCGCCGTCTTGTCCGTACCCGGGAGAGGAATGCAGCCGAACAGTCCCTGGGTATAGGGATGGCGCATGCGGTCGAAGACATCATCGACCGCCCCCTCCTCCACCACCTGCCCCGAGTACATCACGTTCACCCGATCGCAGGTCTCCAGGATCAGGCCCAGATTGTGCGAGATGAAAATCATCGAGGTGTTGAACTTGGCGGCGATCTGACCGATCAGCTCGATGATCCCCGCCTCGACCGTCACGTCGAGCGCGGTGGTGGGTTCGTCAAGCAACAGCAGCGACGGCTTCGACAGTAAGGCCATCGCGATAACGACGCGTTGCTGCTGGCCGCCGGAGATCTGATGCGGGTAGGAGCGCATGACGCGTTCCGGATCGGGCAGGTTGACGTCGGCCAGCATCTGCAGCGAGCGTTCGCGAGCCTCAGCCTGAGTGACCTGCTCGTGATAGAGCGGCACCTCCATGAGCTGATCGCCGATCACCATGGAGGGATTCAAGGAGGCCATCGGCTCCTGATAGACCATCGAGATCTCGTTGCCCCGGAGTTGGCGCAACTCCTCGTTGCTCATATCCCCCAGCTTGCGGCCCTTGTAGAGGATGTCGCCGCCGACAATGCCGCCGTTCTTGCCCATGTACTGCATTACGGCCATCGCCACGGTCGACTTGCCGCAGCCGGACTCTCCGACCAGGCCGATCGACTCGCCCTGACGCAGCGTCATGTTGAAGTCGATCACCGCCGGGATCTCGCCGGCCCGGGTGAAATAGGAGATCGACAGGTTCTTGCACTCGAGGACCACGTCCCCGAACGGCATGTCCTTCGGACGCATCGGGTGGTCTCTCCTTATCGTTCGGCCATCAGTCCCGCATCGAGACTTCGCGCAGTCCGTCGGCCAGAAGATTGAAGCCGAGCACAAGCGACGAGATGGCAAGGCATGGGAAGACGGTCATCCAAGGAAAGGACATCGCCATCTGCCGTGTTTCGTTGATCATGCCGCCCCAATCCGGGTTTGGCGGCGGCAACCCGAGGCCGAGAAAACCGAGGACGCCGACCGTGATGATCACGTAGCCCAGGCGCAACATGGAATCGACGATCAGCGGGCCGCGCGCGTTCGGCAGAATCTCCACGAAAAGAATCCACCAGGTCGGCTCGCCGCGAGTCTGTGCCGCGAAGACGTATTCCCGCGTGCGCAGGTCGAGGGTCAGGCCGCGGACGATGCGCATGATACCGGGCGCCGAGGCGAAGGTGATCGCCACCACGATGTTGATCGCCGACGCTCCGACCAGGGTGATGAAGAGGATGAACAGCACCAGGACCGGAAAGGACAGGATGATATTTGCGACGAAGGAGAGAAGGTCGTCGACCCAGCCGCCCTTGTAGCCGGCGGCGAGGCCCATCGGGATGCCGACGGCATAGGCGCAGATCGTGGCGATCGGCGCCCAGGTGAGCACGGTCTGCGACCCGTAGAAGATCCGCGCCCAGATGTCCCGCCCCAGGTGGTCGGTTCCGAGCCAGAAGGTTCCGCAATTGTAGGAGCCCTCGTTCTCCCCGCTTTCGATCAGGGAGCAGACCTCTTCGACCGGAACCTCGTTCACCAGGCTTCCGGACCCTACGATAAAGTCTGAGAAGGGCGGCATGATGGGCGCGAAGGTCGCGTTCGGCGGGAAGACGAGCCCGAGTTGCAGCAGACCGGCATCGACCAGTATCGAGTTGAGTGTCGCCAGCAGGGCCATGAAGACCCAGATCAGAACGAGGGCCGCGCCGAACATCCCCACGCGACTTTCGCGCAGCAGGGCAACGCCGGCGAAGAAGCGGGCGATCCGTGAAGGCGAGCGGCTCGGGGCCTCCTGCTTCGCGCCTCCATTGAGTGTGGTGTCGCTCATCGAATCTAGGCTCCTGCCCTAGCTGAACCGGATTCGTGGATTGAGGTAGGTGTAGCCGATGTCGGCCAGCGCCTGCGTCATCACCGCGACGAAGACCGAAACCATGGCGCAGGCCTCGATCAGGTAGATGTCCTGATTGAGCGAGGCCTCAAGCAGCAACGCGCCGAAGCCCTTGTAGGCGAAGAAGAACTCCACGACGATCACGCCGGAGAGCAGCCAGTTGATCTGCAGCATGATGACGGTGAAGGGCGCGATCAGCGCGTTGCGCAAGGCATGGCGCATGATCACCCGCCGGTAGGGGATGCCCTTCAGCACGGCCGTTCGGATGTAGTTGGTCGTCATGACCTCGGCCATGGAGGCGCGGGTCATGCGGGCCACGTAGCCGAAATCGTAGATGATCAGGACCAGTGCCGGCAGGATCAACTGCACCGGATCGAAGCCGCTCGCCATACCGCTCGTGCCCGGTAAGAGCCCGAGATAAAATACGAATATGGCGGATAGCAGCGGTGCCGAGGCGAACTCGGGCACGGAGGTGGTCACGATCGATGTGATCGAGATCGTTCGGTCGAGCTTGGAGCCTTCGTTCATGCCCGACAGCACGCCGAGCAGCAGGGAGACCGGTATCACGACGGCGAAGACGCAGGCGGCGAGGATCGCCGTATTGCCGAGCCTCGGCCAGAGCACATCCGCCACATCCGTGCGGAAGCGAATCGATTCACCGAAGTCGCCGACCACGAAGTTGCTGAGCCAGGTCGCGTAGCGCACGTAGATGGGTTCGAAGTAGCCGTTGTTTTCCAGCCAGATCTCGCGTTGCTCTTGCGACGAGTAAGGTCCGAGGACCTTGACCGCGACGTTCTCGACGTTCACCTCGAGCGCCGCGAAGAGCAACATGGACACGGCGATCATGGTCAGGACCATGGTGGCGCCGCGCCGTGTCATGAAGATCAGCATGAATGTACCTTCCCCCGAGCCCTAGGTAGATCGGCCGGCCCGGCGGCAGCCTGCCGCCGGGCCGGGCCACCTAATCTCAGGTATCCAACCAGACCTTATGGAACTGATGGTAGAAGGTCGGATGGATCTCGTAACCCTTCACCTTGTCCGTGGTTGCTGAAAAAACCGAGCGCCAGAGCGGTTGAGCGATTACGGCGTCGTCCTGCAGAATCTTTTGCACCAGCTCCATCTTGGCCCGCCGCTCGGTCACATCGAGCGTTGCGGAGGCTTCAGCCAGCGCCTTGTCGAACTCCGGGTTCGAGTAGCCCGACTCGTTCCACGGCACGCCCGATTTGTAACCCAGGTTGAGCGCCATCACGCCCAGCGGCCGGTGGGTCCACTGGGTGAAGCCGAAGGGCGTCTTGTCCCAGACGTCCCAATAGGACGCACCCGGCATGGGGTTCAGATCCAGGATGATTCCGGCAGGTTCAAGCTGCTGCTTGTACTCCTGCATGGCGCCCAGGTGCCAGGCTTCTGCCTGGCCAAGATCGATCTTGACGCGTAGCGGTAGCTGAACGCCGGCCTCGGCCAGCAGCGCCTTGGCCTTCTCGACGTCGCGGGACATGCCGGGAAGTTGAAAGTATTCCGGGTGGATCGGCGAGACGTGATGGTTCTCGGCGACCTTGCCGCGCCCGCGGTAGGCGACTTCCAGCACCTTCTGATGATTCATGCAGGCGACGAAGGCCTGACGGACCTTCAGGTTGTCGAACGGCGGCTCGCTCACGCGCATGCGCGCCACGCCGGTCTGGGCCGTCACCGCCTCGTGCAGGATCGCGTTCGGAAGGCGCTCCATCAGGTCGATCGCGCTGATGTCGACTTCGTAGACGTGATCGACCTGCCCGGAGGCCAGGGCGGCGACCCGCGCGCTGGGGTCGTCGCCCGTGTCGATGTAGTGGATCTCGTCGAGGAAGACCTCGCCGCCCCAGTAGCTGCCGCGCTTGCGCAGCCGGCAGACTTCACCGACTCGGAATTCGCTTAGTTCGTAAGGGCCGGTGCCGATGGGATTGCTCGCGAAATCGGCTTCGTAGTCGACGCCGAAGCCGCGGTGAACGATGATCGTCGGGTAGTTGTAGAGGTTTTCCGGGATCGCAAGCTCGGCCTCGGAGAGGTGCAGGCGCACGGTATGATCGTCCACCCGCTCGATCGCGCCGTCGCGCATCTTCGTGCCGCCGTCGGCGTCCTGCTCGACCATGCCGCCGAACAGGCCGACGTTGGAGGAGCCGACCTGCGGATCGAGCCAACGGCTGAAGTTGTGAATCACGTCATCGGCGTTGAAGTCGTCGCCGTTCGACCACTGGACTCCCTGGCGCAGCTTGAAGGTCCAGGTCTTGAGGTCGTCCGATGCCTCCCAGCTCTCGGCCAGGTAGGGGCGCGTCACATTGTCCGGTCCGGTGACCGTCATGTACTCGCAGATCGCACGGGTCTGGTTGGACATTTCCGCCCAGTCGTAGGTGGCCGGATCGTCCATCCGTTGCACGCGCATGGCGGAGCGCAGCGTGCCGCCCATCTTCGGCGTTTCCTGCGCGGCGGCCTTCCGAACCGGCGCTTCGCCCAGAATGCTACCGGCCATGGCGTAGGCCGCGGCTGAAGACACACCCAGCAGAGTCGCGGTTCGCAAGAACTCGCGACGATCGCAGTCTCCCTTACGAAGCTGTTCGCACAGCTCCGGTACGTAGGGGTGGACGCGCTTGCCATTCTCGTCCCGGATATCGTTCTTCGCCATTTCTGTCTCCCTGAACTGTCGGATCGACGCCACCTTCGCATCGGTCGATAAAGTCTTTGGCCTGTGCGACTCTCGATGGTCGTTCGTGCCATGAAGCGGTCAAGAAGGATGGCAACTCTGGGGACGTGTAGGGGCTTTTCCGCGGTTGCGCGGAGGGACGTAGCAAAACGTCATAAGCGACCCTTCGCGCGTCGCCACTCACCATGCGAAGACGCCGCAAAGCTTTCCACTATCGTTCTGTGCCATCGCCTTCCCTGGTTCCGGTTGGTCAGGCTCGCCGAACCGGATCTTCCTTTGTTTGCTCGCGTTTGACCGGGCGAGCTTCTTATCCAACGCTAACAGAGTTTGGGCGCCCTCCCAAGGTGCAAGTTGCCAAGTTGCGACGGACTCTCCAATAAATCCGCCATTTCGCGACATGTCTAACCGTCGCTCGCGATGGCTTCTCGCTGCGTGACAATCTTCACTTCGCTATGCAACGTACGGTGGACCGGACACTTGTCGGCGATCTCGAGCAGCTTCTCGCGTTGGGACTCGTCCAGGTCCCCCTCAAGCCGGATTTGTCGGTCGATGCGATCGACCTTTCCGTCCCGCGTCTCGCAGTCCGCACAGTCCTCGGCGTGGATTTTCTGATGGCTGAGCGTGACCTGCGCTCGTTTGAGAGCCCACTTCTTTCGCTGGGCGTACATGCGCATGGTCATGCTGGTGCAGCTTCCGAGCGCGGCCAGCAGAAGGTCGTAGGGCGTGGGGCCGGTCTCGTCGCCGCCGAGCGCACGCGGCTCGTCGGCGCGCAGGCGATGCGGTCCGACGAAGATGTGCTGGCTCAGAAAGCCCTCCCCCGTTTCGCGCACTACCACGGTCCCCTCGGTCGATCCCGCGACCGCAGACTGTGCTGGGTGCGACGTCGCATCGCCGGTCTGCAGGTAGCGGCCGGCCCAGGCCGCCAGAACTTCGGCCACGTAGACGGCGTCTTCCTTGCGTTTCAGCAGATGGTCGGCATCGTCCAGCGAGATGAAGGACTTGGGGTGTTTCGCTGCCAGGAAGATTCCGCTCGCATTCTCGATCCCGACGGTCTCGTCCAAGGGGGCGTGAAAGATCAGCAGAGGACGACGCAACCCGGCCACGCGCTCGGCCAGGCGCTGGGCGGCGATGTCTTCCAGGAACTGCTTCTTGATTCGAAAGGGACGCCCGGCAAGCTGCACTTCCGCCTCGCCCCGCTGTTCGATCTCGTCGCGTCGCTCGGTGAAGTGATGCGCCACATGGGCGGGATCGGATGGAGCTCCGATGGTGGCGACCGCCTGAACTTCGGGGATGTCGCCAGCCGCGGCCAGGACCGCGGCGCCGCCCAAACTGTGTCCGACAAGCAGGCGCGGCGCTTCGTAAGTCGTCCGCAGGTGGTTGGCGGCGGCCAGCAGGTCCTGAACGTTCGACGAGAAGTTGGTGTTGGCGAACTCCCCGTCGCTGTGACCCAGCCCCGTGAAGTCGAAGCGCAGCACGGCGATCCCGCGTTCCGCCAAGCCCACGGCGATCCGCTGGGCCGAGAAGATATCCTTGTTGCAGGTGAAGCAGTGCGCGAAGAGGGCGTAGGCCTTGGGCGCCGTTTCCGGCAGGTCCAGTCTTGCCGCAAGTTCCTGTCCGTCGCTGCCTGGAAAACTGAACTTTTCGCTGCGCACACCTGCTCTCCCTGCTCTATCGGCTGCGGCCAGTGAGCCATGCGGTTCCGCTTAGCACAACCGCTCTGGACCGCTTTGCCGGACGGACCGGTTCGGTCGAAGCGTTAGCACTTCCACCGGACCGACTCGCGCTCTAGCTTGCGCGCTGCCAGCAGGGAGGTGCAGCGCATATGTTCGACAGCGGCTTCGGCCCCGACGACATCGAGATTCAGCAGCAGGAGCGGGTCTACGACGGCTACTTCAAGATGGACCGCTATCGCTTCCGTCACCGCCTCTTCGCCGGCGGCTGGTCGGAGCCGGTGCAGCGCGAAGTCTTCGACCGCGGCCATGCCGTGGCCGTTCTGCCCTACGACCCTGTAACGGACAGAGTGCTGTTGATCCGTCAGGTGCGCCTGCCGGCGCTCCTCGGCGAGGGCCGACCCTGGCAAATCGAAGCGGTGGCCGGCATCATCGATCCGGGCCAAACCGCGGAAGACGTGGCTCGGCGCGAGGCTCTCGAGGAGGCTGGGGTCGAGGTGACCGACCTCTGGCATCTCTTTCGCTTCATGACCTCGGCCGGCGCCAGCAGCGAGCGGATCGAGCTCTACCTCGGCCGATCCGATCTGTCGGGCGCCGGCGGTGTCTACGGTCTCGATCATGAGCATGAGGACATCGAAGCCGTCGCGGCCCCCTTGGCGGAGGCCTGGGCTCTGGTGGAAGGCAAGCAGACCGAGAACACACCTGCGATCATGGCGCTGATGTGGCTGAAACTGAATCGCGAGGCCGTACGGGCGGCCTGGACCGGATAGTCGCCGGCATCTTGCGACGGCCTAGGGCGCCAGCCTAAAGTCCCGGCCCCGTCTGTTGTACAGACACGACTGTTTTCAATCGGAGGGCAGCCCAGCGCCATGGATATGCGCGACGGCTTTATCGGTACCATCGGACAGACGCCGCTGATCAAGCTGCGTGCCGCCTCGGAGGCGACCGGCTGCACGATTCTCGGCAAGGCGGAGTTTCTGAACCCCGGAGGTTCGGTCAAGGACCGGGCGGCCTGGGCCATCGTCAAGGACGCCGAGGAAAAAGGTCAGCTCAAGCCCGGCGGCGTCATCGTCGAGGGGACCGCAGGCAACACCGGCATCGGACTTGCTCTGGTGGGCTGCGCGCGCGGCTATCGCACCGTGATCGTGATTCCCGAAACGCAAAGCCAGGAAAAGAAGGATATGCTCCGGCTCTGCGGCGCCGAGCTGCACGAAGTACCGGCCGTGCCCTACAAGGACCAGAACAACTACGTTCATGTCTCGCGCCGGTTCGCGGAAGAGCTGGCGGAGAAGGAACCGAATGGCGCCGTCTGGGCCAATCAGTTCGACAATGTCGCCAACCGCCAAGGCCACTTCGAGACCACCGGCCCGGAGATCTGGGACCAGACCGAGGGAGCTGTCGACGGCTTCGTCTGCGCGGTCGGAACCGGAGGCACGCTCGCCGGCACCGGCATGGCGCTCAAGCAGCGCAAGGCCGAGGTCAAAATCGGCCTCGCCGATCCCGGCGGCTCCGCCATCTACGGCTACTATGCCCAGGGCCAACTGAAGGCGGAGGGCACCTCCATCACCGAAGGGATCGGCCAGGGCCGCATCACCAGCAACCTGGAGGATGCGCCGGTCGATCTGGCCTACCGCATCCCCGACGAGGAGGCCTTGCCGATCGTCTTCGACCTGCTGGAGCATGAGGGACTGGTCCTCGGCGGCTCCAGCGGCATCAACGTGGCCGGCGCGATCCGCATGGCGCGCGACCTGGGGCCGGGCAAGACCATCGTCACCATTCTCTGCGACGGTGGTACGCGCTATCAATCCAAACTCTTCAACCCGGCCTTCCTGCGCAGCAAGGGCTTACCTGTCCCCGGCTGGCTGGAGCGCTGACACCGCGATAGGGAGCGCAGGTCATGGAGCTGCTGTTTCGCGACGACGCTTATCTAAAAAGCTGTTCCGCCAAAGTCGTGTCCGCGGGGCCGGAGGGGATCCGGCTCGACCGCACGGTCTTCTATCCCGAAGGCGGCGGTCAGCCGGGCGATAGCGGCCTGCTGCGTCTGGCCGACGGCACCGAGATTCGCATCCTCGACACCCGCAAGGGCGGCAGCCATGAGGAAACGCTCTCGATCCCGGCCGAAGGCGCCGCGCTACCGCAGCCTGGGAGCGAAGTGACGGCCGAACTGGATTGGGACCGGCGCTACAGGCACATGCGCATGCACACCTGCCTGCACTTGCTGTGTGGTCTGGTTCAGGGCGACGTGACCGGCGGACAGATCGGCGCCGAGAAGGGCCGGCTCGACTTCAATCTGCCGGACGGCAGCCCCGACAAGACATGGCTGACGGCGGAGTTGAACCGATTGATTCAGGAAGACCACGCGGTCCGGCCGACTTGGATCACGGAGGCCGAGTTGGCTGCGCAGCCAGACCTGGTGCGCACCATGTCCGTCAAGCCGCCGAGCGGCGCCGGCCGGGTCCGCCTGCTGGAGATCGATGGCGTCGACCTGCAACCTTGCGGCGGGACCCATGTCTCCCGAACTGGAGAGATAGGCCCGGTCGAGATCGGCAAGATCGAGAACAAGGGCAAGCAGAACCGCCGGATCAACATCCGCTTCGCCGTCTGAGCGGCGCTCCGGCAACCGATCGAGCACCTGAGCGAACAACAGAAAAGGACGCCCCCATGCTCCGGCCCGACTCCTCAGCCCTGGTCTCGACCGCTTGGCTTGCAGAGCATCTCGACGCACCGGACGTGCGCCTGGTCGACGCCAGCTACTACCTGCCAGGCGAAGAGGGCGACGCCCGGGCCGACTACGAGGGCGAGCATATCCCGGGCGCGGTCTTTTTCGATATCGACGAGATCAAGGACGAGACCTCGCCCCTGCCCCACATGTTGCCGAGCCCCGAGAAGTTCGCTTCGCGGGTGCGCAAGCTGGGGCTCGGCGACGGCAACCGCATCGTGGTCTACGACCGTCACGGTCTGCGGTCGGCGCCGCGGGTCTGGTGGAGCTTCCGGATCATGGGACACCGGGACGTGGCGGTTCTCGATGGCGGCCTGCCGAAATGGAAGGCGGAGGGGCGTCCGTTGGACGACCGTCCGGTGCAGCCTCCCGAGCGGCACTTCACGGCGCGCTTCGACCGTACCCAGGTGCGTGGCAAGGATCAGCTTCTGCGCAATCTGGAAACGGCGCGCGAGCAGGTGGTCGACGCGCGCGCGCGGCAACGTTTCGAAGGTGCCGCCGGCGAGATTTGGCCCGGTCGTCGGCTCGGACGGATTCCCCAGTCGCTCAACCTGCCTTTCACCGACCTGATCGATCCGACGGACGGCACGCTTCTGCCCGAACCGCAGTTGCGCGAGCGTTTCGCCGAAGCCGGTCTCGATCTCGGCAAGCCGGTGGTGACGACCTGCGGTTCCGGGGTCACGGCCTGTATTCTCGCACTGGGCCTCGCGCTGGTCGGACATCGCGACGTTGCCGTCTATGACGGGTCCTGGGCCGAATGGGGGCTGCCGGACGCCGAGACGCCCGTGGCAAGCGGCGCGGGAGATGGCGAGGCGGGCGCCAAGGCGTGACCGGTCGGCCGACGGAGTTCGAGCTTGCCGAAGCCGGCGCTGGCGATCTGGAGGGCTGCCAGGCGCTCTGGCGGCGCTGTGGGCTGCCCGATGCCCTGCCGGCCTCCGATAGCGAGAAAGGCTGTCTCCTGGTGGCCCTGCGCCGGCTCGGAGAAGCGACGGACGTCGCCGGCTGCGTGGCCGTGCGGATCGAGGGAGACAACGGGTGGCTGATCAAACTCGCGGTCGAACCCGAGCTTCGCGGCAGCGGTCTCGCACGTCGGCTGATGCGGATGGGCGAAACTTGGCTGCGAGAGCGCGGTGCGACCGAGGCTCAGGTTCTTCTGGGGCCGGCCGACGTCGATGCGCGCCGGGTCAGTGAAGCTTTCGGCTACGCGACGGCCAGCGCGACACTCCTCTCCCGCCATCTCGAAGGGGGGCGAAGCCGGCCTTTACCGCCCTCGGCGACCCCGGCACCGCAGGCCGTCGAGCCGGGCAAGCTCGTCAACACCGTGACCTTTCTGGAGATGCGGAAGCGCCCACCCTTGCAGACCTTGCAGGCCCCGTCCGGACGGGCAACCGCCCTGCTCCGCTGTCTGCGCCCGACGGTTGCCTTCTATCGATTCCTCTACAACACCGTCGGGGCGCCCTGGCTGTGGTGGGAACGGCGCGCCCTGGATGATGCGACCCTCGCCGAGATCGTCCAGGACGACAAGGTCGAAATCTACGTGCTCTACGTCGACGGTCAGCCGGTGGGGTATGCCGAACTGGACCGGCGCAAGAAGAACGAGATCGAGTTGGCCTATTTCGGCCTGATGCCGGAGTTCGTCGGCCAGCGTCTGGGCCCCTACCTGCTCTCCAGCGCCATCGACATCGCCTGGTCCTACGAGCCCCTGCGTCTCTGGGTGAACACCAACACCTTGGACCACCCCAAGGCCCTGCCCCTCTACCAGCGCATGGGCTTCGTCCCCTACGCCCAGGAACGCAAGGTCATCGACGATCCGCGTCTGTCGGGATTGATGCCGGAGTAGCGACTAGACCGGACAGTGATCGATTGGACCCACGTATTGGGTCCGGCGATTCCGTTAAATCCAGTCTCGATTCGAAGTGTGAGAGTCTGTTTCTTGTGATCGGCGGAACCGAGAAGCGGTCCATACGATCACAACACGCTCTAGTCGCGTTGCCGGGACTCGGCGAGCTGCTGGCTCTGGCGCGCCCGAACGACCGCCGAAACGGAGACCAACTGAAAGCCGCGCGCCTCCAATTCCGGCAGCCAGGCGCGCAGCGCCTCCAGCGTTCCGCTGTGCGGGTGGCCGATGGCGACAGCGGCTCCGGTCTCGCTGGCAATCGCCTCGACCTCGGCAAGCTGCTGCTCGACATAGGGCCGGCCGGCGCCGACCTTGTGGTCCAGGAAGACGTCGCGCCCGATGCTTGGGACACCCATCTGACGGGCCAGCGAAGCGCCGACGGATTCGGCCGTGGTTCGGGAGTCCAGGAACAGCAGGCCGCGCTGCCGAAGGGTTTCCAACACTGGTTCCAACGCCGCCGGCGACGCGGTGAAACGGCTGCCCATATGGTTGTTGATGCCGACGATCTGCGGCAGGCGGTCCAGGGCCACCGTCAGGCGCGCCACGTTCTCTTCGGCGCTGAGGCTGGTCAGCAAGGCACCCGGCCCCGGATCCTGCGCGCCCTGGGGTTCCATCGGCTGATGCAGCAGCAGCTCGTGGCCGGCGGCCCGTGCAAGGCGGGCCTGGTCGTCCAGATCCTCGGCGTAGGCCAGAAACGCGAGTGACAAGGGGCCCGGCAGTGCGACGGTGTCGCGCGTGGCCGAGCGCTTCAGCCCGAGATCGTCGATGACCACCGCGATCATCGGCCGATCCGGAAGGGTCGCCTGGGACACGGCGTTGGCTAGCCAAGCGGGCCGGCCGGGCGGGACGATCAGGGCGGACTGCACCGGCGCGGCCAGTGGGACGGCCGCGGGCTCACCCGCTTCGGGGGCAACCGCCATCTCAGCCGGCGCAGGCGCGGCGAGCGCGACCTCGGGAGCTGCAGTGGCGTCTTCGCCGTGCGGCTGGATCGCGGTCACCTCAGGTGCCGGAGACGGCAGTTCGCCTGGGGGAAATTCGCTTTGCAAGGGGCCGGACCGAGAAAGATCGGTCTCGGCAAGCTGTTGAGCGGTTCCCGGCTCCAGGGTCCGAGCGATCTCGGTTGCGCGGCCCGGCAAACCCTCCTGCCCAAGCCACAGACCGCCCGCGACGCCGATGGTCAGCGCAGCCGACCAGAGCAGACCGAGGCGCAGGACCTGGCTGCGGGCTAGCCTCCCACAGGCGCCAGCGATCCTCGCGCCCAGGGGCTCGGGATGAAGCCCGGCCGCTCTTCGGCCACGGCGAACGGCCGCTCCCTGCCGCCGGGCGGAGCGGTCGAGTGGCAACTGCATCTGATGACGATCCGAGGTCACGGCGCGAGTATAGCTTTCGTAAGGTTAACGGGCGGCTATCGCGGCGGAGTCGAACCGTTAACGTGGCGCCGGATCAAGTGTCTTCTCGAGCTGGATCACGTATCTCTTCGAGATAGAGCGCCGGCCAGGTCGCTGATGATCGGACAGTCCGGCCGATCGTCGCCATGACAGCGCTCAACCAGGTGCTCGAGCGTCGCCCGCATCGTCTCAAGTTCGGCGATCTTGGCCTCGATGGTCTCCACCTGATGGCGCGCCAGGGCCTTTACGTCGGCGCTGGCGCGCGACTTGTCGCGCCAGAGCGCCAGCAGGCTGGCGCAGTCGGCGACCGAAAAGCCGAGGCCGCGCGCCCGGGCGACGAAGCGCAAGGTTTGAACGTCGGTCGTTCCGTAGATCCGGTATCCGGCCGCCGTCCGCTCCGCCGGAGCGATCAGCCCGATCGACTCGTAGTATCGGATGGTTTTTGCCGCCACGCCGGATTGGACGGCTGCTTCGCCAATATTCATGTCTCAACCAGATCGCTGTGCAGGTCAGCCGCGCCGCAGACGGCCAAGTAAAAGCGTGTTGCCGACCACGGAAACGGAAGAGGCCGCCATGGCCGCGCCGGCCACGATCGGCGAGAGCAAGCCGAAGGCGGCCAAGGGCAGGCCGGCGGTATTGTAGACGAAGGCCCAGAAAAGGTTCTGCCGGATCTTGGCGCGGGTTGCGCGCGCCAGCACGACGGCCTCGGCGACCAGACGCGGGTCGGAGCGGAGCAAGGCGACGGCCGCCGCCTCCAGCGCGACGTCGCTCCCCTCCCCCATGGCGATCCCGAGATCGGCGGCCGCCAGGGCCGGCGCATCGTTGACGCCGTCGCCGACCATCGCGACCGAATGACCCCTCGCACGCAGGCGCTCGATCTCCGCCGCCTTTTCCTCCGGCAGGACCTCGGCAATCACGCGTTCGATCCCGAGACGGGCGGCCATGGCATCGGCCGCCCGTCGGTTGTCGCCGGTAAGCAAAGCCACCTGCAAACCCAGGCTCTTGAGATCGGCGACGGCCTCGGCCGCGGTCGAGCGCGGGGCATCGCCGAAGGCCACCAGGCCGACGAGCCGCGCGGTCTCGCCCCTTTGTTCCGCAATCCAGGCCAAGCTACGTCCTGCCGCTTCCTGCGTCTCCGCCGCGGTCTCGAGCGTGCCGAGATCGACCTGCCGTTCGGCCATGAGGCGGCGGCTCCCGATCAGCAGGTCTCGCCCCTCCACGCTGGCCCGCAGCCCGCGACCGGGAAGGGCGCGAAAGTCCGCAAGTCGCGGCAGACTGAGGCCGTCCAGCGAGGCGGCGCGGCGCAGGGCATGGGCCAAGGGATGCTCGCTGCCCTGCTGCGCCGCCGCGGCGAGCCGCAGCACCTCGCTGCGGTCCTGCCCCGCTGCCGGGATCAAGCCCACCAACTCGGGACGTCCTTCCGTCAAGGTTCCCGTCTTGTCGAAGACGACCGTATCGATCTCGCGCGCCCGTTCGAGCGTTTCCGCGTCCTTGATCAGCACGCCGCGCCGCGCCGCGACGCCGGTGCCCATGACGATGGCGATGGGCGTCGCGAGGCCCAGGGCACACGGGCAGGCGATGACCAGAACCGAGACCGCCGCGAGCACGGCGCTCGAGGTGTCGGCACCGATCAATAGCCAAACGGCGAAGGTCACGCCGGCCAGAGCGACGACCGCCGGCACGAAGACGGCGGAGACGCGGTCGACGAGTCGCTGTACCGCCGGCTTGTCCGCCTGGGCGGATTCCATGGCGGCGACGATCCGTGCCAGCGCCGACTGCGCAGCCGAGGCGGTCACGCCGATCCGCAACAGACCCGACCCGTTGAGCGTGCCCCCGATCACCTTGCTGTCGGGTTCCTTCTCGACCGGCAGGCTTTCGCCGGTCAGCATGGACTCGTCGGTCTCGCTCTCGCCCTCGATCACCCGACCATCGGCCGGAATACCCTCGCCGGGGCGCACCACGACGATGTCGCCGACGGCCAGTTGATCGGCCGGAACCTCGATGACGCCGCCGTCGCGTTCGACCCTCGCCAGGTCGGGACGCAGGTCCTGCAGGGCGCGCAGGGCGGCGGAGGTGTGGCGCTTGGCGCGTTCCTCCAGCAGGCGTCCAAGCAGAACCAGCGTCAGGATCGCCGCCGCGGCTTCGAAGTAGAGATGCGGCCCCTGGAAACTCAGCAGCCTGTCCGGCGCCGCGAACATGAGCCAGAGACTGAGACCGAAGGCGGCCGAGGTGCCGATGGCCACCAGGAGGTCCATGTTGGCCTGTCCGTGACGCAGGGCGGCGAAGGAGCCGTGATAGAAGCGGGCGCCCGCAAGGACTTGGATCGGGGTGGCGAGCAGCAACTGGATCAGCGGCGGAATCATGGCGTCGATCCCGATCAGCGGCAGCGCCATCTGTCCCACCAAAGGCAGCGTCAGGACGGCGCAGAGCATGAAGATCCGCCAGTCGCGCGCCTGAGACGCCGGGGCTTTCGAGACGTCTTCGGCGAGCTGCGCGCCGTAGCCGGCGGCCTCGACCGCCCGAAGAAGCTGCGATGGGGTCACGCCGGCCTCGACGGCCATGCGGCCTCGCCCGGTCGCGAAGTTGACCCGGGCCTCCATGACGCCGGGGACGGCCGTTAGAGCGCTTTCGACCGTGCGCACGCAAGACGCACAGGTCATGCCGCCGATTGCCAGGTCGACTTGCCGGACGGATCCGGTTTCGACGAGCGGCGCGAGAGTCGGTCGGCCGTCGCAGTCGTCGCTCCGCTGCTGCGGTCCTAAGACAGGAGCCTCGTCCGGCACGCTGTAGCCGGCCGTGGTGACGGCTTCGATCATCGCGGCTGCCAGCGCCGAACGGTCGGGATCGGCGGTGGCGAGGGCGACCCTCGCCTGAGCCTGCCCGACATCGACTTCGGCCGCCCGAACGCCCTGGACGGCACTCAAGGCCTTCCGGACGCGTTCAGCGCAGTCACCGCAGCGCATGCCTCCGACCGGCAAGATCAGGGTCTTGGAGTCGGTATGATCGGGATGTGCGTGCGACGATGCCGTGGACATAACGGGGAAGCTGGGCCTTCCAGCAATGGGAAGGTCAAGGGCTCTATCTCCCGCCGCCCTCTGTGCGGCCGGAAGCGAGGGTGCTATTTTTTGCGAACAGACGGACGCGCAGCCTCGGAATTGTGAGTTAACCCACTGAAATGTTTTTGCTTATCGATAACTACGACAGCTTTACCTACAACCTCTACCACTTCCTCGGCGACCTGGGAGCCGAGGTGGAGGTGCGCCGCAACGATGCCTTGAGCGCGCAGGAGGCCGTCGAGATGGCGCCGGAGGGCATCATCCTGTCGCCCGGCCCCTGCGATCCGGATCGGGCCGGAATCTGTCTCGAGGTGATTCGCCTGGCGGCGGGAAAGCTGCCCCTTCTCGGCGTCTGTCTCGGCCATCAGTCGATCGGGCAGGCCTTCGGCGGGAGCGTGACGCGCGGCCCCGTTCCGATGCACGGCAAGACCAGTCCGGTGCGGCACGAGGGCACTGACGTTTTCGACGGACTGCCCAGCCCCTTTACCGCGACCCGTTACCACTCCCTGATCGTGGCGCGGGAGGACCTGCCCGACTGTCTGGAGGTGACGGCGGAGACGGACGACGGCGTGATCATGGGATTGCGTCACCGCGAGCTGGCGATCTTCGGCGTGCAGTTCCATCCGGAATCCATCGCCTCCGAGCATGGTCATACCTTGCTCGCCAACTTCTTGCGTCTGAGCGGGCGCAACGCGTAAACAGCCCGCATGTCCGGCGATCTCACAGATATGAAGTCCCTGATCGCGGCCGCCGCGAGCGGTCGCTCGCTGACTCGGGCGGAGGCCGAGCGCGCGTTCGACATCATGATGTCGGGCGACGCCACCCCGGCGCAGATGGGCGGCCTCTTGATGGCGCTGCGGGTGCGCGGGGAAACGGTCGAGGAGATCACGGGGGCGGCGCGCTCCATGCGCGCTCGCATGCTGACCCTGGAGGCGCCGGTTGGCGCCCTGGACACTTGCGGGACCGGCGGCGATGCCAAGGGAACCCTCAACATCTCGACGGCGGCCGCCCTGGTGCTGGCGGCCTGCGGCGTACCCGTCGCCAAGCACGGTAACCGGGCGCTCTCCTCGAAGTCCGGCGCCGCCGACGTGCTGACGGCGCTCGGTGTGGACATCGATGCCGACATGGCTTTGGTCCAGGCCGCTCTCTTCGAAGCCGGCATCACCTTCCTGATGGCCCCACGACACCACAGCGCCACGCGCCATGTGGGGCCGGCGCGCGTGGAACTGGGCACCCGCACGATCTTCAACCTCTTGGGCCCGCTGTCTAATCCCTGCCTGGTCAAGCGGCAGCTTCTCGGCGTCTTCGACCGTCGCTGGCTGGAGCCGATTGCGGAGGTCCTTCGCGAGCTCGGTCACGAGAAGGCCTGGGTCGTTCATGGCGAAGGCGGCTTCGACGAAATGACCACGACAGGCAGAAGCTACGTCGCCGAACTGAAGGAGGGACGGATCTCGACCTTCGAGGTGACACCGGAAGATGCGGGTTTGCCGCGAGCCGGCGTCGAGGATATTCGAGGCGGCGACGCAAAGGCCAATGCGCAGGCCATCACGGCCCTGCTGGACGGCGAGCCCGGCCCCTTCAGGGATACTGTGCTGCTGACCGTTGCCGGTGCCCTGATCGTTGCGGACAAGACCGGGACCCTGACCGACGGCGTTGCCCTGGCCGCCGAGGCAATCGACCGAGGCAACGCCCGTGCGGTCCTGTCGAAGCTGGTCGAGATCACCAACAGGCCGACCCAGGAGCTTGCGCAGCCATGAGCGATGTTCTGGCCCGGATCTGTGCCGACAAGCTTGCTCACATCGAAAGATGCAAGACGGTACGCCCCCTGTCCGCACAGGAAGCGGCGGCTGCCGCCCAAGCCGAGCCGCCGCGCGGCTTCCTGGCCGCTCTCCTGGCGAAGGCCGCCGGGAACGTGCCGGCCTTGATTTGCGAAATCAAGAAAGCCTCGCCGTCGAAAGGGTTGATCCGCCCCGATTTCGAACCCGCGATCCTGGCCGAGGCCTACCTGGCGGGGGGCGCCGCCTGCCTCTCGGTCCTGACCGATGGCCCCTACTTTCAGGGCGATGATGCCGATCTGCTGGCTGCGCGCACGGCGGTCCCGCTCCCGGTCCTGCGCAAGGACTTCATGCTCGATCCCTACCAGGTGTTCGAGGCCAGGGCCCTGGGCGCGGACTGCATCCTGCTGATCATGGCGGCGCTCGGCGATGATCAGGCGGCCGAACTGGAAGCGACCGCGACGGCGCTGGGCATGGATGTGCTCGTGGAGGTGCATGACGCCGAAGAGCTTAGGCGTGCGCTGCGCCTGGCCTCACCTTTGATCGGAATCAACAACCGCAATCTCAAGACGCTCGATGTCTCGCTCGAGACCTTCGCCCTCTTGGCGGCCGAAGTACCGGATGAGCGCTTCCTGGTCGCCGAGAGCGGAATCCACACGGCCCAGGACTTGCGCTGGCTGGCCCGGCGGGGCGCCAAGGCCTTTCTGATCGGTGAATCCTTGATGCGCCAGATGGATGTCGCAGCGGCGACCCGCGCGTTGCTCGCGCCGGCGGACGCTCCGGCATGAGCGATTTCACCCACTTCGACGCCGAAGGCAAGGCCGTCATGGTCGATGTCGGTGCCAAGGCCGAGACCGAGCGCAGCGCCACCGCCAAGGGCGAGGTGGTGATGCAGCCGGACACGCTGCGGATGATACAGTCCGGCGGCGTCAAGAAAGGCGATGTGCTGTCCGTCGCCCGCCTCGCCGGCATCATGGGCGCCAAACGGACACCCGACTTGATTCCGCTCTGCCATCCACTGGCCCTCACCTCGGTCAAGGTCGATCTGCGGCTGCTGCCGGACCGAAACGCGGTCGAGATCGAGGCGACTTGTAAGCTGAAGGGGCGGACCGGGGTCGAGATGGAGGCGCTGACCGCTGTCAGCGTGGCTGCCTTGACGGTCTACGACATGTGCAAGGCCGTCGATCGCGCCATGCGTATCGAGGCCGTTCGTTTGACCGAGAAGTCGGGTGGCAAGTCCGGCACCTACCTCTCCGAGTGACAGGGGCGCCATGATCACCGTCGACGAGGCGCTGACCCGTATCCTCTCGACCTTCGACGCTCTGCCGGCGGAGACTCTGGCGGTGAATCAGACGCTCGGCCGCGTGCTGGCCTCCGACGTGATCGCGCGCGTGACGCAGCCGCCGGCTGCCGTCAGCGCCATGGACGGCTATGCCGTGCGTGCGGAAGATGTCGCGACTGTCCCGGCCCGACTCCAGGTGGTCGGACATCTGCCCGCCGGCGGCCGGTACGACTCGGCCCTGGGGTGCGGTCAGGCGGTCAGGATCTTCACCGGCGCGCCCCTGCCCGATGGGGCCGATACTATCGTCATCCAGGAGGACACGGAGCGCGACGGTGAGTCGGTGACCGTCAAGGAAGCCGCCGCCGCCGGAACCTATATCCGGCCGGCCGGACTCGACTTCCGCGCCGGCGACGTCGGCGTTTCGGCGGGCCGGGTCGTCACGGTGCGCGATCTGGGGCTGATCGCGGCGATGAACCGGCCTTGGGTTTCGGTGCACCGGCGCCCCCGCGTCGCGGTTCTGGCGACCGGCGACGAGGTGGTGATGCCGGGCGATCCGATCGGACCCAGCCAGATCGTCTCTTCCAACGGCTTGGCGCTTTGCGGGCTGGTCGAAGCCTGCGGCGGCGAGGCCATCAACCTGGGAATTGCCGCGGATTCGGCCGATTCGCTGCGCCGCCTGTCGGCCGGAGCGGCCGGGGCCGACCTGCTGGTCACCACCGGAGGGGCTTCGGTGGGCGAGCACGATCTGATCCGGTCCGTACTGGGCGAAGAGGGGTTGGAGCTGGATTTCTGGAAAATCGCCATGCGTCCGGGCAAGCCCCTCATGTTCGGAAACCTGCGAGGCACGCCGATGCTGGGGCTTCCGGGCAATCCCGTTTCCAGTCTTGTCTGCGGTCTGCTCTTCGTCCGCCCGATTCTGGATCGGCTGCAAGGGCTCGAGCGGCCGGCGCACCCGACCGAAACGGCGGTCTTGGCCGAGGACCTGGGCGCCAACGACAGGCGGCAGGATTATCTGCGCGCCACGCTCGAGGCCGGCAAAGATGGCCGTTTGCTGGCCCGCCCCTTCCCCAAACAAGACAGCTCCATGCTTGCGACTCTGGCGAGAGCCGATGCCTTGATCGTACGCGCTCCGCATGCGCCGCCGCTCCCCGCCGGACAGCTTGTGGATCTGCTCCGTTTTCCTGGAAGCCTTAGGTCAATATAGGAACTATTCCGGGAACGCTTGACGTACGAACGGAACGCGATTAGAACAAAAAGCGATTCATCTTAACGAATTACCGGCTCTTCTAAAGGGCGATCCGGCAATCCGAAGGATGATAAATCGACGTTGCGACGGACGGTGCCAGGCGCGAAGTGTTCCTCGTTCCAGACGGCTCCGCAGGGGGAGAGTCACGGGCCATGCTGACGCGTAAACAACACGAACTTCTGTTATTTCTCCATGCTCATTTGAGCGACCACGGAGTCTCTCCCTCTTTCGACGAGATGAAGGAAGCGCTCGGGCTGAAATCCAAGTCCGGGATCCATCGTCTAATCACGGGTCTGGAGGAGCGCGGCTTCATTCGCCGCCTGCCCCATCGGGCCCGCGCCATCGAGGTGGTCCGTCTTCCGGAGAACCTTGCCGGCAAGCCCGGCTTCGCCCCTAACGTGATCGAAGGCGGTCGGCGCCCGGGTCTGTCCGGCGCACGCGTCGCGAACGACAGCGAAGCCGTCAGTCTACCTCTCTATGGACGGATCGCGGCCGGCACCCCGATCGAGGCGCTGAGAGACCACTCCGCCTATGTCGACGTCCCGACGGAGCTGCTCGGTCGCGGCGAACACTACGCACTCCAAGTGGAGGGCGACTCCATGGTCGAAGCCGGGATCCTGGACGGCGATACGGTCGTGATCGAACGCAGCGATCAGGCGGAGAACGGTGCCATCGTCGTTGCCCTGGTCGACGACGGGGAAGTCACCCTCAAGCGCCTGCGCCGACGCGGCGGCGCCATCGCGCTGGAGCCGGCCAACCGCAATTACGAGCCGCGGTTGTTCCCGCCGGATCGCGTGAAGGTGCAGGGCCGCTTGATCGGCCTGCTGCGTCGCTACTAGAGCTACGCCTCTCATCGCATTGAGATATCGGATTTAGTCCGAGGGATGACGTGTCCAGGGGCGGGTGCCGCGCGTGGACCGTACCGTGTCGACCTTTAGCCCCTCTTCGTACAGCCTGACGCTATGGCCGCCGTCCCGCCAGAGGTCGAAGCGGTCGATCACTCTCGGGCCGTCGGATCCGCTGGTGAAGCAGCCTCTTGGGACCGGAAAGGGCGCGACGATCAGGTCCGCGTCTTTGCAGTCCTCCAGGAGGGCGGCGGGACTGCGTGCCAGCGCGACGGTCCAATCGTGGCGGCGGTAGATGCAACCGGCTCCGTCGCAGAGCAGCCAATTGCCTGCGGGCGGCCAGCTGGCCGCAGCCGCCTGCGCCGCGCGGCGCAGCCACTGCTCACGCACGAAGGTCTGGCGGCGGCTCTCCGACAGCGCGAGATCGCCGTCCGGACCGCGGGCGGCGATCAGGCCGCCGTCGGAGCTGATCAGCAGGTCGGGCGGAGTCCGCAGCAGAACACCGCTGAGGCCGACGGCGATGACGGCGACGCCGGCGTAGCGCCAGGCTCGGCGCCACAGACAGAGCCACAGACCGCCGAGCGTCACGGCGACGAGACCCCAGGTCGGCAAGGCCGGCAGCAACTGCACGGCGCCCGGCCAGCTTGCGGTCTCTCGCGCGATGACGATCAGGAGCCCGAGCCCCTGCCCCATCAGCCAGAGCGGCGCGGCCTCCAGCCCGAAGGGCATCGCGAGAAAGGCCAGTAGCGCCGCCGGCATCACGACGAAGGCGGTCAGGGGAACGGCGGCCAGATTGGCGGCGAGGCCGGCCCAGGCAAAGCGGTTGAAGTGATACCAGGCGTAGGTCGTGGTGGCCGCGACCGCGATCCCCGAGGAGAGAAGGAGACTGCCGAAGTAGGCTGCCGGCTTACGCCAGACGGGATCGGCGCCCTCGCGCAAGCGCGCGACATCCCGGCGGGCGCGACGCTCGGCATAGGCCTCGTAGCCTGATACCAGCGCGACGACGGCTGCGAAGGACATCTGGAACGACGCCGACAGCAGGCTCTCGGGAGCGATCAGCAAGACCACCGCCGCCGCCCAGGCCACCAGCCGCAGCGACACGGCCGAGCGGTCGAGCAGGACGCCGAGGAAGATGAGACCGACCATCAGGAAGGCGCGCTGAGTCGGGATGGTGGCGCCGGCCAGGAAGAGATAGACGAAAGCGGTCGCCAACCCCGCGACAGCAGCCCACTTCTTGATCGGATAGCGCAGGGCCACGAAGGGCCAGCAGGCCAGCAAACGGCGCAGGCCGAGATACATGCTGCCGGCGACCAGGCCGATATGCAGTCCGGAGATCGCCAGCAGGTGGGCGAGCCCCGAGTCCCGCATGGCGTCGAGCAAATCGGGCGCGATGGCGTCGCGCTTGCCGACCGTCAGGGCGACGGCCAGGGCGCCGCGTTCCCGGGGCAGGACAGCAAGGATCCGCTCGGCAATCCTTTGACGCAGGCCTTCCCAGAAGAGGCGCCAGCCCTCGAACCTGCGGGACTCCGCCAGCTGGTCCGGCGGCTGCGCGATAGGTTGGGGCGCACCCAAGCTGTAGCCGACCGCGCCGAGCCGTTCGAACCAGGCCCGCCGCGCGAAGTCGTATCCGCCGGGCGCGGCCGGTTCCGGGGGCGGCTGCAACACCGCGAGTCCACGGACCCAGTCCCCGGGCGCGAGATCGGCGGCGGCGGTGCCGGAAGAACTGATCCGAACCCGTGCAGGGGTCGCCGCGGTTTCCAGCCGGTCGACATCGAGCTGCTCCAGGGTCAGCCGCACCCGGCCCTGGCCCCGCTCCAACTTGACGACCCGACCGCTCAGTCCGACCGGTCCGAGGTCTCGCTGCAGCACCGGCGCCGCCACGGCCGCTGTCCGCCACTGAGCGGCCGCGAAACCGACCGAGAGGCTCAGTCCCCCGATTCCGAGAAGAAACAGCGCCGGCCGTCGCAGACCGAGCAGGGCTATGACAGCTGCCAGCGTCGCAGCCGCCGCCCCGAGCCAACCGGGCGGCTCGGTCGGTAGGGCGAAGTAGACGCCAATGCCCGATGCCAGGATCACGGGGAGCCAGAGGGCCCAGCGATCACGCTCTTCCAGCGCTGTCTCTTGAAGCCGGCCCAGCGAACGCAAGGCCTTGCGCGGATCGGCCCGGACCCCGACCGGACCTGCCGCGCGCTGCTGCGCCGTCATGATGCTTGGACTCGCCGTGGCAAGGTCTAAACCCTAATTGCCGAGGTCTCTCGCGAAGACTACCGCAAGCTGTGCCCTAGCTGCGAGCCTTCGGCCTTGCGATGCCAACTGTTCACGCGTTTGCCGAGGCCCTGACGCCTGTGCCGCGGTCGTGGGTGCTGGGCAGGCCGTGACCGGCTGTGTTAGAGGAGCGCCGCCTTTTCGCTTCCGCCACCATCAAAGAGCAGCGCCAAAAACCGATGACCGTCGTCACCCGCTTCGCGCCGTCGCCAACCGGCTTCCTCCACATCGGCGGCGCGCGCACCGCCCTGTTCAACTGGCTCTTCGCCCGCCATCACGGCGGTAAGTTCCTGTTGCGCATCGAAGACACCGACCGCAAGCGCTCCACGCAGGAGGCGATCGACGCCATTCTGGACGGGCTGAGCTGGCTTGAGCTGCAGTGGGATGAACCCGAGGTCTATCAGTCGAAGCGTGCCGAGCAACACCAGGCGGCGGCACATCGCCTGCTGGCTGAGGGCAAGGCCTATCGTTGCTACTGCAGCCCGGACGAACTGACAGCCATGCGCGAGGCCGCTAAGGCCGAAGGCCGGCCGATGCGTTACGACGGCACCTGGAGAGATCGCGATCCCGCCGAGGCCCCGGCGGGTGTCGCGCCGGCCGTCCGCATGAAGGCGCCGCAGACCGGCGAGACCAGCATCGACGACCTCGTCCAGGGGACCGTCACGGTCGCCAACGGTCAGTTGGACGATATGGTACTGCTTCGGGCGGACGGCACGCCGACCTACATGCTCTCGGTGGTCGTCGACGATCACGACATGGGCGTGACCCATGCGATCCGCGGCGACGATCACCTGACCAACGCCTTCCGGCAGACCCAGCTCTATCGGCTGCTTGGCTGGGAGCCGCCCGTTTTCGCCCACATCCCGCTGATTCACGGTCCCGACGGCGCCAAGCTGTCGAAGCGTCACGGCGCCCTCGGCGTCGAGGCCTATCGCGAGCTAGGCTACCTGCCCGAGGCGCTGCGCAACTATCTGCTGCGGCTCGGTTGGGGACATGGCGATGACGAGATCATCCCGACCGCACAGGCCATCGATTGGTTCGACCTGGATGGCGTCGGCCGCTCGCCCGCCCGCTTCGATCTGCAGAAGCTGGATCATCTCAACGGCCACTATCTTCGCGAGGCGGACGACGAACGCCTGGCCGATCTGGTCGCGTCCCGATTCCAGGCGGTCTCCGAAACGGGGCGGCACAGACTGGTCGCCGGCATGCAAGGCCTGAAAGCGCGCGTGAAGACAGTTGCCGAGCTCTCTGAAATGGCTGAATTTTATCTGCGAGATCGCCCTTTGGCTCTGAACGACAAGGCGGCAAAGCTGCTTGCTGGGGATGCGCCGGCCATTCTGTCGAAGCTGCATGCGGAGCTGCAGAGCTGCAACGACTGGACGGCAGAGGCCCTGGAGAGCCTGGTGCGGCAATTCGCGGAGGCTCAGGGCGTGAAACTCGGTGCCGCGGCTCAGCCGCTTCGCGCCGCTCTGACGGGATCGAATGTTTCGCCGCCGGTCTTCGAGGTCATGCAGGTTCTGGGCCGTCAGGAAAGCCTCGATCGGATTGCCGATAGAGCCGCATAAACCTGCGCTAACCTCCTAATTAAAAAGAAAAGCTTACCGTGTTTGCCTTGCTCGGGGCTTGCCCTTATGCTGCGTCGCAACGAACGAGCCGGGCGCGGCCTCATTAAAGTGCCGCCAGGCCTCAGCGCGAGGATCAAGCGAATGACCAATGGCTCCGCGACGGCTGCCAAGAGCGCCGACACCCAGACGGTAACGCTCACAGACAATGCGACCGGAAAGTCCTGGGAGCTCCCAGTGATCAAGGGCACCACGGGGCCCGATGTCGTCGACATTCGCAAGTACTACGCGGATACGGGCATGTTTACCTACGATCCGGGATTCACCTCGACGGCCTCCTGCGATTCGGCGATCACCTTCATCGACGGTGACGAAGGCGTGCTGATGCACCGCGGCTACCGGATCGAGGATCTCGCCTCCAACTGTACCTTTATGGAGGTCTGCTATCTGCTGCTGCACGGCGAACTGCCGACTGCGGAGCAGCTCGCCAAGTTCGATCACGACATCACCTATCACACCATGCTGCACGAGCAGATGGTCAACTTCTATCGCGGTTTCCGGCGGGATTCGCACCCGATGGCGATCATGGTCGGGGTCGTGGGCGCTCTTTCCGCCTTCTATCACGACTCGACCGATATCACCGATCCGTACCAGCGGATGGTGGCGCAGCATCGGCTGATCGCGAAGATGCCGACGATTGCGGCCTGGGCCTACAAGTATTCGATTGGGCAGCCCTTCGTCTATCCGCGCAACGATCTGAAGTACTCGGAGAATTTTCTTCAGATGGCCTTCGCGGTTCCGGCGGAGCCCTACAAGGTCAACCCGGTTCTGGCTCGGGCCATGGACCGCATCTTCATCCTGCATGCCGATCACGAGCAGAATGCGTCGACCTCGACGGTCCGTATTGCCGGCTCTTCGGGCGCCAATCCCTTCGCCTGCATCGCCGCCGGGATCGCCAGTCTCTGGGGGCCGGCCCACGGCGGCGCCAATGAGGCGGTTTTGCAGATGCTGCAGGAGATCGGGACCAAGGACCGCATTCCCGAATTCCTCGCGCGCGCCAAGGACAAAAACGATCCTTTCCGCCTGATGGGCTTCGGCCATCGCGTTTACAAGAACTACGATCCTCGCGCGAAGGTCATGCAGCAGTCCTGCCACGAAGTGCTGGACGAACTGGGCAAACGCGACGAGCCGTTGCTCGCTCTGGCCATGGAACTGGAGCGGATCGCACTGGAAGATCCCTACTTCGCGGAGAAGAAACTCTTCCCGAACGTCGACTTCTATTCGGGCATCATTCTCCAGGCGATGGGCTTCCCGACCAGCATGTTCACGGTTCTGTTCGCCCTGGCGCGCACGGTCGGGTGGGTTGCCCAATGGACCGAGATGATCGAGGACCCGGGCCATCGCATCAGCCGGCCGCGGCAGCTCTACACCGGCTACACGGAGCGGGAATTCGTTCCCTGCGATCAGCGCTAGAGACGAGCGGTTTTTAGCTCTGAAGGGGCGTGCGGTTGTCCACGCGCCCCTTTCGCGTTCGGGAGCGGATCGATCGAGGCCCGATCGCAAAGCGATTCAGCCAGATCGCGATCTGATTTAGGCTGCTTCCATGACGCAGGATTGGCTTGCCGACGACACCGAAATCGAGCGCCGTCTCCGGTCGCGCCTGTGGGAACTGGAACGTCTCAGCCAAGATAGCGGCGAGTCGCGGGCGGCCGTGGAGTTGGACCAGACCCGGGTCGGACGGCTGAGCCGCATGGACGCCTTGCAAGGTCAGGCTATGGCGCAGGCCACCGAGGCCAGACGGCAGCAGGAGATCCGGCGTCTGGAGGCGGCCCTGCAGCGTCTTGCAGATGGCGAATACGGTGCCTGCACAGTCTGCGGGGAGGAAATCGCGCCGAAGCGCCTTGGGTTGGACCCAGCCACGCCGAGCTGCGTGGACTGCGCGGCCGGTTAGTCTCGCGGCGTGTGCCGGCCCGCCATCACCCTGAGAACCGCTTGCGCCGCCTGCTGGCTTGGCCGCCCCTCGCCGGCGCCCGAGAGAGCCTGGACGACAAGGTCTAGCTCGGCGGACTGCCGGTCTCGCAGGGCCTTGTCGGCGAGCAACTCCGACAGGGCAGCGGCCAGGCGGTCAGGTCGGCAGTTCTCCTGCAGGAACTCCGGCTGGATCTGCCGATCGAGGACCAGGTTGGGGATCGAGGCATAGCGGACTGTCAGCAGGCGCCGCGCAATGGCCGCCGAAACCGGACTGACCCGATAGGCAATCACCGTGGGCACCCTGGCCGCCGCCAGTTCGACCGCCACTGTTCCCGAGGCTGCCAGGGCCGCGTCGGCGGCCGCGAAGGCGCCATACTTCTGCTCCGGACGTTCCAGCAGCAGCGTTTCGACCGGCCAGTCCGCGATCGCCGAACGGACGAAGTCGGCCACGTTGGGAACGGTCGGGACGACCGCGCGCAGGTTCGGAAAGTCGCGCTTCAGGCCGCCCAGGGTCTCGCCGAAAATCCCGCAGAGGCGGCCGACTTCGCTCTGACGGCTTCCCGGCAATACGGCCAGAAGGGGCGTATCGCCACCAACCCCGACACCGTGCGCCGCACGAAAGGCGAGTCCGTCGGCCAGAGAAGCCGCGCCCTCGACGGCCGGATGTCCCACCACGGTCGTGGCCAGCCCATGGCGCTCGAAGTAGGGCGGTTCGAATGGCAGTAACGCCAGGAGATGATCGAGGAAGGCGGCGATCCGTCGCGCGCGCCAGGGTTTCCAGGCCCAGACCGAGGGGGCGACGTAGTGCACCAGCGGAAAGCCCTCCTCCTTCAGGCGTTTGGCGACGCGCAGGGAAAAGGCCGGGGAGTCAATGGTGATCAGGACGTCTGGCCGGAGCCGGCGCGCGGCCGCCTCGGTCTCGGACAGGCGCCTCAGGATGCGGAAGAGATGCGGCAGGATCTCGACCAGTCCCATGACAGCCAGGTCGCTCATGGGAAAGAGGCTCGTGAGGCCTTCGGATTCCATGCGGGGGCCGCCGACACCGGCGAAGCGAATCGGCGCGGTCGTTTCGGCTTTCAGGGCTGCCATCAGGCCCGCACCAAGCTGGTCGCCGGATGGCTCACCGGCGATCAGAAAGACCAGCGGTCCGTCACCGTCCAGTTCCGTCACGGCCCATACCTCTCACTGCCTGTGATCGAGGTCGAGGCCGATCAGGAAGAGGGCCGCCTCGTCGCAGGCCGCGACAACCCCTTGTCGTTCGACCACCAAGGTAGCTCCGGCTTGAACCGCAAGCCCCCGCAGACCGGCGGACTTGGCGCGTTCGACCGTTTCGAGGCCGATGGTGGGCAGATCGACCCGCGTTTCCTGGCCCGGCTTCGCAGTCTTGATCAAGACCCCGCCGGGTCCGTCGCGGCGCAGCTCTGCGGCTCTACGCAGCAGCGCGTCGGTGCCTTCGATCGCTTCGACTCCGAGAACGAGGCCTTGCTGGACCACGGCCGCCTGGCCGACGTCCAGCCGGCCGAGCGCCTGGACGATCTCCAGGCCTCGCGCGATATCGGCGTCCGCTTGGGCATCGGGTCGATGTCGTCCGTAGACGCCCGCCGCGATCAGCAGGTCGCCGAGGATGTCCTGCACGGCGATCACCCGAAAGCCCTCCTCTTCCTCCAGCGCGCGAACGACGGCGCCCAGCAGGCCATCGTCACCGAAGGCGCGACGCCCGACCTGCGCGACGAACTTCGCTGCGCGCGCATCGAGGCGCAGCTTGAGCAGGCTCGGGCGCCGAATGGGACCCGCCAGAACCAGTTCCTCGACCTTCTCGCCGCGCAATCGCTCGAGGGCTTCGCCGGCATGGCCGAGATGTGTCCAGAGCGAAGGCGCCGCCTCCGCCGTCGCCGTATCGGTCTGACCGTGAAAGGCGATCACGAAGACTTCGCGGCCCTGGGCGCGGGCTGCTGCGATCAGGCGGCGCGGAAGCGCGCCTCCGCCGGCGAGCACGCCAAGCTTCGGCAGTTCGGTAGTCGCGGCTGCATCGTCGAGCTTGCGAACGTCAATGCCCATGGCCCGGCTTCGGTCGACAAAGGGGCCGCGACGAGTCCTGGCGCACGAACTCGACGATTGCCTGGACCACGTCGTTGGTGTCGTGTTCCTCGGCCACCTGCCCGATCCGCTCTGCCAAAGTTCCTTCGCTTGCAAAAAGCTGCTGATAAGCCGCCATCAAACCCTGGATCGCAGTTTTGTCGAAGCCCCGGCGCCTCATCCCGATGATATTCACTCCCGACAGGCGCGCGCGCTCGCCCATCGCCAGTCCGTAGGGGATGACGTCGTGTTCGATGCCCGACATGCCGCCGATCATCGCGTGAGCGCCGATCCTCACGAACTGGTGGACCGCCGAAAGTCCTCCGATGGTGGCGTGATCTCCGACGTGGACGTGCCCGGCCAGTGTCGCGTTGTTGGCCAGAATGACCCTGTCGCCGATCTTGCAGTCGTGGGCGACGTGCGCGCCGACCATGAAGAGGCAGCCGCTCCCGACTTGCGTCAGCATGCCCCCACCCTCGGTGCCGGGGTTCATGGTGACATGTTCGCGGATCATGCAGTCGCTGCCGATCGAGAGCGCGGAGGTCTCGCCGTCGTACTTCAGGTCTTGCGGCCGGTGGCCGATGGAGGCGAAGGGAAAGATCTGAGTGCGCGGCCCGACGGTCGTGCGTCCCTCGACAACCACATGACTGTGTAGGACGACCTCGTCGTCCAGGGTCACTTCGCCGCCGACCACGCAGTAGGGGCCGATGCGGACCCCTGACCCTAGCCGCGCGGAGGGATCGACGATGGCAGTCGCGTGAACGCCGGACGTCTCTACCGAGGACATCAATCGTCCATGATCATGGCGGTGAAGGTCGCCTCGGCCACCAGCGTTCCCTCGACCTTGGCTTCGCCGGAGAACTTCCAGACCGGTCCCCGGTTTTTCAGCTTGGTCACATGTACCAGCAGCTGGTCCCCGGGTACGACCGGCTTGCGGAAGCGAGCGCTGTCGACGGTCATGAAATAGACCAGTTTCCCGGCAGCCGCCCCTTCCAGGGTCTCGACCACCAGCACGGCAGCGGTCTGCGCCATGGACTCGACGATCAGAACGCCGGGCATGACCGGCTGCCGTGGGAAATGGCCCTGAAAGTGCGGCTCGTTGATCGAGACGTTCTTGATACCGACTGCACTGTGATCGAGGTGAATATCGACCACGCGGTCGATCATCAGGAAGGGGTAGCGATGCGGGATCATCTGCATCACCGCCATGATATCGGCGGCACCGGCCTCCCTGGCGAGGGTCGCTGCGTCTTCGGCCATCCCTATTTCTTTTCCATGTTCTTCAATTGGCGCTTCCAAAGCGTGACCAGCCGGAAAAAATCCTTCAACGGCATTGCCGGCAGGCCACCGTAAGTCTCACCCGGCGGAATGTCGTGCATCAAACCGGACTTGGCGGCCAACTGTGCCTTGGCGTGAAGGGTCAGATGCCCCCCCACGCCGCCTTGCGCGGCGATCATGACGAAATCATCCAGCTTCGAAGAGCCGGCGATCCCCGACTGCGCAACGAGAACGCAGCCCCGACCGAGGCGCACGTTGTGCCCCAATTGCACCAGATTATCAATCTTGCAGCCGTCGCCAATGACCGTGTCCGGCCCGGCGCCGCGGTCGATCGTGGCATTAGCCCCGATCTCCACGCCGTCCCCGACCTGTACGCAGCCGAGTTGAGGCACGTCTACGTAGCCGTTCGGGTCGATGGCGAAACCGAAGCCGCGGTTTCCGATCCGCGCGCCGGCATGGATCAGGCAGTTCCGGCCAATCGAACAGTGCGAAAGGCTGGCGCCGTGCATCACCTCGGTCCCGGCACCGATGGACACGCCGGAGTCGACAACGACCTGTGCATGCAGACAGACGCCGGCGCCGAGATCGACATTCGGCCCGACGATGGCATAGGGGCCGATCCGGACATCGGCACCGAGGGTCGCCGTGTCATCGACGATCGCCGTGGAATGAACTCCGCCTTCGCGCGTGGGCCTGGGATAGAAGGCACCGGCGACCCGCGCGTAAGCCTTGTAGGGCTGTGGCGTGATAAGCAGAGCCATGCCTTGAGGCGCTCGTGCAGCGAAATCGGGATGCACGATGCAGGCGCCGGCCCGCGACGCCTCGAAGACCTTCACGTAGCGGCGGTTGTCGAGGAAAGAGAGGTCCTCCGGCCCGGCCGTATCGAGTGGGGCCACGTCGCTGACTTCGAGGGCTGGATCGGCTGCGCCGCCGAGCTCGGCGTCCGCGATCTCGGCCAGACGATCCATACGAAAGGGTCCGACGTTCGTGAAAAAGCGCGGATCGGCCATAAATCATGTCTCGGTGAGGTTGGTGCGGCGACTCGCCTGCACTTCGGAGGTAGATGGAGCCTAGAGCAGATCTTGGCTCAAGGGAATCGGTGCGCGGCTCATGAGGTCCGCGGACTGTGGCGCCTCGGCACGCCGACAGCCGCGCAAGCCAAAGAGAATACGAAGCCAAGCGTATAGGAAGCCAAGGAACACCCCCGAGCCAATCCGCCAGGGTTAGAACTGAGTCCCGAAGCTGAAGCTCAGGAGCTGCTCCTCGTCGAAGTCTTCCTTGACGATTGGAAAGCCGATATCGAGGCGCAGCGGCCCGAAAGGAGAGCGCCAAGAAATACCTGGCCCGACACTGACACGCGGGGCGGCTGAGTTTTCGACGAAGTCCTCGTCGCTGTCCGCGTCGAAGCTGGCACCGATATCGGTGAACAGGCGTCCGCGGATTTCGAATTCCTCCGGCAGCCCCAGCGGGAAGGAAAGCTCGACGGTTCCCTTGTAGTAGGTGTTACCGCCGAGTGCGTCGTCGGCCTCGACGTCGCGCGGACCGGCACCGCCCGGCTCGAACCCGCGGAAGGTTTCGCCGCCAATGAAAAAGCGATCCGCGATCCTTGTGTCTTCGCCGATGCCGAACATGTAGCCGAACTCGCCGCCGAACCTGAGTGTCATGCTCTCCAGAACCGGGACGTAGTAATCGCCTTCAAGCGTGTTGCGCAGAAAGGAGACGTCGCCGCCGAGGCCCGCGACCTCGTTCGACAGCCGGAGACGGTAGCCTTCGCGGGTGTCGAAGCGGTTATCCCGCCGATCCCATGTCAGGTCCTGGCCGACGATGGAGCGCAGGGTATCGCCTTCCTCCGACCGGATCAGGATCGAGGCATCATCGTCCACATCGGAGATTTCCTGGCGCTCCAGCCGGTAGCGCACGACGTGGCGCGTGTGTTCGGTCAGATCGTAACCCGCGCGCAGACCGAAGCCGATTCGCTGCTGGTCGAAATCGCTCTCTTCGAACTCTCGAGTGACGCGAAACACGTCGAAGCCGGCGGCGATCGGGCGATCGAGAAAGTACGGTTCGGTAAAGCTCAGATCGATCTGGGATGAGGAACCGGACAAGGTGAAGCCCAGGCGAAGATCCTGGCCTCGCCCGAGCAGATTGCGTTCGCGGAGCTGGATGTTGCCGAGCGGCCCCGCAGAGGTCGAGATACCGGCACCGATGGTTATTTCACCCGTCGACTGCTCCTCCACCTCGACCTTCATGACGCTGCGGTCGGGGGCGCTGCCGGGCTCCTGCTGGACATTGACCGAGCGGAAGAAACCGAGGTTCTCGATGCGCTGACGGGACCGGCGCAGCTTCGATGCATTGAAGGCGTCGCCCTCGACCAGACGGAACTCACGCCGGATCACCCTGTCCAGGGTGCGCGTATTGCCCTGGATATCGATGCGTTCAACGAAGACCTTTGGGCCTTCCTGAATATCGTAGGTGATTCCGATGGTCAGGTTCTCGCGGTCCCGACGGGTACGGGGGCGAATATCGACGAAGGCATAGCCGAGGTTGCCGACGACGTCGGTCAGAGTGTCGACGTCCGCCTCGACCGCCGTCGCGTCATAGACGTCGCCCGGTTCGGCCTGCAGTTCGCCGCGAAGCTGCTCGACATTCAGATCTTTCAGCGTGGTGGTGAGGTCGACCTCGCCGAAGTCGTAACGCGGGCCTTCGTCCATGGTGAAGGTGACGATGAAGCCGCTGCGGTCGTCGTCCAGTTCGGCGACCACTGAGAGGACGCGGAAGTCCGCGTAGCCTTCCGAAAGATAGAAGCGGCGCAGCAGCTCCCGGTCGAAGTTCAGACGATCCGGGTCATAGGTGTCGTCGGTGGAGAGAAACCGGTACCAGGCCGACTCCGTCGTGGAGATCTCGCTGCGCAGGCTGCCGTCGGAGAAGGCGCGGTTGCCGATGAAGTTGACGGATTTGATGCCCGTCACCTCCCCTTCGTTGATCTCGAACACCAGGTCGACGCGGTTTTGCGGCAGCTCGATGATCTTCGGTTCGACCCGCGCGGCGAAGCGGCCGTTCCTGCGATAGAGGTCCAACATGCGTTGGACATCGTTCTGGACGCGGGTGCGCGTGTAGACGACGCGGGGGCGGAGTTCGACCTCGCCCTCCAGTTCGCCGTCTTCGATCGCGTCGTTCCCCTCGAAAGCGATCCGGTTGATGATCGGATTCTCGACGACGTCGACAACCAGGGTATTGCCTTCGCGCCGCAGCGTGACGTCGGCAAACAGGCCCGTGTCGAAGATGGCTTTCAACGACTCGTCGAGCCGCAAGGGATCAAACTGATCGCCGGGGTCGACCAGCATGTAGGACCGCACGGTTTGCGGGTCGATTCGCTGTGCGCCCTCGATCCGGATCTCCTCGATCAAGCCGCCCTGCATGATCGACTGGGCCATCGCCGGTGAACTCGCCAGGGGATTCAGCGAAAAGGCCGCGATTGCCAGGAACAGGCCGCAAAAAACCGGTCTCAAAGCGCGCAAAAGAACTCCCCTAACTCTTCCCGGACAGCGCGTTTCCACGACTGTGCGTCCCTGGCTCGCTCGGCAGGCATGCTTGAGCACGGCGAACGCGCGGGCATGCTCGGGCCACGATCCCCGCACCCCATCAATCAGAACACGTTTAAGCGGCTGAGATCGTTAAAGGTTACGAAGAGCATCAGGGTCAATACCAGAGCCAGGCCGATGCGGAAACCGTATTCCTGAGCCCGCTCACCAAGTGGCCGTCCACGCAGTCCTTCGATGGCGTAAAACAGCAGATGCCCGCCATCGAGCATCGGCACCGGGAAGAGATTGATCAGGCCGAGATTGATGGACAGCACCGCCATGAAGGAGATCACGGCGACCAGTCCGAACTCGGCGACTCGGCCCGACATCTCCCCGATCATGATCGGGCCGCCGAGTTCATCCGCACTGCGATTGCCGGTGATCATCTGACCGACGTAACGCAAGGTACCCCAGGTCAGGGAGCCGGTTTCCTCGGCCGCGCGCCAGACCGCGGTTACCGGGTCGTGGCGCACCATCTCCGTTCCGCTCGCCGCGATCCCCAGCAGAGCGCGTTCCATCGTGTTGCCGAAGTTGTCCGTGGTCTCGACGATGCGCGGCGCAACCGTCAGCACTTGCTCCGCGCCGTCGCGTTGCAAGGTAACCTGCAGCGGTTCCGCCAGATTCAACTGAACCACGCGCTGAATCTGCTCGAATCGCTCGATGCCGGTGCCGTTTATGGCCAGGAAGCGGTCACCGGGCTGGATTCCCGCCTCCGCCGCCGCGCTGTTCTCCACCACTTCGCCAACCACCGGCGGCGTGGTGCGTTGCCCTTCCGTCGCGAAAAGCAGGGCCAGGGCGACGATGGCGAAGAGGAAGTTCGCGGCCGGGCCGGCCGCCACGATCGCCGTGCGCTGCCTCAAGGACTTGTGATGGAAGGAGACGGCGCGCTCCTCGGGCGTCAGGGGTCTGGCCTGACCGCTCGCCCAGTCGCCGGTTTCCTCACCAGTCTCCAGCTCGCCGCCCGCTGCAGCACTGCTGGGCGGACGCGACGTTACATCGGCATCGCCGAACATCTTCACATAGCCGCCGAGCGGCAGAGCGCAGACTTTCCAACGCGTGCCTGACTTTGCCGTCCAGCCGAAAAGCTCCGGTCCGAAACCGATGGCAAAAGCCTCGACCCGCACCCCGCAGCGCCGTGCGACCCAGTAGTGCCCCAGCTCGTGCACGAAGACCAGAATGCTCAGAATCACTATGAAAGGAATAGCGTAACTAGTTATGAAACCAATGATATCCATGATCGTATCGTCTCGTCTGCGCTGCTACGCCAAGATCCGGCGCGCACGTTATAGCACCTGTCGCCGCGCGCCGTGAATTTCAAGCTAACCCTATAAAACTTGCTCTAGAGACCGACGGCCTATCGAGCCTGCGCCTCTTGCGCCAAACGGCGCGCCTCGTGGTCCAGGGCCAGGACGCTGTCGAGATCGGGAATGCTGCGTCCCGCCAGGCGCTCCAGGGTCGACTCGACCACGTCGGCAATACCGAGGAAATCGAGCTCCCGGTTCAGGAAGGCCGCCACCGCGATCTCGTTCGCCGCATTGAGCACGGAGGGAGCCCCCGCCCCCGTCGCCAGCGCTTCGCGCGCCAGCCGCAAGGCCGGAAAGCGCACTTCGTCCGGGGCTTCGAAAGTGAGCTGACCGATCTTCCCAAGGTCGAGGCGCTCGACCGGTGCGTGCATCCGCGCCGGCCACGCCAAACTATAGGCGATCGGGGTACGCATGTCGGGGGCGCCGAGCTGAGCCAACACCGAGCCGTCGACATAGGCGACCATGGAGTGAACCACCGATTGCGGATGGACCAAAACCTCGATCCTGTCGCGGGGTTGGTCGAACAGATAGGCCGCCTCGATGACCTCGAGACCCTTGTTCATCATGGTCGCGGAATCGACGGAGATCTTCGCACCCATGGACCAGTTGGGATGGGCAACCGCCTGTTCCGGGGTGACGCGTGACATGGCGTCACGCTCCCAACTGCGGAACGGTCCTCCCGAGGCCGTCAGGATGATCTTCTCCACACCCTCGGGACGGTCGCGGTCCAGCACCTGGAAAATCGCGTTGTGCTCGGAGTCGACCGGCAAGAGCGTGGCGCCCGCGCGCTCCACCTCGCGCTTGAACAAGGCTCCGGCGCAAACCAAAGTCTCCTTGTTGGCTAGGCCGATTACCGCGCCTCGCCGAACGGCCGCCAGCGTCGGTGCCAGCCCAGCGGCTCCCACGATCGCGGACATCACGAAATCCGCCGGGCGTTCGGCCGCCTCGACGACCGCCTCGACGCCGGCGGCGGCTTCGACACCGCTGCCAGACAGGGCCTGCTTGAGGGTATCGTATGCGGCGGGGTCCGCAACGACGGCAAGTTTGGCCCCAACCGCTTTGGCCGCTTCGGCCAGTTGTTCCGCCGAGCGATGGGCCGTCAGCGCTTCCACCTGAAAGCTCTCGGGCGCGCGGCGGACCAAGTCCAGCGTACTCGCGCCGATCGAGCCGGTCGCGCCCAACACCGTCAGACTGCGCGGCGCGTCTTGGATCATAACACAACCTCCTTGAGGGCGATGACGGACGCCACCGCCAGTGTACCGCCGATCAGCCCGTCGACCCGATCCAGCAGTCCGCCGTGACCTGGGATTAGGCCCGAGCTGTCCTTACGATGGAACCGTCGTTTTACGAAGGACTCGAAGAAGTCGCCAATCTGCGCGGCGATCGAGGTCACAATCGCGAAAAGCGTCGCCGCGACCAAGTGCTCCGCTCCCGAAAATCTGACCAGAGCCGCGCCGACCGCCCCTGCGGCGATCACCCCTCCAACCCCCCCGGCCCAGGTCTTGCTCGGACTGACAGCCGGCCAGAGTTTCGGGCCTCTCACGGTACGGCCTACGGCAAAGGCCCCGATGTCCGTGGCCCAGACGACCAGCACGAGCCATACGATCAGGGCCTGTCCGGTCTCGAGACCGCGCAGCCACTGAAAGGCGAGCAAGGGCACGGCGACATAGACCACCCCCAGGCCAAACCAGCCGAAACTGCCGTCGTCGGCCTCCCGCCTGCGCCGCAGAGCCGCGACGGCGCCAGCAGCCAGTGCACCCAAGACGACCACGGCGAAGGCAGAAGCGATGCCCAGAGTTGCTCCCACGGCCACCGCGGCGGTGACGGCGAGGATCGAGACGGCTTCGAGCCAGCCAACCGAGCGAGCGCCGCACATGCGTGCCCATTCCCAGACCATGATACCTGCCGCCATGAACAACAGCAGGTCCGTCCAGGGCGGCCCCAGCCAAAGGAGGACAAGAACAGGGGGGGCAAGAACAAGCGCCGAGAGCACCCGCACGGTCAGGGTGCGCGCCACTGCCTCACCGAGAGCCGACCGCAAGACCGTAGCGCCGATCGCGGCGCTGGAACTCCGCAACGGCGGTCTTCAGTTCCGCGTGCCCGAAGTCCGGCCAAAGGCAGTCGATGAATACCAGTTCGGCGTAGGCGAGCTGCCAAAGCAGGAAGTTGCTGAGCCGCTGCTCCCCGCTCGTGCGGATCAGAAGATCGGGGTCCGGGATATCCGCCGTCAGCAAGCGCGCAGCAACGGCTTGGGTATCGACGGTCTCGGGATTCAGGCGACCGGCGGCAGCCTCGCGCGCAATCTCGCGCGCGGCATGGGCGATCTCTTCACGCCCGCTGTAACTCAGCGCCACTGTCATATGCAGACGGTCGTTGCCGGCCGTGCGCTGCTCGGCATCTTCGATCAGCGACACGATATCGGAGTCGAGCTTGCTGCGGTCGCCGATCACGCGCAGGCGCACGCCCTTTTCATGCATTTCCGCGATCTCGCTGCGCAGATAGCGGCGCAGCAAGCCCATGAGATCGCTGACTTCGTTCTCCGGCCTGCCCCAGTTCTCCGACGAAAACCCGAAGAGCGTCAGGTATTCGACACCCAGCTCTCCAGCCGCCTCCATGCAGCGGCGGACCGCATCGGCCCCGCGCCTGTGACCGGCGGTGCGCGGAAGGCTGCGGGACGCGGCCCAGCGTCCGTTGCCGTCCATGATGACGGCGACGTGTCGAGGGACCGCAGGATCGCCGCCTCCGGTGCCGGGGGAAACGGCACGTTCGGGAAGACGGTCCTGCATCGGCTGTTGCGCGCTGATTGGGGCTTCGGGCATTGCCTCGGCGCTCACACCTGCATGATCTCGGCTTCTTTGGCGGAAAGAGTCTCGTCGATCGCCTTTACGTGCTCGTCCGTCAGCTTCTGGATGTCGTCGGAGATGCGCCGCTGCTCGTCCTCGGAAATCTCACCGTCCTTCTGCTGATGCTTCAGAGCCTCCATGCCATCGCGGCGTACGTTGCGAACTGCAACCCGCGCCTGTTCGGCATAGCGGCCGGCGACCTTCGTCAACTCCTGGCGGCGCTCTTCGGACAGCGGTGGAATCGGGATCCGGACCATATTGCCGTCGTTGGAGGGGTTGAGGCCGAGACCGGCTTCCCGGATAGCCTTCTCGGCCTTCGACACCATCCCCTTGTCCCAGACCTGAACCGTCAGCATCCGTGGTTCCGGGACGGAAACGGTTCCGACTTGGTTCAGCGGCATCTGCTGACCGTAGGCTTCGACCATGATCGGCTCGAGCAGACCCGTGGAGGCGCGGCCGGTGCGCAGCCCCGCGAATTCGCGCTTCAGGGCCTGCAGCGCGCCATCCATGCGTTTGCTAAGATCGCTTATATCGTCCGCGGCCATTGTCGTTGCCCCCTTGGAGAAACACTACGTCGGGTCTTCTTCGTGATCAGGCGTCGTCTTCGACGATCGTGAACAGCCCGTCGCCGCAGACGACCTTGGCGAAAGCGCCGGGCTGGGCGATGGAGAATACTAGTATCGGAATGTGGTTTTCCCGCGCTAGAGAAATGGCGGAATGGTCCATGACGCCGAGGTCGCGCGACAGGACCTCGTGATAGCTCAGGCGTTCGTAGCGCTTCGCATCGGGGTACTTCATCGGATCGGCGTCATAGACTCCGTCCACCTTGGTGCCCTTCAGCAAGGCGTCGCAGCGGATCTCGCAGGCGCGCAGGGCGGCGGCGGTATCGGTCGTGAAGAAGGGGTTGCCCGTGCCGGCCGCCAAGATGACCACCCGCCCCTTTTCCATGTGCCGAATGGCGCGGCGGCGGATGTAGGGTTCGCAGACCGCCGCCATCGGGATCGCCGACTGTACACGGGTCGGCACCTGGCGTTTCTCCAGAGCGTTCTGAACCGCCAGGGAATTCATCACAGTGGCGAGCATGCCCATGTGATCGGCCGCCCCGCGATCCATGCCCCGGGCCGCCCCGGATACACCGCGAAAGATATTGCCGCCGCCGATCACCAGGCAGAGTTCAATGCCCATCCCATGAACGGCTTCGATCTCCTCGGCCAGACGGTCGACCGTTTCGGGCTCCAGCCCGTAGTCGCGTTGCCCCATCAGAGCCTCGCCGGAGACCTTGAGAAGAACCCGCTTGTAGGTCGGCTGACCGTTCATTCCGTTGTTGCCCGATTCGCTGTTGGTTCTAGCCTAGCAGCAAAGGTGACGAGTCCCGCGCGCCACGCCTCCCAGGACGTAAAGATCCGGATTAGGCTCCCCGCGCCGCGGCCACTTCGGCGGCGAAGTCCGATTCTTCCTTCTCGATTCCCTCGCCGAGCTGAAACCGGGCGAATCCGGCGAGCGTGACCGGAGCGCCGAGATCCTTGGCTGCCTGCTCGACCACCTTCTTGACCTTGTTTTCCTGGTCGATGACGTAGACCTGCTCGAGCAGCACCACTTCTTCGTAGTACTTGCGCAGCCGGCCCTCCACCATCTTGGCGATGATGTCTTCGGGCTTGCCGGAGGCGCGGGCCTGGTCGCTCAGAATCTCGCGCTCGCGGTCGAGGGCCGTCTGATCGACGTCGCCGACGTCCAGCGCCTGGGGGCTGGCGGCCGCCACGTGCATGGCCAACTGGCGGCCGAGTTCCGTCAGCTTGTCTTTGTCGGCCGTCGACTCTAGGGCGATCAAAACCGCGATCTTGCCGAGCCCGTCGGCCACACCCGCATGGATGTAGGAGCAAACGACGCCGTCGCCGACCTGAAGCTGCGCGGTGCGGCGCAGATTCATGTTCTCGCCGATCGTCGCGATCAGGTTGGTCAGTTCTTCCGAAACGCTGCGGCCAGTGCCGGGGTAGTCGAGCCCTTGCAGCACTTGCAGGTCCCCCTTGGCCTGCAGCGCCAGCTCGGCGACCTTGGCGGCGAAGGCTTGGAACTGCTCGTTCCGAGCCACGAAGTCGGTCTCGGCGTTGACTTCGGCGACGGCGCCGGCGGTTCCGGAAACAGCGACCGACACCAAGCCTTCCGCCGCGGTGCGGCCGGCTTTCTTCGCGGCCGCCGATAGGCCCTTTTTACGCAACCAGTCGACGCCGGCTTCCAAGTCGCCGTTCGATTCGGTCAGCGCCTTCTTGCAGTCCATCATGCCGGCGCCGGTCTTGTCGCGCAGCTCCTTCACCAGGGCGGCAGTGATCTCGGCCATCTTTTTTCTACCCTCTTGCGTCTCAGCGCTACGGCCAGGCGGCCGGCAGGCCTCAATAGAAATTCGTCATGACCCGGCGTCAACGTGAGAACGGCGGCCGTTCGGAGCCGCCGCTTCTCGTTCCCCAGGCGCCCGTCCCGGCCTCAGGCTTCGGCGGGCTTCGTCTCTTCGGCGGCCGGCGTTTCGCTTGCCGGTCCCTTAACCTCGGCAGCGCTCGCTGCGCTGCTGCTTTCATTCGGCACGTCCGCCTGCGGCGTTTCGGCGGGGGTCTCAGCGGGAGGTTCGGCAACAACGGCCGGCTCATGCGGAACGTCCGCCGAGGCGCCGATATCGCCGCCCGACGCCATGACTTCCTGCTGCAGGCCGTCGAGGATCGCCTCGACCGCAAGATCGCAGTAGGTCTGGATGGCGCGGATCGCGTCGTCGTTGCCCGGAATCGGATGGGCGACCCCGCTCGGATCGGAGTTGGAGTCGAGCACCGCGATCACCGGGATGTTGAGCACGTTGGCCTCGTTGATCGCCAAGTGCTCCTTGTTGGTGTCGATTACGAAGATCGCATCCGGCAGACCGCCCATGTCCCGGATCCCGCCCAGCGCGCGCTCGAGCTTGTCGCGGTCGCGCGTCATGATCAGCAGCTCCTTTTTCGTCAGGCCGCTGTCTTCGTCGGCCAGACGCGTGTCGAGCTCCTTCAGGCGCCTGATCGAGTGGGAGATCGTCTTCCAGTTGGTCAGCATGCCGCCCAACCAACGGTGATTGACGTAGTACTGACCGCTGCGCTGAGCCGCGGCGGCCACTACTTCACTGGCCTGGCGCTTGGTGCCGACGAACAGGACGCGTCCGCCGCCGGCCGCCACCTGACGCAGAAAGACCAGGGCCTGGTGAAACAGGGGAACGGTCTGCTGCAGATCGAGGATGTGCACGTTGTTGCGCACCCCGAAGATGTAGGGCGACATCTTCGGGTTCCAGCGGCGCGTCGTGTGTCCGAAGTGAACGCCGGCTTCAAGCAGCTGGCGCATAGAGAGATCGGGAAGAGCCATGGCTCGACTGTGTCCTTCTTTTGTCCGGTTCGTACCTCCGCGAGCCGCCGATCCGATCCCGGTCATCTGGCAAAAGCCACCGGAACTCGGACACCGGAGAGGTCGTACGGAAGTGCAAGGGACCGCCGAACGACCGATGAAGCCCGCGTGTGGGGTTTGGATATGGCGCGGGTGATACCCGCCAATGCCGCAAATTGCAAGCGCGCGTACCGCTTTCAAGAGGGGTAGGGCATCGCTTCGCCCGTCCTCGGGAACAGGATCGCCTCGGATGGAATCGCTCAGGCGAGTCCATCCGAGGCGTGAATCCTACACTTTCAGAAATCTGGAAAGCGATTCACGTCCCACCTGGGAGGATCGCGCTCTAGAGATCGGTTACATGCAGGCCGGGAATCGCTTTGATCGCCTGGCGGGCCGCTTGCGGCAGATTGTAGGTCTGCGGCAGGTCGATCTCCGCCTCCTCCCCGCGGGTCAAGGATAGGACCAGGCAAACCGGGCTCTGGCCCTGCCCCTCGCGCTCCAGAAGCTTCTGGAGCTGCGGCAGCGGTTCCGGGGTATCGGCATAGATCCGCAGGCCTGCGGCGGTTTTGGCCAGGGACGCTTCAAGGTCCTCGAACCGCTGAGCCAGCAGGCGCAGGTCGCTCTCCTCCGCACCGCCGCCGCCGCCGCGGTCGTCGAGGGCCGCCTCGACCAGAAGCGGACGCCCGCTGTCCAGCAGCTCCCGGCTCTGAGCCAGGACCTCGGCGAAGACCATCACTTCGAACTGTCCGGAACTGTCCGACATCTGCACGAAGGCGAAACGGCTCCCCTTCTTCGAAGTCCGCTCCTGCTTGCCGACGACGATACCTGCCAGCCGCTTGCGCGGCTCGCCCTTGAAAGGTGTCTTTCTGAGATCGGCGTAAGCGATCACCTGCTTGCGAGCCAGCAGCGCCTCGTAGCCATCGAGCGGATGGGCGGAGAGATAGAAGCCGATGGCGTCGAACTCGCGCTGCAGGCGCTCCATGCCGGACCAGTCGATCACCTTCGGCAGTTTCAGCTCGCCGGCCTGGCTGTCCTCGCCGCCGCCGAACAGGCTGACCTGATCGCTGATGCGTTCGTCGGCCGCTGTCGCCGCGTGGCGCATGACGGTTTCGGCCGCCTGGAAGACGGCATGGCGATTGGGTTCGAGGCTATCGAAGGCTCCGGAGGTCGCCAGATTTTCGATGGTCCGCTTGTTGATCTGACGCGGATCGAGCCGCTGCGCGAAATCGGACAGAGAGGTGAAAACGCCCCTCTCCCGCCGCTCGACCGACAGCTCCGTCATGGCGCCACGGCCGACGTTCTTGAGGGCTGCCAGAGCGTAGCGGATGGCCTTGCCCTCCTCGTCCTCCTCGACGGCGAAGTCCGGGTCGGACCGGTTCACGTCAGGCGGCAGCAGGCGGATTCTCAGGCGGTCCAGCTCCTGACGGTAGCCGCCGAGCTTGTCCGTGTTGGTCATGTCGTAGGTCATCGACGCGGCCAGGAACTCGACCGGGTGGTTCGCCTTCATGTAGGCGGTTTGATAAGCGACCAGCGCATAGGCGGCGGCATGGGACTTGTTGAAGCCGTAGCCGGCGAACTTGGCGACCAGGTCGAAGATCGCCGAAGCCGTTCCCTTGGGCACGCCCTTGGCTCCGGCGCCGGAGACGAAAATCTCGCGCTGGGCATCCATCTCGGACGCGATCTTCTTACCCATGGCCCGGCGCAGCAGATCGGCGCCGCCGAGGCTGTAGCCGGCCAGCTCCTGGGCGATCTGCATCACCTGCTCCTGATAGATCATGATCCCGTAGGTCTCGACCAGGATCGGCTCCAGGGTTGGATAGAGATAGTCGGGCGTCTCGTCCCCGGCCTTGCGTTTGATGTAGCTGGGAATGTTCTCCATCGGGCCCGGCCGATAGAGCGACACCATGGCGACCACATCCTCGAAGCGGTCCGGCTTGAGCTTCCGCAGCGCATCGCGCATGCCCGAGCTTTCAAGCTGGAACACGCCCACCGTGTCGCCGCGCGCCATCACCCGGTAGGCCTCCGCATCGTCGAGCGGCACGGTCTCCAGATTGAAGTCCGCTTCGCGTTCGCGCACCAAGGCAACCGCGCGGGTCAAAACAGTCAGAGTCTTCAGCCCCAGGAAGTCGAACTTCACCAGGCCGGCCTGCTCGACGTACTTCATGTTGAACTGAGTGACCGGCATGTCCGAGCGCGGGTCGCGGTAAAGCGGCACCAGTTCGTCGAGGGGCCGATCGCCGATCACCACGCCGGCGGCGTGTGTCGAGGCGTGACGGTAGAGGCCCTCCAGTTTGAGCGCGATGTCGATCAGACGGCCGACGGTCTGGTCGTTGTCGCGTTGGAACTGCAACTCCGGTTCGCCCGCGATTGCCTGTCCCAGCGTCACCGGGTTGGCTGGATTGTTGGGCACCAGCTTGCAGATGCGGTCGACCTGGCCGTAGGGCATCTGCAAGACGCGCCCGACGTCTCTCAGGACCGCGCGTGCCTGAAGCTTTCCGAAAGTGATGATCTGGGCGACCCGGTCCCGACCGTATTTCTCCTGCACATACTGGATGACCTCGTCCCGGCGGTCCTGACAGAAGTCGATGTCGAAGTCCGGCATCGACACGCGCTCGGGATTGAGAAAGCGCTCGAACAGCAGGTTCCAGCGGATCGGGTCGAGGTCGGTGATCTTCAGCGACCAGGCGACCAGCGAACCGGCGCCGGAACCGCGGCCCGGACCGACCGGGATCTCCCGGTTCTTGGCCCACTGGATGAAGTCGGCCACGATCAGGAAGTATCCGGGGAACCCCATCTGGGTGATGGTGCCCAGTTCGTGTGCCAGCCGTTCCTTGTACTGAATCTCGGCCCGTCTCTTCTCGTCCTCGCTCTCGAAGAGGGGGAGAACCCGCGTCTCCAGGTACTCCGCCAAGCCGCTCTCGGCTTGAGCGCGCAACTCGTCGCTTTCGGAGCGCCCGGCGGCGGTCTCGTAAGCCGGCAGGATTGGAGCAATCGTTTTCGGATAGAAGCTGCAGCGCTGCGCGATCACGACCGTGTTCTGCAGGGCTTCCGGCAGATCGGCGAAGAGCGCAGCCATCTCCTCGGCAGACTTGAAGCGATGCTCGGGCGTCACCCTGCGCCGCTGCTCATGGTTCACGGTCACGCCCTCGGCGATGCAGAGCAGCGCGTCGTGGGCCTCGTAAAGATCGGCCGTCGCGAAGAAGGGTTCGTTGGTTGCGACGAGCGGCAGATCGTGCGCGTAGGCCAGCGCAATCAACCGCTCTTCGATCGCGGTCTCGACGGTCAGCCCGTGACGCTGAAGTTCAACGTAAAGATTGCCGGGAAAACATTTGGAAAGGCGCGATAAGACTTCTTCCGCCAACTTGTCCTGCTGTTCCTCCAGCAGCCGTCCGACGGTTCCTTTCGGACCGCCGGTCAGCGCGATGAGACCCGTACCGCGCAGCTCCAGGTCATCGAGAAGAACGTGAGGTTCGCCGCCCGCTTCCGTCTCGAGGTAGGCCTTGCTGACCAGCTTGAGGAGGTTTCGGTAGCCCTCCTCCGTGGCGGCGAGCAGAACGATCTGATCGGGTGCCGGGGCGGTTGCGCTCATGCCGTTGGAGTTGGCCTGCGCATCGACCCGCGCCACGCCCAGTTGGCACCCGATGATCGGCTGCACCCCGGCATTCACGGCTTCGAGCGAGAACTCCATGGCGCCGAACAGGTTGTCGCTGTCGGTCAGACCGACCGCCGGCATGCCCTGCTCTACGCAGAGCTTGACCAATTCCTTGACCTTGATCGCCCCTTCGGAGAGCGAATAGGCGGAATGGGTCCGGAGATGGATGAAATTCACGTCGGGCATGGCCCCATGGTGCCGCGATTCGTGGTCTCAGCGGAACCGGCGGGCCTTCGTAATCTGTGGATTACTCAGCCGGCAGCCCTCCGACCAGATGCCCTTCCTCCAGGCGAACGATGCGGTCCATGCGGGCGGCCAGCTCGTAGTTGTGGGTCGCCAGCAGGGCCGCCAGACCGGCGCCGCGCACCAGCTTGACCAGTAGGGCGAAGACGGTGTCCGCCGTATGGGGATCCAGGTTGCCGGTCGGCTCGTCCGCCAGCAGCAGCTTGGGCGCGTTGACCAGGGCGCGTGCGATGGCGACACGTTGCTGTTCGCCACCCGAGAGGCTGGCGGGGCGATGCGTCGTCCGTTCGGTCAGTCCGACCATCTCCAGCAGCTCGAGCGCGCGAGTGGTCGCCTCACGCCGGGACAGCCCGGCGATCATCTGCGGCACCACCAGGTTCTCCAGGGCGGAGAACTCCGGCAGGAGATGATGGTACTGGTAGACGAAGCCGATCTGCTCACGTCGCAGCCGCGTCCGTTCGCGGTCGCCCAGGCGCTGAGCCTCCGTTCCGGCGATTCTGATGACGCCCTGGTCCGGGCGCTCCAGCAAGCCGCAGATGTGCAACAAGGTCGATTTACCGGATCCCGAGGGCCCGAGCAGCGCCACCATCTCGCCCGGCTGCAGATCGAGATCCAGCCCGCGCAGCACCGGCAGTTCCCGTCCCGCCTGGCGGAACGTCTTGCCGATGCCGTCGAGCTGCAGGGCCGCGCTACTCATAGCGGAGGGCTTCCACGGGATCGAGGCGGGCCGCCTGCCAGGCCGGCAGCAAGGGCGCGAGGAAGGAGATCCCCAAGGCCATCGCGATGACCTGCCAGACTTCGTTCCAGTCGACGACGGCGGGCAGCCGGGTCAGAAAATAGACCTGAGGGTTGAAGACCTGGGTGCCGGACAGCCTTTCGACCCAGCCCTGCAGGGTCTGGATGTTCTCGATGAACAGCAGGCCGAGCCCCAGCCCGGCAAGCGTACCGAACAGTCCGATCGCCGCGCCCGACATGAAGAAGACCCGAAGGATCAGGCCACGCGGCGCGCCCATGGTGCGCAGGATCGCGATGTCGCGTCCCTTGCCCTTCACCAGCATGTACTGGCCGGACAGGATGTTGAAGGCAGCCACCAGGATGATCAGCGAGAGGATCAGGAACATGACGTTCCGCTCGACCTGCACCGCATTGAAGAAGCTGGAGTTGGCGCTTTGCCAGTCCGTGATGCGCAGGGCCTGGGTCACCTGCTCGTTCAGCGCCCCGCGGACTCCGGCGACCTGGTCCGGATTGTCGACCATGATCTCAATCGCATTGACCCCTTCCGGATGGCGGAAGAAGACCTGCGCCTGCGTCAGCGGCATGTAGATGAAGGAGTTATCGTACTCGTGCATCCCGACCTCGAAGAAACCGAGGATCGGATAGGCTTTCATGCGCGGGATCGACCCGACGGCCGTTCGGCTCATCTGCGGGCTGACCAGGGTGATGCGGTCACCCTTGTTCAGACCCAGCGACCGCGACATGCCGATTCCGATCAGCACGCCCTCGCCTTCGGCGAACTCCTCGAGCGAGGTTTGCCTCAGATCGCCGATCATCTTCGGCCTGTCGGCCAGGGCCTCGCCCGAGACACCACGAACCAAAGCGCCATTGGCGCGGCCGTCGGACATCACCATGACCTGACCCTGGACCTGCGGCGTGACCGCTTGAACGTGGGGGAGTTGGCGCAGTCGCTCCGCGAGGCTCGGATAGTCGGTGATGCTTTGATCGCCGGTCGAATGGAGCGTCAGATGACCGTTCACCCCAAGGATGCGATCCAGCAATTCGACCCGAAAGCCGTTCATCACGGCCATGACGATGATCAGGGTCGCGACGCCCAGCGCGATGCCCAGCAGCGAGAAGACGGCGATCACCGAGATGAAACCTTCCTGCCGGCGCGAGCGCAGGTAGCGCAGCGCCATCAGGCGTTCGACGGCTCCGAACAGCATGCCGCCCTTTACTCCCTCCTAAGCCCCGGTGAGGCGCGACAGCGCCGAGTCCAAGGACACCTCCTCGCGCTCGCCGGTCGCACGGCGCTTCAGCTCGACAATGCCGCGTTCTAACCCGCGAGGACCGACGATCACCTGCCAGGGCAGGCCGATCAGATCCATCTCGGCGAACTTGGCGCCGGCCCGCTCGTCCCTGTCTTCGTAGAGCGGATCGAGCCCTGCCGACTGGAACTTGGCATAGGCCTCGTCGCAGGCTGAGGTACAGGCGGCGTCCGACGCCTTCAGATTGATGAGCGCGACGTCGAAGGGGGCCACCGCGTCCGGCCAGACGATGCCGGCCTCGTCGTGACTGGCCTCGATGACCGCACCGGCGAGCCGCGAGACCCCGACCCCGTAGGAGCCCATATGGACGTCCGTTTCGCCGCCCTCCGGCAGCGCCACCTTGGCGCCCAGCGGTCCCGAGTACTTGGTTCCGAAGTAGAAGATATGCCCGACTTCGATCCCGCGTCCCTCATAGCGCCGATCCTCCGGCACCTGCGCGGTGAAGGCCTCGGGCTCGTGCTTCTCATCGGTCCGGGCATAGAGACTGGTGAAACGCTCGACCACGCCGGCGACCGCCGCGTCATCGCCGTAGTCCACGTCGCTGGCCAGAACGTCGGCCTCCAGGAACTCGCGGTCGCAGAAGACGTCGCTCTCGCCGGTCTCCGCCAGGATAATGAACTCGTGGCTTAGATTGCCGCCGATCGGACCGCTGTCGGCCTCCATCGGGATCGCCTTCAGGCCCATGCGCGCGAAGGTCCGCAGGTAGGCCACGAAGAACTTGTAATAGGACCGGCGGGCACTTTCGTAGTCGATGTCGAAGGAGTAGGCGTCCTTCATCAGGAACTCGCGCCCGCGCATCACGCCGAAGCGAGGCCGCACCTCGTCGCGGAATTTCCATTGGATGTGATAGAGCAGCTGCGGCAGGTCGCGATAGCTCTTCACCGAGTTGGCGAAGATGTCGGTGATCAGCTCTTCGTTGGTGGGGCCATAGAGCATGTCGCGCTCGTGCCTGTCCTTGATGCGGAGCATCTCCGGCCCGTAAGCCTCGTAGCGGCCCGACTGGCGCCAGAGGTCGGCCGACTGGATCGTCGGCATCAGCACTTCCTGAGCGCCGGCCCGGTTCTCCTCCTCCCGCACGATCTGCTCGATCTTCTTCAGCACCCGGAAACCGAGCGGCAGCCAGGAGTAGATGCCAGCCGAGGCCTGGCGCACCATACCGGCCCGCAGCATCAGACGGTGAGAGACGATCTCGGCTTCCTTGGGGGTCTCGCGCAGGGTCGGCAGAAAGAAACGGGAGCGGCGCATTCCAGAGCTCTTTTAGGTGATGGGGCGCCGGACAGTCCCGGCAAAAGGCGCCGGGACCCTACGCAATGGCCTTGGACTTGTCCATTACGTCACCCTCGCCCGGCGCCGCGGCGAAAAATGGGCGCGATTGAGGCGTCACCGCGAGCTTTATTGGAGGTCGTTACTGGGCTGTGTCACTGGGTTGGGGCGGCCAGGATCTCGCGACAGCGCTCGGACAGCTCCCAGGCCTTGTCGTTCTGGAGAGGTTGACCATTGAAGGTGACCCGGCCGTCCCGATTGACGGTGACCTCGCCGACGGCCAGAGTCGTCGCCGACTCGGGCCGGCCGTCCAGGCGTGCCGCTTCCGCATCGAGCGCATCCAGCTGCGCCCGCAGGTCCGCGTTGTCCGGCGCGGCGGCAACCCGCGCGGCCAGGATCCGTCGTTCGCTCTCCAAGGTCCGGCGTTCGGACGTGCTCAGCGGATTCACCTCAATAAGGAACGTGAAGGTCTCCGGCAATTCGATCGGGTTGGCGCCATAGAGGTCGGCCGGCGCGACGGGCTTGCCCCGCGCGTCGACACCGGGCTGATAATCGGCGGACACATCGGCATCGGGCAGATGACGCACGAGCTGCGAGCAGTCGGCGCGCGTGATCGTCACCTCGAGCGGCTGAGCGGCTGCCGAGATGGAGCAGAAGGCGCAGAAGGCTGCAATCAAACCGTAGCTTTCACGCATCGGCTGAGGGTAATCTCGGTGAAGTTGCCAAAAGACTAAGCAGGTCTGGAACAGGCTGCACGCGCGAGGGCAACGGGGGAAGCAAATTCCAGGAGGCGTTCGGACCAACGCGGGCGGCGGCAGGCGCGCCGCTCCAGGACGATGTTGTTGGGGGGTCGGATAGACATGTTGGAGAAATTCTTCGATCTGCGCGGTCACGGGACCACGGTGAAAACCGAGGTGATCGCCGGGATCACAACCTTCCTGACGATGGCCTATATCGCCTTCGTCAACCCGGCCATCCTCTCCGATGCGGGGATGGATTTCGGGGCGGTCTTCGTGGCGACCTGTATCGCGGCGGCCGTCGGTACCCTGATCATGGGGCTCTACGCGAACTACCCGATCGCGCTGGCGCCGGGCATGGGCCTCAACGCCTTCTTCACCTACGGCGTCGTGCTCGGCATGGGGCACACCTGGCAGGTGGCACTGGGGGCCGTGTTCCTCTCGGGTATCCTTTTCGTCATCCTGTCGATCCTGCCGGTGCGCGAGTGGATCATCAACGCCATCCCCAAGGGCCTGAAGATGGCGATCTCCGCCGGAATCGGCTTGTTTCTCGGTATCATCGCGCTCAAGAACGCCGGGATCGTCGTCGATCATCCGGCGACCTTGGTGACCATCGGCGACCTGACGGCCTGGCCGGCGCTGCTCGCGCTGTTCGGCTTCACGATCATGGTCGCCCTCGACCGTCTGCGCGTGCCCGGCGCGGTCATCATCGGCATCCTGGCCATTACGGCCATCGGCGTTCTCTTGGGCGTCAGCGAGTTCAAGGGCGTCGTCGCCCTGCCGCCCGACCCCTCCCCGACCTTCCTGCAACTCGACCTTGCCGGGGCCTTCAAGATCGCGCTGCTGTCGGTCGTCTTCACCTTTCTCTTCGTCGATCTGTTCGACACGGCCGGGACGCTGATCGGCGTCGCTCACCGGGCCGGGCTGCTCGACGCCGAAGGCAAGCTGCCGCGGCTGCGGCAGGCTCTAATGGCCGATTCCTCGTCGTCGGTGATCGGCTCTGTAGTCGGCACGTCCACAACCACGAGTTACATCGAGTCCGCCGCGGGCATAAAGGCCGGCGGGCGGACGGGCCTGACGGCGGTGGTGGTCGCCCTGCTCTTCCTGTTGACGCTTTTCTTCGCACCGCTGGCAGGAACGGTTCCGGCCTTCGCGACGGCACCGGCACTTCTGTTCGTCGCCTGCCTGATGACCCGGGGTTTGGCGGAGATCGACTGGGAAGACGTCACGGAGTACGCGCCGGCGGTGCTAACGGCCCTGGCCATGCCGCTCACCTTTTCGATCGCTCATGGGATCGGTTTGGGCTTCATCGCCTACGCCTTAGTGAAGATCCTGACCGGCCGTATTTCCGAGTGTTCGGTTGCCGTATTGATTATTGCCGCAGCTTTCGTGCTCAAGTTTGCTTTTCTGTGAGCAAAGTGGAAAGCGGACGGGCAATCACAGAAGGAATATTTCAGGCGCGAGGCAGGTTGCGCAAAAAAGTGGCAAAAAATTGGTGACTCTCTGAGTCGGATCGGCTATCAACACAACAAGAAAAGTTTATCGGTGACTCAACACCGGAAAAGGCCTGATCACGGCCCAAGTTTACGGAGGAACGTCGTTCGAGAAACCGCCAGGCAGGTTTTCGAAACCGGCACACAAAGGTGGATCCGAACGGGTTAATTGAGGCAAGCCTTCCGAACGGAGGCTTGCCTTAATTTTTGACAAATCCTGAATTTCTGACCGACCATGCCGAACGGCTGATAGGGAATGCATGCTGCGGATTTGGGGGCGCACCAACTCGATCAACGTGCAGAAGGTCCTCTGGACCCTCGACGAGCTCGGTCTCGACTATGCGCATACTCCCGCCGGGCGCGAACACGGCAAGCTCGACGAAGCCTGGTTCGCAGACCTCAATCCGAACCGCCTTGTCCCCGTGATCGACGACGATGGTTTCGTGCTCTGGGAGTCCAATGCGATCGTTGGCTATCTCGCCGCACAGTACGGCAAAGGCCGACTTTGCCCTAGCGACGAGCGACAGCGCGCCGAGGCCAGGCAGTGGATGGACTGGGCCACCACGACGGTCGTGGCGGCCATGACCCCCGTCTTCTGGGGGCTGGTCCGGACACCGCCGGAACAGCGCGATACGGCCGCCATCGACAAGGGGATCGCAGCCTGTCAGGCGGCCTTCGGCTTGCTGGACGCAAAGCTGGAGGGGCGCGACTACCTGCTCGGTGAAACCCTTACGATGGCGGACATTCCCCTTGGCTGTGCCGTCTATCGCTGGCATGCCCTGGAGGTGCCGCGCCAGAGTCTGCCGCATCTGGAGGCTTGGTACGCGCGTCTGCGCGATCGCCCGGCCTACCCGTCGCGGGTCATGCTTCCGCTCAGCTAGATCCGGGTCGGCTAACGTGACACCCGAGGAGCTCGGCTCGCGCCACCCACGCCTCTACCACGTCACCGAACCGGGTGCCTGGACGCGGATCCGCGATCTCGGCCTTCTCAGCACGAGCCGGATCCTCGACCTCTTCGAGATCGAGGGCCCAGAGCGAGTGCGCTTGGAGCGCCGTCGGCGACCGGAGGCGGTTCCGCTGACGCATCCTCGATGGGGGAGCGTGGTCCTTAACGACCAGATGCCGCTTCGCGAAACGGCGCTGGAAGCTTGCCTGGACGACGACCTCACTCCAGCGGATTGGCTGGCGATGTTGAATGCCCGGGTCTTCTTCTGGTCCGACGAGGATGGGCTTGCGCGCATGCTCGGCGCCCGCATGAACCGGGGACGCCCGCGCGATGTTCTCGTCTTCGACACGCTCAGCCTGGCGCGTGTCCACGGCCCGGCTATGGAAGTCTGCCCGATCAATTCCGGCGCCACTATCCGGCGCCCTGCCCGCCGGGGTCTCGGCACTTTCACGCCAATCGACGAGATGTCTTACCGGGACTGGTCGCGAAGACGCGGAGGGCGGGATCGAATCCTGGAGGTCACGCTCAAGGGCGGCGCCCGGGATATCGCAGATCATCTCGTCGAGCGTCGGCAGACCGCGCCGTCTGGATGAGCGGCGATTTACCGCTCGGTTTCGACCTGGAAGGGATCGCCGCCGACAAACTCTCGGAACGAGACCAGTTCGCTCTCGACGGCGGCGTAGATCGCGAGCCAGACGACACTTGAAATGACTGTGGTGACGATGACCTTGCGGAGCAGCCGCGGGTGCTCGGGGGCACTGGGCGCATGGCCCGGCTCCGGCGTTTCCGGCGGGCGGGCGCCCCAAGGCAAGACCATGAAGATCACCACCCACCAGACGATGACGAAGACGATGATGCCGGTGAACCAGCTCATGGTGGGCCGTTTTTCCTGACGATCAATGCGAAAGGGGCGTGACTAGAGCCTGTTGTGATCGTATGGACTCGCTTCGCGGTTCCGCCGATCACAAGAAACATACTCTAACACTTTGAATCTAGACCAGATTTAATGTAATCGCCGGACCCAATACGTGGGTCCGACTGATCACTGTCCGGTCTAGACCTGCTCGAGCTCGACCAGGGTTCCGGAAAAGTCCTTCGGGTGCAGGAAGAGCACCGGCTTTCCATGCGCCCCGATCTTCGGCTCGCCGTCGCCCAGCACCCTTGCCCCCTCCGTCTTCAGCTTGTCGCGCGCGGCCAGGATGTCGTCCACCTCGTAGCAGACATGATGAATGCCGCCGGAGGGGTTCTTGGCCAGAAATCCGGCGATGGGGGAGTTCTCGCCGAGCGGATGGAGCAGCTCGATCTTCGTGTTGGGCAGTTCGACGAAGACGACCGTCACCCCGTGATCGGGTTCGTCTTGCGGGTCCGAGACTTTCGCCCCCAGGGTGCCGGCGTAGCTGGCGACGGCCGTCTGCAGGTCCGGCACCGCGATCGCCACATGATTCAAGCGTCCGATCATCGCACCTCTCTCCTCTCCCGCCGATCACAGGAAATATACTCTAACTATCTATCCGGCCTAGCATTGGACCCGGATGACCTGTACCTCGACCACCGGCTTCTTGCCCAGTTCCCTTTGCAACGTGCGGCGCACCGCAATCCGCACGGCTTCTGCGGTGGCCCGGTCGTCGTGGCGGTCGTGGCGGCTCAGGGTATGCAGCGCGGTGGCGATCGCCTGCTCGAGCGCTTCCGTTACCTCGGCCTCTTCCTTGAGGTCGTAGAGACCGCCGGCGGCGATCCGCGGCGAGACGACCGGCGCGCCCTTGCCGTCCAGCACCAATGTAACCACGGCGGATCCATTGATCACCATCCGCCGGCGCGTGCGAATCACCGGACTGTCGACCGGCCGCAGAATGTCGCCGTCGAGCGCCAGGCGCCCGGAATGAACGTGATCGACGATCTGTGCCGGGCCGGGTGCGAGGCGCACGAGCGCTCCGTTCGCGCCGACGATGCTTTCCGGCACCTGACATTCGCCGGCGAGCTTGGCGTGAGCCTCCAGATGGCGTCGCTCGCCATGCACCGGCACGGCAATCCGCGGGCGCGTCCACTGGTACATCTGGGCCAGCTCGTCCCGGCAGGGATGTCCCGAGACATGAACCGGCCGCTCGTCCGCGCCGACGATCTCGATGCCTCTGGCCGTCAGGAGATTGTAGAGCCCGTGGATCGACTTCTCGTTTCCGGGAATGACCCTGGAGGAGAAGACGACGGCATCGCCCTTGCCGAGCGAAATCTGCGGATGATCGTCGTTGGCGATGCGCCATAGGGCAGCGCGCGGCTCGCCCTGGCTGCCGGTCACCAGCAGCAGAATCTCGGAGTCCGGCAGGTAACCGATGTCGCGCACGTCGAGGAGCGGCGGCAAGTCGTCGAGGTAGCCGGTTTCGCGCGCAGCCGCCCAGATGCGGTGCATCGAGCGGCCGACCAGCGCGACCTTGCGGCCGTTCTTCTCCGCCGCCCTGATCACCGTTTCCAACCGCGCGACGTTGCTGGCGAAACAGGCGACCGCGACCTTGTTTTCGAAGCGCCCGATCAGCTCCTCCAGCTCGCTGCGAACCTCCAGCTCGGAGCCCGACTGACCGGGCACCAGGGCGTTGGTCGAGTCGCAGACCAGGGCCAGCACGCCCTCCTCCGCCACCTCGCGCAGACGCTTGTCGTCGTAGTCGTCGCCGATCAGCGGATCGGGATCGAGCTTCCAGTCCCCGGTGTGAACCACCATGCCGGCACCCGTGCGCAGAACCACCGCATTCGGTTCCGGGATCGAATGGGTCAGCGTCACGAGCTCGATGTCGAAAGGCCCGATGTCGAGACGGCTCCCGAGGGGAATTTCGGTGATCTCCGGCGTTTCCTCGAGGCCCTCGTCCGCCAGCTTGCGACGCAGGAGCGCCGCGGTGAAGGGCGTCGCGTAGATCGGGCAACGCAGCTCCGACCAAAGCCAGGGCACGGCGCCCAGGTGATCCTCGTGCGCATGGGTCAGCACCAGGCCGGCCAGCTCTTCCGCCCGCTCCACGATGAAGTCGGGGTCGGGCATCACCACCTCGATCCCCGGCAGATCATGCTCGCCGAACGCAACGCCGCAATCGATCATCAGCCATTTGCCAGCGTGGCCGTAGAGGTTGAGGTTCATGCCGATCTCGCCCGTTCCGCCGAGCGGCAGGAACAGAAGTTCGTCGGACCCCGGTGCGGGAATATCGCTCATCGGCGCATCCGATCGGCCTCATAGAGCAACCGCAAGCCGCGCAGGGTCAGATCCGGATCGTCGTGTTGGATCTCCGCGCTCGACTGTTCGAACAGCGGCGCCAGTCCGCCCGTTGCGACAGTGGTCAAATCTTGTCCTCGTTCAGCCTTGATGCGCGCGATCAGACCTTCGATCAGTCCGACGTAACCCCAATACACGCCCGACTGCATGGCCGAAACCGTGTCCGTGCCGACGATCCGGTCCGGTTTGGCCAAGGGCACGCGCGGCAGGCGCGCCGCTGCCTGATAGAGCGCTTCCATCGAAAGGTTGATGCCGGGGGCGATGATCACGCCCTCCAGGCCGCCGTCCGGATCGATCACGTCGAAGGTCGTGGCCGTGCCGAAGTCGATGACGACCAGGGCGCCCTCGTAGGTCGCATGGGCGGCCACCGCATTGGCGATGCGGTCGGCACCGACCTGCTCCGGCCGCGCCACACGCAGAGGCACGTCGCTGCTCCGGATCGCCTCCTCCACCGCAAGCGGTTCGATCCCGAGATGATGCCGGCAGAGCCGGTCGAAGGCGCGTTGAGCCGCCGGCACCACGTTGGACACGATGGCACCCTGAATCGCGGAACGTTCGATCCCCTCCAAGGTCATCAGGGAGGTGAGCCAAACGACATACTCGTCGGAGGTGCGGCGTGGGTCGGTGGCGATCCGCCACTTGGCGCGCAGCTCGCTGCCTTCGTAAAGCCCTGCGACGCAGTTCGTATTGCCGCTGTCAATGGTGAGCAGCACGGTTCCTACCTCTCGGCCGGAAAGACATCGCCGGCGGCGATGGTCCGGACGCCGCCGTCGGCCAGCTCCAGCAGCAGACGGCCGTCCGGATCGAGGTCGCGAAAGACCCCGCCGAGCGTCTCCTGCGGTAAGCGAACCTGGATCTCCTCGCCCTTACTCGCGGCATGGCGCAGCCACGCAGCGCGCACGGGTGCGAAGCCTTCGTCCAGCCAGCGGTTGACCCAACCCAGCAAATGGCGGCCGAAAGCCTCCAGCAAATCCACCTCGGTGATCTCCGGGGGCGTCCCCTCGAACCGGAGCGACGTGGCCGGATAGGCGGTATCCTTCGGAAAGGACGCGACATTGGTGCCGAGACCGAGCAGAAGCCAGTCCAGCGTACCGTCGGCCAGCGACTTCGATTCCAACAAGATACCCGTCACCTTGCGACCGTTAAGCAGGACGTCGTTCGGCCACTTATAGGTAACATCCAGCGGCGGACAGACGCTGCCGATCGCGTCGCCCATGCCGACGGCGGCCGTAAATCCGAGCTGTGCCGCATCGGCCGGACTGCATTCGGGCCGCAGGATCAGGGTCAGATAGAGGTTGCCCCTGGGACTGTCCCACTCCCGGCTCTGGCGCCCGCGTCCGGCGGTCTGTTCGCGGGCCCAGACCAGGGTACCGTCTTCGGCTCCCGCCTCAGCCAAACGGCGGGCCTCCTCCATCGTGGAGGCGACGCTGTCCAGGGACACCAGTCGATAGGCGGTCGGAAGCTTGGGACTGCGGGAGGCGTCTTTGGGAGGAATCATCCCGAAACCGCGAAGAAGGCGCGTGCCGCTGACGCCGCGCTGTCGACCACGGGACCCGGCACGACGAAGAAGAAGAGAACCGCCACCGCCGTACCGCCGATCACCAGGCTGAGTTCGCGGCCGATCGGCCGGTCGAAGCCTTCCACCGGCTCGTCGAAATACATCAGCTTGACGATGCGCAGGTAGTAGTAGGCGCCGATCACCGAGGTCAGGACGCCGATCACGGCCAGCACGTAGAGTCCGGCCTCGATGGCCGCGAGGAAGACGTAGAGCTTGCCGAAGAAGCCGGCGAGCGGCGGCATCCCTGCCATCGAGAACATGAAGATGGCGAGCGCCAAGGCCATCAGGGGATGGGTCTTGGATAGTCCCTTCAGGTCCTCGATGTCTTCGACCATCCGCTCCTTCTGGCGCATACAGAGGATGCAGGCGAAGGTTCCGATGTTCATCAGGACGTAGATGGCCATGTAGATGGCGACGCCGCGAATGCCCTCGGGCGTGCCCGCCGAGAGTCCGACCAGCGCGTAGCCCATGTGCCCGATCGAGGAGTAGGCCATCAGCCGCTTGATATTGGTCTGCTGAATTGCGGCCAGCGCCCCCAGGATCATCGAGGCAATGGCGATGAACACTACGATCTGCTGCCACTGGTCCGCCAGTTCCCCGAAGGGGCCCATCAGGACCCGCACGATCAGTGCCATGGCGGCGACCTTGGGCGCGGCGGCGAAGAAGGCGGTGACCGCGGTGGGCGAACCCTCGTAGACGTCGGGCGTCCACATATGGAACGGCACCGCCGAGATCTTGAAGGCCAAGCCGGCCGTGACGAAGACGATGCCGATCAGGGCGCCGAGCGTCACCCCCTCGCCCGCCGCGGCCTGCGCGGTAAAGATATCCGCCAGAGTGGTGAAGGACGTGGTTCCGGTGAAGCCGTAGACCATCGACATGCCGTAGAGCAACATGCCGGAGGATAGCGCACCGAGAACGAAGTACTTCAGCCCCGCCTCGCTGGACCGCAGCGTGTCGCGCCGGAAGGCGGCGATCACGTAGAGTGCCAGGGATTGCAATTCGAGACCGATGTAGAGCGAGATCAGGTCGTTGGCCGAAACCATCATCAGCATGCCGACGACGGCAAAGACGATCAGGACCGGATACTCGAAATGGTCCATCTGCTCGCGGCGGATGTAGCCGAAGGAAATGACCAGGGTTAGCGCGGCCGCGACGAGGATCAGCACCTTCATGAAGTCGCCGAAACCGTCGTTGATGAAAAGGTCGTTGAAGGCGAAGGTCGCCCGCTCCGGCCCCAACAGCAGCAATGCCAGGGTTCCGATCAGAGCCGCCACGGCTAGGATCATCGCTGTCTGCGTCGCCTGCGCCCGCGAGTAGACGCCGACCAGAAGAATGGCGATGCCGGCGCAGGCCAGAAACACTTCCGGCAGCGCGGCGATCAGGGAGAGGGTCAGGCTTGCGACGTCCATGGGTTAACGACTCAATTCAGAGGCCAGAGGCGGGCGAGAGACGTCCCTTCGGACGTTGCCAGTGCCAACTCGTAGTTCTCGATGAGGTTGGCGACGGAGGCATCCATGACTTCGAGCAGAGGCAGCGGATAGACGCCGAAGATCAGCGCGGCCGCCAGCAGTGGTGCGAAGACCGCCTTCTCCCGCCAGGACATGTCCTGTAGCGACAGCAGGTCCTTCTTGGTCAGAGCCCCGAAGATGACGCTGCGGTAGAGCCAGAGCATGTAGGCGGCGCCCAGAACCATGCCGCTGGCGGTCAGCAGGGCGACCCAGGTGTTCGCCTGGAACGCGCCCATGATGACCAGGAATTCGCCGACGAAACCACTGGTGCCCGGCAGACCGACGCTCGCCAGCATGAAGACCATGAAGACCAGGGCGTAGCTTGGCATGTTCTCGGCGAGACCGCCGTAGCGCGCGATTTCGCGCGTATGCAGCCGGTCGTAGATGACTCCGACACACAGGAAGAGAGCGGCCGAGACCACGCCGTGACTCAGCATCTGGAAGATCGCGCCCTCCAAGCCCTGCTGATTGACCGTGAAGATACCGATCGTCACGAAACCCATGTGCGCCACTGAGCTGTAGGCGATCAGCTTCTTCATGTCCTTCTGCGCCAGGGCGACCAGCGAGGTGTAGATGATCGCCACCACCGAAAGGGTGAAGACCAGGGGCGTGAAGAACTCGGACGCCTCGGGCAGCATCGGCAGCGAGAAGCGCAGGAAGCCGTAGGCCCCCATCTTCAGCAACACGCCGGCCAGGATCACGGAGCCGGCGGTCGGCGCCTCGACGTGGGCGTCGGGCAACCAGGTATGGACCGGCCACATCGGCACCTTGACGGCGAAGGAGGCGAAGAAGGCCAACCAGAGCCAGATCTGCATCTGGAAGGGGAAGTTCTGCGTCATCAGCGTCGGGATGTCGGTAGTCCCGGCGTCGAAGTACATGGTCAGCATGGCCAGCAGCATCAGCACCGAGCCGGCCAGGGTGTAGAGGAAGAACTTGAAGGCCGCGTAGACGCGCCGCGCCCCGCCCCAGATCCCGATGATCAGGAACATCGGAATCAGCACGCCCTCGAAGAACATGTAGAAGAGAACGAAATCGAGAGCGCAGAACATGCCGACCATCAGGGTCTCGAGGACCAGGAAGGCGATCATGTACTCCTTGACGCGGGTCTTGATGGCATCCCAGCTCGCCAGCACGCAGAGCGGCGTCAGCAGGGTCGAGAGCAGCACGAAGGGCATCGAAATGCCGTCCACGCCCATGTGATAGCTGATGTTGAAGTCGGGCAGCCAGTCGACCCGCTCGACGAACTGGAACTCCGCCGTCCCGCGCTCGAAGCCGAACCAGATCAGCAGGCTGAGCGCGAAGGTGATCAGGCTGGTCCAGAGCGCCACGTAGCGGGCGTTGCGCGCCACCACCTCTTCCTCGCCACGGATGAAGAGAATGAAAGCCGCACCCAGCAGCGGCAGAAACGTTACCAGAGAAAGAAGCGGCCACTCGCCCATCGGTTCACCCAGCCGTCGTCACGATGTACCAGGTGATCAGCGCGACGACCCCGATCAGCATGGCAAAGGCATAGTGGTAGACGTAGCCGCTCTGCAGACGGCTGGCGCGTCGCGCCAGATCGCGCGTCAGCGCGGCGACGCCGTCCGGCCCCACCCCGTCGATCAAGGCGCCGTCTCCAGCCTTCCAGAGACCGTTGCCCAGATACCAGGCGGGACGCACGAAGGCGGCGTCGTAGAGTTCGTCGAAGTACCACTTGCGCAGTGAGAAGAGGTAGAGCGGCCTGAACCGCTGCGCGACGAGGCCCGGCAAGTCCGGCCGCCGCACGTACATCACCCAGGCCAGCGCAATACCGGCAAGGGTCATGACCATCGGCAAGGCCTTCACCCAGAAGGGGACGTGATGCGCCTCCTCGATGATGTCGTTCAGGGCGAAGATGGCGCCGTTCCAGAACGCCTCCCGCCCGTCGCCGACGAAGGGTCCGTAGAACAGCGCGCCGGCGCCGAGCGCCCCGGCCGCAAGGACGTAGAGCGGCCAGATCATCACCCGCGGTGCCTCGTGGGCATGCTCGTAGGTATGAGCGTCGGCCCGTGTCTCGCCGTGGAAGGTCAGGAACAGCAAGCGGAAGGAGTAGAAGGCCGTCATCAGCGCCGCCGCGATGCCGAGCCAGAAGGCGAAGCCGCCGGCACCGCTGTGCGCCGCGTAGGCCGCCTCCAGAACGATGTCCTTGGAATAAAAACCGGCGAAGCCGATTCCCAGCCCGGGAATGCCGAAGCCGACCAGGGCCAAGGTGCCGACCCACATCAGACCGTAGGTCACCGGGATCTTCTTATAGAGCCCGCCCATCTTGAACATGTCCTGTTCATGATGCATGGCATGGATGACCGCGCCGGCGCCCAGGAACAGCAGCGCCTTGAAGAAGGCATGGGTCATCAGGTGGAACATGGCCGCGCCGTAGGCCGACACGCCGGCGGCGAAGAACATGTAGCCGAGCTGCGAGCAAGTCGAATAGGCGATCACCCGCTTGATGTCGGTCTGGGTCAGGCCGACGGTCGCCGCGAAGAAGGCGGTCGCGCCGCCGACGATGGTCACCACCGTGAGCGCGTCGGGGGCGAACTCAAAGACAGGCGACATGCGGCAGACCAGGAACACGCCGGCCGTGACCATGGTGGCCGCGTGGATCAGCGCCGAAACCGGGGTCGGCCCCTCCATGGCATCCGGCAGCCAGGTGTGCAGTCCGAGCTGCGCCGACTTGCCCATCGCGCCGATGAACAGCAGCAGGCAGATCACCGTCAGGGCATGCCATTCGATGCCGAAGGCCGTGACCACCACATCCTGATATTCGGCGGCGCGGCCGAAGATCTGATCGAACTCGACCGATCCGAACAGCAGGAAGATCGCGGCGATGCCGAGGGCATAGGCGATGTCGCCGACGCGATTGACCAGAAAGGCCTTCATGGCGGCGGCATTGGCGCTGGGCCGGTCGTACCAGAAGCCGATCAGCAGGTAGGACGCAAGACCGACCCCTTCCCACCCGAAGAACATCTGCACCAGATTGTCGGCGCTCACCAGCATCAGCATGAAGAAGGTGAAGAGCGACAGATAGGCCATGAAACGCGGGATCGACTTGTCCTCGGCCATGTAGCCGACCGAGTAGAGATGGACGATCGCGGAGACGATGGTCACCACGCAGAACATGATGGCGGTCAGGGTATCGACCCTGAGAGCCCAACTCAGCTCGAACCGGCCGGAGTCGATCCAGGTGAAGAGTTCCGTGGTGCGGGTGTTGCCGCCCAGGGCGACGTCGATAAAGACCGTGATCGACAGCAGGGCGGCGAGAATCAGCAGGCTGCAGGTCACCACCTGTGCGCCGCGGTCGCCGAGCGCACGTCCGAACAGGCCGGCCAGAAGCGCGCCGATCAGCGGCAGGAAGACGATAATGGCGTCGATCATATCGGCCTCAGCCCTTCATCATGTTGATGTCTTCCACCGCGATCGAACCGCGGTTGCGGAAGTACACCACGAGGATGGCGAGACCGATGGCGGCCTCGGCTGCCGCCACAGTCAGAATCAGCATGGCGAAAACCTGGCCGACCAAATCGCCGAGATGCCAGGAGAAGGCGACCAGGTTGATGTTGACGGCCAACAGCATCAGCTCGATCGACATCAGGATGATGATCACGTTCTTGCGGTTCAGGAAGATCCCGAACATGCCGAGCGTGAAGAGGATGGCCGCGACCGTCAGGTAGTGTCCGAGCGTCAGTTCCCACATCGCTCAGATCCCGCTTCCGCTCGGCACGTCCTTGACCTCGACCGCCTCGCTGCGCTGGAGCGCGATCTGACGCGCGATCGACTGGCGCTTGACACCCTCGCGCTGGCGCAGGGTGAGCACGATCGCCCCGATCATCGCGACCAGGAGGATCAGACCGGAGGCCTGAAACAGGTAGACGTAGTCGGTATAGAGAACGCGGCCCAAGGCCTCCGTATTGGTCACCTGCTCGCTGGGCGGGATCGGAACGCGCGCCACCGTCCCGGCCGCTTCCGGGGCGCCGAAGTAGAAGCCGGCGACCATCACCAGTTCGACCATCAGGATCAGACCGATCAGGGCGCCGATCGGCAGGTACTGCAGGAAGCCCTGGCGCAGCTCGGCAATGTTCACGTCGAGCATCATCACGACGAAGAGGAACAGCACGGCGACCGCGCCGACATAGACGACCACCAGGATCATCGCCAGGAACTCGGCACCGATCAGCACGAAGAGGCCCGCCGCATTGAAGAAGGCGAGAATCAAGAACAGCACCGAATGGACCGGGTTGCGCGACGAAATCACCATCACGGCCGAGGCGACCATGATGGCGCTGAACAGATAGAAGCAGAGAACCTGCACGATCATTCGATCTTCCCCGACACCCGATCTTCCGCGCTTCGCCGCGCGCCTGCCGCAATCATAAACCGGCGGCCTCCCCTCGCCGCCCGAACCGCAGCCCTAGGTCCCCAAGCGGCGAGCGTCACTTTTGTTGCGCCGCGGCAACGGCGCCCTCTCATACGCCCTAGCGATAGGGTGCGTCGAGGGCGATGTTCTGTGCGATCTCCTGCTCCCAGCGGTCGCCATTCTCGAGCAGCTTGTCCTTGTTGTAGAACAGCTCCTCGCGCGTCTCGGCCGCAAACTCGAAGTTCGGCCCCTCGACGATGGCGTCGACCGGGCAGGCCTCCTGACAGAGGCCGCAGTAGATGCACTTGGTCATATCGATGTCGTAGCGCGTCGTCCGGCGGCTGCCGTCGGCCCGCGGTTCGGCTTCGATGGTGATGGCCAGGGCCGGGCAGATCGCCTCGCACAGCTTGCAGGCGATGCAACGCTCCTCCCCGTTGGGATAGCGCCGCAGGGCGTGCTCGCCGCGAAAACGGGGACTGAGCGCCCCCTTCTCGTAGGGATAGTTCAGCGTGACCTTGGGGCGGAACATGTAGCGAAAGGTAAGGGCCATACCGCCCAGCAGTTCGCTGAGCAGCAGGCTACGCGCGGTTCGGTCCAGCATCGCCATGGCGATTTCGGCCTCCTTTGAGCCCGGGTTCCGATCAGGCCGGCAGCCAGTCGAAGTAGATCAGTACGCCAGCCGTCAAAATCACCCAGGCCAGGGAAATCGGCAGAAAGACTTTCCAGCCCAGGCGCATCAGTTGGTCGTAGCGGTAGCGCGGAAAGGTCGCGCGTATCCACAGGAAGAAGAAAAGCACCAGCGCCACCTTCGCCGCGAACCAGACCGGTCCGGGAATCCAGGTGAAAGGCGCGATATCCATGATCGGCAGCCAGCCGCCGAGGAAGAAGATCGTCACCATCGCGCTCATCAGAATCATGTTGGCGTATTCGCCGAGGAAGAAGAGCGCGAAGGTCATCGAGGAGTATTCGACGAAGTACCCGGCCACCAGCTCCGACTCGCCTTCCGGCAGATCGAAGGGCGCACGGTTGGTCTCGGCCAAAACCGAGATGAAGAAGATCACGAACATCGGCAGCAGCGGGATCGCGTACCAGAGACCCTGCTGAGCATTGACGATGTCGGTGAGGTTCAACGAACCGGCGCAGAGCACGACGGTTATCAGCACGAAGCCCATCGAGACTTCGTAGGAGACCATCTGCGCCGCCGAGCGCAGAGCGCCGAGGAAAGGATATTTGGAGTTGGAGGCCCAGCCGGCCATGATCACGCCGTAGACGCCGAGCGAGGACACGGCAAAAAGGAACAGCACGCCGACGTTGATGTCGGCGATCGCCCAGCCCTCCGCCACCGGGATCACCGCCCAGGCCATCATCGCCAGGGAAAAGGTAATCATCGGGGCCAGGATGAAGACGATCCGGTTGGCGCCGGCCGGCAGGATCGTCTCCTTGAACAGCAGCTTTACGCCGTCCGCGACGGGCTGCAGCAAGCCGAAGGGGCCGACCACATTGGGACCCCGGCGAAGCTGCATCGCCGCGATGACCTTGCGCTCGGCGTAAGTCAGGTAGGCGACCGCCACCAGCAGCGGCACCAGCACGGCAACGATCTGCGCCACGATGATGGCCGTCGGCAGAAGGTAGCTGTCGAAGAAACCGTTCACGCTGTCCCGTCCTTAAACCCTGCTGCAAACCTCGCCGCCGTCACTGTCCGCCCCTACTCCGCCGCCTGGGACGGCGCTGCGACGAAGGCCTCCGTACAGGCGGCCATGGTTTTGGAGGCGCGGCTGATCGGGCAGGTCATGTAAAAGTTCTCGACCGGCAGGTCAAACGGCGTCGCCTGCAGATCCGTCTTGGCTCCGAAGGCCTCCCAGGCTGCCGGCTCCAAGGTGTCGATCGCCGCGAAGACCGGGTGCAGTTGCACCAGGCGCGCACGCAAATCGCCCAGGCTGTCATAAGGCAGCTTCACGCCGAGTCGCTCGGAAAGAGCGCGCAGAATGGTCCAGTCTTCGCGTGCCTCGCCCGGCGGGAAGGCGGCCAGGCGTCCGAGTTGAACGCGGCCCTCGGTGTTGACGTAGGTCCCGTTCTTCTCGGTGTAGGCGGCGCCCGGCAGAATGACGTCGGCGCGGTGCGCGCCGCGGTCGCCGTGATGCCCCTGATAGATGACGAAGGCTTTGCCGAGCCGCTGCGTATCGATCTCGTCTGCGCCCAGCAACCAGACCGCCTCGATCTCCCCGGAGCCGGCGCCGGCCAGGATGCCTTCGAGATCGCGGCCGCCCTCGCCCGGCAGAAACCCGAGATCGAGGCCGCCGACCCGCGAGGCGGCACGCTGAAGAACATTGTAGCCGTTCCAACGGTCGGGTGCCTTCGCGCCGGCGGCACCGACGGAGTCCGCAAGTTGGCGTGCAAGCGCCACGATGGCCGCCCCGTCCGGTCGCGCCACCGCGCCGGAGCCGAGCACGATCAGGGGCCGTTCGGCCGCCTCGAGAGTCCGGAAAAAGTCGCCCTCGCCCCTGGTCAGCGCCTCCAGGACGTCAGGCCCCTCGCCCAGATGGTCGTAGTCGTAGGTCAGTTCCACGCGCGGACCGATCAGAGCGATCGGCAGGCCGGTCTGAAGAAAGCGCTTGCGGATGCGGGCGTTGACCATCGCCGCTTCCCAACGGGGATTGCTGCCGATCAGCAGGATGGCATCGGCTTGCTCGATCCCGGCGATACCCGTGTTGAAGAGATACTCGGCGCGCGGCCCGCCGCCCAGTTTGGCGCCGTCCTGGCGGCACTCCAGGTTGGGCGAACCCAGCGCGGTCATCAGGTCCTTCAGGGCCAGCATCGATTCGGCATCGCAGAGATCGCCGGCGATGGCCGCGATCTTCTCCCCGGCAAGCCCCTTGAACCGCGCGGCGATGGCCTCGAAAGCCTCCGTCCAACTCGCCGGCTTCAGCTTGCCGTCCGCCGCCCGGACGAAGGGCTTGTCCAGCCGCCGGTAATGCAAACCGTCGACGGCCTGGCGCGTCTTGTCGTTGATCCACTCTTCGTTCACGTCTTCATGCAGACGCGGCAGCACGCGCATCACCTCGCGCCCGCGCGCATCCACCCGGATGTTGGAGCCGACGGCATCCAGGACGTCGACCGACAGCGTCTTGCGCAGCTCCCAGGGTCGGGCCGAGAAGGCGTAGGGCGCGTTGGTCAGCGCACCGACCGGACAGACGTCGACCAGATTGCCGGAGAGTTCGGAGTCGATCGCCTTCTCCAAGGTCGTGATCTCGGCGTGCTCGCCGCGCCCGACCAGCCCGATCTCCTCGACACCGCCGATTTCCGTCGCAAAACGGACGCAGCGGGTGCAATGGATGCAGCGCGTCATGATCGTTTTGATCAGCGGGCCCATGTACTTCTCGGACACCGCGCGCTTGTTCTCGTCATAACGGCTCGAATCGTAGCCGTAGGCCATCGCCTGGTCCTGCAGATCGCACTCGCCGCCCTGATCGCAGATCGGGCAATCGAGCGGATGGTTGATCAGCAGAAACTCCATCACGCCGTTGCGCGCTTTCTTCACCGTCTCGGTGTCTGTGCGGATCACCATCCCGTCGCCGACCGGCATCGCGCAGCTCGCAATCGGCTTCGGTGCGCGCTCCATCTCGACCAGGCACATGCGGCAGTTGCCGGCGACCGAGAGGCGCTCGTGATAGCAGAACCGCGGAATCTCGAAGCCGGCAAGCTCGCAGGCCTGCAGCACGGTAAGGCCGGCCGGAACCTCGATTTCCTTGCCGTTGATGGTCAGCGTTGGCATGAAGAAAAGCTCCTAAACCTCTGCTTTCGGCTGTTCACTCGGCCGCTGCTGCGGGTTGCCTGCTGGCCTTGTAGTCCGCGATCCGGCGCTCCAGCTCGGGCCGGAAGTGGCGGATCAGCCCTTGAATCGGCCAAGCCGCCGCGTCGCCGAGCGCGCAGATCGTGTGCCCCTCGACCTGATAGGACACGTCGAGCAGCAGGTCGATCTCTTCCAACTCGGCCTGGCCGCGCACCATGCGCGTCATAACCCGGAACATCCAGCCGGTCCCCTCGCGGCAGGGCGTACACTGGCCGCAGGACTCATGCATGTAGAAGTGGCTGAAGCGGGCAATCGCCTCGACGATATCCGTCGACTTGTCCATTACGATGACGGCCGCCGTACCGAGACCCGACTTGGCCTCCCGCAGCGAGTCGAAGTCCATCAGGATATCGTCGCAGATCGATTTCGGCAGGCAGGGAACCGAGGATCCGCCCGGCACGACGGCCTGCAGGTTGTCCCAACCGCCATGCACCCCACCGCCGTGCTTTTCGATCAGGTCCTTCAGCGGAATGCCCATCTCCTCTTCGACGTTGCAAGGCGTGTTCACATGCCCTGAGAGCGAGAAGATCTTGGTGCCGGCGTTTTTCGGTCGACCGAGACCGGCGAACCAGGCCGGCCCGCGCCGCAGGATCGTCGGGACGACGGCAATGGTCTCGACGTTGTTGACAGTGGTCGGACAGCCGTAGAGGCCGACGGCGGCCGGAAAGGGCGGTTTCAGGCGCGGCTGACCCTTCTTGCCCTCGAGCGACTCCAGCATCGCGGTCTCTTCACCGCAGATGTAGGCGCCGGCGCCACGGGTCACGAAGACGTCGAAATCCCAGCCGGCGCCGCAAGCGTTCTTCCCCAGCAGACCGGCTTCGCGTGCCTGCAGAACTGCAGCCTCGAGTCTCTGCAGAGGCTCCCAATACTCGCCTCGGATGTAGATATAGGCAGCATTGGCCCCCATCGCGACGCCGGCGATCAGACAGCCCTCGAGAAGCAGGTGCGGATCGCTGCGCAGAATCTCGCGATCCTTGCAGCTTCCCGGCTCCGACTCGTCGGCGTTGACCACCAGGTAATGGGGCCGTCCGTCGTTTTCCTTCGGCATGAAGGACCACTTGAGGCCGGTCGGGAAACCTGCGCCGCCACGGCCGCGCAAGTCCGATTCCTTGACCTGCTCCACGATCTTCTCGCGGCCGCGTTCGATCAGGGCCTTGGTGTTGTCCCAGATACCGCGGGCCTGAGCGCCCTTCAGGCCCCAGTCCAACTCGCCGTAGAGATTGAGGAAAATACGGTCCTTGTCTTGCAGCATGACCTGTCCCTACCCCGCGTCGGCCAGCAGCGTGCGGCGGCTGTCTGCCGGCGGCTCGCTGGAAACCCGACCGCTCTTGGAGCCCGATTCGACCGTCCCGCCTTCGCGGAGGGCGCGGATCACGGCGCGCGCCGTCTCCGGCGTCAGGTCTTCGTGGTAGTCCCGGTCGTTCACCTGAAACATCGGTGCATTGGCGCAAGCGCCGAGACACTCGACCTCGCTGACGGTGAACAGCCCGTCTCCGCTGGTCCCGCCGAACGTCTCGATCCCGGCTTCCTCCAGACAGGCCTTGCCGATCTCATCGGAGCCCCGCAACCAGCAGGAGGTCGTGCGGCAGACCTGGATGTGGTGCCGGCCGAGCGCCCGCTCGTTGATCATCGTAAAGAAGCTGGCGACCTCATGGACGCGGATCGGCGCCATCCCGAGGTAGGCGGCGACGTAGTCGATCTGCTCCTGCCCGATCGAACCGCCGTTCTGATCCTGCGCCAGGTAGAGCAGCCAGAGCACGGCCGAGGCCTGGCGTCCTTCGGGATAGCGCGCGATGTAGGCGTCGGCCTGCGCCTCGTTCTCGGCCGTGAACGCGAATCCGCCGCTGTCCGGCTTGCGGTAGCTGGTTACCTTCATCGATCGACCTCGCCGAAAACGATATCCATGGAGCCGAGGATGGCCACCGAGTCCGCGAGCATATGGCCACGGCAGAGCTCGTCCATGGCGGCGAGATGAGAGAAGCCGGGCGCCCGGATCTTACAGCGGTAAGGCTTGTTGGTCCCGTCCGACACCAGGAAGACCGCGAACTCGCCCTTGGGGGCTTCCACCGCGGTGTAGGTCTCGCCAGGCGGGACGTGATAGCCCTCGGTATAGAGCTTGAAGTGATGGATCAGAGCCTCCATGGAGCGCTTCATATCGGCGCGGTTGGGGGGACTGACCTTGGTGCTTTCGATCATCACCGGACCCGCCGGCATCTTCTCCAGGCACTGCTCGATGATTGCGATCGACTGACGCATCTCCTCGACGCGCACGAGGTAGCGCGCGAAGCAGTCGCCGGTCTTACCTACCGGGATCTGAAAATCCAACTCGTCGTAGACGTCGTAGGGCTGCGCCTTGCGCAGATCCCAGGCGACACCGGAACCGCGCAGCATGGCGCCGGAAAAGCCCCAGTCCAGGGCCTGTTCCGCCGAAACGATGCCGATATCGACCGTCCGCTGACGGAAGATCCGATTATCGGTCAGCAGCTCTTCCAGGTGGTCGATGTGCTTCGGGAAGCGCTCACAGAAGGCCTTGATGTCTCCGGTCAGGCCGGCGGGTAGATCCTGGTGTACCCCGCCCGGCCGGAAGTAGGCCGCATGCAGTCGGGCGCCGCAGACCCGTTCGTAGAACTCCATCACTCGTTCGCGCTCTTCGAAGGCCCAGAGGATGGGAGTCATTGCGCCGACGTCGAGGGCGAAAGTGGCGATGTTGAGAAGATGATTGGCGATCCGGGTAAGCTCGCAGAACATCACACGGACGTACTGCCCGCGCCGGGGTGCCTCGATCCCGAGGAGCTTCTCCGTCGCCAGGGCGAAGGCGTGCTCCTGATTCATCGGGCTGACGTAATCGAGACGGTCGAAGTAGGGAATCGCCTGCAGGTAGGTCTTGTACTCAATCAGCTTCTCGGTGCCGCGATGGAGCAGGCCGACATGCGGGTCCGCGCGTTCGACCACCTCGCCGTCCATCTCCAACACCAGACGCAGCACACCGTGCGCCGCCGGATGCTGTGGGCCGAAGTTGAGGGTCATCGGCTTGATCTGGACATCCGTCGCGGTCATGCCTTGCTCTCCTCGGCTGCGGTGTCCGTTTCGGCCGCCGCCTTCTCGTCGCCCGGAAGAATTCCCTGCATGCCTTCCCAGGGTGACGCGAAGTCGAAGGTGCGGAATTCCTGGGTCAGCTTCACGGGCTCGTAGACGACCCGCTTCTGGTCTTCGTCGTAGCGAACCTCGACGTAGCCGGTCAGCGGGAAGTCCTTGCGCAGAGGATGCCCCTCGAAGCCGTAGTCGGTCAGGATCCGGCGCAGATCCGGATGGTCGCCGAAGAAGATCCCGAAGAGGTCCCAGACCTCGCGTTCCAGCCAAATCGCGGAGTTGAAGACACGAGCCGCGGACGGAATGGTGGTTTCCTCGTCGGCGGCCAGCTTCACGCGGATGCGCTGGTTGTGCTTGAGCGAAAGCAGGTTGTAGACGACCTCGAAGCGCTGTTGCCGGTCGGGATAGTCGACGGCGGTGACGTCCAATAGCTGCTTGAACAGAAGATTCTGGTCGTCGCGCAACTGCATCAGCAGGTCCAGCAACCGTTCCGGCTGGGTCCAGACGATCAGCTCGCCACGAATGGACTCTGTATCCGTGACGCTCTCACCGACAGCCATGGAGACGTAGTCGGCGACATCCTGAAGCGCCGGCGGGAGCGCTGCGGTCATTATCTCTCCTTTGACCTTCGGAGGCCGTTTGCGTGCCCGCCTATCGGGCGATCGCCGCCTCACGCTTGATCTTCTTCTGCAACTGCAGGACGCCGTAAAGCAGCGCTTCGGCGGTCGGCGGACAGCCAGGGACGTAAACATCCACCGGCACGATGCGGTCGCAGCCCCGCACCACCGAGTAGCTGTAGTGGTAGTAGCCGCCGCCGTTGGCGCAGGAGCCCATGGAGATGACCCAGCGCGGCTCCGGCATCTGGTCGTACACCTTACGCAAGGCGGGGGCCATCTTGTTGCAGAGCGTGCCGGCGACGATCATCACGTCCGACTGGCGCGGACTCGGCCGGAAAACCGCGCCGAAGCGATCCAGATCGTAGCGGCTGCAGGCCGTGTGCATCATCTCGACGGCGCAACAGGCCAAACCGAAACTCATTGGCCAGAGCGATCCGGACTGAGCCCAGGCGGCGAGCTTGTCCAGATTGGCGACGAGAAAGCCTTTGTCCTGCAGGTCGTCGGTCGCCTGCTTCAGAACCAGATCCTGCTCGAAGCCGCGCGGAAGCGGTTGGTCGACACCGATCACTCCCATTCCAACGCTCCCTTTTTCCATTCGTAGAGAAATCCGACGGTCAGCAGGCCCAGGAACACAACCATCGACCAGAAGCCGAACAGTCCGATCTCCCCAAGAGAGATAGCCCAGGGAAACAGGAAGGCGACTTCGAGGTCGAAAATGATGAAGAGGATGGCGACGAGGTAGAAGCGCACATCGAACTTGCTGCGCGCATCGTCGAAGGCCTCGAATCCGCATTCGTAGGCGGAGACCTTCTCGCTGTCCGGCCTCTGGCGCGCCACGATGTAGGAGGCCAGGACCATGATCGCGGCCAAACCCAGCGCAATCCCGATAAACAGCAGGATCGGCAGATATTCGATCAGCAGGTCTTCCATTGATCTCTCACCGCTGACGACGCTCGTCGTCGAGCCTGTTGGGATCGCTTTGCACCTGTATTCCGCTGCTAGTGGCCGGCGGCCGGCAGCCCTGGAGAAGCGATCTTGTTTGAGGGCGCAATATAGAGACGCCGCAGGCTTAGGAAAAGGACGCAATGTCGCAGCGCGGCATCAGAGCAAGTGCCTTTGATAGAAGGATTCTTCCCGACTCGACGGAGGAGTTGATCACGCTGCCGTTAAAGACTCGATAAAGCGGTCCGCGCAAGGCGGCGAAGGACTGCGTCGAGCCGTCGTCGGCCGACCTTGGCCCGGTCGGCCGCCGGCCAGAAAAAAGACCGCTGGAATCGCGGCCTTTTTCGCTCTCAGGTCTTGCTCGAACCAACGTGGCGGGAGTGACGGGACTTGAACCCGCGGCCTCTGGCGTGACAGGCCAGCGCTCTAACCAACTGAGCTACACCCCCAGGCGTTGGAGGCCGGGTATTTACGCTGCGCCCCCAAGGCTGTCAAGGCGGTCCTGTCCGAGGTTTACTGCAGAACCAGCAGCAAGGTCGGTGCCATGGCTAAGGTCATGAGCGTCGAGACGATCACGCCGCCGGCCACATCTCCCGACGCCCGCCCGAAGCGCTCGGCGAAGAGATAGCTGTAAACCGCGATCGGCATGGCGCATTGCAGCACCAGCGCACCGCTCGCCACCGGCCCGAGCTCGAAGGCCCAGGCAACCGCACCGCCGCTCGCCGCGCCGATAGAGATGCGAAGCACGCTCAAGAGAGTCGCCCGGCCGAGTCGGCGCAGCGGCAGGCGCGCCAGGGAAACCCCGAGGGCCAGCAGCATCAGCGGAATCGTCAGGTTGCCCAGAAGCTCTACCGCGCGCCCTACGACGAGCGGCAACCGCAGATCGAGCACGACCAGGAGAATACCCACCGCGAGGGCCGGCAGAATCGGCAAGGTCAGCAACTCGCGCGGCTTGAAGGCGCCGCGCGACACGCTGATGCCGACCGTGAAGTGTCCGACCGCCGAGAAAGCGAAGACCACGATGGCGAAGGCCAGACCCTCGGGCCCGAAGGCGAACAGCACCAGGGGCAGACCCATGTTTCCCGTATTGGGAAAGGTGAGCGCCGGCAGAAAATCGCGTGGATCCAGACGCAGGAGGCGCAACGCCGCCCAAGCGAGAAGTCCCATCGCGACGAAGGCCGTAAGACTCGCCAGCGCGATCTGAGCGAAGGCCTCCGGTTCGGGACGCACCTTGTCGAAGGTCGCGACCAGCAGGCAGGGCGTACCGATGTACATGACCAACTGGGTGACGAAGGCGTTGTCGAAGGCCAGACGTGAACGCGCCCAGGCAAAGCCGGCCGCGATGCAGAGGAAGACGGGCAGAACGATATCGAGGAGTTGCACCAGGATCATGGGAGAGTCTCTTAGGCGAAGCGTGGAACCGTGACCAGCGCAGGCGGCACAGATCTGTTGCGTCCGCTACGCTTGTGGCCGTGCCGGTTGCGGGGGTTCAATCCAGCCTCACCATCCGTTGTTCCTGTCGTCTGAGGAGAGACACGCCCGTGTTCATCGAGCCGAACCAGCACAAGGCCCACGGGCTGCCCTACAACCCCTTCAAGGCCTTGGTCGCGCCGCGGCCGATCGCCTGGGTGAGCAGCCTTTCGGCCGAGGGGGTCGTGAACGTCGCGCCCTACAGCTTCTACAACGCCGTCGCCGACCAGCCGCCGATCGTATTCTTTGCGCCGACAGGTCCCAGCCGGGAGGACGGCGTCAAAGACTCCCAACGCAACGCGGAGGAAACGGGAGAATTCGTCGTCAACGTTCCGACCTGGGATCTTCGCGACAAGATGAACGAGACCTCGGCCCCTCTGCCCGCCGACATCAGCGAGGCCGAGGTGGCCGGACTGAAGATGGCTCCCTGCGAACGGGTAAAGCCGCCACGCTTGGCCGACGCCCCTGTCTCTCTGGAGTGTCGCTATCTGCAGACGGTCGAGTTTCCGGCTGAAGGAGCCATGCGAGGCAACTTCGTCGTCTTCGGGCAGGTTGTCGGCATTCATCTTCCCGACTGGGCGATCACCGAAGATGGCCTCGTCGATCCGACGCGCTACAAACCGATCGCGCGCCTCGGCTACATGGACTACACGGTCGTGGAACGGCTCTTCTCGATCGAACGACCGAAGGACGCACAGAAGCCCTAGATGCCGGTAGCCGACGTCGGGTGCGGCGGCGCGATCTGGTGGGCGGTGACAGGTTCGAACTGCCGACCTTCCGGGTGTAAACCGGATGCTCTTCCAGCTGAGCTAACCGCCCGCCGATCGCGTCTACTATAGCCGCGAGAGATGGAGGCGCGACTGAAACCTGATCGCCGAAGCCATCAGTCTCGGGTCACGTCAGCCTCGGCTCGCCGCCCAGAGAGACAGCCAAACAGAGAGAAAACCAAAAAAAAGCGGCGAGCCGCCTGATGCGAAACTCGCCGCTGTCGTCCCGTCTACTTCGGCGCTGCAAACCCTGGGCGACCCGTCCACGAAGCCGCGCGCCGAACGGACCGAGTCTCGCTTTAGTTCACGGAGTCTTTGAGGCCTTTGCCGGCCTTGAACTTCACCTGCTTCGACGCAGGAATTTTGATCTTCTCGCCGGTGCGGGGGTTGCGACCCTCGCTGGCCGCGCGCTGCGCAACAGAAAAGTTGCCGAAGCCCATCAGGCGGACTTCGTCGCCTGTTTTAAGAGCACCGGTAATGGAATCGAAAACGGCGTTCACCGCCTTCTCGCTATCGGCCTTGGACAGACCGGCATCGTCAGCAACAGCAGCAATGAGTTCGTTCTTGTTCACGCTGAACCCCCCTCAGTGTTCTGGAAAGCTCTCTTCTCGAACGGGTCGTTCGTGAGGCAGCGACAATAAACACGGGCTGTTTCGGGCGTCAATGTGGAAAGGCCCCAGAATACTAGGAATCGAGCGGTTTTTCGGGTGTTTTGGAGGGCAAAAATTCGCCTGTGGAGGTCTTGGCGCCGTAGAGGACCATAAATCGCCCGCGACTCGGGCGACGCAGCGAATCGGCGCCAAAACCGCAAGAGGCTGCCGAAGCAGCCCCTTGCAAAACAATCAGTTACCTGACAGCACGACTAATGGGTGAGCACCGCATCGCGATCATCGCCGTCGCCTTGCTTGCGCAAGGGCTCCTCGTCTTTCTCGTCCCATTCGATCGGAGCCGGCTTTTCGGTCAAAGCCGCTTCGAGGACTTGATCGATCACGGTACAGGGAATGATTTCGAGTTTCGTCTTCACATTATCGGGGATGTCAGCCAGGTCCTTCTCGTTCTCGCCCGGTATCAGGACCGTCTTGATATTGCCGCGCAGGGCCGCAAGGAGTTTCTCCTTGAGACCGCCGATCGGCAAGACCCGGCCCCGCAAGGTGATCTCGCCCGTCATGGCCAAGTCCGAGCGGACCGGAATACCGGAGAGGACAGAGACGATGGCCGTGACCATGGCCACACCGGCCGATGGACCGTCCTTCGGCGTCGCTCCCTCCGGTACGTGAACGTGGATGTCCTTGCGCTCGAAGATCGTCGGCTTGATGCCGTACTCGGGCGCCCGGCTCTTCACGAGAGACTCGGCGGCCTGAATCGACTCCTTCATGACATCGCCCAAGGTGCCGGTCGTCACGACACGACCCTTGCCGCGTACGGTGACCGCCTCGATCGACAGCAGTTCGCCGCCAACTTCCGTCCAGGCGAGACCGGTGGAGACACCGACCGCATTTTCCGTCTCGGCCTCGCCGTACCGGTAGCGCCGAACGCCGGCGTACTTGTCGAGCGTTTCCGGCGTGACCTCGACCGAACTCACCTCCGCCTCCATCGCGATTTCCTTCACGGCCTTCCGGATCAGTCCCGTAAGTTCGCGCTCCAGATTTCGCACCCCGGCTTCCCGGGTGTAGTAGCGGATGACATCCCGGAGGGCGTCGTCGGTGATCGACCATTCGCCGTCCTTGAGGCCGTGGCTTTCGACCACCTTCGGCAACAGATGCCGCTTGGCGATCTCCACCTTCTCATCCTCGGTATAACCGGGGATTCGAATCACCTCCATCCGGTCCAGCAGCGGCTGCGGCATGCGCAGCGTGTTGGCCGTCGTGACGAACATCACGTCCGAAAGGTCGTAATCGACTTCCAGATAGTGATCCTGGAACGTCCCGTTCTGTTCAGGATCCAGCACTTCGAGCAAGGCCGAAGACGGATCGCCCCGCCAGTCGGCGCCGAGCTTGTCGATCTCGTCGAGCAGGAAGAGAGGATTGGAGGTCTTGGCCTTCTTCATCCCCTGGATCACCTTGCCCGGCATCGAACCGATATAGGTGCGCCGGTGCCCGCGGACTTCCGCCTCGTCGCGCACGCCGCCCAAGGACATGCGGACGAAGTTGCGGCCGGTCGACTTGGCGATCGACTTTCCGAGCGATGTCTTGCCGACACCCGGCGGTCCGACGAGACAGAGGATCGGGCCCTTCACCTTCGCCATGCGCTGCTGAACGGCGAGATACTCGACGATGCGGTCCTTCACCTTTTCCAGACCGTAGTGATCCCGGTCCAGAATCTCCTGCGCCAGGCGCAGGTCCTTCTTGACCTTGCTGCGCTTCTTCCAGGGAATCGACAGCATCCAGTCGAGGTAGTTTCGCACCACCGTCGCTTCGGCCGACATGGGGCTCATGGAACGGAGCTTCTTGATCTCGGCCAGCGCCTTCTCGCGCGCTTCTTTCGTCAGTTTGGTCTTGCCGATCTTCTCTTCGATCTCGGCGATCTCGTCCTTGCCGTCCTCGCTCTCGCCGAGTTCTTTCTGAATCGCCTTCAATTGCTCATTCAGGTAGTATTCGCGCTGCGTCTTCTCCATCTGGCGCTTAACGCGGTTGCGGATTCGCTTCTCCACCTGCAGAACGCCGATCTCCGACTCCATGAAGCCGTAGACCTTCTCCAGACGCTCGGTGACCGTCCCGGCCTCCAGAAGCTCCTGCTTCTCGGGGATCTTCAGGGTGAGATGGCTCGCGATGGTGTCGGCCAGCTTGCTGGGTTCGTCGATCTGATTGATCGAAACCAGCACCTCGGGCGGAATCTTCTTGTTCAGCTTGATGTACTGCTCGAACTGGGACACCACCGTCCGTCCCAGCGCATCGAGTTCGCGCTCGTCGCCACGGTCGTCTTCCAGAACCTCCGCGTAAGCCTGAAAGAACTCCTCGTTGTCGCCGAAGCGGGCGATACGGGCGCGCTGCCCACCCTCGACCAACACCTTGACGGTGCCGTCGGGGAGTTTCAAAAGCTGCAGCACGGTGCCCACCGTTCCGACCTGATAGATGTCGGACGGACTGGGGTCGTCCTGCGCAGCGTTCTTCTGAGTGACGAGCAGGATCTGCTTGTCGTCCTTCATCACGTCTTCGAGCGCCTTGACCGACTTCTCGCGCCCGACGAAGAGCGGCACGATCATGTGCGGGAAGACGACGATGTCGCGCAGGGGCAGGACGGGATAGAGGTTGCCTTGGGCAAGCTCGAGCATGTGACCTCGCGAATGTTGCGGACGGCCCCAATTCGGGCACCGTCTGGTGGCGACCGGCTCCCAGTTAGCGAGCGGCGATGCCGGCCGATCGGTTCACTCGATAAAGTGTCCGCGGAAAGGCGCCGTTTCAAGACCGCGCTCAGTCCCAATCCGACAAGACGACCCTATTGATAGTGCGATAAAGGCCGCGTGCCCCAATACCTTGTAGGCTTCGCCGCCGTTTTGCGAAGCGAAGCCAGCCGCAGACCTAGGCGCCGGTGCCGCTGGCGTCCTCGCGCCGGTCGGCATAGATCTGAAGCGGCGACGCGCGGCCTTCCGCCACGTCGCGGTTGATCACCACTTCTTCGACCCCTTCATATCCGGGCAGATCGAACATGGAGTCGAGCAGGATGCCCTCCATGATCGAGCGCAGACCGCGTGCGCCGGTCTTGCGAGCGATCGCCTTGTTGGCCACGGCGCGCAACGCGTCGTCCGTGAACTTGAGATGGACATTCTCCATCTCGAACAAGCGCTCGTACTGCTTGACCAAGGCGTTCTTCGGCGTGGTGAGGATCTCGACGAGAGCGTCCTCGTCCAGGTCTTCCAAGGTAGCGACGACCGGCAAACGGCCGACGAACTCAGGAATCAGACCGAACTTCAACAGATCCTCGGGCTCCACCTCACGGAGGATCGCGCCGGTGGAGCGCTCGTCCGGACCGCGCACGTCGGCACCGAAGCCGATCGCGGAGCCCTTGCCGCGCTGTGCGATGATCCGATCCAAACCGGCGAAGGCGCCGCCGCAGATGAACAGGATGTTGGTGGTATCGACCTGCAGGAACTCTTGCTGGGGATGCTTGCGCCCGCCCTGAGGAGGAACCGAGGCGACCGTGCCCTCCATGATCTTCAACAGAGCCTGCTGCACACCCTCGCCCGAGACGTCGCGCGTGATCGAGGGGTTGTCGGACTTCCGGCTGATCTTGTCGACTTCGTCGATATAGACGATCCCGCGCTGTGCACGCTCGACATTGTAGTCGGCAGACTGCAGCAGCTTCAGGATGATATTTTCCACGTCCTCGCCGACATAGCCAGCCTCGGTCAGCGTGGTCGCGTCGGCCATCGTGAAGGGTACGTCGAGAATGCGGGCAAGGGTCTGCGCCAGCAGGGTCTTGCCGCAGCCCGTCGGGCCCACCAGCAAAATATTCGACTTCGCCAGCTCGACTTCGTTGCCCTTCGAGCCGTGCCCAAGTCGCTTGTAGTGATTGTGGACCGCGACCGAGAGCACGCGCTTGGCATGCTGCTGGCCGATCACGTAGTCATCCAGCACCCCGCAGATGTCGCGTGGCGTCGGCACGCCTTCGCGCGACTTCACAAGCGTCGTCTTGTGCTCCTCGCGGATGATGTCCATGCAGAGTTCGACGCATTCATCGCAGATGAACACGGTTGGCCCGGCAATGAGCTTCCGCACCTCATGCTGGCTCTTGCCGCAGAAGGAGCAGTACAGGGTGTTCTTCGAATCGGAGCCGCTCGACTTGCTCATGATGCTCGCTTACGCGTCCTTGGTTCCGCGTCGATCATGTTAGACAGACGCGCCGTGGGGGCACAACGTCAAACTGCCGCCTCAATGGCAAGACGATGACAGTCTCCAACTGACGTGGGGCATAAGTTCCGACCAGCCAAGGGTCTCACTGAAACAGAAGCTGCAGTTTGACGCCATGGCCTTGCGCAAGGGTTAAAATCGCCGCAGGACCGTCGTGGTCAGGCGATTGCTCAGCCATCGCCGTTGCCGTTGTTGTCCTTCGCCAGGTTTTCCAGGGCTGAGGGGCGCTTGTTCACAACCTCGTCAATCAGTCCGAAGTCCTTGGCTTCCTGCGGCGTCATGAAGCGGTCGCGCTCCATGGCATCCTCGATCACGCTGATCTCCTGACCGGTGTGGTGAACGTAGATCTCGTTCAACCGCTGGCGCGTCGCCAGAATCTCGCGGGCATGGATCTCGATATCCGTGGCCTGCCCCTGGAAGCCGCCGGAGGGCTGATGAACCATGATCTTCGAGTTGGGCAGGGCGAAACGCTTGCCCGCCGTGCCGGCGCAAAGCAGCAGAGAGCCGGCCGATGCCGCCTGCCCCATGCAGACAGTCGAAACTTCCGGGCGGATATATTGCATGGTGTCGTACATCGCCAGACCGGAGGTGACCACGCCGCCGGGCGAATTGACGTAAATGGCCACATCCTTCTTCGGATTCTCGGACTCCAGATGCAGGAGCTGAGCGCAAACCAAGCTGGCCACCACGTCGTGAATCGGACCGGTGACGAAGATGATCCGCTCCTTCAACAGCCGCGAGTAGATGTCGTACGCGCGCTCACCGCGGTTGGTCTGCTCGACCACCATCGGCACCAGGGTATTCATATAGAGATCGAGAGGATCGCGTTCGCCCATGGTCGCTCCTGCCTCGCCCCTACCGGCCGTTTAGGCCCGATCAGGCGCGTGATGTCTTCGCTTCGGGAGATGCGGGGCGACGGCGACTCCACTGCCCCGCCCCGCTTCGGAACCCGCGATATAGGCCAGTCGGCGGGACCGCTCAAGCCGACGGTCCCAGTTCAGCCTCACTTCTCCGTGGCGTCCGGGTCTTCGGCCTCTTTGGCGGCCTTGGTCTTGGAGGCCGCTTTCTTGGGAGCCGCCTTCTTCGGCGCCGCCTTTTTCTTGGGTGCGGCCTTCTTTTTCGGCTTCTCCTCGGCTGACTCGCCCTCGCCGCTTTCCGCCTCAAGTTCCGTCTTCAACTCTTCCGGGGAGAGGCTGCGGACAGTCACCTGCGCCAGGTCGAGGATGAAGTCGACCACCTTGTCCTCGAAGAGAGGCGCGCGAAGGTTGGCCAGGGCCTGCGGATTGTTCTGAAAGAACTCGATCACCTCGCGCTCCTGACCGGGGTGGCGTTGCGCCTCCTGGATCAAGGCCCGGTTGAGGTCTTCCTGGCTAACGTCGATCTCGTTGCGGCGACCGACCTCGCTCAAAAGCAGTCCGAGGCGCACGCGGCGCTCGGCGATTTCGCGGTACTCCTGCTTCAGCGTGTCCTCGTCCTTGCCGTCGTCGTCGGGGTCTTCCTTGCCCTGTTCGCGATCCTGCTCGACCTGCTTCCAGATCTGCTCGAACTCCAGATCGACCATACCTGCCGGTACGGTGAAGTCATGTCCGTCCGCCAGTTGATCGAGCAGCAGGCGCTTCACGCGGTTGCGCGTCAGTTCCTGGTACTGTTGGCCGAGGCTGTCGCGAACCTTGGCCTTCAACTCCTCCAGACTGTCTGAACCGTAGGCCTTCGCCATCTCGTCATCGATCGCGATCGGCTGCGCCGCGAGAATGTCCTTCACCTTGACTTCGAATTTGGCCTCCCGGCCAGCCAGCTCGTCGTTCACGTACTCCTGCGGGAAGGTGACTTCGACGGTCGTCTCGTCATCCTTGTTGAGCCCGATCAGTTGATCCTCGAAGCCGGCGATGAAGGAATTCGACCCAAGCTCCAGATGGTGATCCTCGCCTTCCATGCCCGGCTTGGTCTCGCCGTCGACGGAGCCCTTGAAGTCGATCACCACGACATCGCCCGATTGGGACGCCCGAGGCTCCGTCAGCGGCTCGGTCTTCTTCTGCTGACCGGCCAGCCGCTCCAGCGTTTCCGCAACTTCCTGATCGGGCACCGCGACTTCGATCCGCTCGACCTCGATGCCGGAGAAGTCCATCGGCTCGACCTCGGGCATGACCTCGACCTCGATCTTGTACTCGAGGTCTTCGCCCTGCTCGTACTTGGTCACCTCGACCTTCGGCTGCAGCGCCGGCGTGATGTTGCGCTCGGTCAGCGCCTGCTGGCTGGAGTCCTGCAGTGCCTTTTCCAGCACCTCGCCCAGAACAGCCTGGCCGTAGCGCTGCTTCATGAGCGCCGCGGGTACCTTGCCGGGGCGAAAACCCGGAATGCGCGCGGTCTTCGCCAGCTCGGCAAGGCGGTCGTCGACCTTGCCGTCGATATCTTGAGCGCTGAGCGTGATGGTGAACTCGCGCTTCAGCCCCTCGCTGCTCGTCTCGGTAACCTGCATCTGCTCTTCGGCCTTCTCGTCTGGCGAACTCTGCTATGGGTCTCGTTCGGCAACGCACGGTCGCGCTGACGTCGGGTCGTATCCTGCTGCAAGACCGGGGTGGGTATCCGGCGATGGTGCGGGCGGAGAGACTTGAACTCCCACGGCCGAAGCCACCAGGACCTAAACCTGGCGCGTCTACCAATTCCGCCACGCCCGCGCCGCGCCGGCAGCGGCTCCGCGACCGTCGCCGCCTGCCGCCTCGAAAGTTAGTCTCGCACCCCTCCTCACGAAAGGGCGCGGACCTATAGCACGCGCTCTTTCCGCGCGACAAGCGAGGCCGCAACCGTCGAAGCGGCTAACGGAAGCGAGCGACCAGGCCGGCGGCACAAGCATCGAGGATCGCATCGCTGTCGATGCGGTATTTGGCATAGAGGTCGGGAATATCGCCCGATTGGCCGAAGTGCTCGACTCCCAGCGCCTGGACCTTGTGACCGCGCACGGAGCCGAGCCAACCGAGCGTCCCCGGATGTCCGTCGAGCACCGTCACCAGGGCCGCGTCGGAGGCCAAGGGTCGCAGCAACTCCTCGACATGACTCGAAGCCGTCTGCAGGCCTTGCTGGCGTGCCTGCTCCGCCGCCGACCACTCGGCATTCAGACGGTCGGCGGAGGTCACGGCCAGCAGTCCGGCGCCCGGTACCTCGTCGCTCACCTGCTCCCAGGCCGCCAAGGCTTCCGGCGCAAGGGCCCCGCTGTAGGCGATCGCCAGCTCCGCGCCCGCGGCCGGCGGCTTCACCCAGTAACCGCCCGTGACGACGTCTCGCGCCAGAGCCGGCGTCATGACCCGCTCCGGCTGGACCAGACTGCGGGTCGATAGACGGAGATAGACCGAACCGCCGCTGGAGTCGCGCAGCCAGTCGGTTCCCGGCAGAGCGTCCTGGCCCGGGTGCTCGGCGTCGCGCTGCAGGTAGTCGAAGGACCACTGCAGCAAGGCCGTCAGTTCGTCGACGTAGGCTGGCTCGAAGCTCGCCAATCCGTCCTGCGCCATGCCGATCAGAGGGGTGCCGACCGACTGATGCGCGCCGCCTTCCGGCGCCAGCGTAATGCCCGACGGCGTGGCGACGACGATAAAGCGGGCATCCTGGTAGCAGGCGTAGTTGAGCGCATCGAGACCGCGGGCGATGAAGGGATCGTAGAGCGTCCCGATCGGCAGCAGCCGCGTACCGAACAGGGAGTGGCTGAGCCCTAGGGCGGCCAAGAGGATGAAGAGATTGTTCTCGGCGATGCCGAGCTCCAGATGCTGACCCTCGGGCGACATGCCCCAGCGCTGGGCCGAGACGACCTTCTCCGACTTGAAGACGTCCTCGCGCGGGTGGCGGTCGAAGATGCCACGGCGGTTGACCCATCCCCCGAGATTGGTCGAAACGGTCACGTCCGGCGAGGTGGTCACCAGCCGCTCCGCCAGCTGACTGTCCTGGCGCGCGAGGTCGGCGAGAATGCGACCGAACCCTTCCTGAGTCGACATGCGATCTGCCTTGGGCTCCGGCAAGGCGGGCACCTCGATCAGAGGCGCGGCATGACGGCGGCGGCCCTCGGCATTGAACGGGGTTCGATCGAGAAAACCCTGCAGACGCTCGGCCGGCAGGCCCAGGCCGGCGAAACGCTCCCACTCCTGACCCTTCGGGACCGCGTTGGCGGTCTGGAACTCGGCCATCTGTTCGGGATTCATCAGCCCGGCGTGGTTGTCCTTGTGCCCCGCGAAAGGAAGTCCCCGGCCCTTGATGGTGTAGGCCAGGAAGCAGGTCGGTCGGTCGTCGCCGGCCAGCGTTTCAGCCTCGACGTTTCGGAAAGCCTCGAGCACGGCCACCATGTCGTGACCTCCGAGATTGGTCATGAGGGCCTGGAGATCGCTGTCGTCATGGTCGGCGAGCAGAGCGCGCAGGCCGGGCTCATCGCCCAAATCCCGCAGCAAGTGCGCGCGCCAGGCCGCCCCGCCCTTATAGACGAGCGCCGAATAGAGCGAGTTCGGACAGTCGTCGATCCAACGCTGCAGAACGTCTCCGCCGGGTCGTTCGAAAGCGCTCTGCAAGCGCTTGCCGTACTTCACCGTGACGACCCGCCAGCCCATCGTGTGGAAAAGCTGATCGATCTGGCCGAACAGCCTGTCGGTGACGACGGAGTCCAGACTCTGCCGGTTGTAGTCGATGATCCACCAAACGTTGCGAACGTCGTGCTTCCAACCTTCCAGAAGCGCCTCGTAGATATTGCCCTCGTCCAGTTCGGCATCGCCGACCAAAGCCACCATGCGCCCCGGCTTCTTATTCGCGGGCAACAGTCCCTTCAGAGCGACGTAATCCTGTACCAGACTGGCAAAGGAGGTCATGGCGACGCCCAGCCCGACGGAACCGGTCGAAAAGTCGACGTCGTCGGAGTCCTTGGTTCGCGAGGGATAGGACTGGGCCCCGCCGAAGGCACGGAACAGCTGGAGCTTCTCGACCTCCTGATGGCCGAGCAGATACTGAATCGCGTGAAATACCGGACTGGCATGCGGTTTCACGGCGACGCGATCTTCCGGTCGCAGGATCTCGAAGTAGAGCGCCGTCATCAGGGTGACGAGCGACGCGCAGGAGGCCTGATGGCCGCCAACCTTCAGACCGTCGCGCGACTCTCGCAGATGGTTGGCGTTGTGGATCGTCCAACTCGAGAGCCAAAGGATCTTCTGCTCCAAGGCTCGCAACAGCTCGAGGGTTTCGCTGTCGGCGACCGGCCCGCTTAGCCGCCGCCCGGCCTCGGCCCGGTCCAGGAGCGCGGCAGTTTGCGCGGCGGTCTGTGCGGCGGGGGGTGGCGTCATGGCGGCGCGTCTCGCATGTCTAGGTCGGAATTGCGGTTATACCGCCACCATGGAGCCCCCGAAAGCGATAGTGCCAACTTGGGATCGGAATTTATGCTCGGCCCGAGGGCCGAAGCTTCCTCGCGGAGCCGACGGTCCGGTCCGGGCTGGCCGCGGCGGAACGTGCAAAAACCGCTTTCACCTCATAAGTCACCTTCACCTCGGAACATTGGGGCCCTAAATGGATGACCGCTCAAGGATTGCATGAACAGATCATATGGCCCCGCTTGACCTGGATATTCTGCGCAGCTTCGTTGCCATCGTCGAGCTGGGCGGTTTCACCCGCGCGGCCGAGCGGCTCGGTCGCACCCAGTCGACCATCTCCCTCCAGATCAAGCGCTTAGAGGAAACTCTTGGCAAGCGACTGCTCGACCGCAACAGTCGCCAGATCGCCCTGACCACGGAGGGCGAACGTCTGCTCGGCTACGCGCGTCGGATCCTGCAACTGACCGAGGAGGCCCGCGAGGCGGTCAGCGAGCCGGAGGTCGAGGGCGTCGTCCGCCTCGGCACGCCGGAGGACTTCGCCACGCACCGTCTGCCGCGCGTGCTGGCCGATTTCGCACGCGGTCACCCCCGCGTCGCTCTGGAAGTTCACTGTCAGCTTACGGTTTTGCTGAACGAGGGCTTCGAGCGCGGGGACTACGATCTGGTGCTGGTGAAGCGCGATCTCGAGGGCCCGAGCGCCGGCGAACGGGTCTGGCGCGAACCGCTGGTCTGGACCGGGGGAGCCGGTTTCGATTACGGCTCGGCCGAAAGCGGCAGCCCTCTCCCGCTGGTGTTGTCGCCCCAGCCCTGCGTCTATCGGAAACGTGCGCTGTCCGCATTGGACGCCAATGGACGGCCCTGGCGGATTGCCTACACCAGCACGTCCTTGGCAGGAACGCTCGCGGTCGTGGAAGCCGGACTGGGCGTGACCGTGCTACCGAAAGACATGGTTTCGAGCGGCCTGCGGGTGCTGGACGGCGAAGGCGGCCTGCCGAACCTGGCCGATACCGAAATCGCCCTGCTCAGGGCGTCCAGCCTGTCGCCCGCCGCGCAGCGCCTTGCCGACCACATCGTACAAGCGCTCGAAGTGCCGCGTTGACGAACTGACGTTCGCTGCGCCGATCTGGCCACTGCCTTGGGAGCGTCGATGCGAAGCAGCGACATCAACTCTCGACCGGCTGACCGAAGGCCTGCTGGAAGGTCACCAGGTTGAGCGTCCGGCGTTCGTCGATGAAGCGATGATCGTTCTTCGCCACCAGGAAATCGTAATGAACATGGGCGATTCCCTGAGTATCCGGCGCGACTTCGATCACGCGTGCCGTCTCGACGACCCCACTGGAGCTCTGTCGGCGAAAGACCGCCCCTTCACGGACCTCGTACTGCCAACGAGCTCCGCGTCCCATAAGGCCTCCGACAAATTCTATCAGGCTCACGCTTTTTCCCCTTTCTTGCTCAGGTTGCGTTCAGCCCACCAATCCACCAATACTGTTTGTACGAAAGCGCTTCTAAATTATTGGTTAACAAGGCAGACAAGGGTTTTCAATCCCACACCTTGTCGTTGTTCTGTAAAATCGAAAGGACAGCAGGGAGACGCTCCGGCAGATCGTCGGCGATCAAACCCGGGCCGAACCCCTCCGCCGTACCGCCATGCATCCAGACGCCGGCAGCCGCGGCTTCGAAGGGGGGCAGTCCCTGCGCAAGCAATGCCGAGACGATGCCGCTCAAAACATCGCCGGCCCCGGCTGTTGCCAGGTTCGGCGGGGCATTGGCGTTGATCGCGGCACGCCCGTCCGGCGTCGCGATCACACTGTCGTAGCCTTTTATCACCACTGTAGCGCCGATTTCCGCGGAGGCGCGCCGTGCCCGCTCCAACCGGTCGCCGGAGCGCTCCCCGAACAGCCGGACGAACTCGCCCTCGTGCGGCGTGATGACGAGAGGGCCACGCCGCAGCGCCGCCAGGTCTTGCGGGGCTGCGGCGAAACACGTCAGCGCGTCAGCGTCCAGCAGCGTCGGCCGGCCGCTGTCGAGCGCCGCCTCCACCCGCTCTCGCGCCTGTCTGTCCGTGCCTAGCCCCGGTCCCAGCAGCAGGGCGGTCTTGCGCCGGTCGGCGAGCAGATCCGCAAAGGCTTCGGCGGTGTCGACGGGCAAAACGATCAGGCTGTCGAGACCTTGCTGATAGATCGCGCGTGTGGCCTCCGGCACGGCCAGTGAAACCAGCCCGGCTCCGCAGCGCAGCGCGGCGCGGGCCGCCAGCCGGCTGGCGCCTGTCATCATCGAGCCGCCGGCGATCAAAAGGTGCCCGAAGTCGTATTTGTGCGACTGGGGCTCGCGCCAACGCAGGCGCTCCTGCCAAAGCGACGGCGCATTTTCCCAGACGGCTGGCGAGATTTCCTGCAACACCTCGGCCGCTATGCCGATCTGAGCCAGTTCCAAGGCACCGCAGAGCCGTCGGCCCGGCAGCAACAGGTGTCCGGGTTTCTTGCGGAAGAAGGTGACCGTGGCCGTCGCCTGGAGACAGACCTCGCCGAGCGGCAAGCCGCTGTTGCCCGACAGCCCGCTGGGCATGTCGACGGCGACACTCGGCAAACCTCTCCGGTTGATCGCCTGGACCACCGATGCGGCGATACCCTCGAGCGGACGGCAAAGGCCGGCGCCGAACAAGGCGTCCACCGCGAGCTCGGCCCAGTCTCCGACGGCGGTCAAGCCCGCGGCCTCGGTCAGCGGTTCGACCTCGCCCTCCCAGAGGGCCGCGTGATGGGCCGCATCGCCGCGCAGCCGCTCCTTGTCGCCGAGCAGCATCAAGCGCACGGGCCAGCCGGCCGCCGCCAGCAACCGAGCCGCAACGAAGCCGTCTCCCCCGTTGTTGCCAGGCCCGCAGAGCACCAGCGTCCGGCAGGGTTTCCACCGACGTTCAAGGCAGCGCGCCACGGCCAGGCCGGCGGCCGCCATAAGTTCGGCACCGGGGACACCGCCGGTCATCGCGGCTTGGTCCGCCTGCCCCATCTGCTCGCTGGTCAAGAGTGCCTGCTCGTGCGCCTTCATCCTGTCGCTCCCCTGGCGTTCGGTGCGACCCTAGCAGGTTGCCGCCGTTGTGCGCCGCAGCAACAGCGTAGCTTCCAAAATCACACCATTCCAAAGGCTTAGGGTGAAGAATTGGGCTTGCCAAGGCGGCAGCGACCCATCACTTTTTACGTATATGAAAAGCCGGCTATCGGGCGCCGATTGGCAAACCGACGGACCGGGAGATAAACGGGAGGAGAAGTGACGACATGACCGGCAAGAAAGAACGCGGGCTGTTCGAGCTCTATCAGCAGGACCCTGAACGTGCCGACCGCTTGGTCTTCGGCCGCGTCGCGCACAGCGACCGTCGCGGCTTTCTCAAGGGGGCCGGTCTTGCCACCATGGGGGCCGTTCTGGGTGCCGCCATCCCCTTCCATCGCAACATGCCGCTCGGCCTGATCCCCGAAGCCTTGGCGCAGAGCGATGAAACTATGCTGTTCGAGACGAAGGACGGCCTGACGCTTCTGAACGACCGGCCGATCAATGCCGAGACCCCGGCCCACCTGCTCGACGATGCCATCACCCCGAACCACCGCTTCTTCGTCCGCAACAACGGCTTGGTGCCGCAGTTTGCCATCGATGGCGACGCCAGCGGTTGGACACTCACCGTCGACGGAGAGGTCGACAATCCTCTCGAGATGTCCCTCGACGATCTTAAAAATAATTTTGAAACAGTTAGTTATGAGCTTCAGCTCGAGTGCGGAGGAAACGGACGCAGCGCCTTCAATCCCCCGGCGCGCGGCAACCAGTGGACGGTCGGCGCGATCGGCAACGCGGTCTGGACCGGCGTGCGCTACGCCGATGTGTTGCGCGCCGCCGGCGTGAAGGACACGGCCATCTACACCGGCCACTACGGCCTCGACCCGCACCTCTCGGGAGATCCGGAGAAACTGCCGCTCTCGCGTGGAGTGCCGCTCTGGAAGGCGATGGAGCCGCATAGCCTGATCGCCTTCGAGATGAACGGCGAAGCCATTCCGGCCCTGCACGGCTTTCCGGTTCGCACGGTCTGCTCGGGTTGGCCGGGGTCGGCCTCCCAGAAGTGGCTCAACCGCATCCAGGTCCGGGCCGACGTGCACGACGGCCCGAAAATGGGCGGCCAGAGCTATCGCATGCCGGCCTTCCCCGTCGCCCCGGGCGACGAGGTGGAGAACGAAGACATGCGGATCATGGAATCCATGCCGGTAAAGTCCATCATCACCTCGCCGCGCAGCGACTCGACCCTGCCCCTGGACAACCGCAGCGTCGAGGTCCGCGGACATGCCTGGGCCGGCGAGCGTTCCGTCGCGCAGGTCGAGCTCTCGATCGATTTCGGGGCGACCTGGATCTCGACGGAACTCGCGCCGCCGGCCAACAAGTACGCCTGGCAAACCTGGCGTCAGGTGATCCGCCTGCCATCCCAGGGCTACTACGAGGTCTGGTCCCGGGCGACCGACGAAGCCGGGACCCAACAACCCTTCACGGTCGGCTGGAACCCGCGCGGCTACGGCAACAACGCCATGCACCGCGTGTCCCTGCGCGTCCCGAGCTGAGAGGTCAGATGACCCTGTCGAAACTCATCCGCACGTCCCTGGCCGCCGGGATTTTCCTGGCGGCCGGCAGCAGCATGGCTGCCATCGTCAACGACCCGGAGGACATGCCGCCGGGCGAAGGCCGCGAAACCGTTTTCTACATGTGCTCGGCCTGCCACTCGATGGCGATCGTCACGCAGCAAGGCCTGTCGCGAAAGCGTTGGGACGATGTTCTGGACTGGATGGTCGAGGACCAGGGCATGGCCGAACTGGACGAGGCCACGCGAAACGAAATCCTGGACTACCTCGCAGACCACTACGATGAGGACCGCACAAACAACTAGCCCAGAGCCGTTAGCCCAAAGCAGCTGGCGGGATCGAACTCTGGAAACCGAAGCTTTCGAGCCCCAGGATGGTGATGAGCCGCCCTGGGGCTCCGTTTATGCGTCGCCCCTACGGCAGGCCGGACGATAGCTTGCGCGCTTCCGCAAGCGCGGCCAGAGCGCCGTTACGGATAAAGTCGACATCGCTCTGTCCGACGATCAGCCGATGGCCACGCGCAAGCAGATCGCTTGCCGAGCGTCCGGGAAAGACGATCGAACCGAGCGCCCGCCCCGCCTCCAGGGTCGCGGTCTCGACGCGCTCGATCAGAGCCTGCACCTTGGGATGCTCCGTCTGGCCCAACAATCCGATATCGGCCGAGAGATCCATCGGGCCGATGAACAGGAGATCGAGGCCCTCGACCGACGCGATTTCCTCTACCGCCTCGACGCCGCGCTGCGTTTCGATCTGCGCGACGATCAGTAGCTTGTCGTTGATGCCGGCCAGGTAGTCGTCCGCCTTCAGCCCGAAGGCCGTGGCGCGCACGATACCGGGCGCGGCCCCACGGAAACCCTCCGGCGGGTACTTGCAGGCGGCCACGGCGGCTTCGGCCTCCTCGGGACTGGAGATCGCCGGAATCATGACCCCGGCCGCACCGATGTCCAAAGTGCGTTTGATCGCGACCGGGTCGTTCCAGGGCACACGAATCAAAGGCGTGCAGCCGGTCCCCTTGATCGCCTGAAGCTGAGAAACGGCATCGCGGTAGGAACCGGACCCATGCTCCAGATCGACCAGCAGGCAGTCGAAGCCGGCCTCCGCCAAAATCTCGGTCGCCATGGAGGCGTAAAGCTCGCACCAGACACCGAAACAGGGCTCGCCAGCGATCAAGCGGGCCTTGAGATCGCCGTAGGGAGGCATGCTGATCGCCTACTCCTCGACGGGAATGCAGAAAGCCGCGGGAACTTGACCGCGCAAACGGTCGCAAAGCGTCTGAGCCGCGTCGCGATCCGCGAATCCTCCGGCCAGCAGGCGCAAGCGCCCGTCTCCGGACGCCGTCTCGATCTGTCCCGCGGTCAGGGCCGGACCCGCGTCGACAAGCTGCGCGGCCAGCCGTTCGGCTTCCGCCTCATCGGCTGCCGATCCAAGCCAAACCCGCCAACGACCGCCTCCAGTCGCGCCCCCCTCGGAGGCGCTCGGCGCCGGCCGTTCGGCGGTTTGGGCCGTTGACGGTGGCGCGGTCCGAGCGGGAGCCTCTGCAGGGGCTTCCGCAGCGGGCGCTGGAGGTGAGCCGGTAAGCGGGCGCCGGGGCGGAACCGGCGGTGAAACTTCGAAAACGGTCGAGGGGACGGCTGCTGGCGCCGGGCTTTCGGCGGCACTCGGCGGCGGCGGTGCCACGGCAGGCGATGACAGGGGTGGGGGCGGACCGGCCCGAGGGGCGGCTTCGGCACCGATAACCGGAGCCAGGCGTTCGGCACTCTGCTGCGACGCCACGTGCCCCTGGTCCGCGGCCCGCCCGTACCACTGGGCGGCACGCGGCAGATCAGTCTCCCGGTAGATTCCACGTTCGAAGATCTGTCCGGCGGCGAACTGCGCTTCCGGCAAGCCGGCGGCCGCCGATTGCAGGAACCATTCGACGGCGCCCGCCTGATCCTGTTCGACCCATTCGCCGCGGAACAGGGCCAAGCCGAGATTGTACTGCGCGTGGGGGTGGCCGAGCCGAGCCGCCTGGGACCAAAGCAGCACTGCCTGATCCGTATCCCGTCTCACCCCGCGACCTTCCGCGTAGAACCGCGCGAGATTGTTGAGTGCAGCCGGAACGCCCTGCCCGGCCGATTTCTCGTACCAGCTTACGGATTGCTCGAGATCGGGCTCGAAACCGGGGCCGCCGGTCTCGTAAAGCTTGCCGAGACCGTATTGCGCCAAGGGCTCGCCCGCCTCGGCGGCCGGCGCCCAGATATCGTAGGCCGCCTGCGGGTCTCCCGCTTCGAAGGCCGCCAAGCCGTCGCGGAACACCGGAGCTTCATTCGGATCCAGAGTCTGCGCCCAAGATCCGGACGGCCACGCGGCAAGCCCGGCGAAGAGCACAAGAAGCACCTTCGCCAATCTCGGTCGCCAAATCCGACGCCCTTCGCGTCTCCTCATATCCCGGTCCGCCGCCTCGTAATCCCTCTCCCTGCTCAAAGCTAGCCTTACGCCACGCGTCGCGGCAAGCCAGCCCCAACACGGCCATGAGCACGGCCCCGGTTTGCGGTTCCCCCTCTCTTTCGACCTGACGCCGAGAACCACAGGCCGAGCGAATACGATTTCTAGAGAGTTAGGGTAATTTTGAGGCCAAGCTGTGACTTGTATCAATCAAGCATTAACCATTTTCATATAACTTAGGAAGCGATGTAATTTTCATCTCGCCCGGAGTCAGGCCGTGTTTATCCGCACGTTTATCAGCGGTGCCTTGCGCCTGATCTTCGGCGTAAACGCTCTGCTGCTGGCCACAGCGACTGCCACGACCATCGCCACAAGCTCCGCGGCTTCCGCCGACCCCAAGGTCGCACCGCTGATCCTGCAGCCGCTGGATCACGGGGCCGCGCTGTCGTCCGCAGTGGGACCGCTCGAAGCGCGGCTTAGGCTGACGGAAGCGGAAAACGCGGACTTGATGGGGGTCTCTACCGGCTTCGATTTCGGGTCCTTCGCTCTCAAGGCGGCCTACGACGGCCAGCTTTCCGGACTGTTCGGCGCACCCGGCGCCATGACCGCATCCGCAAGGGATGCCCTGGTCAACCTCTTTGCGGAGAGCCGCTCTCTCGGACTGAGTACGGCTTTGGGCGCCGCGCGTCTGGCACTCGCCGCCGGTACCGATCAGGACGCCGGGGAAATTTTCGCCGGTGAACTGCAGGTAACGGAGGCGTTTGCCGATCTCGTCCTGCAGCTCGGCGCCAGCGCGGCCGGACAGCGTGTTCTGGGGGCGAGCTCCAGCTTTGCCCTGCGGCCATGGCTGCGTTTCGAACTGGGCGGCAAGGTGGAAACCAACATGGCCGCCGCCGACCGGCACACCCGCCTCACTTCCGAACTGGCCCTAGGCGGCGACGGCGCGTTCACCTCCGGCGATCGCCTCCGCGCGCGGCTGACCCGCAACCCGGAGGGCGTGGAACGCTTGTCGTTCGGGTACGCAGCCCCTCTCGGCCCTGGGCGATTGCTCCTGCGCAGCGAAACCACCCCGGAGGTCGCGACTTACGCGGCCCGCGCCGAATGGAGCATGAAGTTTTAGGGGCGATCTGGGGAAATGGGGTGGCTGACCGGACTTGAACCGGCGACCTCCTGGATCACAACCAGGCGTTCTAACCAACTGAACTACAGCCACCACCGAGACGGCGTCGCGACAGACCGGACCCAGGCAAATGCCCAGGACAAAGGTCCATCGACGCAGGCGCGGTAAATAAGCGGGCCGACTGCCGGGCGTCAAGCGCGGCCGTCGCCCGCGCTCTCACTGGACGGCCACGGGGCGCGTTTCGACCGGGCGCAGTTCGACTGAGCGTTTCCACCGAAAGCTCTCCTGCTCTAGGCTCGCGCTTCCTTGCAAGCGACCGAGAGCGAGCTCTTTGCGTTATGACTGCGCCGCGACCTTCCCCCTTCCCGACTTCGACCTCGGCCTTCGACCCACCGAAGGGTCTGCAGCCGACTCCCGCTCTCGCGCGGCTGGGAACGGAAAGCGCCTTCGAGGTGCTGGCCCGCGCAAAGGCCCTGGAGGCCGACGGTCGCAGCATCGTCAATCTGGGAATCGGCCAGCCCGACTTCGCCCCTGCGCCGCATATCGTCGAAGCTGCGATCAAGGCCCTGCACGAAGGTCATCACGGCTACACGCCGGCGGCCGGACTGCCGGAGCTCCGCGAGGCCGTGGCGGCGGAGCTTGAACCGCGGGCGGGCCGGAGACTCGATCCCGGCCGCGTGCTGATCGTTCCCGGCGGCAAGGTCACCATGTTTCTGGCGATTCTGATGTTCGGCCAACCCGGCGTGGAGATCGTCTATCCCGATCCCGGCTTCCCGATCTATCGCTCGCTGATCGACTACAGCGGGGCGACACCGGTTCCTCTGCCGCTGCGCGAGGCGAAGGGCTTCGCCTTTTCCGCGGAGGAAGCGCTGTCCTTGATCGGACCACAGACCCGGCTGATCATTCTGAACAGCCCCGCCAATCCGACCGGCGGCGTCACGCCGGAGGCCGAGGTGGCGCGACTGGTCGCGGGGCTGGCCGATCATCCGCATGTGGCCGTGCTGTCCGATGAAATCTATGCCCGGCTGCTCTACGACGGCCGCAAGCATGCGAGCCTGCTGGCTTACGAGAGCCTGGACGAGCGGCTGATCTTGCTGGACGGCTGGTCGAAGACCTTCGCCATGACGGGGTGGCGGCTGGGTTACTCCTACTGGCCGCAGAGCCTCGTCGAACCGGCGGTTCGAATGGCGATCAACTCCTTTTCCTGCGTCAACGCGGCGGCGCAGTTCGCCGGGCTGGCCGCCCTGACCGGCCCGCAAGACGCGGTGGTCGAGATGCATGCGGCTTTCGACGCCCGCCGCCGGCAGGTCGTCGACGGCCTGAACGATCTGCCGGGTGTCGGTTGCGTGGAGCCGGGCGGCGCTTTCTACGCCTTTCCCAACGTCACCGGCACCGGGCTGACGGCGAAACAGCTCGAGACGGCACTGCTGGAGACAGCCGGCGTCGCGACCATCGCGGGCACCTCCTTCGGACTGTTCGGCGAGGGGTATCTCCGCATTTCCTATGCCAACTCTTCCGAGAACCTCAAAGAGGGCCTCCAACGGATCGGGGCTTTCCTGGCCGACCGCGGTGTCGCTTGACGCCGCGTGATTAGGCCGGCGGCAGGTTGCACGCTTTTTAGGCAACGCGCCTGGTCGGTTCCTGCCCTTTTCGCAGGCAAATCAGGCCCCTTCGGCTCAAGGTATCAGTTGGCACGATCCGTGCTTAATGCAACTTTGCGTGCGGTCATTCCATCGCGCCGCCGCAGCTTGGCGGGCGTCCTTCCAAAGCACCAGTCCCCGCGGCACAACGAACGATCCAAAAGAGGCCATGAAAAAAATCGAAGCCATCATTAAGCCCTTCAAGCTCGACGAGGTGAAGGAATCCCTCCATGAGGTGGGCATCAAGGGCATCACAGTGATCGAAGCCAAAGGATTCGGCAGGCAGAAAGGCCATACCGAACTCTACCGCGGCGCCGAATACGTCGTCGATTTCCTGCCCAAGGTGAAGGTCGAGGTCGTGCTCGACGACAGCTTGGTGGAACGTGCCGTGGAGGCCATTCAACAGGCCGCCCACACCGGCCGTATCGGCGACGGCAAGATCTTCGTGTCCAGCGTCGACGAAGCGATCCGGATCCGGACCGGCGAGCGCGGCGTGGAAGCGGTCTGACGCTTCTCCCGGAACCGACCTGGCCAAGGACACGGTTTGACCAAGAAACCGGCCTGGGACAGGCGACTGGCGAGACGTGTTTCCAGAAACAGTCAGGATCCGAACTTCGGGTTGAGGGCGCCCCGGTTCGGATAAACGAAGCAAGAAACCAATGCCCTTCAGGATCCACGAGAGGACAACAAGGAAAGGCTTGAGAGCAATGTCCGACGTCGAGAGTGTTTTGAAGATGATCGAGGAGAACGGCGTTCAGTACGTCGATTTCCGCTTTACCGACCCGCGCGGCAAGTGGCAGCACGTCGCGCAGCACGTCGACACCGTCGACGAGGACATGCTGAACGACGGCATTATGTTCGACGGGTCGTCGATCGCCGGCTGGAAGGCGATCAACGAGTCCGACATGAACCTGAAGCCGGATCTCGGCTCAGCCGTCATGGATCCCTTCACGGCACAGCCGCAGCTCGTTCTGGTTTGCGACGTGACCGACCCCACGACCGGCCAACCCTACAACCGCGACCCGCGTTCGACCGCGCGCAAGGCTCTCGCCTACATGGAGGCAAGCGGCATCGGAGATACCGCCTTCTTCGGGCCCGAGGCAGAGTTCTTCGTGTTCGACGACGTGCGCTTCGGCGTCAACATGAACCACACCTTCTTCCGCTTCGAGAGCGAGGAAGGACCTTACATGTCCGGTGAGGCGCTCGAGGAAGGCAACCTCGGCCACCGCCCGGGCATCAAGGGCGGCTACTTCCCGGTTCCTCCGATCGACAGCGGCACCGACCTACGCGCCGAGATGGTCTCGGTGATGAAGGAGATGGGCCTGGAGGTCGAGAAGCATCACCATGAGGTGGCGCCGTCGCAGCACGAGTTGGGCATCAAGTTCGATACGCTGCTGCGCCAGGCCGATGCCATGCAGATCTACAAGTACGTGGTTCACATGGTGGCCCATACCTATGGCAAGTCGGCGACCTTCATGCCGAAGCCGGTCATGGGCGACAATGGGTCCGGCATGCATTGCCACCAGTCGATCTGGAAGGATGGCAAGCCGCTGTTCGCGGGCGACGGCTATGCGGGCCTGTCGGAAACGGCGCTCTACTACATCGGCGGCATCATCAAGCACGCGCGGGCGATCAACGCCTTCACCAACTCCACGACCAACAGCTACAAGCGCCTGATCCCGGGCTTCGAGGCGCCGGTTCTGCTGGCCTATTCCTCGCGCAACCGCTCTGCCTCCTGCCGCATTCCCTTCGGAGCCGGCGAGAAGGCCAAGCGCGTGGAAGTGCGCTTCCCCGACGCTCTCTCCAATCCCTACCTGGCTTTCTCGGCAATGCTGATGGCCGGGCTGGACGGGATCAAGAACAAGATCCATCCGGGCGACCCGATGGACAAGAACCTCTACGACCTGCCGCCCGAGGAGCTGAAGGACATTCCGACCGTTTGCGGCTCCCTGCGCGAATCGCTCAACGCCTTGGCCAACGACATGGACTTCCTCTGTCAGGGCGACGTCTTCGACAAGGATCAGATCGAAGGCTATCTCGAACTGAAGTGGGAGGAGGTCTACACCTTCGAGCACACACCGCACCCGGTCGAATTCTCGATGTACTACTCGGCCTGATCCGACCAGCGCGCTCGGTTGAGGGCGGGCCGGATTGAAGACTTGGCGCGAAGGCGGACATCCGCTTTCGCGCCGTTTTCGTTCCGGGCAAACCTCTCGGACCGCCACCGCTCGCCCTTGCTCTCATGTCTCGACACGGTTAAGCATAGGTTGAATCCGTTGGGGTGCTCCGCGAGGGGCTGAGAGGCTTCATGCCAACCCATCACACCTGATCCGGGTAATACCGGCGTAGGAAACGGAGCATGAATAGACAGCATCTCCTCACCCTCCGCCGTTCTGCTGTCCTACGGGAGCGGAAAACGACTGCGCGCGGCGCATCCGCGAGGCCCGTACATGACGGGTGACGCGACGGTCATCGGATCCGGCGTAGCCGGGCTTTGCGTCGCCGCCGAACTGGCCAGGCGTGGATTGGCTGTCACCGTCATCGACCGCAGCTCCCGCCCTGGCCCGCATGCCTGCTCCTGGTGGGCGGGTGGTATGCTGGCCCCGTTCTGCGAAGGCGAGACAGCCGAGGAACCCGTCGTCCGGCTTGGGCAGGAGGCGGCCTGCTGGTGGCTGCGCCAGGGCGTAGCGGTGCAGCGCCGCGGATCACTTGTCGTAGCGCTAGGGCGCGACAGGCGTGAACTCGACCGCTTCGCGCGCCGCACGCGCGGCCATCGGACAATCGATCGGTCCGAATTGGCCGCGCTGGAACCGCAGTTGGAAGATCGCTTCGACCGCGCCTTGCATTTTGCCGACGAGGCGCATCTCGATCCGCGCATGGCGCTCGAGCATCTCCGTGCACGTCTGGCGATTGGCGGTGTCACCTTCGTCGAGGCCGAAGGGCGGGCCGGCGAAGAGCCGCAGAGGTTGACCTTCGACTGTCGGGGGCTGTCGGCTCGCGACAGTCTCCCCGACCTGCGCGGGGTAAAGGGCGAAATGGCTTTGCTGCGCGCGCCCGACGTCACCCTGACCCGACCCGTGCGTCTGCTGCATCCGCGCTACCCACTCTACATCGTGCCGCGCGGGGACGGTGTGTTCATGCTGGGTGCGACGCAGATCGAAAGCGGCGAAGGCCGGCGTGCCACCGTCCGCTCCGTGCTGGAACTGTTGAGCGCCGCCTACGCTCTGCATCCGGCCTTCGGGGAGGCCGAACTGATCGAGATCGGCGTCGATGCCCGACCGGCCTTTCCCGACAACCTGCCGCGCCTGCGACGACGGGGTAAGACAATCCATGTCAACGGCTTGTTCCGTCATGGATTCCTGCTCGCGCCGGCGCTAGCGCGAATGGCGGCGGACTTGGTCTGTGATGGCAGGCTTCCGGAGGTGATGGATGAAGATCACGGTTAACGGCGTTGCCGTTGAGATACGGAACGACGCGCTACCGGCGGTGCTGGAGGATCTCGGCTATGCCGACAAGAAGGTTGCGACGGCCGTGAACGAGGATTTCGTGCCGGCTGCCGCGCGTGACCGCGTCACGCTGCAACCTGGTGATCGGCTTGAGATCGTCACGCCGCGCCAGGGGGGCTGAGCCATGCCACGCTTCTACGGCGTCGAGGTTCCTTCGCGTCTGATGCTGGGCACGGCACACTATCCCTCCCCCGCGATCCTTGCCGACGCCTTCCGTCGCTCCGGTGCCGGTATCGCGACCGTCTCGCTGCGGCGCGAAGCGGACGGCGGCCAGGCGGGTGCGGACTTCTGGGCGCTCGTGCGGCAACTCGGGGTTCGCGTATTGCCCAACACCGCTGGATGCCATTCGGTGTGCGAGGCGGTGACGACCGCCGAGATGGCTCGCGAACTCTTCGACACGCCGTGGATCAAGCTCGAAGTCATCGGCCATGCCGATACCCTCCAACCCGACCCCTTCGGCCTCCTGGAGGCGGCGCGCATTTTGAGCGACGACGGCTTCCAGGTGTTTCCCTACACCACGGAGGACGCAGTACTGGCCGACCGGCTGCTCCAAGCGGGTTGCGAGGTGCTGATGCCCTGGGGGGCGCCCATCGGCACGGGCCTCGGACTGACCAACGTCTACGGCCTCCGCACCCTGCGGGCGCAGTTTCCCGAGGTGCCGATGATCGTAGATGCGGGCCTGGGCCTGCCTAGCCAGGCCGCAATGGCGATGGAGATGGGGGTCGATGCGGTGCTCCTGAACACCGCCGTGGCGAAGGCAGGCGATCCGGCTGCAATGGCCGAAGGCTTCGCGCGTGGGGTCGAAGCGGGCCGGCTCGCCTATCTCGCCGATCCGATGGAGCCCCGCGACATGGCGACACCCTCGACACCGGTCATCGGCAAGGCTTTCCTCGCATGACGCTCGACCGATTCTACCCCGTCTTCGATGGCCTGAACTGGTTGCAGCGGGCGCTGCCGCTGGGCGTAAAGCTCGTTCAGTTGCGTATCAAGGACATGCAGGAAACGGCACTGCGCGGGGTCGTGACCAAAGCCCAAGCACTCGCTCGGGCACATGGCGCGATTCTGGTGGTCAACGACCACTGGCGCACGGCGATCGATGCGGGCTGCGACTGGGTGCATCTCGGTCAGGAGGACTTGGACGACGCGGATGTGTCAGCGATCCGCCGATCGGGCCTCAAGCTGGGGATCAGCACGCATGACCACGCCGAACTCCAACGCGCGCTGTCCTTCACGCCGGACTATGTGGCGCTCGGGCCTATCTACCCGACGATCCTGAAGAAGATGAAATGGGACCGGCAAGGGCTGGACCGAGTGACGGAATGGAAACGGCTGGTCGGCGATATCCCGCTCGTTGCGATCGGCGGGATGAGTGTCGAGCGCGCGGCCGGTGCCTTCGCGGCGGGTGCCGACATCGTTTCGGCCGTCACGGACATCACCCTGCACGACGACCCCGACGCCCGGATGCGCGCCTGGTTGGCGGCGACGCGACGAGCCGCCATGCCCGTCAGTTCGCCGTGCCCGAACCCGGGTCGGGCGGACGCCCCCGTCCGCACCAGGCGGTGACCGATCTCACCCTGGACAAACTGATCCTGGAAGTGGCCGCGATACCCTTCCGGACCAACAGGTCCGGAGCCTAGGGGATCAAGGTCGCGGAGATCGCCGTCATCTCGAGGTCTTCAAGGCTGAGGGGCTGATAGAAGACGGCTGCCAGAATGTAAGCGACCCCGCAGGGCGGTTCGCCGGCCGGAGAAGACGTGGCTGAAGAACGTGTGGCGGATGAACCGTCGACCGGCGAACCGCTGGCGGTGGCCGATAGCGGCAGCATGATCCGCTCGGCCTCGAAAACCCGGTCGTTGGGAAAGACCATCGCACCACGCCGATACTTCGGCTGGCGATCGATCAAGATTTCGGACCACTGGTGCGACGTGTCCTTGCGGCGTACGAGCGGAAAGGTCTCGAAGATCGACAGACCGCGCAGGGACCGGCCGTAGCGTTCTTCGATTTCCTGTCCCGCGACGCGGATCTTCAAATCGCAGGGGTTCGAAAGCACCTCGATGAAGAGAACGTTGGCCAGGAGCGCCCCGAGATCGGCGGGATCGAAGGCGTGACGCGGCATCAGACCGTCCTTTCCGGTTTGATGCGACCAGTAGCCGTAGAGGCGTTGGACCGGCGGACTCGGCACCTGCCCGACCCGAAGCAGGGTCGAGCGGCCGGTTTCCAAGCCGTACCGCCGGGTCCAGCCTGTTGAACTCACCTGGTCGGGACCTGCATTGGAAACAAGCCACCCTGCGAAAACGAGCGACCCGGCCCGCTCTTAAACATCGGCACCTGCTGGCCTCCGGTGCCGGCACCAAGAGATTCGTAAACGCCAAACAGCGACACGACGGTCAGCGCGGCACATCGATGGTCAGTTCCGCACCCCCAAACCCGTGCTCGGAATCCCGTGCCCGAACGATGACCCGATCGATCCCGACCGGGATCTCCAAATCTCGGAGAGATCGGGTGAAGGGCTGCTCTTCAACGTGAGGGTGGTGCAGCGTACGCGCGCCCAGCAAGTCGCCATTGGGGCTCAGGACCTCCCAGAGGTCGGCGTAGTGATCCCATCCGGTATCGGCGTGGCGGACGGTGACTTCGGCCGTATAACGGCCATCGCCCTGAAGCGACAGCCGAGCGGCAACGACATCGGCTTCCCCCGCCCAAACGGGCGAAAGACCGCCTGTGCCAAGCAAAACCGTAAGTGTCGCAACAATCGCCGAAGCTTTGATAGCCATGGCCTGAGAGTGCCGAAGATCGCCGCTCCAGGCTAGAGTGTAAAAGATGGCTTGCCGACTATAACGCGATCGGACCTGACGAGATTCTGCCTAAGCCGCTTCGGCCGGCGCGTTGTTGAGTGCCTCTTCCAGATCGTAGAAGCTCGGCTGGATCTTTGTCGGCACGTTGCCGCGACCGATTTCGACTGCAACCTGGGCGGCATGACCATGTAGGTTGGCCGTAATGGTGTCGCGAATGATCATGTAGAACTGCATATCCTCGTCGATGATCTGCTGCAGTCGTCCGGCCATCGGTGCGACCAGGCCGTAGGACAGGAAGACGCCCAGGAAGGTGCCGACCAGTGCGCCGCCGATCATCTTACCGAGAACCTCCACCGGCTGGTCGATCGAGGCCATGGTCTTGATGACGCCGAGAACGGCCGCGACGATCCCGAGCGCAGGCAGGCCGTCTGCCATGGTCTGCAGCGCATGGGCAGGTTTGCCGGCTTCGTGATGAAGCTTCTCGATCTGCTTCTCCATGTACTCTTCGATCTGATGCGGATCGTCGAGGTTCATGGTGACCATACGTAGCGTATCGCAGATCATGGCACAGGTGATCTTGTCGGCCACAATCTTGGGATAGGACGAGAAAATGGGGCTCTCGTTCGGCGCCTCGATATGTGGCTCCAGACCGACAGCGCCCTTGGTTTTTATCACCTTGATCAAGCCGTACATCAGGCACAGAAGATCGCGGTAGTCGTCGCGAGACCAGCGCGGTCCCTTGAAGACGCGCCCCAAGCCGCCGAGCGACTTCTTCAGGGTTTCGGCGGAGTTGGCGATCAGGAAAGCGCCGACCGCGGCGCCGCCGATCATCATCATCTCGAAGGGCAAGGCGTAGATAATGATGCCCATCTTGCCGCCGGCGAGCGTGTAGCCGCCGAACACCATGATGAAAACTATGGCCACACCGCCAATCGAAAGCATGGATGCCTCACCCAGTAGATAGCCGACACCGTCAGGGTATTGCGGCTTCCGCAAAACCTGCACAGCGCGTGTCAGAATGCGGCACTGGGTTTAAAGAGGGCTTAATCGACGTCCCGAACAACCTGGGATTGTCTAGTGAAATCAGCGGTCTGCTTCTCATACCGCCTATCCGGGCAGCGTGCTTTCACAGAACGGCTGTGGCGGGTGAAAAGAAGACCGGCAGCGCCGGCTAGACCTCCGGAATCGACCGCTTTCCGCCCGTTTCGTCGATCGCGACATAGACGAAGATCCCTTCCGTAACCTTGACCCGCTCCTGCACGATCCGACGCTCGGCCCAGGTCTCAACGCGCACCGTCATGGAGGTGCGTCCGACCGTGACCAAGTCGGCATAGCAGCTGACCAGGTCGCCCACGAACACCGGCTTGTGGAACCGCATGGCTTCCACGGCCACGGTCGCGACGCGACCCTGAGCGCGGCGCACCGCCGGCACGGCGCCGGCCAGGTCCATCTGCGCCATCACCCATCCGCCGAAGATGTCACCGTTCGGATTGGCATCGCCCGGCATGGCGACGGTTTTCAGCGCCGGCTCGCCATCGGGCGGGCCACCATCGCCTCTGTTCTTCATCTCGCTCCTCAATCATCCACAAGATATCGTGGCTCTCGGGCTGGAAGCTACCGCATCTGCTTGAATGCGTCGCCCTCCGATTCCTATACTGCAAGCCATGGCCGATCTCTTCCAAACCGCCCAGACGCAAGACAGCTACACCGCCGCCGATATCGAGGTCCTGGAGGGTCTGGAACCGGTACGCCGCCGGCCCGGCATGTACGTGGGCGGCACCGACGAGCGCGCGCTGCATCACCTGGTGGCCGAACTGCTCGACAATTCGATGGACGAGGCCGTCGCCGGGCATGCCAGCCGCATCGAACTCGAACTGGGGGGCGGCAACCAGGTCACGGTGAGCGACAACGGCCGTGGCATTCCGATCGACCCGCATCCGAAGTTCAAAGACAAGTCGGCGTTGGAGGTCATTCTCACGACTCTGCATTCTGGCGCCAAGTTCAGCCAGAAGGCCTACGAGACTTCGGGCGGACTGCACGGCGTCGGCCTGTCGGTCGTCAATGCTCTGGCCGAGGAGTTGCAGGTCGAGGTCGCCCGCGACCGAAAGCTCTGGCGCCAGGTCTTCCGGAAGGGCACCCCGCAGACCCGGCTCGAGAACGTCGGCGGCGCGCCGAATCGTCGAGGCACGACCATCAGCTTTCTGCCGGATCCGACGATCTTCGGGGCGAACGCGCAGTTCTCGCCGGCACGCCTCTACAAAATGGCGCGGTCCAAGGCCTACCTCTACCGCGGTGTGGAAATCCGCTGGAAATGCGCAGCGGACCTGATCGCCGAGGGCGACAGCACACCGACGGAGGCCACCCTTCACTTTCCGGACGGTCTAAAGGATTTCCTGACCGCCAGTCTCGGTAAGCGCAAGACTTTCGTTCCGGAGCCCTTCGCAGGCGAAGCGCAGTTCCCGGACGGTCAGGGACGAGTCGAATGGGCCGTCGCCTGGCCGGCCGACGAAGAGGGTTTCGCTTCCAGCTACTGCAACACCGTCCCGACGCCGGAAGGCGGCACCCACGAACAGGGGCTGCGATCCGCTCTGCTGCGCGGCGCCAAGGCTTACGGCGAGCTGATCGGCATAAAGAAAACCGGCCAACTCACCGCCGAGGACGTCTTGGGCGGCGCCTTCCAACTGCTCTCGCTCTTCATCCGCGAGCCGCAGTTCCAAGGTCAGACCAAGGAGAAGCTCGCCACGGCCGAGGCCACACGCCTGGTCGAGAACGTGGTTAAGGATCATTTCGAGCATTGGCTCTCGGCCCGGCCGGACGAAGCGCGGCGGCTGCTCGAGCGTTTCGTCGAGCGCGCCGAGGAGCGTCTGCGCCGACGGCAGGAACGCGAGCTGAAGCGCCAGACGGCGACCCGCAAACTGCGCCTGCCCGGTAAGTTGACGGACTGCAGCCGCACCACGGCGGAAGGCACCGAAGTCTTCCTGGTGGAGGGCGATTCGGCCGGGGGATCGGCCAAGCAGGCGCGTGCGCGCGAGACTCAAGCCGTGCTGCCTTTGCGCGGTAAGATTCTCAACGTCGCCAGCGCCTCGGCCGACAAGTTGAAAGCCAATCAGGAAATCAACGACATTCAGTTGGCGCTCGGTTGCGGCACGCGCGCCCACTTCGATCTCGACAAGCTGCGCTACGAGCGGGTCGTTATCATGACCGACGCCGATGTCGACGGCGCCCATATCGCAAGCCTGCTCATCACCTTCTTCTTTCAGGAAATGCCGGACCTGGTCGCGGCCGGACGGCTCTACCTGGCACAGCCGCCGCTCTACCGTCTGACAGCCGGCGGAGTGACCCGCTACGCCCGCGACGACGCCCATCGGGAGGAACTGCTGGCCAGCGACTTCAAGGGCAAGTCGAAGGTGGAGGTCAGTCGCTTCAAGGGCCTCGGCGAAATGCCGGCGGTGCAGTTGCGCGAGACGACGATGAGCCCCAAAACCCGCACGCTGCTGCGCGTGGTGGTGAACGACGCCACCGACCCCGATCCGCTTGGCGAAGAACGACTGGCGCGCGAGCGGGTCGACCATTTGATGGGCCGCAAGCCGGAACTGCGTTTCGCCTTCATTCAGGAGAACGCGCGCTTCGTGACGGCGGACGAATTGGACGTCTGACCTGCAACGCCGCAGAGCGTTCGCCCATCGATGTGACGACGCTCATAGCCTGAGCGTGGTTAAGATCCGACGATAGCTGCGTACTACTTGGCGTGAACGCCGCAGGAGTCGGAGAAAGTCGATGAAGAAAACAGCACTCGGCAGCCTTTTGGCGGCATCGCTCGGAGGGCTCTTGGCGGCCTGCGCGCCAGGCGGTGCGATCGGTCCCGGCGGTGTCGTTATCAACCAACAGTACGTGGGATCGAGCTACGACCCCTCCGACCTCGGGTTTGCCCAGAGCCGCGGCGGTGTCCTGTTGCAACTCGGCGGTCAGCCTTTTGCGGGAGACAGGACCGAGTTCGCCGAGCAGGTCGGCACGCTCTTCGAAGGGAGCCACTTCGGACCGCCGGTGGATTTCATCGTCGCACCGCCCGAGGATTTCCGGAGCTCCTACCGCGTGGTGACCGTGTTCGACGCGCCCGGCGCGACCTCGGCGCCGCAGCTCTGCCGCAGCGGCGAACCGCCGGCCGTAGAGGCAAACGGTGCCGATGGGCTGCGGATCATGGCCGCCTATTGCGTCGGCAGCGACCGCGTGACCTCCGCCGTCGCCAACGTCGGTCCCGTAACGGGGGTGGACGATCCCGCCTTCACCGCCACGATCCGCGCCCTGGGGCTTGCCCTTTTCCCGCCCGCCGGGGCCAACGACGAACTGCGCCGCAGCGGCGATTCCCGGCCGGGCGGCTAGACCGGAGTGGGATCGGTCGGACTTGCCTTAAGAATCCGACGATTACGTTGGATCTGCTCTAGCTCCCGAGCCAACGGCGCAGGGCGGCGGTGGTTTCGTCCGGTCGCTCCAGGGTCGTGAGATGACCGCAGTGCTCCAGGACATCCAGACGCGCGTCCGGAATACCCGCGGCCAATTCCATGGCCATGGCCGGAGGCGTCAGCGCGTCTTGCCGGCCGACCGCCACGAGCGTCGGCACGCGGATCGTTGGCAGAAGCGGCCGCATGTCGTCGCGCCGCATGATCGCCCTTTGCTGGCGGATGAAGCCGGCACGGCCGACGGTTTCGGCCATCGCGTAGATGACGGAGGTCAGGGCCTCGTCTTGCAGCCTGTCCTGGTGGATCAGGCGTGGCAAAAGCTGTCGTGTCACGCCCTTGAACTGGCCGCGGTCGGCCAACGCCAGGAGATCCCCGCGACGCTGCCGGTCCTCCGCCGTATCGGCGGTCGCCCGCGTGTTCAGCAGCGCCAGGCGAGTCACCCGCTCGGGTGCGGTCCGGAACATCTCAAGCGCCACGTAGCCGCCCATCGAGAGGCCGGCCAGAGCGAAGCGCTCCGGCAGGTCAGCGAGGCAACGTCGGGCCATGGCCGCAATAGAGTCGTCTCGGGTCAGGTCCGCGACCCTGGGTTCGGCGAAATCGGCCAAACCTTCGATTTGCGGTCTCCAGAGTGCGGCGTCGCAAAGCAATCCGGGCAGCAGTGCGAGAACGGGCCTGTCGCTCACGTCGTTGGTTTTCCTCCGGATGACCTTACGAGGAGTTGGAGTACGCTGGGTTCAAGCAGGTGCTGCCTTAGTGGCCGCTATCCCTGATACGGGCGATCAAGGACCGGAAGGCTGAGTTGTCGGAGTCCCCCAGCCACTCGAAGACCGCCGATTCCGCCGGCAGGGGCATGACGCCCGCCATGGCCAGGCGCTGGAGCGCAAGCTGGCGATTGGCGTCCCGTCGGCTGCCGATGCCATCTGCCAGGATAAAGGTTTCAATTCCGGCTGCGGCGAAGTCGAGGGCGGTCTGTAGGACACAGACATGAGCTTCCATGCCGCAGATCAGCACCTGGCGGCGGCCCAGTGCGAACCAGCGCTCGGCAAAACGCGCTTCGCGCAGGCAGGAGAAATGAGTCTTTGCGATGCGCAAGCTCTCGGGCAGCCGTGCCGACAGGTCCGGAACCGTGGGCCCAAGACCCTGGGGATATTGCTCGCTGGCGAGAACGGGCACCTGCAGCGCCAGGGCGGCCTCCAGAACCAAACCGATGCGCTCGAGTGCGGCCGCGCCTCCGGCGATGGCGGGAGCAAGCTTTTCCTGCACGTCGACCACCAGCAGCGCCGAGGACTCGGCAGCCAGAAGCGAAGTTGACGGGGACGACGGCTGAGCGGCGGGTCTCGATGAGGGCATGCTGATCAATGTATTACAGCGTAAGGCTACGAGTAACCGCGACAATAACGATCGTTCCAGCAGCGGCCAAGACGCGCAACACTATGTCGAAGAGCGGTAAGAGTGAGCCATCGTTGGGGCGGTTTCATGCAGGTTATGTTGACTTTTGTCATTGAATCCGAGACAACGGTGGCCATCTGGGGGTCAAAGAGCCGCTTTGGTTCTGAGATCGCGGAAAACTTGGCCTAGGCCAGACGCCGATCCACAGCTCCCTTACATCTTACGAAGAAGAAACGATTTCACGCATGACCTTCGAAGAGCTCGGACTGAGCCCAGAGGTGTTGCGCGCCGTTGCCGAGGCCGGCTACGAGACGCCTACGCCTATTCAAGAAACCGCGATTCCTTACGTGCTGATGGGCCGTGACGTCATGGGCGTCGCGCAGACCGGAACCGGCAAGACCGCCTCCTTCACCTTACCGATGATCGATATCCTGGCGAGCGGCCGTGCCAAGGCGCGGATGCCGCGCTCGCTCATCCTGGAGCCGACACGTGAGCTGGCCGCCCAGGTGGGCGAGAATTTCGAGAAGTACGGAAAGTACACGCGCCTGACTCACGCCTTGCTGATCGGCGGCGGATCTTTCAAGGATCAACAGGCTCTGCTGGAGCGCGGCGTTGATGTTCTGATCGCCACGCCCGGCCGCCTGCTCGACCTCTTCGAGCGCGGCAACATCCTGCTGGCCGACACCAAGACGCTGGTGATCGACGAAGCGGACCGGATGCTCGATATGGGCTTCATCCCGGACGTCGAGCGCATCGTGAAGCTCTTGCCGCCGCTCCGGCAGACGCTCTTCTTCTCCGCCACCATGGCGCCCGAGATCCGCAAGCTGACCGAAGCCTTCCTGATGAACCCGAAGGAGATCAGGGTGGCTCCGCCGGCTTCGCCGGCAGCCAACGTGACGCAACGCCTGGTGCGATGCGGTTCAGAGCCCAAGCACAAGCGGGCCGCCCTGCGCGATCTGATCGACCGGGCCGGCGACGGCTTGGGTAGCGGTCTGATCTTCTGCAACCGCAAGCGCGACGTCGGTATCGTCTACCGTTCGCTTCAGCGCCACGGCTACGACGCGGCCGAGCTTCACGGCGACATGGCGCAGCCGGCGCGCATGGAGACCCTGGATCGCTTCAAGAAGGGCGAAATTCGCTTGCTGGTCTGCTCCGACGTGGCGGCGCGCGGCCTGGACATTCCCAAGGTCAGCCATGTCTTCAACTTCGACGTGCCCAGCAATGCGGAGGACTACGTTCACCGGATCGGCCGCACGGGCCGCGCAGGCCGCAGCGGCGAAGCCTTTACCCTCGTAACCCGTCTTGACTTCAAACTTCTATCCGCGATCGAAAAACTGATCGGGAGCAAGATTTTGGATGAAGAGGCGGGCGAGGCAGAACCTGGCCAAGTAGCCGCGCGCGAAAGCGAGACGCCTGTTGCGGAAACAGGCCCGGCCGAGACGGGCGCCGCCGAGGAAACGACGGTCGATGCCGCTCCCGCCGAAGAACGCAGCAGCCGCCGGAGCGGACGCCGCCGCGGCGGACGCGGACGCCGTAAGACCGGCAGCGCCGATGCGCCAAGCGTAGCGGCGGAGACCATTGAGGCCGTGGAGGCAGCGTCCGGGGATCAGGCCAATTCCGGCGCGCTCAATGCCGCCGCTCAGCGCTCGGCCGAAGCCGGCGCTCAACGGGCACGCCGCCGTCGCGGCGACGCCGCCCCTAGCGACGAAGCAGGTCAGGGACGCCAAGGCGAGTCTCCCCGCCGGCCCGAGCCGGCGACGGAGAACAGGGCCGAGACGGCACGTCCGGAAACACGAACTTTACCGCCCGAGGCCAGAGACACGGCCTTTGGTGCCGACATACCGGCCTTCCTGCTCAAGCGCGTTCCGCTGACCGCCAGCAGCTGAGAACGGACGGCGGCTCCGTTCCTCGGCCATGGCGGCCCTGGAGCCGAGCACAGACGTGCAATCGCGATTCCACACGCTCACATCCTGCTTTAGGCTGCCGCGATGCAGACGATCTTCATTCAAATCAAATGCGAGCTCGGGCGCGCGTACGAAGTCGCGGACGCCCTGGTGCAGGGCGTCGAGCAGGTCTCCGAGGTTCACTCGACCTCCGGCCAATACGACCTGCTGGTCAAATGCTACCTGCCCAGCGATCTGGACATCGGTCATTTCGTCAATGAGTCGGTTCAGCGCCTGCCCGGCATCAAAGACACCTTCACCCTGATCGCCTTCAAAGCCTTCGCCTGAAGCGTCACTCCGGCACTCTCATAGTGAGCGCGACTGCGGCCTGCGGAGCCCCCTGCCCGCATGGCCTGTGAGTGCCTTCATCGAGCGCACTCTTAACTTGTGTTGGCAGGAGGCTTCCTCCATAACCGTTTGGCGTTTGTTCTAAAATCCTTAGGACTCAAGGGTTTCTGGTAGGATAGTGAATCCCTTTACGGCAGCGCGGCAGAGCAAGCGCCGCGTTTGCGACTGCAGGAGGAAGAATGGTCATCGACGGTTTCTTGATCTTCGTCATCGTCGCCACGATCCTGGTGGTCGGTCTGGTTCTGCTCAGTGCCCGGGTCGTTCCCCAGGGGTTCGAGTACACCGTCGAGCGCTTCGGCCGCTGGCGCGGCACCCTGCAGCCAGGCCTTCATTTCATCGTCCCTGTCGTCGATACGATCGGTCGCAATATCAGTGTGATGGAGACTGTTTTGAATATTCCGTCTCAGTCCGTGATCACACGCGACAACGCCGAGGTCGAAGTCGATGCCGTGGTCTTCTACCGGGTCGTGGATTCGGCTAAGGCCGCCTATCAGGTCGACAAGTTGGAAGCGGCGATCGAGAACCTGGCCATGACCAACATTCGCACCGTGCTCGGCTCCCTGGAGATGGACCAGGCGCTGTCGGAGCGGGAGGCGATGAACCGCAAGCTGCTGTCCGTTATCGACGAAGCGACGAGCACCTGGGGCGTACAGGTGCGCCGGGTCGAGATCCGGGACATCTCGCCGCCCCAGAACCTCGTTGCCGCGATGTCGCGACAGATGGAGGCGGAGCGTCACCGCCGTGCGGAGGTCACGCTCGCCGAGGGCAAGAAGGCTGCGGCCATTCTGGAGGCCGAAGGCCGGCGGGAAGCGGCCTTCCGCGACGCCGAGGCGCGCGAGCGTTCAGCCGAAGCCGAGGCGAAGTCGACGCAGTTGGTCTCGGATGCGATCCAGGCCGGCGATGCCCAGGCTTTGCAGTACTTTGTCGGCCAGCAGTACGTCGAGGCCCTGAAGGCCTTCGCCGGCTCGCCGAACCAGAAGGTTCTGCTCATGCCGCTCGAGACCACCGGTGTGCTCGGCAGCTTGGCCGGTGTCGCCGAGTTGCTGCGCGACAGCCTGACGGCGGACGAGTCGGGAGCGCCGCGCCGCCGCGGCCGCAGCGCTCTTCCGACCTCCGGCGACCCTTCCGGCCAGGCTTGAGCGCCGCTCCGCGTCCGCCCGGTCCGTCTGTAACGGCCCCACGGCTCTTGCCAGACGATTTCGCAGGCTCCTCGCAAAGGAGGTGACAGCATGACCTTCGTCTGGTGGCATTGGGTGGCGCTCGGAGTGATCTTGATCGGTGCCGAACTGGCACTGCCCGGGTTGGTCCTGCTCTGGTTCGGTATCGGCGCTCTGCTCGTCGGCGTGCTCTTGACGCTCGCTCCCGAACTGGCTCTGAGCTGGCAGATCGCGATCTTCGCGGCGACCTCGGTTCTGGCGACTTTGCTCTCGCGCCTCTGGTTGCGCCGCTTCGGCGGCAGCGGCGGAGCGCCAAGCCTGAATCGGCCCGACGAAGGCTTGGCCGGACGCGTGTTCCGGCTGGACGCCCCGATCGAGTTCGGCTCCGGCCACCTTTGGATCGGCGATGTCCGCTGGCGAATTGTCGGGCCCGATCTACCGGCCGGCAAGAAGGTCCGTGTCGTCGCTTGGGACAAGGTGGCGGCGGCTTTGACGGTTGAGCCGGCCGTGACGGAGACGCCGACGCAATCCAAGACCGGCCTATCCGACGGGACGCCTTAGCCCCTTTGCAAACCCCGCCGTGGCGGCTTTACGCCGCTAGCGCCGCCGCCTTTCCAAGCTGCTCCAACAAACGGCGGACACCGCGCATGCGCTGGTTCGGCCCGTCCCAGTCCCGCTTGTAGACGAGCTTGTGATCGGGCCGCAGCTTCACCGTGCCGGCCTGAGCCTGAATGAACTGCACGAGGCCTTGCGGATTGGCGAAGAGATCGCCGCGGAAAGCGATCACCGCACCTTTCGGCCCGGCATCGACCTTCTCGACACCGGCATCGCGGCAAAGCCGCTTGATCGCGATGACGTCGAGCAGGTTCTGCACCTCGTCGGGCAGCGGTCCGAACCGATCCACAAGTTCGGCTGCGAAGGCGTCGATCTCGATCTTGTCGACCAGTTGCGAGAGCCGCCGATAGAGGCCCAGTCGCACATGCAGGTCGGGGACGTAGACTTCGGGGATCAGCACGGCCGTCCCGAGGTTGATCTGCGGCGCCCAGGTCTCCCCTGTCCCGCCGGCCGGGCCCTGGGCTTCGCCCCCACGCTCCCGGACCGCCGCCACGGCCTCCTCGAGCATCTGTTGGTAAAGCTCGATGCCGACTTCCCGGATGTGGCCCGATTGCTCCTCCCCCAAGAGGTTGCCGGCGCCGCGAATGTCGAGATCGTGGCTGGCCAGCGTGAAGCCGGCGCCCAGCGTGTCGAGGGTCTGCATGACGTGCAGGCGCTTCTCGGCGGCGCTTGAGAGAATGCGTCCCGGCGGCAAGGTGAGGTAGGCGTAGCCGCGCTGCTTGCCGCGACCGATACGTCCGCGAAGCTGATAGAGCTGCGATAGACCGAACATGTCGGCCCGGTGGATGACCATGGTGTTGGCGGTCGGAATGTCGAGACCGGATTCGACGATGTTGGTCGAAAGCAGCACGTCGAACTTGCGGTCGACGAAGTCCGTCATGGTCTCTTCCAGGCGGCTCGGCGCCATACGGCCGTGCGCCACCGCGACCTTGACCTCCGGCACCAGCTTCGTCAGCCGCTCGCGCAACTCCTCCAGATCCTCGATCCGCGGGCAGACGTAGAAGGTCTGGCCGCCGCGATGGTACTCGCGCAAGATGGCCTCGCGCACCACCACCGGGTCGTAGGGCAGCACGAAGGTCCGCACCGCCAGGCGGTCCACCGGCGGCGTGGCGATCAGACTCATCTCCTTCACGCCGGACAAGGCCAACTGCAGCGTTCGCGGGATGGGCGTCGCCGTCAGCGTCAGCACGTGCACCTCGGCGCGGAGCTGTTTCAGGCGCTCCTTCTGCTTGACGCCGAAGTGCTGTTCTTCGTCGACGATCATCAGACCGAGGTCTTTGAATTTCACCGAGTTGGACAGCAGCGCGTGAGTGCCGACGACAATGTCGATCGTGCCGGCCTCCAGCTCCTTCTTCACCTTGGCCGTATCCTTGGCCGTCACCAGGCGACTGAGTTGCCCGACGCGCACGGGCAAGCCGGCGAAGCGGTCCTTCACGGTCGCGTAGTGTTGCCGCGCCAAGAGGGTGGTCGGCACGGCAATGGCGACCTGGTGGCCGTTCAAGGCGGAGACGAAGGCGGCGCGCAGCGCAATCTCGGTCTTTCCGAAACCGACATCGCCGCAGACCAGACGGTCCATCGGCTTGCCGGAGTTGAGATCGGTCAGGGTCTCCTCAATCGCGCGCAACTGGTCGTCCGTTTCCGGATAGGGGAACCGCGCGGCGAACTCGTCGTAGAGGCCCTCGGGCCGCGGCACCGCCTCGGCCTGGCGGAGTTCCCGTTCGGCCGCGATCTTGATCAACTCGTTGGCGATTTCGCGGATGCGCTCCTTGACCTTGGCCTTGCGGGCCTGCCATCCGCCCTGCCCCAGCCGGTCCAGCTCGACCGAGGCCTCCTCGCCGCCGAAGCGGGACAGCACCTCGATGTTTTCCACCGGGACGTAGAGCTTGTCGCCGCCGTGGTAGATGACGCGCAGGCAATCGTGCGCGGCTCCGCCGATGTCGAGCGTTTCCAGGCTGTCGTATCGGCCGATGCCGAATTCGACATGCACCACGTGATCGCCTTCGGCCAGAGTCGAGACTTCGGTCAGGAAGTTCTCCGGCCGCCGGCGCCGTACCTGTGCGCGGGCGATGCGCTCGCCCAGAACGTCGGTTTCGGTCAGCACCGTCAGGTCGGCGGTTCCGAAACCGCGCTCCAGGCTCAGCGCGACCACCCCCAGGGTCCCGGCCGGCAACTGCTGCGCGGCCCCCCAGCTCTCGACGGACGTCTGCGGCGTCAGGCCGTGGTCGGCCAGAACATGGGCCAGACGGTCGCGGCTGCCGCGCGAGTAGCCGACCAGCAGGACTCTGCGTCCGGCCGCTTGCTCGGCGGCGACGTAGTCCTTGACCGCGTCGTAGAGCTGAGACTCCCCGGCCAGGCGCTCCGCCGCGAAGTCGGGCCCACGCCTGCCGCCGGCATCGACGATCCCGGCCATGTCGTCGGGTCCGGCAAAGGGCGAGAGGTCCCCCGTCGCCCGTGCCTCCAGCCGCTCCTTCCATTCCTGCGCGGTGAGGTAGAGCGCCTCGGGCCGCAAGGGATTGTAGACACCGGCGGTGGCCGCTTCGGCCCGGCCCAGTGTCTGACGCGCATCGTAGAAGTCGGCGACGGTCTCCAGCCGCGTGTCCTTGATTTCCTCCGCCTGATGATCGAGCGTGATCCGCGCCGCCGGCAGATAGTCGAAGAGCGTATCGAGCCGCTCGTAGAACAGAGGCAGCCAATGCTCCATGCCGGGATGCGGCCGGGCCGCACTTACGGATTCATAGAGCGGATCGCCGCCCGTCTGCGCCCCGAAAGCCTTGCGGTAGCCGCTGCGGAACCGCTCGATACTTTCCGACTCCAGCAACACTTCACTGACCGGTTTCAGGCTTAGGCGTTCGGCCTTGCCGCTGGAGATCTGCGTCAACGGGTCGAAACTGCGGATCGATTCCAGCTCGTCGCCGAAAAAGTCCAGACGCAGCGGCTGCTCCGCCCCCGGCGGAAACACGTCGAGCAGGCCGCCGCGCAAGGCGTATTCGCCCGGCTCCCCCACCGTCTCGACGCGCAGGTATCCGTTATCCGCGAAGAAGGCCGTCAGGCTTTCGACCGCGAGCCGGTCGCCCGGCTTCGCATCCAGCGAGCGTCCGGCCAGGGCCTCGCGCGGCAGGACCCGCTGCATCAGCGCGCTGACGGTCGTCACGACGAGCAGCCCGCCGGGACCCGCCTGGTCGCTGCGCAAACGGGTCAAGGTCGCCAGCCGGCGGGCCACGATATCCCGGTGCGGACTGACCCGGTCGTAGGGCAGACAGTCCCACGCCGGGAAAAGCAGGACCTCGGCCTTCGGCGCGAAAAAGGCCACCGCCTCGGCCAGACGGGTCATCCGCTGGTCGTCGCGGGCGACATGCAGGTGGGCCTGTACCGGCGCGACGGCCAGCGCCTGCGCAATCAGCAGCGCATCCAATCCCTCGGGCGCGTTGACGATCCGTCGTCGCCCGGGAGCACTCAAAACCTGGTGCAACACGTGTTTTGTACCGGAAAGCTTAGATGGTTGAGGTCAGCTGGTAACGGGCTTGTACTCGAAGGCGCGCATCAAACGCATCACATCGTGGTCGAGGTCGGTCGGAGGATCGCTACGCCCGATCATCCAGGCGTAAAGATCGGGATCCGACTCCAGCAGCAGCCCCTCGAACCTGTCGAGCTGCTGCGACTCGAAGCCCGCGAGATAGGCGTCGGCGAAGCTGCCGACCAGCAGATCCATCTCCCGGGTTCCCCGATGCCACGCGCGAAACCGCAAGCGTTTCCGCCGTGTTTCCAGTGATTCGCCGCCTGGCGATTCGTCCTGCATGTCGTCTCCGTTCTCCTGGCGCTAGGATATAGACCGTCGCGCGCCGCCTGTCAGCCGGGCCGGTGTCGCGGCAGCGCCCTTTCCTTCCAGGCTTTGTTCCGTCAAGAAACGCTCGTGCGGCCGACGATCCTCAATCCTCTCTTCGCCGAGATCACCGCCCTGCCGGGCGTCGGGCCCCGGTTTGCCAAACTCTTCGCCAAGCTGGCGGGGGCGCGCGCCGTGGACCTCTGTTGGCATCTGCCGACGGGCTTGATCGACCGCTCCTATCAGCCGCGGCTGGCCGAGGCCGAAATCGGGCGGGTGGCCACCGTCACGGTCACCGTGATCGCCATCGAGCCGGGACGCACGACGCGGCAGCCGCTGCGGGTCCGCTGCGAGGACGCGACCTCGACGCTCGATCTCGTCTTCTTTCACGCAAAGTCCGACTGGATCGCCAAACAGCTCCCGCTCGGCGCCACGCGGGTCGTGAGCGGCAAGGTCGAGGCCTTCGGCAGTCATCTGCAGATGGTCCATCCGGACTACATTGCTTCGCCCGAGGAAAAGGACAGCCTCGCCGGCGTCGAGCCCGTCTATCCCTTGACCGCCGGACTGACGCCGAAGACCGTGGCGAAGGCCGTGCGCGCCGCCGTGGCGCGGGCTCCGGAGCTGCCCGAGTGGCTGGACCCGGCGCTGCAACGTCAGCGCGGCTGGCCCGGCTGGCAGGCGGCCCTGCGGGCGGTTCACCACCCGGAGGGCGCGGGCGACCTCGAGCCCGCCGCGACGGCACGTCAACGCCTGGCCTACGACGAGCTGCTGGCGAACCAGTTGGCGCTCGCGATCGTGCGCCTCAACCAACGCAAGGCGCGCGGGCGCGCGCTGCGCGGCGATGGTGGTCTGACCGCCAAGGCGCTGGCCGCCCTGCCCTTCGCGTTGACGGCGGCGCAACAGGAGGCCTGGACGGAGATCGCAGCCGATCTGGCGACCGAGACCCGCATGCTCCGGCTGCTGCAAGGCGACGTCGGCAGCGGAAAGACCGTAGTCGCGCTGCTGGCTATGCTGACCGCCGTGGAGGCCGGGCATCAGGCGGCCTTGATGGCGCCGACCGAACTGTTGGCGCGCCAACACTACGAAACGATCGCGCCGCTGGCCGAGGCCGCCGGCATCGAGGTGCTGGTGCTGACCGGCCGCGACAAGGGCAAGACCCGCCAGGCGGCCTTGGCGCGGCTGGCCGACGGATCCGCCAAACTGGCGATCGGGACCCACGCGCTGTTTCAGCAGGAGGTCGCCTTTGCCGACCTGGGGCTTGCCGTGATCGACGAACAGCACCGCTTCGGCGTCCATCAGCGCCTCTCGCTGGCGGCCAAGGGGCGGGCCGTCGACGTGCTGGTCATGACGGCGACGCCGATCCCGCGCACCCTGGTGCTGACGGCCTACGGCGACATGGAGTCCTCGCGGATCACCGGCAAGCCGCCGGGCCGCCAGCCGGTCGACACGCGTACTCTGCCGCTGGAGCGTCTGGAAGAGGTGGTGGAGGCCGTCGGCCGCAAGATCGCCGAGGGCGGCAAGGTCTACTGGGTCTGTCCTCTGGTCGAGGAGAGCGAGACCGGCGATCTCGCCGCGGCCGAGGAACGCTACGCGCTGCTGGCCGAGCGCTTCCCCGGCAAGGCCGGCCTGCTGCACGGGCGCATGAAGGCAGCCGACAAGGATGCCGTCATGGCCGGCTTCGCCGGAGGACCGCTGCAGTTGCTGGTCGCCACCACCGTGATCGAAGTCGGAGTCAACGTGCCCAGCGCGACGGTCATGGTGGTCGAGCAGGCCGAGCGCTTCGGCCTCGCCCAACTACATCAACTGCGCGGCCGCATCGGACGCGGGTCCGAGAAATCCATCTGCCTGCTGCTCTACGCCTCGCCCCTCGGGCAGGTCGCGCGCGAACGCCTGAAGGTGCTGCGCGAGACCGACGACGGCTTCCGCATCGCCGAAACCGACCTGGAGCTGCGCGGCGCCGGCGAGCTTCTGGGAACCCGGCAGTCCGGCCTGCCTCAGTTTCGCCTCGCCGATCTGGACCGGCAAGCCGACCTGCTGGCCGTCGCCCGCGACGACGCCCGCCTGATCCTGGAGCGCGATCCCGAGCTACAAAACCCGCGCGGCCAGGCCCTGCGGGTGCTGCTCTACCTCTTCGAACGGGACGAGGGCATCCGCTATCTGCGCTCCGGTTGACGGAAGCGCAGAGGGCGCGCTGTCCGAGGGCAGGATCGCCCTCTAGTCCTCGGCCAGATGCCTTTGGCGAACCGGCCCCCTGTACTTCGAAGTGAGGTCTTCCGGGACCTCGGTTCCATCCTGGAGGAACGGCAGGATGCCGCGCCTGAGCGAGCGGCCGCGCATCGCGTCGATATCGGCCTCGGAGCGCGTGACGCGCTGCGCCATCCGCCGTCCCCAGAGCGCGAGATCGTCATAGAGCTTCACCCGCACCTCGGCGTGATCCGGACTGTCGCCGAGATCGCGGAACTCCTCCGGATCGCGTTCCAGATCGAACAGCATCGGGCGGAAACCGCCCTCGGCATGGATCAGCTTCCAGCGGCGGTCGGCAACCATGAAGAGCCGCGCGTCCCGCGCGCTGACCCCGAGCGTCTCGCGCATCGGCGTGACGGAGTAGTCGTATTCACTGATCACGAAATCGCGCCAAACCGATGGAGCTTCTCCGCGCAGGAAGGGCATCAGCGAGCGCCCCTCGATGATGTGGTCGGGGACCTCTCCGCCGGCGACCTCGACGAAAGTCGCGGCCAGGTCGATGCTCTCCACCAGCGCGTCGCAGGTCGTACCGCGGGTCGCATCCGCCTCCGGCCGGGGGTCGTAGACGATCAGGGGGATCTTCACGGAAGGATCGTGGAACAGATCCTTCTCGCCGAGCCAGTGATCGCCCAGGTAATCGCCATGATCGGAGGTCAGGACGATCATGGTGTCCCGCATCCGCCCGGCCGCCTCGAGATAGGCGAAGAGACGGCCCATTTGATCGTCGGCCTGCTTGACGAGCCCCATGTAGGCGGGGATCACCTTTCGCCGCACCTCGTCTCTCTGGAAGGCCTGGCCGATCCGGTTGCCCATGAAGGCGGCATAGATGGGGTGGGGCGACTCCCGTTCGATCTCGCTGCGGACGGCCGCCGGCACGTGGTTCGCGCCATAGAGCGCGTGGTAAGGCGCCGGCACGATGTAGGGCCAATGCGGTTTGATGTAGCTGAGATGGCAGCAGAAGGGCGTCGCGGCCTGTTCCAGAAACCGCAGCGCTTCGCCGGTCAGCCAGGGCGTCTCGCTGTCCTCCTCGCGGACGTTGGCCGGCTTGTCGGCGTTTTCGAAGAACCAGCCGGTCGCGATCTCCTCGCCTTCGACCCCGGCATTTGCGTAGTCGGCCCAGGGATTCTCTCCGTCGTAGCCCCGGGCCTTGAGGTACTCGTTGTAGGGGCTGCGTTTCGCGTCGTAGAAGCCGTCCGGACCTTCCGCCCAAAGCCCGTCGTCGCGCACCCAGGCATCGAAGCCGCATTCCGCCTGACGGGCGCCGATCAGACTGTCGGGCGACAGCCCGAGCCGCTCCATCCCCTCCGCATCGGCCTTCATGTGGGTCTTGCCGACAAGCCAGCAGTCCATGCCGAGCCTGCGCAGATGATCGCCCAAGGTGACCTCTCCGACCCTGAGCGGAAAGCCGTTCCACTGCGCGCCGTGGGAGGAGGTATAGCGCCCGGTGTAGAAGCTCATGCGGGACGCGCCGCAGATCGGCGATTGGGCATAGGCGCGTGTGAAGCGAACGCCCTTGGCCGCGAGCGCGTCGATATTGGGCGTATGAAGGTGGGGATGTCCGGCGCAGCTCAGGTAGTCGAAACGAAGCTGGTCGAACATGATGAAGAGAATGTTCATGGCAGGCGTTCGGTCCATCGCGAGGCCGGCCGGCTCCGGGGAACCGGCCGGCAGTTTCGGGGCGGGAAAGCGGTCTACTGCGCGGGCGCCGCACTGCCTTCCGGGATGGTCACGCCGATCTCGCGATAGTATCGCTCGGCCCCGGGGTGCAGCCCGAGCCCGCCGTCCTGCACGGCGTAGTCGAGCGTGATGTCCTCCAGCCAGGGCGCGCTGTCCCGCATGGCGGCGGTTCCCTCCCAGAAGGCCTTGGTCACACGATAGACGGTCTCCTCATCGAGGGACGCGCGCGTCGCCACGCCGACGATCGAGTTGATCGTGTAGACATCCTCGCTGTTGGTCACGCCCTCGCCATAGACCGCGACCGGGATCGGATCGAGCTTGCGGCCCGGGACGCGCGCGGGCGCGAGCTTCGCCTCGTCCATCGTCTCGACCTCCGCTTTGGTCGGTCCGAGGAGGGTGAGCTGCGCGGTCGCGGTCAGCTGCTCCACTTGCGGAAAGGGCGCGATCCCGCCGTTGATGTAGACGTCGATCTGCCGGTCCTGAAACGCCTGAAAGGCGGAAGACCAGGAGCCGTTGAAGCTCTCGAAATCCTCGTCGGGCTTCATCCCGGTCTGGGCCTCGACCCACTTCTGCGCGGTCGCCCAGGCACCGCCGCCCGGCGGGCCGAGAAAGACGGTCTTGCCGCGCAGATCCTCCAGGGAGGCGATGCCGGAATCGGCGTAGGTCAGCACGTGGTAGGCGCCGTAGGGAAACCAGAAGACCAGGCGAAGTTCCTCGGCCAGTTCGGGGGCGCGTTCCAACTGTTGGTACATCCGCGTCCCCTCGGACAGGAAGCGGTAGATCGTGGGCGACGTCATCGCGAAATCCAGGTCGCCTTCGGCGAGACTGATCATATGACGCGTAGCCGCGCCGGTGGCATCGACGGTGATGTCGTGCTCATCCTGACCGCGGTTCACGATGGTCGCCATCGTGGACATGGTCAGATAGGCCGACGAGCCGGGCGCGATGGTGGCCATCTTGAGATCCTCCGCCACCGCTGTCGCGGCGGTTCCCAGGATCGCGAAGGCGGTGAAGCAGGCTTTCCAGTGTCTCATGTCTTTCCTCCCATTTCGATTTTCGCGGTTTTGATTTTGAAGGCGGAGCGCCGGTGAAACGCGATCAGCGCGGCTGACAGAGCGAGACCGGCGAGGCTGACCGGCAGGTAGGGAACCAGGGCCAGAAGCCCCGCCAGCAAGCGCAAGCCGGATTCGCCCCGCGAGAGACGCCGCAGGTCGAAGCGCGGCAGCGCCGTCGCAACCATCCAGGTCGAACAGCCGAAGATCGCGAAGGCCCAGGCGAGACCGAGCGGGCTGACGCCCTCGATCAAAAGGATGTCCGGATGCCAGACGAAGAGAAAGGGTATGACGAATCCCGCGAGCGCCAGCCGAAACGCCTCGAGACCCGTCGCCATTGGCCGGGCGCCCGCGATCGGCGCGGCGGCGAAGGCGGCGAGCGCCACGGGCGGTGTCACGACGGACAGGACGGCGAAGTAAAGCATGAAGAGATGCGCGGCGATCGTCGGCAGACCCAACTGTTCCAGAGCCGGCCCCATCACGATGGCGACGATCAGATAGGCGGGCGCCGAGGGAACCCCCATGCCCATGACCAGAGATCCGAGCATGACGAGAAGCAGCGCCAGGAAGAGAGAGGTGCCGGACACCGACAGGATGGCCTGCGCGAACTGCAGGCCGACGCCGGACATGTTGATCACGCCGATGACGAAACCGATGGCGGCGACGATGACCATCAGCGTCGCCGCCGTATGCCCGGCCGCGATCAAGGCCGAGATCCAAGCCTTCGGATGACGGAACGCGGGGAATAGGAGGAGACAAAGCAGGGTCGCCGCGATCAGCGCGGTGAAGCCCGCGTATTGCGCCGTCCGACCCTGGAGAAGAACGAAGACGATCATGCCGAGTGGCAGAAAGAAGGACAGGCTTTGGAGCCAATCGCGCGAGGTGACCGATTCGACTTCGGGCGCCGGCCGTGGCGCGAGGCCTTGCTTGCGCGCCTCGATCAAAACCATGGCGAAGAGGGAGAGGTAGTAGAACAGCGCCGGAATCAAGGCGGCAATGACGATCTGCAGGTACGGGATTCCGGTCACGTCGGCCATCAGAAAGGCCACCACGCCCATGACGGGCGGCATGATCTGACCTCCGGTGGAGGCGGCCGCCTCCACGGCCCCAGCGAAGGTCGGGCGAAAGCCCGCCCGCTTGATGATCGGAATGGTGAAGACGCCGGTGGAAACCACATTGGCGATGGGCGACCCGGAGAGCGTGCCGAAGGCGCCGGAGGCCACGATGGCCGCATGCGCGGGACCGCCGGTAACCCGGGCCGTGGCGGCCAGTGCCATCTTGAGCAGAACGCGTCCCGCTCCGGAGGTTTGCAAGACCGCCCCGAAAACGATGAATACCAGGACGACGCGTCCGACCACCTCGACGGGGCGGCCGAAAACGCCGTCTGTGGAGTACCAGAGATTCTCGGCGACACGGCTCCAGCGCTCGTCGGCCCCGAAGGGTGCCAGGACGTAGACCGCCAAGGCGAGACAGACGAGCAGCATCGGCCAGCCGAAGCCACGGTAAGTAGCGTAGAAGATCAGCGCCAGCGCCCCCCAGGCCAGCGCGAGTTCCCCATCCGAGATGTCGATGAAGAAGGTCTCCTGCGCATGCATGATCGAGACCCAGAGCCAGATCATACCTGCAAAGCCGACCGCGAGGCCGCCATGGAACGAGAGACGCCGGATCCCGCCGGGCTGGGACAGGAGCAGGATCGAAAGCCCCAGGCCGACCGTCAGGCCGGAGTAGAGCGTGGTGTCGAACACGCCGAAGCCCGCGGCGTGAACCGCCAATCCCGACAGTATCAGGGAAAGGCCCGCGGTCAGCCCTGCGGACCCACGCGCGATCAGGTCCCTCACGTCTCCACCCCATTTTGTATCCGTAGGATGCGTCGGCCTGCCCGTGCCGCAAAACGCTATTCCAAAACGTGCCACTGAGTGGCACGTTTCGCGTCATGCTCAAAGAGAGCCGTTCGCTGGACCGAGGTATTTCCTTGATGGAGGCGCTGGCCCGGCGCGACTCCATGTCCTTGGCCGAGCTTCACAAGACGACGGGTCTCCCAAAGTCCACGATCCGCCGCCTCATGGCGACGCTCGTGGCGCGCTCCATTGCCCGGCGGTCGCTCGCGGACGGCCGCTACAGACTGAACGTGACCTTGCCCAGTATTTCGCCCGAGCCGATTCCGCGAGGGCTCAGTCTGCTCGCGGACGTCGCCCTGCCGGATACGCTGGCGCTGACCCGCGCAGTGGGCTGGCCCTCAGATCTGCATATTCTCGACGGCACGGCGATGCAGATCATCGATTCGACCCGCGTGTTCAGCCCGTTTCAATTCAATCGCGAGCAAATCGACCGGCGGGTCAACATTTTCGGTGCGGCCAGCGGAATGGCCTGCCTCTCGCTGCGAAACGAAGCCCAGGTCGCTGCCCTGCACGAAGCCACCAAAGGAGATCGGACCTGGGGTCTCGCCCGCTTCGGCATGGACCTCGACGATTACCTTCCGATTTTGGACGAGGCGCGACGGCGCGGCTTCGGCACACGGCTTCCGAGCTATCACGGGGAACGGCCGCTCGACGGATCCCTTGCGGCCATTGCGGTGACGATCGGGCCACGGGGACTGGGTCTCGGGGCGCTCACCTTGGTCTGGCCGCGCGCCTTCAGCTCGACCGAGCTCTTCGCGTCGGAACACCTGCCGGCGCTGCGGGCCGCCGCGGAGGCGATCAATCGGGCCTTGGACACCAGCCGGCGGATCGACAGGCATTGGCTTGAAGAGCCGCGGGAGGAGGTCCGCTAGTCGGGTTCGGGCGACTCCCAGTCGGCGCCCTCTTCGCCGTCTTGCGCGCGCCAAGTCCGGGCAGGTGAGGTATGATTTCGTTCATGACAGGGGTCTTGATAACCGGGCGCGGACAAGACCATGACGAGCGATCGCTTCTATACTCCCGAGATAGTGTCCCCCTACCCCAAGACCTTCGAGTTGATCGAGAATTTCGAATACAGCTCTCACCTGCGGATCGGCCGCAAAAACAAGAAAATCGTCCGATACCGGGAGTCCGAGGTCAGCTATGTGGTTCTCCGCGATTACAGCGTGACCTTCACGGTCGACGGCCGAAGACAGCGACTGACCGTGCCGGCAGGAATGATGACCGACCTGGCCTCGGTCCCCGCCTTCGCGCGCCCCGCCATCGGCCGCGTCGGACCGCATCTGGAAGCCTCGATCGTTCACGACTTCCTCTTCGTGGCTTGGCAACTGCTTCCAACCGGGGTCGCCCGGCCGAGCGACTGGCGCTTCGCCAACGAGGTGATGTATGCGGCGCTCCGGCAAACGGCGATGGCCGCCTGGAAGCAGTGGGCGGTCCGCCGCGCGCTCAACGGCTTTTCCTGGCGCGTCTTCCGCGAAGCCGAGCCCGACCGGGAGAGGCTGTTTCTCGATCCAGAGCGGGACTGTCTCTTCAGGCAGATCAACCGGACGGTCGCCGACGACGACGCTACCGGCCCGCCCAGAAGCCTACTGACCGCGGGGCTCGTGCCGCGGCCGGCTTTGTCGTCAGCGGTTTCCTGACACCGTCTCCAACGGATCGGACAGATCGTCGCCCAGCATCTTACCCTTCTCGCCGTTGGTGCGATCCGGCGGCGTGACGATGCCGGCCGATACCACCATCTTCAGCCCCTCCTCCACGCTCATGACCAGATCGGTAATCTCGTCGCGCGGCAGGAACAGCAGGAAGCCGGAGGTCGGATTGGGCGTGGTCGGCAGGAAAACATTGACCACTTCCTCGTCGGTGATTTCCTGGATGTGGCCTTCGGTCTTGCCCGTGATGAAGCCGATCGCCCAGCTTCCGGGGCGCGGATACTGGATCAGCACGCAGTCGCGGAAGGCGTCGGAGCGCGCCGCCAGCACCGTCTCGAAGATCTGTTTGACCGCGCTGTAGAGGCTGCGCACGACCGGGACCCGGCCCAAGATCCACTCGCTGGTGCGCATGAGCCAGCGGCCGACGATCCCGGCGGCGAACATGCCGATCACCGTCAGACCGACGAAGACGATCAGCAACCCAAGTCCGGGCAGGCCGAAAGGCAACACGTCGTCCGGCCGCCATTGAGCCGGCAGCCACGGCGTGACGCGCGCATCCACGAAGGCGATGAACTGCCACGCCAACCAGAAGGTGATGGCCGCCGGAGCCGTGACCAGAATGCCGGCCAGCAGGTAGTTGCGCAGGCGCTGCGGCAGGCCGGGACGGATCGACTTCGCTTCGGCTTGCTCGTCCAGCAGGCGTTGAATCGCATCGTTCTGACTTGGCCGCGCGTCGGCCGGCGGCACGACGATTCCGCCGGAGACGACCAGCTTCAGCCCCTGCTCCACCGTCATGTCGAGGATATTGACCTCGTCGCTCGGCAGAAACAGCAGGAAGCCGGTCGTCGGGTTGGGCGTGGCGGGAACGAAGACGCTGACCAGGGTCTCGTCGGTCAGGCGTTGCACCTCTCCCTTCGTGACGCCAGTGACGAAGCCGATGGCCCAGCAGCCTTCCTGCGGATACTGCACCAGCGCGACCTCGCGGAAGGCCTGGCTGCGCTGCGCCAGCACCGTCTCGAAGATCTGCTTGACCGCCCCGTATATAGAGCGGACCACCGGCACCTGGTCGAGCAGCCGTTCGAACTGACGCATGACCATGCGTCCGGCAATCCCGGTAAAGAGCATCCCGACCAGAACCAGAAAGATCAGAACGACGATCAGCCCCAAGCCGGGCAGTCCGAAGGGCAGATAGGTCTCCGGGTTCCAGCGGGCCGGAACCAGCGGTGTCACGCGCGCATCGACGAAGGAGACCACCCCCCAGGTGAGCCAGATCGTGATCCCCAGCGGTGCGGCGATCAGCACGCCGGCGAAGAAGTAGTTGCGCAGACGAACAGCCAGGCCGGGACGCGCGGCAGGCCGGGGCCGTGGCGGACGCCGACCGGAGCTGTCGGGCTTTGGCGATTTACGGAAAGCGGTCATACGAACTCTGAAAGGGAAATCGACGGCGATAAATAGGCCGGCGAGAGGGCTAGAAGAAGGCCTCGAGCGCAGCCAGCGTTTCCGCCGGCGCTTCCTCTGGCACGAAGTGGCCGCAGGGCAACGCCTGCCCTTCCACCTTCTCCGCCTTGGCGCGCCAGACGGCCAGCACGTCGTAAGTGCGCTGAACGACCCCTTTTTCGCCCCAAAGCACCAGCAACGGGCAGTCGATCCGCTCACCGGCGTCGGCCTCGTCATGCTCCAGATCGATGGTGGCGGACGCCCGGTAGTCCTCGCAGGTGGCGTGGATGCCAGCCGGATCGAAGCAGCGCTCGTATTCCGCCAAGGCCTCGGATGCGAAGACCTTCAGGCCGCTCTTCCCCCAGGCGCCCAGGCAGTGACGCAGCCAGGCCGATGGATCGGCGGCGATCATGCGCTCCGGCAGGTCATAGGGCTGGATCAGATAAAACCAATGGAAGTAGGCGGCCGCGAAGGCCATGTCTGTTTGACGGTACATGGTGAGCGTCGGCGCGATATCGATCACGCAGGCCCGCCGCACACGCTCCGGATGATCCAGGCAGAGCCGGTGGGTGACACGCGCACCGCGGTCGTGACCGACGAGGCCGAATCGCCGAAAACCCAGGTCGTCCATTACCTGAACGACGTCTGCCGCCATGGCCCGCTTGGAATAGAGCGCGTGGTTGCCGCCGCCGGGCGGCTTGGCACTGTCGCCGTAGCCGCGCAGATCCGGGCAGATCACGGTATGGCGCTCGGCCAACTTCGGCGCCAAGTCGTGCCACATCGCATGGGTTTGGGGATAACCGTGCAGAAGCACGAGGGGGTCGCCGCTGCCGCCGATGCGCAGATTGATCTCAGCATCGCGTGTCGCCACGCGGCGCTGTTCGAAGCCTTCGAAGAAGCCTGCTGACACCCCGACCTTCCCCCGACTGAAACCCATTCGGTGGGGTCGCCCGCCACCTTGCGGCCTAGCCTAGAGCATCCGGCGTCCAGGGGAAGGCGAATAAGACGGCTTCGACGCGGCGGCAAGACCATGCCCCCAGAAACGTGAAACTCGGAAGCGCGCCGCACCGAAACGCGAAACGGCGCCCCGCGGGACGCCGTCTTTCGCAGTCTCGAGCCCGTCGTCCCGAAGCCGGGAGACGGGAATGGTGCGGCTGAGTGGACTCGAACCACCACGGCCTCGCGGCCACAGATACCTGAAACCTGCGCGTCTACCAATTCCGCCACAGCCGCATCACGTCGCGTCGGCAGCCCCCGTTTGGAGCCCGAAAGCAAGACCCGTTCCGACAAGGCGGTGGTGCGGCTGAGAGGACTTGAACCTCCACGGGGTTTCCCCCACAGCGCCCTCAACGCTGCGCGTCTACCGATTCCGCCACAGCCGCGCGGGTCCCGCGAACAGCCCCAACCACGGACTGCCGAGGCGTCCGGCAAAACCAAGGTCAAGACCTGGCCCCAGCCGAACGAGACGGCGTATCTAGCGCGTTCACCCCGACCACACAAGAGGCCTAGAGCGTTTTTCGAAGGGCAGGTAAACCGCCCCTGCGCGGCTCGACCCGGCCCATCGAGCCTGAACGGAGATTTTACGCCTCCGATCCGGTCTTTTGTGACGCAGGCCGCGCAAGGACCCTGGAGCGCGCCCTCGACGCTGCCTATAGTCCGCACGCCATGAGATACTTTCTGATCGGCGGCGGTCTGTTCGGGATCCTCGCTCTGTCCCTCTACTTCGCCGTGGTTACCTGGATCGACCTGGGCGAGGTTTCGCTGGGATGGTTCGGTTGGCTGACCATGATCGTGGGATCCCTGATGGCCCTCGGCCTCGGCGGGGGCCTGATGGCGCTGGTCTTTTACTCGGCACGCCGCGGCCACGACGACGCCCACCACGATCAGGGGGTCTTTCGGCTCAGTTCCGTCGAAAACGAACCCGAGCCCGATCCGGACCCGATCTCGGACCCGAAATCCGAGCGCGGGCGAGATAACCGCCGAAAGAACGACGACGCGTGACGGATCTGGTCGCCCACCCCCATGAAGACCGGCCGCTGCGGGTCCTGCAGGTCATGGCCGGGGCGGCCCAGGGTGGCGCCGAGACCTACTTCATGACGCTGACCTTGGCCCTGCAGCGCGCCGGCGTGACACAGGCCGCGGCGATCCGACGGCACGGCGAGCGCCGCGCAGCTTTGAGCGATGCCGGTGTTCCCGTCACCGAACTGCGCTTGGGCGGTCCGCTCGACCTGGTTTCGCCCTGGCGGCTGAAGGCCCTGACCGCGCGTTTTCGGCCCGATATCTGCATGACCTGGATGGAACGGGCGAGCGCCAGGATGCCCCGAGGCCGTTATCTGACGATCGGGCGGATCGGTGGCTACTACAAAGCCAAGTACTTCACGCGCTGCGATCACCTGGCCTGCATCACGCCGAAGCTGGTCGAACGGATGATCGGGCAGAACTGGCCAGCCGAACGGGTACACTTTCTGCCCAACTTCTCCAAGGTGGAGCCACTGCCGCCGGTCTCGCGCGCCGATTTCGACACGCCCGAGGACGTCCCGCTGCTGCTCGCCCTTTCCCGCCTTCATACCAACAAGGCCTTGGATGTCCTGCTCCGTGCGCTGGCGCGCCTGCCCGGCGCCTATCTTTGGCTGGCTGGAGAAGGCCCGGAGCGTGCCGTGCTGGAGGCACAAGCCGCAACCGCCGGTCTGAGCGAGCGTGTACGCTTTCTGGGCTGGCGTCAGGATCGCAGCGCCCTGTTGGCGGCCTGCGACATCGTCGTCTTTCCCTCCAGGCAGGAGCCCTTCGGCAGCGTAACGCTGGAGGCCTGGGCCCACGGCAAACCGCTGGTCGCCGCGGCCGCAGACGGCCCGGCCGGTTTCGTCCGGTCCGGTGAGGACGGCTTGCTCGTCGCAATCGATTCGGTGGACGAACTGGCGGAAGCCATCGAACGGGTCGTCACGGACCCGGCGCTGGCCGCCCGCCTGGTGGCCGCCGGGCAGGTACGCTACGAAGCGGACTTTACCGAACAAGCCGTGGTGAGTCGCTGCCTTCGCCTTTTCCGGGACCTTCTGGAACATCCCGCCTGAAGCCACGGGACGAAGCTGAGGCGTTGCACAGCCGGCCTCGAGGCCGCATCATCCGGCGGCACAAAAAAGAAACCGTTCGGGGGCTGCGTCCGTGGATCTGATCTATTTTCTCGAGTCTGGTGGAACGCTGCTGCTCGCCGGCTTGATTCTGGTATTCGTCATCGGCCGCAAGAAGGCCGCCACCGGGGTCTGGCCAACGTCATTGGTCCTCGCCAATGGCTTGGTGATTTCCATGGTCGGCCTAACGGCGCTCGGCATCGTTCTCTTCATCAAGAGCTTCAGCGGAACCTGAATCTGGCACCGCAAAAAACGATCTTAGTGCATTAAAACAATGCACTAGATCGCTTTTCTCATTCAATCTCGCAGTTACCTGCAGCTCGGACTTCCTGTGGTTCAGCCCTTGGGCCCGAACAGCAGCCAAGCGATGAAGCCGACGAAGGGGAAAATCAGAAGCACGACGACCCAGACCACCTTCGCTCCTGTCGAAGCGCCGCTCTGCACCGTCTTGACGATGGCGTAGACGATCAAGATCAGGCCGATCAGCCCGAGAATTCCGGCGACTTCGATTCCCATTTCCGCAGTTCCCCTATGTGGTTCGACGAATTGCGACTATCGCAGAGTCGCCCTGCTGCGGCCAGAAGTTGAAGGGGGAGTCATCGAAATCCTCCAAAGCGCAGCAAGACGTGGATGCAGGAGTCCGGTCCAGGCGGCAGAATCTCGAGGCCTCTTGGAGATTGGTGAGCCCGGCTGGGTTCGAACCAGCGACCTACTGATTAAAAGTCAGTTGCTCTACCAGCTGAGCTACGGGCCCCCGAGCACGACGGTCGGGGCTGCAGCGCGTTTCGGCGCTGCTCTGGCATCGACCGACGCCACCATAGTGACGGCGCGCCGAGGGTCAAGCCGTTCCGGATGTTATCCGACGGCTCGGCTTGCGCTCTGCGATCTTAGGTCTCGCGCAGGGTCTGGATCTTTTTGCCGTCGCCGTCGCCGCTGCGCGACTCGAGATGGAAACGCTCGGCCAGACGCTCCGTCACCTTGGGCGGCACGAAGCTGGAAACATCGCCGCCGAGACGACCGATTTCCTTGACGAAGCGCGAAGAGATGAACTGCTGGCGCTCGCTGGCCATCAGGAAGATCGTTTCGATCCGGCCGTTCAGACGGGAATTCATGCCGGCCATCTGGAACTCGTACTCGAAATCCGAGACGGCGCGGAGGCCGCGGAGAATGGCGCCGGCGCCGACCTCCTCGCAGAAGTGCATCAGGAGGTTGTCGAAGGCCTGCGCTTCGATCACGGTCGAGTTGGTGTCGAGCGTGGCGATTTCCGCGCGCACCATGGCCAGCCGTTCGTCGATATCGAACAGCGGCCCCTTGCCCGCGTTGCGGGCCACGGCGACGATCAGCCGGTCGACCAGCCGCGCCCCGCGCCGGATGATGTCCAGATGGCCCAGGGTGATGGGATCGAAGGTGCCGGGATAGACCGCGATCCGCGGCTTGTGTCCCTGTTCAACCATCTGCTCAGCCCTTCCCCCGAACGAAGCGGTCTCATCCGCCTCCTGGCATCCTAGGTCTCGTCCGAGGCCTCGCCGCCCTGGCCTCGTGCTTCGTCTTGACCGTCCTGGTCCTGCTGACCCTCCTGGTCCTCTTCGATGGCGTCGGCATCCTCGCCGTTTTCCAGATCCGCCACCCGCGCGACCGACACGACGTGCTCGTCTTCGGCGACACGGAACAGCCGCACGCCACGGGTCGAGCGGCTGGCAATGCGGACATCGTGGATCGGCGAGCGGATCAGCTGTCCGGCGTCCGTGACCAACATGATCTGGTCGTCCGGCTCCACCGGGAAAGTGGCGACAACGCGCGCCGGCTCGCTGCCTTTCGGCCGCGCAAGATCGATGTTGGCGATGCCCTGCCCGCCGCGCCCGGCGATCCGGTACTCGTAGGCGCTGGTCCGCTTGCCGAAGCCGTCGGTCGCCGTGGTCAGGACGAACTCTTCGCCCTCGGCCAGTTCGGCCAGACGTGCCTCGTTGAGCTCCACCGCAACCTCGCCGTCGGTTTCGGGCTCGCCCTCGGACACAGTTTCCTCGTCGGTCCCCTCGTCCACCGCACGGCGCTGCGCCGCCGCCCAGCGCAGGTAGGCGACACGCTCCTCCATCGCGATCTCCTGATGGCGGAGAATGGAGAGGGAGATCACCTCGTCGCCGCCGAGCAGCCTGATCCCGCGCACGCCGACGGAATCGCGTCCGGCGAAGACCCGCACGTCGGTCACCGGGAAGCGGATCGCCTTGCCGGCGGCGGTCGCCAGCAACACGTCGTCGTCCTCGCTGCAGACCTGCACGCCGATCAGCCGGGTTCCCTCGTCGAGCTTCATGGCGATCTTGCCGTTGGCCTTGACGCTGGTGAAGTCTGACAGGCGATTACGCCGCACCGTGCCGGCCGAGGTGACGAAGACCGCGAAGAGCTGATCCCAGGTCTCCTCGTCCTCCGGCAGCGGCAGGTAGGCGCTGATGGTTTCGCCCTCCTCCAACGGCAGCAGGTTGACGAAGGGCTTGCCGCGCGCCTGGGGCGTGCCGAGCGGCAGACGATAAACCTTCTGCTTGTAGGCCATGCCGCGCGAGGAGAAGAACAGCACGGGCGTATGGGTGTCGCAGACGAAGAGACGGGAGACGAAATCCTCCTCCCGCGTCGCCATGCCGGCGCGGCCCTTGCCGCCGCGCTTCTGCGCCCGATAGGTCGAGAGCCGGACGCGCTTGACGTAGCCGGCGTGGGTGACGGTCACGACCATCTCCTCGCGCGGGATCAGGTCCTCGATATCGTGTTCGAACTCGGAGTCGACGATCCCGGTGCGTCTCGCCTCCTGGCCGAAGCGCTCCTTGATGTCGACCAGCTCGCCGCGCAGCAGCTCCAGCAGGTGCGGACGGGATTCCAGGATCTGCAGGTACTCGCGCACCTTGCCGGCGAGAGCTTCCAGCTCTTCGCCGATCTTGTCGCGCTCCAGGGCCGTCAGGCGCTGCAGGCGCAGCTCCAGAATCGCCCTGGCCTGTTCCTCGGTCAGGCGGGTGGTTCCGGCCCGCTCGCCCTCCTGCGGGATGCTGATCCGCGGGTCCTCGATCAGCCGGATGTAAGGTTCGGCCCGCTGGGCCGGCCAATCGCGCGCCATCATCTGCGTGCGTGCGGTGACCGGGTCGGGGGCGGCCCGGATCAGGACGATCATCTCGTCGATATTGTCGACGGCCACGATCAGACCGGCCAGAACGATCATGCGCTCGCGCGCCTTGCCCAGCTCGTAGGCGGTGCGTCGGCGGATCACCTCCTCGCGGAACTCGACGAAGGCCGAGATCACGTCCTTCAGGGTCATCTGGCGCGGGCGGCCGCCCTGGATCGCCAGCATGTTCACGCCGAAGGAGGTCTGCAGCGAGGTGAAGCGATAGAGCTGGTTGAGCACCACCGGCGCATCGGCGTCGCGCTTCAGCTCGACCACCACGCGCAGACCGTGGCGGTCCGACTCGTCGCGCAGGGCCGAGATGCCTTCGACCTGCTTCTCCCGCACCACCTCGGCGATGCGTTCGATCATGCGCGCCTTGTTGACCTGATAAGGCACGTCCTCGATGACGATGCGCTGCGGGTCCTCATCGCTCGGCTCCATCGAGGTGCGCCCGCGCATCAGGATCGAGCCGCGCCCCTCGGTATAGGCCTTCAGGATGCCGCTGCGCCCGACGATCAGGCCTCCGGTCGGAAAGTCCGGCGCCTTGACGATCTCGATCAGCTCGGTCAGCGAGATTTCGGGGTTGTCGACATAGGCGCAGCAGGCCTCCAGCACATCGCCGAGGTTGTGCGGCGGAATGTTGGTCGCCATGCCGACTGCGATGCCGCCGGCGCCGTTGACGAGCAGATTGGGAAAGCGCGCGGGAAGAACCGTCGGCTCGCTGGTGCTCTCGTCGTAGTTCGGCTGGAAATCGACGGTATCCTTGTCGATGTCCTCCAGCAGGGCATCGCTGGCCAAACGGGTCAGCCGCGCCTCGGTGTAGCGCATGGCCGCCGCGGGATCGCCGTCCATCGAGCCGAAGTTGCCCTGGCCGTCGATCAGCTCCTCCCGCATGGAGAAGTCCTGCGCCATACGAACCATGGCGTCATAGATCGCCTGGTCGCCGTGCGGGTGATACTGCCCCATGACGTCACCGACGATGCGCGCCGACTTGCGGTAGGCACGGTTCCAGTCGTAGCCCTCGGTCTTGGCCGCGTAGAGGATGCGCCGATGGACCGGCTTCAAGCCGTCGCGCACGTCAGGCAGCGCACGGCTGACGATCACCGACATGGCGTAGTCGAGGTAGGAGCGCTTCATCTCCTCCTCGATCGTCACCGAGGTGAAGCCGCGCTCCCCGTCGTCGGTCGGACCACCGCCGCTTGGCGGCAGATCGCTCCCGCCGCCGTTCTGAATCTCGTCGTCCGAAAGATCGGCGTCGCCCATGCCTTGCGGGCTGTCAAAGTCGCTCAAGTGTCTTCCCTGATGTTGTCGATCTTTTGTATCGAGAGGCTGGAGGCGACCAGAACCTGCGCTAAGCTCCTGGGGTGGGCCATCGCGCCCTCGCGAGTCGCCTCGTGAGATGTCCGAAATCTAGCAGATACCGCACCCGCGAACAAACCGGCGAACCCGCGTAACAGCCTTGCAGGCAGCGAACTGGGGGAAAGAACGGCAGGCCGGAAAACCACTGAGGATCGCGGATTGGTTTTAAAGAAAATAATCTTTTCCAAATCAATGCACTATACAGCTTCTCTAATTCGTTGCAGGAGCAAGAAAATTCTCTCTGTCGGGTCACTTGATAAGAGGCCACCGGAGCACCGACGGCCGCGACCTTTGGCGTCGGTCTTGACGGACTTCGGAGCGTTCGGATCCGGAACCACGATTCAGGCCGCGCCGGACCGGACACCGGCCTGATCGATGGCGGGCCCCGAGTCCTCCGCCGCCCCCAAGGTTCCAGGAACGCCCAACCTTCCCGAGACGGCCATCGTCCTGGGCTCGGCGGTCGCGGCCGCGACCGCCCTGATCGCCCTGGCAGCGGCGGAATTCGGCGCGACGCGAGCGGACTGGCCGGGTCTTGCCGCCGCTGCCGCCGCGCTCCTCTTCACGGGCCTGGCGGTGCTGGCCGGGGCGCCGAAGGGGTGGCGCTGGGTGGGCGCCACGGTCTGCGCCCATTTGGGCCTGCATCCCTGGCTGGCCGAGGAAGCGACGCGCCGCCCCCTGACCGCACTGGCCGTCGCCGTCGTGGCTTTGACCCTGTGGATTGCGCTCGGCGTCGCGGGGGAGCGACGCCGGCAGGACTGGCGCGCCTCGGTCTTCCTGGGATTCCTGGTCGGCCTGTCGGCGCTCGTGCGCCCCGACCTGCCGGCTCTGACGCTGCCGCTGGCGGCTTTGGCGCTCTGGCTGGCCGGCGAAACGCTCCGCCCCGGGTCCAGCCTCGCCTTGTTCGTCGTGGCCGCAGTTCTCTCAACGGCCGCCGGGCTGGCTTTGCGCTGGCTGGTTTTCGGCCTGGACAGCCTCTGGCAGCCGGGCACCCTTGCTCCGTTGGCCCATTTTCTGCAGGTCAACGCCGTTGCCGCAACGGCCGGACTGTCGGCCCTGGCCCTGCTCGGCAAGCGCGCCTGGCGCCCGGCGGCGCTGCTATTCGTCCCGCTGTTGATCTTCGCCGGAATGACCCTCTGGAGCGCACCCCTGAGCCCGCTGCGGCTGGAGTCAGCTCAGGCTCTCTACCTTCCGCTGCTGCCGCTTCTGGCCGTCGCCTTCGGTGTGCTTCTGGCCCGCGCCTTGGACGCCCTTCCCTCCATTCGGCCAGCGGACGACCTGGGCAAGACGGCTGCGCTTATTCTGGGCCTGGTCTTCATTCTGCATCTGCTTGCCCTGAACGTGACACGCTGAGCTGCGGTGTCGCCAACGGACCGCCGGAGATGGCCCCGGCCGCTAACCTCGCCGCAACACTCTTTCCTCTATACCTGCTCGCAGTCGACAACCGTGACGGGAGTGTCAGGCGATGGATCGAGTTCTTGCGAAACGCCAGCAGCAGCAGCCCCTCGACCTAGATGGCGACGGCAGCAGGCTGGCTTGCTCCAGCTTATGGAATCCGGAACTCTGCGGCGGATCTCGGCGGCCATAGTGTCCGCTTCGTTCTTGGCAGGGGCGGACCCATGCCGGCCGGCGACCCAGGCCCCGCGCGAGACCAGATAGTGATCAGTCGGACCCACGTATTAGGTCCGGCGATTCCGTTAAATCCAGTCTCGATTCAGAGTGTTAGAGCATGTTGTTGATCTGCGGAACCGCGAAGCGGTCCCGTACGATCACATCATGCTCTAGAAGGGAATATCGTCGTCCAGGTCGCCGGGGCCCGGGGCTGGAGCGCCGCCGCCGTAACCACCGCCACTCGAGGACCCGCCACCCGGCGAACCGCCACCTGAGGGCGCCGCACCATAGTCGCGCTCGTAGCCGCCACCGCCGCCGGCGAAGTCCTCGCCGCCACCGCCACTCCGGCCGTCGAGCATGGTCATCTCACCGCGATAGCGCTGCAGCACCACTTCGGTGGAGTAGCGCTCCTGACCGCCTTGGTCGGTCCATTTGCGGGTCTGGAGCTGACCTTCCAGATAGAGCTTGGCGCCCTTCTTCAAAAAGCGCTCGATGACGTCGATCAGCTTGTCGTCGAAGACGACGACTCGATGCCATTCGGTCTTTTCGCGCCGCTCGCCGGTCTGACGGTCGCGCCAGTTCTCGCTGGTGGCGACCGAGAGATTGGCGACCTTGCCGCCATTCTGCATCGAGCGAATCTCGGGATCCCGCCCCAGGTTGCCGACCAGAATGACCTTGTTGACGCTACCGGACATGAAACGAAACCCCTTCTTGATCTCACGCGACGTGCCACCGGCGCGGGAGCCTAACGAACAGCTTGCCCAAGGGAAACAAGCAAGCAACGCTGCCTTGTGGAAAAGGCACCGCCGGGGAGTCGCCAAACGCCCCGGCGGCGTCCATATTGGCGTCTGGCGAGTCCCCGACAGTCCGACTCGCCCTGCCCCAAAACCGCGAGTAGACGAGAGGCCATGGCCGAGCGAAAGGCAAAGCGTGCCGCGAAGGCATCCGCGGTCGATGCGCCCGTGATCGAGGTGCGCGGCGCGCGCGAACACAATCTCAAAAACGTCGATGTGGTCCTGCCGCGCAACCGCCTCGTGGTGCTGACCGGCCTGTCCGGCTCCGGCAAGTCGTCCCTCGCCTTCGACACCATCTACGCCGAGGGCCAGCGTCGCTACGTGGAGAGCCTGTCGGCCTACGCGCGGCAGTTCCTGGAGCTGATGCAGAAACCCGACGTGGACTCCATCGAGGGTCTGTCGCCGGCCATTTCCATCGAGCAGAAGACCACCTCAAAGAATCCGCGCTCGACCGTCGGCACCGTCACCGAGATCTACGATTACCTGCGTCTGCTCTATGCCCGAGTCGGCATCCCCTACTCGCCGGCAACCGGCCTGCCGATCGAAAGCCAGACCATCAGCCAGATGGTCGACAAGGTCATGGAGATGTCCGAGGGCACGCGGCTCTACCTGCTGGCGCCTGTCGTGCGCGGCCGAAAAGGAGAGTACCGCAAGGAGTTGGCGGAACTGCAGAAGCGCGGCTTCCAGCGGGTCAAGATCGATGGCGAACTCTATGAAATCGACGAGTCGCCGAAGCTCGACAAAAAGCGCAAGCACGACATCGAGGTGGTGGTGGACCGGGTGGTGGTGCGGTCCGGGCTGGAAAGCCGACTGGCCGATTCCTTCGAGACGGCCCTGGCGCTGGCCGACGGCCTGGCCTTCACGGAGGAGGCCGACGGCGGCGCCCGCAGCACCTTTTCCGCCCGCTTCGCCTGCCCGGTCTCCGGCTTCACCATCGACGAGATCGAACCGCGGCTGTTCTCCTTCAACAATCCCTTCGGCGCCTGTCCCTCTTGCGACGGCCTGGGGCAGACCACCTACGTCGATCCCGATCTGGTGGTGCCCGAACCGAACCGCAGCCTGCTCAAGGGTGCCATCGCGCCCTGGGCCAACTCCTCCTCGCCCTACTACGCACAGACGCTCGAGAGCCTGGCGAAGCACTACGGCGTGTCCCTGCGCGATGCCTGGGAAGACCTCCCGGAAGCGGCGCGCAGCGCGATCCTCTACGGCACCGACGGCGAGGCCGTCGCCATGCAGTACGATGACGGTCTGCGCAGCTACCAGACCGAGAAGGCTTTCGAGGGCGTCATCCCCAACCTGGAACGGCGCTGGCGCGAGACGGACAGCGACTGGGTGCGCGACGAGATCGGCAAGTACCAGGCCGCCAAACCCTGCGGCGCCTGCGATGGGCACCGGCTGAAGCCGGAGGCCTTGGCGGTCAAGGTGGACGGACTGCATGTCGGCCAGGTCTCCGCCAAGTCCGTGGCCGAGGCGGCCGACTGGTTCGCCGAGTTGGAAGCGCGGCTGCGCCCGCAGCACCGCGAAATCGCCCGCCGCATCCTGAAGGAGATCAACGAGCGGCTCGGCTTCCTGAACGACGTCGGACTGACCTACCTGACACTCGGCCGCGCCTCGGCCACTCTGTCCGGCGGCGAAAGCCAGCGCATCCGCTTGGCCTCGCAGATCGGCTCGGGCCTGACCGGCGTGCTCTACGTCCTGGACGAACCCTCGATCGGACTGCATCAGCGCGACAACGCCCGGCTGCTGGAGACCTTGCGGCGGCTGCGCGACCTCGGCAACACCGTGATCGTCGTCGAACACGACGAGGACGCGATCCGGACCGCCGACTGGGTGGTCGACATGGGCCCCGGCGCCGGCCAGCACGGCGGCCAGGTGGTGGCCGAAGGCGTGCCGGCGAAAATCGAGCAATCTCCGGAGAGCCTGACCGGCCAATATCTGACAGGTCTGCGACAGATCCCGATACCCGAACTGCGGCGTAAGGGACACAGGGGGCAGAGGATCAAGGTGATCGGCGCGACCGGCCACAATCTACAAGGCATCAGCGCCGAGATCCCGCTCGGAACGCTAACCTGCGTCACGGGCGTTTCCGGCTCCGGCAAATCGACCCTGACGATCGAAACCCTCTACAAGGCGCTGGCCCGCAAGCTGAACGGCGCGCGCGAGGTGCCGGCACCGCACGAGGCGGTCGAGGGGCTGGAGTTCCTCGACAAGATCATCGACATCGACCAGTCGCCGATCGGCCGCACCCCACGCTCGAACCCGGCGACCTATACCGGCGCCTTCACGCCGATCCGCGACTGGTTCGCCGGCCTGCCGGAGGCCAACGCCCGCGGCTACGCCCCCGGACGCTTCTCCTTCAACGTCAAGGGCGGGCGCTGCGAGGCCTGCCAGGGCGACGGCGTCATCAAGATCGAGATGCACTTCCTGCCCGATGTCTATGTCACCTGCGACGTCTGCAAGGGGAAGCGCTACAACCGGGAAACTCTGGAAGTTACGTTCCGTGGCAAGTCTATCGCCGACGTTCTTGATATGACGATTGAGGAAGCACAAGACTTCTTCAAAGCCGTTCCGGTGATCCGCAACAAGATGGAGACGCTGCAGCGGGTCGGCCTCGACTACGTGAAGCTCGGGCAGCCCGCCACCACCCTGTCGGGCGGCGAGGCGCAACGCGTCAAACTGGCCAAGGAGCTCTCGAAACGTTCGACCGGCAAGACCATCTACATTCTGGACGAACCGACGACCGGCTTGCACTTCGAGGATGTGCGGCGGCTGCTGGAAGTGCTGCAGGCTCTGGTAGAGGCCGGGAACACCGTCGTTGTGATCGAACACAATCTGGAGGTCATCAAGGTCGCCGACTGGATTCTCGATCTCGGGCCCGAGGGCGGCGACGGCGGAGGCCGGATCGTGGCCCAGGGAACGCCCGAAGAGGTGGCCCGCAGCGACGGCAGCTATACCGGCGCCTTCCTCGCACCCTACCTGCCGAAGCCCGCACGCTCCGGCGGCCGCAAGCGCGCCTAGACGTGACAGCCGGACCGTAGCACCGCAGGCCACCGCGATCTGGCCCGGAAAGACGAATGACAATGCCTGACAACCTATCCATGACGGCTCCGCGCCCGGATCTGCGGGAAACCCTCGAGTGGCTGACCACACGGGCCATGCAGGAGGTACGGCGCGCCAGCTTCCTGCTGGCCGGGACCTGCCAGCGGCTCCGCGAAGGCGGTCTGCCGATCGACCGCGCCAGCCTGCATATTCTTCAGCTGCATCCGCTGTTCTCGGCCCGCACCCTGGTCTGGACCTCCGAAACCGGCGGGACGGTGCAGGTGGACCGCGCGCATGGCGTCCAGAACACCGAGATGTATCTGCGCAGCCCGATCAAGCCGATCTATGACGGTGGCCCGGCCTTGCGGCGGCGGCTGGAGGTGGCCGACGACGACCTCGACTTCCCGATCCTCCACGACCTCAAGGCTCAGGGCTTCACCGACTACACCATCCGGCCGATCTTCTTCTCGCGCGGCCAGAACATGGCGATCAGTTTCACCACCAGCCGGATCGGCGGTTTCACGGACGCCGACATCGCCGCGCTCGATCTCGTGCTGCCCACCTTCAGTCTCGCCCTCGAGCTTCAGGAAACCCAACGCACCGCGCAGATGCTGTTGGAAACCTACATCGGCCCGATCGCTGGCGAAAACGTTCTGGAAGGCTCGATCCGGCGTGGCGACGGCGCCATGATCCACGCCGTCGTCTGGTACTCCGACTTGCGCGATTTTACCGGCCTGTCGGAGACGCATCCCCTCGATGAGGTGCTGGACGTTCTCAACCGCTATTTCGACGCGATCTGCGCCTCGGTCACGGGGCATGGCGGTGAGATCCTGAAGTTCATCGGCGACGGCGTGCTGGCGATCTTTCCCATTGAGGAGCGCGGCGCCGGAGATCGCGAGATGGCGGTGATGGCCTTGAAGGCCGCCCGGCAAGCTCTGCAGACTCTGGAAGACCAAGGGAACGTGCACTGCGGTATCGCCCTGCATCTGGGCGATGTGATGTACGGCAACGTCGGCGCGCGCGACCGGCTCGACTTCACGGTGATCGGGCCGGCGGTAAACCTGGCGACCCGCCTTGAGCCGCTCACGAAAGGTCAGACACCGCCGCTGGTCGTCTCCGACGAATTCCTGCGGGCCTGGGGCGGCAAGGCCCGCTCGCTCGGCAAGACGCAGCTCAAGGGAATCCAAAAGCCGCGCGAGGCCTTCGTGCCTACCTTCGAAGACTAGAGCCTGTTGTGATCGTATGGAATCGCTTCGCGGTTCCGCCGATCACAAGAAACAGACTGTAACGCCCTGAATCTAGACTAGATTTAACGTAATCGCCGGACCCACTTATTGGGTCCGACTGATCACTATCTGATCTAGAAGCGTACTCCAAGGGTCAGGGCGCCGAAGAGGTCGTACTGATCGTCCTCTTCCTGTTCTGGCGAGCGCAGCACGGTGGTGAAGACCAGCCGCGCGCGGTCATAGGACAGGGCGGCGCCGCCCTGCAGATCGAAGACGACGTTGTTCTTTTCCACCGACTGGCTGTCGCGGAAGGTGTTGCCGTCCAGGAAGATGTTGCGCGCGACCGCCCGTGCCTCGCCGCCGCCGAAGAGATACCAGCCGAGCTTCTTCTCACGCGTGAAGAACTCGGAACCGGGAACGGAAGGCCGGATCCGGGGCGGTCCGAAGTCCCGGTCGGGCAGGCCTCCCCCGATCCGGAAGGTGGCGCCCACGCCGGCATGAGTCATGACGTTGCCCACCGAGGCGCCGGCGTGAGGCAGGACGTCGGCCTGCATGCCCAGGAACCGGCCCGGCGCCCGGAACCGCCACTTGCGCTCGTAGGAGAGCACGAAGCCGGGTTCGTTCTCGAGCTGGTTGTCCCAGCCGTCGGCCTCCGGGACGCCGATGAAATTATGGAAGGTGTTCTGAACGAACTCGCCTTGTGCCAGAGGCCCGACCACACCAAGATCGAGGTTTACGGCTTCATAGTTCCTGTAGGCCTCGTCATAGGCGACCACGCCGAATCCGAAGTACAGCCAGGCCGCATAGGGGCGGTCGTCATCGATCGGATTCTCCGCCCCTGTGTCTTCCGGTGTGAAGATGCTCTGACCGAGCGCCAGCTTCCAGCGCCGGTTCGGATAAGGATCGGGAAACGGAACCGACGAAGCCCAGCTCTGCAGCGTTTGCTCGGGGCGCCGCCAATCCTCGCCCCCACAACCGCCGTTGACCTCGGGCGACAGCAGCGACAGCCGCGTTCCGTGCGTGTAGTTGCGGTCGGTTCCGGCGATCCGGTCGTTTTCGACCTGAAGGCTCGCGATGACGTCGCATTCCGGCAGATCGTCAGCCAGCGCGGGCGCGACCGGTAAAAGCGCGGCGGTGCCAACGGCAGCGGCGAGCAAGACCATAAAACGCATCGAGGTACCGACCTTCCGCAGTCTTTGGGCGCGCGACATTGCCTCAGGCGCAGGCCGCCGAACAGCATAGCGTAAACGATGTCGCGCGCTTGTTCGCACCATGCCCTACGTAACGCACCGGTCGTAGGCAACTTGCGGACGAGATCGTGATAGTCTCGATCGGATAGCGAGTCCATGAGGTCGTAAATCGCTTTCTAGTCCTTTGGTTGCACCGGCAGGCTGCCTCGGGCTATCTGTCGGACCATGACGGCCACACAAAAAGCTATTCACGTCGTGGGCGGCGGTCTCGCAGGGTCGGAGGCCGCCTGGCAGATCGCCAGGCGCGGCGTACAGGTCGTGCTGCACGAAATGCGCCCGACACGCGGGACCGAAGCGCATCAGACCGACGGATTGGCCGAACTGGTCTGTTCGAACTCCTTCCGCTCGGACGACGCGCTCAACAATGCCGTCGGTCTGCTGCACGAAGAGATGCGGCGCTGCGAATCTCTGATCCTGCGCTGCGGCGATGCCCACAAGCTGCCCGCGGGCGGCGCATTGGCCGTCGACCGCGACGGCTTCTCGGCCGCTGTAACCGCCGCGTTGGAGACCGAGCCGCTGATCGCCATCGAACGCGGCGAGGTCGAAGGCCTGCCGCCGGCCGACTGGGACTCGGTCATCCTGGCGACGGGTCCCCTTACATCGCCGGCCCTGGCCGAAGCGATCGGCAGCTTGACCGGAGAAGCCCAACTCGCCTTCTTCGACGCCATCGCCCCGATCGTCTACCGCGAGACCATCGACTTTTCGAAGGCCTGGATGCAGTCCCGCTACGACAAGCCGGGCCCCGGCGGCTCGGGCAAGGACTACGTCAGCTGCCCTTTCACCAAGGAGGAGTACGAGGCCTTCGTAGCGGCTCTGCTTGCGGGAGAAACCACGGACTTCAAGGACTGGGAGAAGAATACGCCCTACTTCGAGGGCTGCCTTCCGATCGAGGTCATGGCTTCGCGCGGCATCGACACCCTTCGCTACGGCCCCATGAAGCCAGTGGGCCTGACCGATCCACGAACCGGGCGGCAGCCCTACGCCGTCCTACAGCTGCGCCAGGATAACGCGCTCGGGACGCTCTACAACCTGGTCGGCTTCCAGACCAAGCTGAAGTATGGCGAGCAGAGCGCCGTTTTCCGCATGATTCCGGGACTGGAGACGGCGGGTTTCGCGCGCTTGGGCGGGCTGCACCGCAACACCTTCATCAACGCACCGCGTCTGCTCGACGGCGAACTGCGCCTGAAGCTGCAGCCCCGCTTGCGCTTCGCCGGCCAGATCACCGGGGTAGAAGGCTATGTCGAGTCCGCCGCCGTCGGCATTCTGGCCGGTCGCTTCGCGGCGGCGGAACACCTTGGCGAGGTGCAGACCCCGCCGCCACCGACCACGGCACTCGGTGCCTTGCTCGGTCATATCACGGGCGGTGCGGACGCCGAGACCTTTCAGCCGATGAACATCAATTTCGGGCTCTTGCCACCGCTCCCGGCCGGAGCGGACGGCAAGAAGCTCAAGAAACGCGAACGAAAGCCGGCCATGGCCCGACGCGCGCTGAGCGATCTGGAGGCCTGGCTGGGCGGCCCGGCGCCGGATCTTGGACGGTCCGGCAACCGGCAGGCGGCGGAGTAGACCGGGCATGGCATTCCTGGCCGACCTCCGCGAGCTCTTTCAGACTCAAGCCGAACGTCTGCGAAACCGCCCGTTTTTGCAGGCGGCCATGGCGGCTTCGGCTCTGGTGGCGACCGCCGACGGCGAGGTTTCCTTCTCCGAGCGCGTCCGGGTCGACGAACTGCTGGGAAGCCTGGAACTGCTGAAGCTCTACGACGTCCATACCGCGGTCGACCTCTTCAACGACTACGTGGCCGCTCTTGAAAAGGACCGCGACGAAGGCGGCGACGAAGGCCGTGCCGAGGTCTTCGCGGCGGTGGAGAAGTTCGCCGAGGATCCGCAGTGCGGGCATCTGTTGCTCCGCATCAGCCGCGCGGTCTGCGAGGCGGACGGCGCTTATGTCGAGAGCGAGCGGCGCGCCGTCGAGGAACTGGCCAAGCGGCTGAACCTGCCGCCTCACCTGCTCGTCTAGCGGCCTAAACTAGCGGCGGTCCTGACGCGCCTCGCGGGCGATGTCGGCGCGGCGCTGGTCTTCCTCGCTGAGCAGGCCTTCGTGGCGGAACAGCAGGACCAGGACCAGCAATAACCCGATCAGCCCCATGCGCAGCGCACCGGCCTGCGTGGCCAGCTCCGGCGGCAACCACCCGGTCACGATCTGGCTGCCCGACCAGATGCCCCAGATGACGAAGGCGCCCAGCACCGCGCCCTTGCTGTTGCCGGACCCGCCGGCGATCAACATCACCCAGACCAGAAAGGTCGTCTGTAGCGGCACGAAGGCTTCCGGGCTGATGAAACCGACGAAGTGAGAGTAGAGCGCGCCGCCGAGCCCCATCAGGGCCGCACCGAGGACGAAGGACTGAAGGCGGAAGGACTTCACCGTCTTGCCCGACGCCAGGACGGTCAGTTCGTTCTCGCGAATGGCGCGCAGCACCCGACCCCAGGGCGCGCGGCGGGCGCGTTCGACCAAGAGAAAGATGACCAGGACGCACAAGAGCACCAGAACCATGTTGGCGAGCGCCATGCCTTCCGGACCGAGATCGGAGAAGGGCCGCGGCACGCCGCCGATGCCCCGCACCCCATTGGTCAGCCACTCCTCGTTCTTCAGGAAGAGGCGCACGATCTCGGCAATGCCGATGGTGGCGATCGCCAGATAGTCGGCCCGCAAGTTGAGCGTGATCAAACCGATCAGAAGCGCAAGGATCGCGGAGACCAGCATCGCGCCGAGGAACCCGACCGGCAGCGGCAGCCCGAGACCGCCCGCGAAGGTGGCCGAGGGTTCGATGGTGAGCAGAACGGAGGTGTAGCCGCCGACGGCCACGAAGGCGACGATGCCGATATTGAAGAGTCCCGTCAGGCCCCACTGGACGTTGAGAGCCAGCGTCCAGACCGCGTAGATCCCGGCGATGGTGATGAAGAAAATCGCGTAGTTGAGCAGAGGGTCCATGACGTCGTCGTTCCTCTCCGCGCCTAGGTGCTGCTGCCGGCGAAAATGCCGCGCGGTCTGACGATCAGCACCAAAACCATGATCCCGAAGGAGACGGCAGGCTTGTATTCGGGCGGGATCACCATAGTCGAAAGTTCCTGGGCCAACCCGATCGTCATTCCGCCGGCGATCGCGCCGTAGGGCCTGCCGATCCCACCGAGAATCGCCGCCGCGAAGATCGGCAATAGCAATTGCCAGCCGAGATTCGGATGAAGTTGCGAATCCATTCCGGCGAAAATGCCGCCGACCGCGGCCAAGGCGATGCCGATGCCCCAGGTCCAGAGCACGACCTTCTCGGTATCAATGCCGGTAATCTGCGCCAGGTCCGGATTGTCGGACATGGCCCGCATCGCCTTGCCGACCCGAGTGTGCTGCAGAAAAAAATGCAACGACGTCACCAGACACAGGGCGCCGCCCATGATGATCAGGTGGTCCGGCTTGATCCGGACAGCCCCGTCGCCAAAGGGGATCACGTAGGGCAACTGGATGCCCTGGGCATAGACCTGAACGTTGGGACCCCAGATAATCTGTACCGCCGAGCGCAGAATCAGCGCGACACCCACGCTGGCGATCAACAGAATCACAGGCCGCGTGCGCCTGAGCCGTCGATAGATCAAACGGTCGGCGATCAGAGCGACCACCAAGGTGGCAAGGGCGGCGATGGGGATCGAAACCAGGATCGGCAACTGTGCCGTCGCTACCAAACTCAAGGCAAAGTAGGCGCCGAGCGTCATGAAGTCGCCGTGCGCGAAGTGCGCAAACTTCAGAATGCCGTAGGTCAGCGACAGGCCGATCGCGCCCAGCGTCAGAATGCTGCCGAGCACCAGGCCGAAGAAGACGAGCTGAAGGAGTTCCGCCATTTCTGTCCGTCAGCCCCCCAGGAACATCTCGGCGACCTCACGGTTCGCCAGCAAGTTCGCGGCGGTGTCTTCGTAGCGGTTCTGCCCGGCGGCCAGGACGTAACCGCGATTGGCCATCTTGAGGGCCTGCTTGGCGTTCTGCTCGACCATCAGGATCGAGACACCGAGCTCGCGGTTCACGTCGCGGATCGCGTCGAACATGTCGTTGACAACGGCCGGCGCCAGACCAGCGGTCGGCTCGTCGAGCAGCAGCAGCCGCGGCTCCAGCATCAGGGCACGCCCCATCGCCACCATCTGGCGTTGCCCGCCCGAGAGCTGCCCGGCCGGCTGTCGCCGCCGGTCCCGCAAGATCGGGAAGAGCTCGTAGACCTTTTGCCGTTGCGCCTCGAAGTCGTCGCGCCGCACGAAGGCGCCCATGTCCAGGTTTTCCGACACCGTCAGACTCGGAAAGACGTTCTCCGTCTGCGGCACGAAGCCAATCCCCTGGGAGACGATCTTGTTGGGCGCCAGGTTGGTGATGTCCCGGCCATCGAACCGCACCGCTCCCTCGCGCAGGTGAACCAGCCCGAAGATCGCCTTCATGGCGGTCGACTTGCCGGCTCCGTTCGGTCCGATGATCACCACGATCTCAGCCGGCGCCACGACGACCTCGACGTCGTGCAGAATGTCGGCGCCGCCGTATCCTCCGGTCATCCCCTTGGCTTCGAGCATCCGCCTCAGGCCTCCGTCACGCCGAGGTAGGCCTCGAGAACGGCGCGGTTGCTCCGGATCTCTTCCATGCTGCCTTTGGCGAGCACCCGCCCCTGGGCCATCACGATCACCGGGCTGCAGAGTTCCGCGATCATGTCCATGTCATGCTCGATCACGACGAAGGTGTAGCCGCGATCTTCGTTCAGCCGATGAATCGTTTCGGTCAGCTTGCCCAAGAGAGTCCGGTTGACGCCCGCAGCCGGCTCGTCGAGCAGCACGACGCGCGGCTCGGTCATCATCGTGCGGCCGAGTTCCAGCAGCTTCTTCTGTCCCCCGGACAACCGGCCGGCCAGTTCGTGGCGCAGTTCGTAGAGATTGAGGAACTGCAAGACCTCCTCGGCCCGCTCGCGAACCGCACGCTCCTCACGGCGGACACGTCCCGGCCGCAACCAGGCCGCCCAAACCTGCTCTCCGCTCTGATCCCCCGGGACAAGCATCAGGTTTTCCAGCGCCGTCATTCGGGGCAATTCATGTGGAATCTGAAAAGTCCGTACCAACCCCCTATGAAACAAAGCAGGTGGACTCAATCCCGTAATGTCGTGCTCGTCCATCAGGACACGCCCGGAGTTGGGCTTCAGAAAACCGGCGATGATCGAGAAGAGCGTCGTCTTGCCGGCGCCGTTGGGGCCGATCACCGCCGTGATCGAGCCGGCGGGCACGTCCAGCGTACAGTCGTCCACAGCCATCAAGCCGCCGAAGCGCTTGACGAGGTTTTCGACTCTGATCACCGAAATTCCAGACAGGTCATGCGACGCCATTCAACCGTAGCGTAACAAAAAGATCGCATGTGCTAGACGAGCCGACCCGTCCTGTCCAGGATCATTCACCCGGATCAACCCGCCGGACCTGCGGAAAACTCAGACGTAGAGGCCTTTACGGCGCGATGGGGTCTGAGGGCGCGCCGAACCGCTCTTGCCGCCCCCGCGCCCTGCGCGCCGGCGGTCCATGACGTAGTCGAGCTTCTTCATCGCCAGATCCTCGAGCGCGGCTTCGCCCCGCAGAGGGTCGCCAACGATCGACGCCTCAATGCCGGTCGCGACATCGATTGCCGAAACCTTCACGTAGGCGCCGCAAGGCAAGAACTCGATAATAACGTCGCGAGACTTGGCCATGCCGACAGACTTTCGTCAGTGAAGGTCAAGGAAAGGTTAAGCAAAAGGCCACCGGCCCCGCTGTGGCCCGTTCGGCGTCGCGGCAGGGTCACGCTTTGCGCCGTTCAGCCTCTTGGATCCGCTCAAGCGGGTGTTCGACCGCCAAGGTCATTACTTCCACCGGATCCGCCAGCCCCCGCAGTTCGCGAGCGCCGAGCGCCTCCCAAGCCTCCGACGGCAAAAGCTTGGCAAAATCGGTGCTGGCCAGCACCGAGCGGTCGAGCGTCTTGCTCAGTTCCTCCAGCCGCGCCGCCACGTTGACGGCCCGCCCCACGACGGTGAACTCCAACCGCTCTCGCGTGCCGATGTTGCCGAATAGCAGTTCCCCGACATGGAGTCCGAGACCGAAGCGCAAAGGCGGTGCCCCATCGACCGTTCGGCGCGCGTTGATATCCGCCATGTCTGCGTAGGCGCGCTGCGTCGCGGCGAGCGCCTGGCGACAGGCATCGGCCGCGCCGCCCTCTTCGACCGGAAAGATCGCCAAGACCGCATCGCCGATCAGCAACAAAACCTGGCCACCCTCGGCGATCACCGCGCCGGCGGTCGCGTCGAAGTAGGTATCCAGAGTCTCCAGGAACGTCTCGGCCTCCAGTTGCTCGGCCAGTTCCGTCGAACCGCGCAGGTCGGAGTACCAGATGGCGGCCTGGACGGTCTGGCCGTCGCCGCGCTTGATCTGGCCGTCGAGCACCCGGTCTGCGGCCGCCGCGCCCAGATAGGCGGAGAGAACGTTGTGAGTGAGCTGTTCGCGCATCACCACCTTCAGTGCGACGGCCAAACGCGCCTGAATACGCCGGATGGCGGCGATCTGCGGTTCGGTGAATCCGGCTGGGCGCATGGTCGCGAAGGACCCGACAGCTCCGTCATAGCGGTCCTCCTCGAAGACGGCGAGCCAACCGAGATAATCGGTGTATCCTTGTTCGGCGAGATCCACGAGCAACGGGAAGTCGAGCATCGCCTCCGGTCCCGCGAGCCGCCGCCTGAGTACGGGCAGTTTCCGCTCGATCAGCCATTTTAGAGGGCTGAGCCGCCACTCCTCACTGATCCCGTCATCGCGATGCGGAAAACGCTCCTCGACAAGACCGCGTTCGACCGTCCAAGTGTAGCTGATGGCCTCGAACAAGGGATGCAACGTCGTCATACCGACGTTGGCCCGTGCTATGGGCAAGCCGGCGGCGATCATGCCGTCGAGGGTTCCCCTCAAGAGACTCTCGAGCGTGCTGCCCTTGAGCGCCTGCTCCATCAGCCAATCCGTGATCTCGTCGATCAGGATGTCGCGCCTGGAGGCGGCGGCGGTCTCGGGCGGGAGTTCGGTCATCGAGCGCTCCTTCGGCGCGGCAGTCCTGACGATCTGGTGCTATAGTCAGGCAGCGGCATTAAGTCCGCCAGTGACATAGCGGCCATGACGGCCCTAGCCTACCCCGCCGCAGGACGACGCAATATATCTAGAAGCCGAGTAACGAGAACCTGAGTAGAACCTGTAGCACGACGCTTACGTCTTACCGGAGGAACGACCCTAGTGAGCCCCGCAGAACCCGCCGCCAAGCTCGAGCCCGCACCCCAGGCTCCGGCCGCCCGCTTCCAATGGGAAGACCCTTTTCTGTTGGACGAACAGCTCAGCGAAGACGAGCGGATGGTCCGCGACGCGGCCTATCAGTACTGCCAGGAGCGGCTGATGCCGCGCGTCTTGGAGGCCAACCGTCACGAGCGCTTCGACCGCGAGATCATGACCGAACTGGGCGAACTGGGTTTCCTCGGCTCGACACTGCCCGAAGAGTACGGCTGCGCTGGCGCCAACTACGTGTCCTACGGCCTGATCGCCCGCGAGGTCGAGCGGGTAGACAGCGGCTACCGCTCGGCCATGTCCGTGCAGTCTTCGCTGGTCATGCATCCGATCTACGCCTGGGGTGACGAGGCTCAGCGCAAGAAGTATCTGCCTAAGCTGGCGACGGGCGAATGGGTCGGCTGCTTCGGCCTGACGGAACCGGACGCCGGGTCCGATCCGGCCTCGATGCGCACAACGGCCACTAAGATCGACGGCGGTTATCGTCTCAAGGGCGCCAAGATGTGGATCACCAACTCCCCGATCGCCGACGTCTTCGTGGTCTGGGCGAAGTCGACGGCGCACGACGGCAAGATCAAGGGTTTCGTGCTGGAAAAGGGCATGGAAGGTCTGTCGGCGCCGAAGATCGAGGGCAAGTTCTCGCTGCGGGCCTCGATCACCGGTGAGATCGTCATGGACGACGTCTTCGTGCCGGACGAGAACCTGCTGCCCAACGCCAGCGGCTTGCGCGGTCCCTTCGAGTGCCTCAACCGCGCGCGCTATGGAATCGCCTGGGGCGCGATGGGCGCCGCCGAGTTCTGCTGGCACGCGGCGCGCGGCTATACGCTAGAGCGCCAGATGTTCGGCAAGCCGCTGGCCGCCACCCAGCTCGTCCAGAAGAAGCTGGCCGACATGCAGACGGAAATCGCGCTCGGCCTCCAGTCATCCCTGCGGGTCGGCCGGCTGATGGACGAAGGCAAGCTGATGCCGGAGGCGATCAGCCTCGTGAAGCGGAACTCCTGCGGCAAGGCGCTGGATATCGCGCGCACCAGCCGCGACATGCATGGCGGCAACGGCGTGTCCGACGAGTACCACGTCATCCGACACGTCATGAACCTGGAGGCGGTCAACACCTACGAAGGCACCCATGACGTCCACGCGCTGATCCTGGGTCGCGCGCAGACCGGCCTGCAAGCCTTCGGATGACCGACGCGATCGGCAGCCTGGAAGCGCTGCGCGACCGCTACGGGGCGGCCAAGGCGACGACGGAGCTGAAGCGGCTCGCCCGGCTCGACGAGCACTGCCGGGCGTTCATCGCCGCCTCGCCTTTCGTCGTCCTCGGCACCTCGGACGCCGAGGGTAATCAGGACGTCAGCCCGCGCGGCGATCCGCCGGGCTTCGTCCGGGTGCTGGACGAGACCCGCCTGCTGCTGCCGGACCGGCCGGGCAACAAGCTGATCGACAGCCTTTCGAACGTTCTCGCCAATCCGAAGGTTGGCCTGCTTTTCATGGTGCCCGGCATGAACGAGACGCTGCGGGTCAACGGTCGTGCCCAGATCGTCACCGACCCCGCGTTGCTGGAGCCCCTGGCGGTGGAGGGACGCCTGCCGCCCTCCGCCTTGCTGATCGAAGTGGAGGAGGCCTACCTGCACTGCGCCAAGGCCTTCATCCGCTCCAAGCTGTGGGATCCGGACAGGCAGATCGACCGCAAGAGCTTTCCAAGCCTGGGCCGCATGATCGCGGATCAGATCGCCGGCTTGGACGCCGAAAAGACCGAGGCGGGGATCCAGGAGTCCTATAAGGACCGGCTCTACTGAGACGTCACGCCGCGATACTGAGACGTCACGCCGCGATCAGCCGGCGGCAGAGATCCAAAAGTTCATCGCCGCCATAAGCGCGGCAGTTACTGGCCAGCATGGGGGCGTTTTCGCGCGTCTGCGCTTCTGCCGCCAAGGCGGCGGGATCCAGGTTGAGCGCGCTTAGATCGCGGTCCAAACCGACCTCTTCGAGCAGTGTCACGTAGGCGCCTTCAAGCCCGGCGACAGCCACGGCATCGGCGCCGTCCAATCCGAAGGACCGCGCGACGGCCGCATGCTTGACGGGCGCCGCCGCAGCATTCGAAGCCAGAGCCACGGCAAGCGACAGGCCCACGGCGCGGCCATGATGGACCCGTCCGAGCGTCCCGAGCGCATGCCCCAGCGCATGGGCGACCCCTGTGCCCGCCGTGTCGATCGCCTGGCCCGCCAGAAAGGCGGCAAGCTGCACCTGTCCGCGTGCCTTCAGATCGTCGCCCCGGGTGACGGCTCTGCCCAGGTTGCCCGCAACGAGCCGGACCGCCTCCAGTGCCGGCGCCCGAGAGAAGCTGTCGGCGTTACGATTGGTCGCGGCCTCGATGGCGTGAACCAGCGCATCGACCCCGGTCGCCGCTGTCAGATGCGGCGGCAAACCGACCGTCGCCTCGGGGTCGAGGAGCGCCACCTTGGGAAGCAGTTCGTCGCCCCAGGCCCAGAGCTTGGCGCCGTCGCCGCGCGAGAAGATCGCGACTCGCGTCGCTTCCGAGCCGGTGCCCGCGGTGGTGGGAATCGCGATCACCGGCAAGGCCCCGGCAGGAAAAGGCCGCGCCGCCAGGGCATAGTCCTGGACGGGCGCCGATCCGCCCGCCGCCGCCGCCGCCAGCTTGGCGACATCCAAGGCGGAACCGCCGCCCAGGCCAATGATCAGCCGTGCCTTGCTCTCGCGTGCCAGGGACGCCGCCGCCTCGACCTGCTCGGCTTTCGGATCGCCAGCCACCTCGGCATGGCGCGCCACCGCGAGACCCGCGCTGGAGAGCTGCGCCTCCACCCGATCCGCCAGGGCGGGTACGCCAGGATCCGCAACCAGCAGAACCGCGGTCGACCGCCCCGTCAGCCTCCCGGCCTCGACGCCCAGACGGTCGAGCGCGCCCTGCCCACTGATCGCGCGCGGCCCGCGCTGCCACTCCACTACCGCCATTCCACTGCCGCCATCGCCTCATCACCACGCTTTGGTCTCTTGCAAAACCACCCTGCAGGACCGAGACGCTATACTTGCAAAATCGACATGTCGTCGAGGTTTCTCGGGGACCAAGCTGCCTTTTCGTTGACGGCCTGCCTGACGATCCGCAGGCTCGTCGCGCCTTTTCACTTCAGCCGGAGAGATCGACAGTCTCAACCATGGAAATCACACGCATCGTTCAAAGCGTTCATCGTCTTCCGCTCGACCCTCCGTTCCAAGCCTCCTGGGATACCCGACCCCGCCGACACTTCGATCTGCAGCTCGTTCGCGTGGAAACGGACGTGGGCCTTGTCGGGATCGGTGCGGGCGACGCCATGCCCGGCTTCGCCGGCCACGAAAATCTCTTCGTCGGACAGGACCCGCGCGAACTCGACCGGCACTTCCGGGTTATCGAGAACCTTTCATTCCATTACGGGCGCTGCTGGCCGCTGGACATCGCCCTCTGGGACCTCTTCGGCAAGATCCTGGGCGAACCGATCTGGCGGCTGCTCGGCGGTGCCTCCGACCGGGTGCCTCTCTACGCCTCCTCCGGTTCGCTGCGCGACGGCGCGGAGCTGGTGGACCTGGCGCAGGCCCTGCGCGAAGAGGGGTTCTCGGCCCTGAAGGTCCGTTTCCAGCGACCGCACTGGCGCCAGGACGTCGCCGTGCTCGAGCAGCTTCGCGAGGCGGTCGGTCACGATCTGGAACTGATGGTCGACTGCAACCAGGCTTGGCGCATGCCCTGGGACACGTCCCTGCCCTGGACCTTCAAGGACGCCCTGCTGGTCGCGGAGTGTCTGGAAGACCTGGACATCTACTGGATGGAGGAACCCCTGCATCGCGGCGACTACGACGGCATGGCCAGACTGCGCGACTCCGTCGACCTGCGTATCGCCGGCGGCGAAATGACCCGGGAGTTGCACGAGCTGCGGGAAATCGTCGCCCGCCGCTGCCTCGACGTGATCCAGACCGATGTGGTCTGCACGGGCGGGATCAGCGGTCTTCGCCGCGTCGCGCAGAGCGCGTTCGATGCCGGCCTGGAGTTCACGCCTCACACCTGGGGGCACGGCATCGGCCTGCTGGCCAACGCGCACCTGGCCGCCGGAGTCGGCGGTTGCCGCTTCCTGGAGTACCCCTTCGATCCGCCGGCCTGGACGCCGGAACGGCGGGATTTCGGCCTGACCGAGGCAGTGGTCGCCAACGACGACGGTCAACTGCTGCTCGGCGAGGCGCCTGGTCTCGGCATCGATCTGGACGAGGACCGGCTGGCGGAGACGCGAATCGGGTGAGCCCGAGCCGGACAAGCGCTGCGGCCCGCGACTCCGCAAAGACGGGAATCGCGAAGGCTGAGGCCGCAAGGACGGGCACCCGACCGAGATTGGGTCTGGTGCTGGGCAGCGGTTCGGCGCGCGGCTGGGCCCACATCGGCATCCTGCAGGAACTGCAGACGGCCGGCATCCACCCCGACATCGTGGTCGGCTCCTCCATCGGCGCGCTGGTCGGCGGGGCCTATGTCAGCGGGGGTCTGGACCGGCTGACCGACTGGGCGCTCACCTTCAATCGCCTCGACGCCCTGCGCACGCTCGACCTGCGGATCGCCAACGGCGGCTTGCTGGGGGGCGGCCGGCTGATGCGGCGGCTGCTGAAGCCACACCACAACGAGGCGATCGAGAGCCTCTCACCGCGCTTCGCCTGCGTCGCAACCGACCTCGCGACCGGCCTTGAGATCGCGCTCCAAGAGGGGCCTCTCGCCGAGGGCGTACTGGCCTCGCTCGCCATGCCGGGGCTCTTCGCACCGGTCAAGCGCGACAGCCAGTGGCTGGTCGACGGCGGCATCGTCGATCCGGTCCCGGTCACCCTGGCGCGCGCGCTGGGGGCCGAACGGGTGATCGCGGTCAACCTCACCTCGGGAATGGCCAACCGCCGTCAACAGCGCCGGCAGCAGCGGCGCAGCCCCGGCCGGCCGCGCTTCCCGCTGCCTGGGGTGAAGACGCTCCTGCGCAACCTGCCCCTGGACTCCGGCCTGCGCGCCCTCCTCGCTCACACGCCCGATTCTGCTCTGCAGGCCGACATTCCGCGCTACCTCGATGTCGTCTTCGGCTCGATCCACATCCTGCAGGACTACGTGACCCGCAGCCGTCTGGCGGCCGATCCACCCGACCTGCTCATCGAGCCGGCGCTGCAGAACATGGCGCTGCTGGAGTTCAATCGCGCCGAGGAGGCCATCGCCGCAGGCCGCACGGCCCTACGCGCCTCGCTCGACGATTTGGCAGGCCTTTTGGAGTAAGGCCCGACTCGACGAACCGGCGAGACTCGATCTGTTCCTGAAAGGAGGATCGGCCATGCTCTTCTTCATCACCCTGCTCCTGCTATGCCAACTGATCGGGGAAGCGGCCGTCCGGCTGGTCGACCTGCCCGTCCCCGGACCGGTGGTCGGCATGGCTCTGCTCTTCCTCGGTCTTCTGATCCGGGGCGGCGAACCGCCCGAAGAACTCGGCCAGGTCGCCAACGGACTGCTGAACAACCTGGCCCTGCTCTTCGTGCCGGCCGGTGTGGGCGTGATGCTGCATCTCGATCTGGTCCGTGCGGAGTGGCTGCCCATCCTGGGCGCCCTGATCGGCAGCGCGGTCCTCACCGTCGCCGTCACGGCGCTGCTGCTCTCGCTGACGGCGCGGATCACCGGCGCCGAAGCGCGGCAGGAGGAGCGGAAAGAATGAGCGAGCTGGAAACGCAAGCGGCGCTCGATCCGGTCGCGAGCGAACTCTACGAGGTCTGGGTCTATCTCGCGACCTCGCCGCTGCTGTTCCTGACGCTGACCCTGGCGGCCTACCTGCTGGGCGATTGGATCTATCGCCGGGCCGGCCTCAGTCCCTGGGCCAACCCGGTGCTGATCGCGGTGCTGCTGCTGGTCGGATTGCTGGTGCTCACCGGCACAAGCTACAGCACCTACTTCGACGGCGCCCAGTTCGTGCACTTTCTTCTGGGGCCGGCGACGGTGGCGCTGGCGGTACCGCTCTACCGCAATGTCCGGGCCCTGCGGCGTACGCTCATTCCGCTGCTGGTCGCCTTGATCGGCGGTGCCGCCACGGCGGTCGGCAGCGCCATCGGCATCGGCTGGCTGCTGGGTGCGACTCGCGAGACCTTGCTCAGCCTAGCGCCGAAGTCCGTCACCACGCCGATCGCCATGGGCGTCTCGGAGGCCATCGGCGGTCTACCTTCGCTGACGGCGGTGTTGGTGATTCTGACGGGGATCCTGGGCGCGGTCCTGGCGACCGGAACGCTGAACCTGCTGCGCATCAAGGACTGGCGCGCACGCGGTTTCGCCATCGGACTCTCGGCCCATGGCATCGGCACTGCCCGCGCGCTGCAGATCAACGAGGTTGCCGGCGCCTTCTCCTCCCTGGCGATGGGCCTCAACGGCCTTGCAACGGCGATGCTCGTGCCGCTGCTGCTTCGCCTTTTCGGATAGGCCCTCGGCGTTTGAGGCTGCTAAGCGGCCGGGCTTAGGCGGCTCAGACGCTGCGGAGCGCTGAGGAAGCGCAACAGGCGCTCCAGGGTCTTGGTCGACTCCTCCAGTTCGGACTCGACAAGACCGCTCTCGCCCATATCACCCGCATGGCGTGCAAAAAAGTCGGCCAACATCTTACAAATGTTACGGCCTTCGTCCGATGCACGCACGTTGAAGGAGCGGCGGTCGTGCAGCGAACGCTCCTGAATCAGATAGCCGTTTTCGACCAGCTTCTTGACGTTGTAGGACACGTTGCTGCCCAGGTAGTAACCGCGCAGCGTCAGCTCGCCGACCGTCACTTCCTCATCGCCGATATTGAAGAGAATCAGCGCTTGGACGTTATTGACGTCCCGGATTCCGCGCTGGTCCAGCTCGGACTTGATGACTTCGAGCAACTGACGGTGCAGACGCTCGACAACCTGGAGAGAATCAAGATAGGCGGCCAGCACGGCACATCCTCCAGTCTAAAATACGATCTTTCACGGCCATTAGGCGCAGAGGCGGGTTAAGGCGCCCTTAAGGGCCACCCACCGCAGGTTACCTGGAAGTCTTCGAGCTGTCTTGTCAAGCGCGGCTTTGCGGGAGTTCGACCGTTCGGAGGCCTGATCGCGGCCTTTCGCCCGTTCCCGGCTGTTCCCGCCATGGCTGCGATTCTGCACCGCGTGCAAGCCACCTGGTTCGACAGGCTCGGCCTGAGGGAAGATCGCGCCGTCAGGCCGTCTGCTCGAAGAGTTCGCGGCCGATCAGCCAGCGGCGGATCTCGCTGGTGCCGGCGCCGATCTCGTAGAGTTTGGCGTCGCGCAGCAGGCGGCCGGTCGGGTACTCGTTGATGTAGCCGTTGCCGCCCAGCACCTGGATCGCCTCCAGCGCCATCCAGGTCGCCTTCTCGCCGGCGTAGAGGATGGCGCCGGCCGCGTCCATGCGGGTGGTCTTTCCGGCGTCGCAGGCCTTGGCCACCGCGTAGACGTAGCTCTTGCAGACGTTCATGGTGGTGTAGAGGTCGGCCAGCTTGCCCTGCATGAGCTGGAACTCGCCGATGGGCTGGCCGAACTGCTTGCGCTCGTGCACGTAGGGCAGCACCACATCCATGCAGGCTTGCATGATGCCGAGCGGCCCGGCGGCCAGCACCGCACGCTCGTAGTCGAGGCCGCTCATGAGAACGTTGACGCCCTTGCCGACGGAACCGAGCACGTTCTCCTCCGGGACCTCGCAATCCTCGAAGACCAGCTCGCAGGTGGGCGAGCCGCGCATGCCGAGCTTGTCCAGCTTCTGGGCGATGGAAAAGCCCTTGAAGTCCTTCTCCACGATGAAGGCGGTGATGCCGCGCGGCCCGGCGTCGGGATCGGTCTTGGCGTAGATCACGAGGGTTTCGGCTTCGCTGGCATTGGTGATCCACATCTTCGAGCCGTTGAGGAGGTAGCGGTCGCCCTTCTTCTCCGCGCGGGTGCGCAAGGCAACCACGTCGGAGCCGGCGCCAGTCTCGCTCATGGCCAGGGATCCGACATGCTCACCGGAAATCAGCTTCGGCAGGTAGCGGCGCTTCTGCTCGGCCGATCCGTTGCGGCGGATCTGGTTGACGCAGAGATTGGAATGGGCGCCGTAGGACAGGCCGACGGAGGCGCTGGCGCGGCTGACCTCCTCCATCGCGACGACATGCTCCAGGTAGCCCAGACCGGCGCCGCCCTCCTCCTCCTCGACCGTGATTCCGTGCAGGCCCAGCTCGCCCATCTGCGGCCAGAGGTGGCGCGGGAACTGGTCGGTCCTGTCGATCTCCGCCGCCAGGGGCGCGATCTTCTCCTGCGCGAAGCTCATGACGCTGTCGCGCAGAAGGTCGGCCGTCTCGCCGAGGTCGAAGTCGAGGCTGGGAAGCTGGTTGGGGATCATGAAGCGGAGTCTCCAAAGCGAAATGAGTCTGACGACTACGATCGAGGTCTCAGCCGGCGGCGGGCATGTCCGCGCGGCCGTCGATCCGCATGAGGGTCTGTTGCATCTTGGCACAGACGCGCTCGCCCCTGTCGCCGAACACCAGCCCTTCGACGTCGCAGATCGTCAAGGTGCGGCCGGGCTTGTAGACCCGGCCACGCGCGAATAGCCGAGCACCCTGCGCCGGGGCCAGCATGTTGATCTTGAACTCGACGGTCAGGATGGAGGACCCCGCCGGAAAGAGGCTGAAGGCCGCGTAGCCGCCGGCAGAGTCCATCAGGGTCGAGGTAACGCCGGCGTGGAAGAAACCGTGCTGCTGGGACAGGCCCTCGCGGAAGTCGACCGCGATCTCCACCAAGCCCGGCTCGACGCGCGTCAGCTCGGCCCCCAGCGTCGCCATGATGCCTTGGCGCGCGAAGGACTCCCGGACCTTCGCCTCCCACTCCGGATCGCTCGGTTGCAGGGCGCTCATGATGTCTCCTTTCCTGCCGCGCCAGTCCCGGTCAGTTCGCCGAGCCGCCTGCGGCAGCCCTGCTCCACCTCGTCCAGCTCGGCCAACGCCGCCTCCAGGTCCCGGCGTTTGGAGTCCAGGGCGGCCCGCCGCTCGGCGATGCGGCCCAGCAGCAGCGACAGTTGGCCGGCCTCGCCGGTCTCCGCATCTTCATAGAGCCCGAAGATCTCGCGGATCTCCGCCAGCGAGAAGCCCAACCGTTTGCCACGCAGGATCAGACGCAGCCGCGTGCGGTCGCGTCGGCCATAGATCCGCCGCTGACCCTCGCGCCGGGGCGACAAGAGGCCTTCGGCTTCGTAAAACCGGATTGCCCGCGCAGTGGTCTCGAAATCCGCCGCCAAATCGGCGATTCCCCAGGTCTCGCCGCCTGTCGCAATGGTCGAAACGTCCTGGTGGAGATTGATCATTATGGTGAAATAATAATTGACGTTTACGTTAACGTCAAGCATGTCCACAGAGACGTCTGGCGCGATACGCGAAGCGAATAAGCGGATCGGCGCGGTCAGCCGGTTTGTGGGAGATGCGCGGCCGACTGACCCGCGGACAAGGGTGCCTCAACCAGACGGCCGAAGGTTTCGACGATCTGGAGACAGGCCCGCGCCGCCTCCGCCCCCTTGACCAGAAAGTGCTCCCCAAAGAACCGAAGGTGGGGAGGCTGTTCCTGAAAATGGTGCGGCGTCAGCACGGCGGAGACGACGGGAACGCCGGTCTCCAACTGCACTTGCATCAGCGCGTCGATCACCGTCGAGGCTACGAAGTCATGTCGGTAGATGCCGCCGTCGACGACGAAGCCCGCCGCCACGATGGCATCGAAACGACCGCTCGCCGCAAGCTTCTTCGCCAAGAGGGGGATATCGAAAGAGCCGGGCACGTCAAAGGTGTCCACTCGGCAGTCGTCGCGCTTCCGCCGCGCCAGTTCCTCCTGGAATCCGGTTTCACAGCGCTCGACGAGCTCCGCATGCCAGCCGGCCTTAACGAAGGCGATAGAGATTTGAGGGGGGATCCGCTTCTGATTCATGTCATGTCTCCAATCGACGTGAATCAGGGCGAGCAACCCCGGAAAGCCCGTCTCGTTCGAGACGCGCTCTGCCGATTGCTCTCTTCCATCCGGACTATGACCGTCGGCTCCGGAGTTGCACCGGATCTGCTGACCCTTCCGGTCGAACCGGAAGGCGCTCGCGGGCTCGCACGGATGTGCTCACCGCCGGTGGGGACTTCCACCCCGCCCTGAGAACAACGCGCTCCTGCAGATTGCGGAGCGCCCCGCAGCTTAGGCGGAGCGAGACAGCGTCACAAGTCCAAGGCGCGCAGTCGACGGCACGGCGTCGAGTTGGGTGCCGTCACGCGCGGCCGGCCAGCAATTTGATCCCGAAGCCCATGAAGACGAGACCGGAAAGCGCTGTCAGACCGCGTTCCGCGCGGCGGTAGAGCTGGGCGACCGGCGGCAGGGTCACCAGCAGCGCCATGCTGCCGTACCAGCAACCGGCCCCGAGACCCACGGCCCCGACGAGTGCGGCGATCAGCCAGCCGGGCGCATCGGGCGGAACCGAGACGGCGAAGAGGCTGGAATAGAAAGCCGCCGACTTGGCGTTCGCCAAGTTGACCAGCAGGCCCTGCCGAAAGCCGCGCCACCCCCACGGCCGCGCCGGCAGGCCGCCGTCACGCCGCATCTCCGGAGGCCGCCACGCGCTGCGCAGCAGGTTCAAGCCCATCCAGATCAGAAAGGCACCGCCCGCGACCATCATGGCACCATGGAGCCAAGGCGCCAGGGCGAAGAGCAGGTTGAGGCCCAGCAAACTGCCGGCCGCCCAAATCATCGACGCGACCATGATCCCCAAAACGACGGACAGTCCGCTGCGCCTTCCCCCAGCCATGCTCGCCTGCACGGTCACCAGCAGGTTGGGACCGGGCGTCATGGCCGCCAGGAGATACAGGGTCATGACGGTGGCGAAGATCGTCCAAGGCTCCAAATGCCTAGTCTCCAAAAGGCGCGGATTAAAACCGCGCGCCGAGGTCGTACTCAGCCCAGAGCGGCGCGATCTTCGGGCGGGTGATTGTCGCTTCCAGAAGCCGCTGAAGCTTTGGAGAACGGGCGAGATGATCGCGTCCTTCGCGGTGCCAGGCCAGCACCATGGCGGTGTAGAGATCGGTCAGGCAGAAGGTCTCGCCGAGCCAGAAAGGACCCTCGCCCGCCCTCTCACCGAGGGCCTGCTCGATGATCTCCCAATCGCGGTCGATGCGGGCATTCGCACCCAACACCAAGGCCTCGGCATGATCGGGCGTGGCGACATAGCGTTCGGGATAGCTTTCCAGCAGATCGACCGGATAGATCTCGCAAGCAAGATACATCAGCCAGCGCAGGGCCCAGGCACGCTCGGGACTGCCGGGCGGCGGCAGCAACGCGGCCTCGGGCTTCAACTCCGCAAACCAGAGGGCGATCGCCGCGGACTCCGTGATGACGCGCCCGTCATCGAGGACCAGCGTGGGGATCTGCCCCATGGGATTATGATGCTTCAATTCCTCGTAACCGGCGCGCTGGGCCGGATCGCTCGCCCGGTGGTCGGCCCGCACCCGCTCGTAGCTCAGCCCCGCCTCGACGGCCACGGCCTCCGGAGCGAAGGATCCGCAGCGCAGATTCCAGTAAAGCTTCATCGTCTGCCCTTCCCCGTTGCGCTGCGCGCGAGATTGCGACGTGGCGCCAAGGGCGACAAGCAACAAAGCCTCATGTCACGCATGAGCGAAGCTAAGCTGTCTCCGTCTTGCCCGCGATCAGCTTGATGATGGCCGAGTAGTCCAGATCCGCGTTCCCGGCGTTGGCGAAGAGGGTGTAGAGCGCCGCGGCCTCGGCGCCGAGCGGCGTCGCGGCCCCCGCCTCCTGCGCGGCCGCCTGGGCCAGTTGCAGGTCCTTGTGCATCATGGCCGTGGCGAAGCCCGGCTTGTAGTCACGATTGGCGGCCGCCGTCTCGACGATGCCGGGCACCGGATTGTGGTGCAGCATCGCCCAGCAAGAGCCCGAGGCGGTCGAGGAGATGTCGAACAACACCTTGGGGTCGAGCCCGAGCTTGTCTCCCAAGGTGAAGGCCTCGGAGATCGCGATCATCGAAATCCCGAGAATCATGTTGTTGCAGACCTTGGCGACTTGCCCGTTGCCCGCCCCGCCGGCGTGGATCACCTTGCCACCGACGATCTCCAGGTAGGGCTTGGCCGCCTCGAAGGACGCGTCGGCGCCGCCGACCATCATGGTCAGAGTCCCCGCCTCCGCCCCCGCGACGCCGCCGGACACCGGCGCATCGACCATCAGATGACCGGCCGCCGCCGCCGCCGCGTGAACTGCGCGCGCGGAGGAGATGTCGATGGTCGAGCTGTCGATCATCACCGTGCCCGGACGCGCCGCCGCGACGACGCCTTCGCCATCCTCGCCCAGATAGATGCCGCGCACATGCCGACCGGCCGGCAGCATGGTGAAGACGACCTCGACATCGGCTGCCGTCGCGACCGCCGTCTCGACTGGAACGATGCCGGCCGCCTCGGCGGCGGTGACGGCGGAGGGCGTGACGTCGAACCCCTTCACCGCATGACCGGCCGCGACCAGGTTCTTCGCCATGGGACCGCCCATGTTGCCGAGTCCGATAAAACCGATATCCGCCATGCCTTCCTCCTCCCGCTGTTCTCTTTTTTCTTTTGTGTCGCCGGTGATCCGCGCCTCGTCAGAAGGTCAGATCGCCGGAGTCGGGCTGCGCGAAGTAGGCCTCCAGCATCTCCGAGGTCACCTCGGCGAGCTTGGCCGGCTGCCACTTCGGCGCATGATCCTTGTCGACCAGCACGGCCCGAATGCCCTCGTAGAAATCATGCCCCGCCATGGCCGCCTGGCTCATGCGGTACTCCATGGTCATGCAGGCGTCGAAATCGAGGTTGCGCCCGCGCACGAGCTGCTCTGCCGTGACCTTCATGGAGGTCGGCGAGCGGCTCTCCAGGATCTCGAGCTGGCTCGTCGCCCAGTCCCCGCCATCCGCCTTCAGGGCCAACAGGATCTCGGCGATGCCGTCGGCCGCGAACAGCCGGTCGATCTCGGCCTTCTGTTCGGCCAAGAGCGCCGGTCCCGGATCCGTCGCGAAGCGCGCGATGGCAGCATCGACCGCCGCCGCGGCGTCGCCACCTTCGGTCAGGGCCTGCGCCAAGGCCGCTTCCAATTCGCCGTAGTCGGCGGCGGGCACATAATCGGTCGCAAGGCCGGCATAGAGCGCATCGACCGCCTTCAGGCGCGCGCCGGTCAGGGCCATCCAGAGACCGAGGCGCCCCGGGAGGCGCGGCAAGAACCAGCTTCCGCCGACATCGGGAAAGAGGCCGATGGCCGTCTCCGGCATGGCGGCCAACGTCCGGTCGCCCGCCACCCGGTGAGAGCCATGCACGGACAGGCCGATCCCGCCGCCCATGACGATGCCGTCGATCAGGGCGACATAAGGCTTGGGGAAGACGTGGATGGTGCGGTTGAGTTTGTATTCCTCGTAGAAGAACTCGCGCGTCAGCGCGCTACCCTCCTTGCCTGCCTGCCAGACCGCACGCACGTCGCCGCCGGCACAAAAGGACTTCTCCCCGGCCCCCTTAATGGCCACGGCCTTGACCGCATCATCGGCCGCCCAGGCCTCAAGCTTCGGCTGCAGCGCCCGGATCATGCCGAGCGTCAGGGCGTTCAACGCCTCCGGGCGGTTCAGTGTTACGACGGCCAGCGGGCCGCGGGTTTCGAACTCGATTTCGGACTCTTGGCTCATCAGCTGCTGCGTCTCCCCTCTCTACCGCTTCGTGTCCGCTCACGGGCGGGCAGCGGCTAGAGCGCGATCATCCCTGATGGACACGGTATCGCGTGCATCAGGGACGCAAATCGCACTCTAACCTTATGATTAGAGTATGATTCACGTCTCAGGCGGAAGCGCTGAAGCGCTTCCGCCTGAGACGATCCTGCTCTAGGAAGCGCAAAAGCCCCGGCTTTGTCCAGCGAAGCTGCCTCAGTCCGCCAGAAGCTGTCGTCCGACGATCATCCGCATGATCTCGTTGGTACCTTCGAGGATCTGATGGACCCGCAGGTCGCGCAGGTAGCGTTCGATCGGATACTCGCGGATATAGCCGTAGCCGCCGTGCAACTGCAGGGCCTCGTTGACGATGGCGAAACCGGCGTCGGTGGCGAAGCGCTTGGCCATCGCGCAATACTGCGTGGCCTCCGGATCCTTGGCATCCAGCAGGCAGGCGGCTCGATGGATCAGCAGGCGCGAGGCCTCCAGGTCCGTCGCCATGTCGGCCAGCTTGAACTGCAAGGCCTGGAACTCCGACAGCTGCTGGCCGAACTGGCGGCGCTGTTTCATGTAGTCGCGCGATTGCTCGAGACAGAAGCGCGCGCCGCCGATCGAGCAGGCGCCGATATTCAATCTGCCACCGTCGAGGCCCATCATCGCGACCTTGAAGCCGATCCCTTCCTCGCCCAGCCGATTGGCGACCGGCACGCGGGCATCCTCGAAGATCACGGAGCGGGTCGGTTGGCTGTTCCAGCCGAGCTTGACCTCCTTCTTGCCGAAGGAAACGCCCGGCATGTCCTTCGTCACGACGAGACTGGAGATACCCTTCGGGCCCTCGCCGCCGGTACGGCACATCACGACGTAGACATCCGACTCGCCGCCGCCGGAAATGAAGGCCTTCTGCCCGTTCAGCAGGTAGTGGTCGCCGACGCGCTCAGCCCGGGTCGTCAGATTACCGGCATCGGACCCATGGCCGGGTTCGGTCAGGCAGTAGCTGGCGAACTGCTCCATGGTCATCAGTTTCGGCAGCCAGGCCTGCCGCTGCGCGTCGTCGCCGAAGCGGTCGATCATCCAGCAGGCCATGTTGTGGATCGACAGATAAGCGGCGGTCGAGGGACAGGCGGCGGCGAGCTCTTCGAAGATGATCGCCGCATCCAAGCGGCCGAGGCCGGACCCGCCAACGTCCTCGGCGATGTAGATACCGGCGAAACCAAGTCCGGCGGCCTTGCGCAGCGCATCGACCGGGAAGATCTGCCCCTCGTCCCAACCGGCCGCGTGGGGCGCCATCTCGTCATTGGCGAATTTCCGCGCCATATCCCGAAAGGCCCGCTGATCTTCATTCAGCCGGAAATCCATACTTTATCCGCCTCTTTTAGATATATTTTAACTTCTTTTATTTTGTTTAGCGTAATCGAACGGAGATTTTCTCTTCCCGCTTTTAGCGAAAGACGGGGATGATAGAGGGGAGCTGTCGTCTGTCAACGCACGGCCATCGGACAACCGTCAGGCAGCTATCGATGGGCGTTCGGGTCGCAGCTGCACACCCGCGAGAGATGAAGTAACCCAACAGAATCGTCACAGGATCATCTTTGGGATTTCAGTGAGAATCATTAAGGCCTTCACCAATAGGATGCGACGCGGCAAAATGCGGAGAAGTCAGGTCCGGCCATGCGGTTGAGCGGAAGACTGTTTAGCGGAAGACCGTGGCGCCGGACGGATGTCGGGGAGCCCTGGCATCAGGGGCGGTCCGGCAGGGATAGGTCTCTCAAGTGTCGATAGCTACAGTTATCAAGCCGGCCAACTGCCTGTACTGGATTGACGATCTGGGACACTGGCACAGGGTCGATCCGGCCAGCCCTTTCGAACACCTGCGCGAACCGATCGCAGAGCGCCAGCAGGGCCATGCTTTTCGCTGGCTGGGTATGGTCAGAGCCTTGGTCCAAGGCGGCTGCTTGCACGCCAAGTGGGATGTTCGCCATGTGGATCCTCAAAGTCTGAAGGCGATCGAGACCTGCATCCTGCATGAGCGTTATCGCGAGATTCATCTCGACTTCTTCCATGGCGGCTGGAACCGGGAGGTCTTCACCGACCGGCAAGCAGCCGCGCGGCGGCTCGACCGGACCCGCCATTTCCGCAATGTCGCTTTCATCGCGCCGCTGACGGTCGCCCGTCTCTCGCCCTACGAGCCCCGGTTGGAGCGCTCGGAAATTGAGCGTGAGGATGTGCCGGTGACTGCACGCGCGCTTGCCGCCTGGGACGCTTCGGAGCGGATTTGGGCGGAAGACCGGCCGATCACCTGGCTGGCGGAGCACCTGCTTGTCATGTCGCCGCCGCGAGCGCGCCAGACCAGCGCATTGGTTCATCACATCGGCGCTCAACATGCCATCGCGCAGGCACTGGGGACAGAGACGGCGCAGAGCCTGGAAGGCCAGCTCTGCAGTTTTCCTTGGCTGCTGCCGGACCAATTGAACCGTCTTTTGCGCGCCTATCGCGAGGTCGTGGCGTCGGGACGCCCTCATCTCGAGGACGTGCGCTCGCTGATCGTACCGGACGGAGAAGAGCCGGCCTGGGTCCCCTATCGCCGCCTGCTCCTGCCCAGCCACACGGCAAAAGGCGACCCCCTGGTTCTCTGTGTCGCGGAAATCCGCCAGGACATCTCGATCCCCTTCATGGGCGAGGCCGCCTAACCGAGCTTCACGACCGCCCGGACCGAGCGCGGCGCCTGGTCGCAGCCTTTCGACAGTTGCGTCTTGACCGACGGTCCGGTTTTGCGCATCGTATCTTCAGCGCCGATTTGAACCTCAGATTGCGGGCGCTTTAGAAATGCGGCTAAAGAGAGGCGGATGAACCCGCCCGGCTTGCCGCGGCGGGTTTTATGTTGTCCGGGCCATCGCGCAGCAGCGCATATGTCCCGTTGGGTCTGGCCGGCCGAACCGGCTCCCGGGATTTGAGGGGCAGCTTGCTCCGGGTCATCAAAAGCTAAAGCGCCACCCCTCGTGGGCCCCTCGCCATCGCTCGACGACCTGCGTCCGGACAACCGGCAGCGCGGATCGCCGAACCATTAGCTGCGCACGCCCTCGGCGGGCGTCCACAGGGAGTAGAAGATATGAGCGACCAATCCAAGACCGTGACCTCACGCAACCCGGAGACTCAGGTTCTGCACGCCGGCTGGCGGGCCGACCCGGCCACCGGAGCGGTCGCGGTGCCGATCTATCAGACCACCAGCTATCAGTTCGACAGCACCCAGCACGCCGAGAACCTCTTCGCCCTGAAGGAGCTCGGCAATATCTACAGCCGCATCATGAACCCGACCGTGGACGTGCTGGAAAAGCGCATCACGGCTCTCGACGGCGGTGCCGCCGCTCTGGCGACCTCGTCCGGCCAGGCCGCCAGCGCCCTGGCGATCCAGAATATCGCCCAGGCCGGCGACAATATCGTCAGTTCGACGGACCTCTACGGCGGCACCTGGAACCTCTTCGCCAACACCTTCGCGACCCAAGGAATCGAAGTCCGGTTCGTCGACCCGAGCGACCCGGAGAACTTTCGCCGCGCTACAGACGAAAAAACCCGCGCCTACTATGCCGAAACCCTGCCGAACCCGAAGCTGACCGTCTTTCCCATCGCGGAGGTGGCGACGATCGGACGCGAATTGGGCGTGCCGCTGATCGTCGACAACACCGCGGCTCCGCTGCTCTGCAAGCCGCTCGAGCAGGGCGCGGCCATCGTCATCTACTCGACGACCAAGTGGATCGGCGGGCACGGCACCTCGGTCGGCGGCCTGATCGTCGACGGCGGGACTTTCGACTGGGAAGCCCATGCCGAGCGCTTCCCGCTTCTGACCCAACCGGACCCCAGCTATCACGGAGCGGTCTGGACGGAGGCGGTCAAGCCGCTGGGGCCCATCGCCTACATCATCAAAGCTCGGGTCACCCTGCAGCGCGATCTCGGTGCCGCCATGACCCCGCACAACGCCTTCCTGTTCCTGCAGGGTCTGGAGACGCTGCCGCTGCGCATCCGCGAGCACAGCCGCAACGCCCTGGCGGTGGCCGAGTACCTCAGGGATCACCCCGCCGTCCTGTCGGTCACCTATGCGGGGCTGCATGACGACGCCGAACAGAAACGCCGCGCCGAGACCTATCTGCGCGGCGGCTTTGGGGGCTTGGTCGGCTTCGAGTTAAAGGATGGGGCCGAGGCCGGGCGGAACTTCATCGAAGGCCTGGAGCTGTTCTACCATGTGGCCAACATCGGCGACGCGCGCTCCCTGGCCATCCATCCGGCAACGACCACGCACTCGCAATTGACGGCGGAGGAGCAACTGGCGAGCGGTGTCACCCCCGGCTACGTCCGTCTGTCGGTCGGTATCGAGCATATCGACGATATCCTCGCCGACCTCGACCGTGGCCTGGCGGCAGCCTGTGCGCAGACCGCCGCAGCGGCCGAATAGATGCGGGTTCCGACGGGGTGGCCGTTTCGGCCGCCCCTTTCGGTGCCTCTCATCACTCTCCCTGCGCCTTACAGGACAGCTCGCCCATGAACCGGTTGCAACCGCCGACGCTTCTCGTCATCGACGCACAGGCCGCGCTCGATGATCCCCGCTGGGGCCGTCGCAACAATCCCGAGGCCGAAGCGATCATCGCCAGTCTTCTCTCCGTTTGGCGCTCAGCCGGCGCGCCGGTGATCCATGCTCACCACTTGCCGGGAGAGGAGACCTCGACCTTCCAGGGGCCGGGCAGTGCGACCAAGCCGGAGGCCCTGCCGCAAGCCGAGGAATGGCTGCTCTGGAAGTCGGCGCCCTCAGCCTTCGCCGGCACGTCACTGTCGCGCCTGCTCGCCGGTGCGGGAGCGCAGACCCTGGCGATCTGCGGCTTCGTGACGGACAACTCGATCGCCGCGACGGCGCAGGCGGCCAAGGGTCTGGGGTATGCGACACAGGTCGTCGCCGACGCTTGCGCAACCTTCGACCAGCACGGTCCGGGCGGCGACCTGCAACGCGCCGAGGAGGTTCATGCTCGCAGTCTCGCTGATATGAGACGCGAGAAGACCGAGGTTGTGGAAAGTGCCGCGTTCCTCTGAACCGCCGGATCACCGGGCCGGCATAGACCCGGTCACATCCGGTGCGGCCGGATCGGATCGCGACATGACCAGCGTGGGTTGGCCCCGGTAGGTTCCCATCGTCTCTTCCGCGTACCCCACTTTTCGCGCCACAGCGATCGATGCGACATGCTCCGGAGCCAGGATACAGACCGTCTTCTCGAACCCTGGGCGGCCACCCGCCCAGTCGAGAATGCGGGATACCGCCTCGGTGGCGAAGCCCTTGCCGTGCTCCGCGCTCTTCAGGACCCAGCCGGATTCCGGCATGCCTTCAAGCGACGGCCTCATGGCTCTGCGGTAGTCGGCAAAACCGACTTCCCCGAGAAAACGCCCACCCTCCTTGGCTTCGACGACCCAGTAGCCGAAACCAAGCCAGGACCAGTGGCCCCTGTATCTCAGAAGGCGCGACCAGGAGTCTTCCCGAGAAGACGGCGTCCCGGAAATCTGCACGACCACCTTCGGGTCGGCCCACATGGCCGCGCTCTCCGTGAAGTCGCTGCGCCGGTGTCCTCGCAGAAGCAGGCGCGATGTTTCCAGCCGCGGCACGATCCCGTCGTCCGGGTCCTGTGCCACGGTCACGCAGCCCGCCGGAGATACGACGGTTTTCTTGGCTTGAACATGTCCTAGGCCGTCAGCCGGCCGCCAAGCTGCGCATGTTCAAAACGCCTTGCTCGCCGTGGGGTCCGTAGGCTCGAGCTTGGGCCAGAAAGTCCATATAGCTGTCATGCACCCGCCCCGTGAGAGAATCGCTCGCCGCGACCTCCTCCAGAACGAGGCGGCTCTCTTCGCCCAGCCGCTCCACGACAGCATCCGGGAAGCGGCGGATCTCCACGCCGTGCTCGTCGAGCAACGTCTGGAAAGCCACCACGTTGTGGTAGGTGAAGTCCGCCAGGGTTTCCAAGGCCGTCGCGGAGGCCGCCGTCTGTATCGCCTCCTGCAGATCCGGTTCCAGGGACGCGAAGACCGCGGCGTTGAAGATGACCTCCAGACTCGGTCCCGGCTCATGGAAGCCCGGCATGTAGTAGTATTTGGCGAAGCGGTGCAGACCGAAGGCGATGTCGTTCCAGGGGCCGATCCAGTCGGCGCCGTCGACCGTGCCCGTCGCCAAGGCCGGCATGATCTCGCCCGGCGGTGTCAGCACCGGAGCCGCGCCGAGCCGCCGCAGGACCTCGCCGCCCAGCCCCGCGATGCGGAATTTCAATCCCTGGAAGTCCTCGACGCTGGTGATCTCCGTGTTGAACCAGCCGCCGGCCTGAGTTCCGGAGGAGCCAGCGTAGAACGGCAACACGCCGAGCGGCTGGTAAACCTCTTCCCAGAGAATCTGACCGCCGCCGAAGCGCAGCCAGGCCGCGAACTCGACGGCCGTCATGCCGAAGGGTACGCCGGTAAAGTAGTGTAGAGCCTGCGATTTACCGACCCAGTAGTAGGGCGTGGCATGGGCGAGGTCGGCGGTGCCCTCGCGGACCGCATCGAAGGCCTCGAAGGGCGGCACCAATTCGCCGGCGGCAAAGAAGTCGATCTCCAGGCGGCCGCCGGACAGTCTTCGCAGCCGTTCGGCGAAGCGGTTGGCGTTGACGCCGACGCCCGGCGCGTTGGCTGGCCAAGCGGTGACCATGGTCAGCTTTCGAGGCGCCGACTGGGCCAGCGCGGGAGCAGCCAGGCCCGCCGTCGCGGTCGCTCCGGTCGCGGCTGCTCCGGCAGTGGTCAGAAAAGTACGACGGGTTGTTGGCATCGGCTCGCTCCTCGATTCCGGCAATTCGGCTCTCTGCGCGGCATCTTGCCCGGATGCCGGATCTTGCGCCATCACTTGAGCAACGGCGGGGAGAGGCCTATCCTCACCCGTCAAGCAACAAGCACACACAACGAGTGCGGTGGAAAGATCGATGCCGGAGGACAGCCCTACCTTTCTGCGCCAGACGGTCACGGCACAGCCGACGGCCGCCGTGACCGGCGCCTATCCTCAGCTTCGGCTGCGCCGCAATCGGACCCACGGCTGGACCCGCAGACTGGTTGCCGAAACGCGGCTCGGCATCGACGATCTGATCTGGCCCATCTTCCTGCGCGACGAAAGTTGCGTGGAGGCGGAAATTCCGTCGATGCCGGGGGTGCGACGCGTCTCGCTCGCGGAGCTGTCCGACGCTGTCGGCCGTGCCGCCGAGCTGGGGATTCCGGCCGTCGCGCTCTTTCCCTATGTCGAACCGGATAAGAAAACGGCCGCCTGCGACGAGGCCGTCGACCCCGAAAACCTGATTTGCCGCGCCGTGCGCAAGATCAAGGCGGAGACGCCCAATCTCGGCGTGATCTGCGACGTGGCGCTCGACCCCTTCAACGCGCTCGGTCACGACGGGATCGTCCACGGCGACCGGATCCTGAACGACGAGACGATCGATATTCTCTGTCGTCAGGCCCTGGTCCAGGCCGAGGCCGGCTGCGATCTGGTCGCCCCTTCGGACATGATGGACGGGCGCATCGGCGAGATCCGCCGCCGCCTGGATGTCGAGGGCTATCAGGACGTCGCGATCTGCGCCTATGCCGCCAAGTATGCCAGCGCCTTCTACGGCCCCTTTCGCGAGGCCATCGGCTCGGGCGCGGCGCTCAAGGGCGATAAGCAGACCTATCAGATGAATCCCGCCAACTCCGACGAAGCGCTGCGCGAGGTCGCCCTCGATCTCGACGAGGGCGCGGATATGGTGATGGTCAAGCCGGGCATGCCCTATCTCGACATCATCCGCCGCGTGAAGGAAACCTTTGCCGTCCCCACCCTCGCCTATCAGGTCAGCGGCGAGTACGCGATGATCAGAGGTGCCGGCCTGCAGGGCTGGATCGATGGCGATCGGGCGATGATGGAAGCCTTGCTGAGCTTCAAGCGCGCCGGTGCCGACGGGATCTTCACCTACTTCGCCATCGAAGCGGCGGAAAGACTGCGCGCCGGCTGACGCGCGACCTCCCCAAGGAAGGCCTCGAAACAGCGATCGTGCCAGGGCGTTCGGCTGCCCCGTCCGTGAAAACCGACATGGCCTCCCTGCTTGGGCGTCAGCAGCGTCAGATGGCGGTTCTCGCTCCAGCGTTGGCGCAGGTAGCTCTCCCCCGGAATCCAGGGATCGTCGAGCGCCGTCACGATCAATGTCGGTACACGGATGCCGCGCCAGTAGCCCTTTGCGGCGGACTGCGCGTAGTAGTCCTCGGCACCGGCGAAACCGTTGGCCGGCGCGACAACTCTCTCGTCGAACTCCCAAACGCTCCGCACGGCGGCCAATACCTCTGGAGCGGCGGTGCTTTCCGCCTTCATCCGTCGCAACAGATAGCCGTGATAGACCCAGTTGCGCGGCTGCATCATCCGCACCTGGGTCGCCTTGAGGTCCACAGGTGCGGAGACGCTCGCGGCCGCGTGGATCGGCAGCGGCAGACCGCCCTCGCCCAGGAGCTTCAGCAGCATGTTGCCGCCCAGCGAATAGCCCATGACCGCAACGCCCACGGCGGCCTCCGGCACCTGGTCCGCCAGAACGGCGAGGCCGCGGCGAAGATCGTCCGAGCGGCCGGCATGATAGTGACCCTCCGCAAGTGGGCGGGCGGGCCCCGCACCCCGCAGGTTGAGACGCACAACCGGATAGCCAAGACGCAGAAAGTGGGCTGCGCTGGCCCTCAGATAGGTCGAGTCCTCGCAGCCGGTGAGGCCGTGGATCAGCAGCAGGATGGGCCGCTCGCCTGGCTCCGACGGCCGATGCAGCTTCGCCAAGAGACGATCGCCGTCGCCCAGATCGAACTCCAATCTTCGCTCCGGCCAAGGCGAAAGATCGAACTTGGGGCGCACCAAGGTGTTGCGCAGGGTCTGGAGGTCGCCGTTAAGCCAGGGCGCGCGCGCGTGGAAGTCCGACAGCATGGGATAGGAGATAGCATCGCTGGCGACCGGGTACAGCGCCTCCCCCGTCACGCCCGGACGGGCGTGTCGTCGGCCAGACAGCGTTTACCGCGCAGCCGTCTCGTCCAGCCAATCCCGGATCGCCGCGAACTCGAAAGGGCTGAGCAGCGCCGGCGCATGCCCCGCGCCCGGGATCTCGACAAGCCGGGTCGGCGGGCCGCGCCGCCTCATCTCGGCCGCCGTCTCGGTGCTCAGCAGATCCGACTGGGCGCCCCGCAACAGCAGAACCGGGCAGGAGATCGCATCCCAGGTGGCCCAGAGATCCACGTCCTTCAGCGGCTGTCCGACGAAGGGGGCGCCGATCCCCGGATCGTAGTTCGACAGGTAGCCGCCATCGGGACCCGGGCGCAGCGAATCCCGTGTCAGCTTGGCCCACTGGGCGGCCGTGAGATCGCCGAAGCCGCCATAGGCTTTGCAAACATGTCGCTCGGCCTCGGCCAGATCGGCGAAGGCCCAGGTCTGGCCGACATATTCGGCGATGCGCTCCAGCGCCGCCTTGGGGATCAGAGGTCCCACATCGTTGACCACCAGGCGTTTGATGGGATGTCCGCGGCAGGCCGCCAGCATCATGCCGATCAAACCGCCCATGGAGGTTCCGATCCAATCCACCTCCTCCACATCGAGGCGGGCAAGCAAGGCCGTCATGTCCTGTAGATACTGGGCGTATCCGTAGTGCGCGGCATTGCCCAGCCAGTCGCTGTCGCCGCGCCCCACCACATCCGGACAGATCACTCGCCAACCCGCCTGAGCCAGGTGGGCGGCCAAGGCGTCGAAGTCGCGCCCGTTGCGCGTCAGGCCGTGGACGCAGACCACCGTGCGCCCCGCGTCGCGCGGCCCCCAGTCGCGGTAGGCGATCCGGTGGAACCCGCTAGCCGACAGGCCTTGGACGCGGCTTTCCTTCGGCTCCATTGCCGCCTCCCTACTGGCCGCGCGCAAGCGGCGCGTCTTCCACCACGACGAAGGTCTCGGGATAGAAGCCGTTGAAATGTGTGGCCAATGCGTTGGAGTAGGCGCCGATCTGATCGACTTCGATCCAATCGCCCTCACGTACGTCGGCCGGCAAGCGGAAGCGCTGAGGCAAGACGTCCAGAGAATCGCAGGTCGGGCCGTTGACGATGAAGTCCCGCTCCTCGGCGCTGGGTGTCGGGCCGTCCGGGCGAACCAGACGCACCGGCAGGCGGATCCCGGCATCCACCATCTCCGACAGGCTGCCGTAGATGCCGTCGTTCACGTAGAGCTGGTCGTTCTTGCGCAGCTGTACCTGAATCAGCAACGAGCAACCGGAGGCGACCAGAGCGCGCCCCGGCTCGCAAAACACCTCGACGCCGTCGAAGCCGTTTGCTGTCAAGCCGCGCGTCACCTCGTCGAGATAGAGTTCCAAGGGCGGCGCGACCATCTCAACGTAGTCCGCCGGGAAGCCGCCGCCGACGTCGAGACAGGCCAGTTCCACCTTCGCTTCCGCGGCGACCCGCCCGCAGATGTCGAGGGCCGTTCCGTAGGCTCCGGGCGTGCGGCACTGACTGCCGACATGGAAGGCCAGACCGACGCGGCAGCCGGCGGTGCGGGCCTGCCGCAGCAGCGCCACCGCCTCGCTTTCGGAACAGCCGAACTTCGCGGCCAGGTGATAGAGCGTTCCGGCCGCCGGCGGCGTCGTGAGCCGAACGATGACGACCAGCTCCTCGGGCAGCCCCTTGCGCGTCTCTTCCAGCACCTTCTCCAGCTCGCTGGCATGGTCGATCACGAAGTGCCGTACGCCGTAGACCTCATAGGCCGTGCGGATGACGGCCCGTCCCTTGACCGGGTGCATGAAGTAGGTCCGTGCGTCGGGATAGGCTTCGGAGACCTGCGCGATTTCCGGCAGGCTCGCCGTATCGAAGTGGCGGATACCGGCGTCGTAGAGCGCGCGGAGCACCTGGGGGTGCGGGTTGCATTTGACCGCATAGAGCACCGAGCCGGAGAAACGATCCAGAAAGGCCCGCGCGTTCGCCGCCAACTGATGTGGACGCAGCAGGTAGACAGGATAGCTGGGCGACAGCGCGCGCGCCACGGCCTCGGCATCCACGTAGCTGACGTTTCGAGCGCTCCGGCGCTGGGACATGTGGAAGGACCCTCAAGCTGGGCATCGGGCCTGCCTTGATGAGCCTTTACCGGGAGCGACGCAACCCCGCAGAGAGACGCAGTGGGGAAGGCAGAAGGCAACGCGATCGGTGCGGAGCTACCCCAGCCTCAGGCGGCGCAAGGCCGCGCCGCCGCCGCTTTCGCGCGCGCGCTTCGCCAGCGCCTTCACATCGGCGCTCATGACCACCGTCCCTTTCGAGACGAAGGACTCGTGGTTCTTCTCGATATCGTCGAGGATGTAGCGGTAGTTTACCATGATCCCGGCGGATTGCCGCAGGCCCTTGGGTGCGGTGTCGCCCAGCCAGTTGATCCGCTCCAGGCGCGCTCCGTTGCGCAGATGAAAACGCGCGACCGGATCGAGCGGCAGGCCGTCTTCGCGGGTTTCGGTGAAATACCGGGCGGCGATTCGGGTCAAAAGACCTTCCAGCGCCTTCGTCGTGACCGCGTCCTGCGCCCATTCGGGAGCCTCCAGGACAGCCCGCAACGCCTCCTCGGTCGCGTCGCTGCCGCCGAGTGCCCGCAGACCGCCCCGCTCCTCTTCGCTCATGGCCTGTTCGAGCACTTCGGCATCCAGCGTATCGAGCCATTTGCGCAGACCCGGCACGGGGGACAGGGTGGCGAAAACCTTGAGGTTCGGGAAGTCGCCCGAAAGCTCGCGTACGACCATCTTGATCAGATAGTCGCCGAAGGAGATGCCCTGAAGACCGCGCTGGGTATTGGAAATGGAGTAGAAGATCGCCGTATTCGCATCCCTCGGATCGGATAGCGGCGCCTGCTCGTCGAGCAGAGCCTGCACGGAGCCGGCGATCCCCTTCGTCAGGGCGACTTCGATGAAGGCCAGCGGCTCGTCCGGCATGCGGGGGTGAAACAGCGCGAAGCAGCGCCGGTCGGAATCGAGCCGGTTGCGCAGATCGTCCCAGGAGCGGATTTCGTGCACCGCCTCGTAGGCGATCAGCTTCTCCAACAGCGACGCCGGAGACGACCAGTCGATCTGCCGCAAGTCGAGAAACCCGACATCGAACCAGGAAGTCAGCAGCTCGTGCAGATCGCTGTCCAGCCCGCTGAGGTAGGCGTCCTGCTTGGCGATCGGCAAGAGGTCGGCGCGCAGATCCGCCAGGAACTTGACACCCTCGGGCAGCCCGTTGAACTGGGTCAGGAGCTTGACCCGTGGCGGAACCAAGGCTTGACGCAATGCGAACTGCGCGGTCAGCCGGGCCTCTTCGTCCGCTGCGGCGGCATAGTCCGCCATGGCCGTTTCGACCGCCGTTCGATCCACGGCGAAGCGGGTCGCCAAGACCTCGAGGAACAGATGCCGTCCCTCTTCTTCAAGCTGCAGGTAGATGCGTCCCAGTTCCGCCGCCCGCCCGCGCGCCGCGACTTCGCCGCCGCGTGCCTTCAGGCAGTCCGCCATCAGCTTTTCCAAAGCGTCGGGATTGCGCGCGGCCTCGGCCGGTGAAGTCACGCCCACCGTGCGGGCGGCCGTGGCGGCGATATCGCGCCAAGCGCTGGACACGTTCCCGAAGGCGCGTTCGAAGAAGCCTTCCTTGACCGCCTGCTGCTGATCGCTCGTGGTCATAACCGCCACCGCTACTTGATCGCCGGGCCCATCACCAAATCCGGGAGCCAGGTCGCGATTCCCGGAAAGACGCAGAGAAGAAGGATCGCGACCACCATACAGCCAACGTAGGGCAACGATCCTTTCAAGATCGTTTGCAGTTTGATGTCGGGGGCGATGCCATTGATAACATAAAGATTGAGACCAACAGGAGGAGAGATCAGGCCAATCTCCATGTTGATCGTCAGAACCACCGCGAACCAATAGGGGTCGAAACCGGCGGCGGCGACGATGGGCAGCAGGATCGGGGCCGCCATCAGGATCACCGCCACGGGGGGCAAGAAGAAGCCCGCGATCAGCAGGAAGACGTTGATCGCAAGCATCAGCACCCAGCGGTTAACGTCGAGCTGGGTGATCCACTCCGCGATCGACTGGGTGATGAAGAGGCTGGAGAGCATGTAGCTGAACAGCCCCGACGCGCCGATGATCAACAGGATCATCACCGATTCCTTGGTGCAGTCGCGCAGAACAACCCAGAGCGCCTGGGCCTGCCACATGCGGTAGACGACGACCGCCACCACGATGACCAGCAAGGCCCCGACGGCTGCCGTCTCGGAGGGGGTCGCGACGCCGCCGTAGAGCGCGAAAAGCACGCCGAGGATGATCGCGATGAAGGGAACCACACGCGGCAGGGCCGAGAACTTTTCCGCCCAGCTGTAGACCGTCGGCGTCAACACCTCGGTCGCACCGTTGCGCCAGGTATCGTAGATCGACCAAGCCATGAAGAGCCCGACCAGCATCAGGCCCGGCAGGGCTCCGGCCAGAAAGAGCCGCCCGATCGAGGTTTCCGTCGCGATGCCGTAGACGATCATGGTGACGCTCGGCGGGATCAGAATGCCGAGCGTGCCGCCGGCGGCGATCGATCCGGCGGCCACGGTGTCGGGGTAGCCGCGCTTGCGCATCTCGGGGATGCCCATCTTGCCGATGGCCGCGCAGGTGGCGGGCGAAGATCCGGAGAGGGCGGAGAAAATGGCGCAAGCGCCCAGATTGGACACCACCAGCCCGCCGGGCACGCGGGTCAGCCAGCGCTCCAGCGCTTCGTAGAGATCGCTGCCGGCACGGCTGGAGGCCACGGCCGCGCCCATCAGGATGAACATAGGGATCGAGAGCAGCGCGAAGTTGTTCAGCTTGCCGAAGAGGATCTCCGGCAGCAGCGTGACCGAGAACCATCCGTTCCAGTCGAAGACCCAGATGAAGCCGACCGACACCACGATCAGGCCCATGGCGACCGAGATACCGGAGAAGAGAACCAGGATGGTGGCCAGAGCGACCAGCACACCGAGCGTCAGCGGATCGAGTTCCATGGAATCAGCTCCGGCTCAGCGCGGCAGATCGCGCGTCACGCGCTCGGCCGCGGCCGCCGCGCCCAGCGCGTCGTCGGGAAGATCGAAGGGCCTGGCGTGGCCGGTCACGAGCGCCAAGAGGTCGGCGATGTACTGCAGAGACATCAATCCGAACCCCAGGGGCAGTGCCGCATAGGGAATGTCCAGGGGGACGCCCCAAACCGTGTCGGACGTCCAGCCTCCCACCCAGGCCTCGTGCCACATCTCGAAACCGTAGAAGGTCAGGAGCAGGCAGACCGCCAGCGACAGCAGATAGGTTCCGACCGCAAGAGCGTAGCGCGCGCGGCCGCGCAGGTAGATCGGCAGGAGGTCGACGTTCACATGCCCGCGCAGTTTCTGCACGTAGGGCATGCCGATCAGCGTCGCGGCCAGCATGCAGTAGGTCACGAACTCAGTCTGCCAGACCGTCGAGGCGTTCTCGACGTAGCGCAGATAGACCATCTGACAGACCACAAGAATCGAGACCGCGATCATCGAGGCGGCGAGAACGCCGCTGACGAGTGAAATCCGCGAGACGAGACGGAAAAAAACCACCATCGGAAAACGACCTTCGGGGACACGGGATCAGTAGGGCGCGCACGGCGGCCCGGCGAGGAGACCACGCAAGCCGGGCCGCCCTGCTCGCGGACTAACTACTCGACCGAAAGCGCCATATCGAGCAGGCGCTGACCGTCGGGCACGCTCTCGATGAAGGCCTCGTAGGAGGACTCTGCCGCGATCTCGCGCCAGGCGTTGAACTCCGTTTCGGTCATCAGCGAGATCTCGACGCCGTTTTCCTCGAAGACGCGGCGTGCATTGGCGTCCTGCTTCTTGGCTTCCTCGAAGTAGAAAGCCTCGGCCTTCTCCGCGCCGGCCTCCAGCGCCGCGCGCTGGTCGTCGTTCAGCCGCCCCCAGCTACGCTCGGAGATGAGGACGGGCTGATACATGAACCAGAGCGCGTAGTCGGCCACCGGTGTGAAACAGGCGACCTGTTCGTAGATCCGGAAGGACACGAAGCTGGAGGAACTGGTGTTGGCCGCGTCGAGCACGCCGGTCTGCATGGCGTTGTAGATCTCGGAGGAGGCCATGGAGGCGATCGAGGCGCCCGCCGAGGCCAACATCTGCTCGAAGGCCTTGCCGGCGGCACGGGTCTGCAAGCCCTGCACGTCGTCGGGCGAGGTGATGCAGCTCTCCTTTCCGGCGAAACCGCCGGCGAGGTAGCCGTCGACAAGCACTCTGACTCCGTCATCCTCGGCGATCTGCTTGATCGCATCCATGAAGGGAGAGTCGTTGAGCCGAGCGGCATGGTCGTGGCTCTTCACCAGACCCGGCATGAGAGTCAGGTTGAATTCCGGGTGGATGCCCCCGGCATAGGCCAAGGGAAAGACCGTCATGTCGAGCTGGCCGCGGCTGGTCGGCTGCCACTGCTCGCGCGCCTTGAAGAGGCTTTGGGTCGGGAAGATCTGGATCGACAGATCGACGCCAGCCTCCTCCACATGAGTCTTGATGATCTCGGCGACTTGGTGCCGGACGTCCGAGGTCGACCATTGGTGCGACAAGCGCAGCGTGGTCTGGGCCTCGGCCTGGCCGGTCAGGCCGCTGGTGGCGAGCAGGGCCGCCACGGCGGCGGCGGTGAGATGTTTGTACATGTCCTCCCTTTCCTTTGCTTTCGGCGCCCGCCGGCCAGAGCGATCTGCGCGCTCTTTCGGACGACGGGCGGTTTTTGTCCCTGTGCAACCGCTGGCGCGTGAGATAGCGCAGGTTCTGCAAAGACGCGGCAGCACCAGGATCGTAGCTTCTTGTATACAAGAGCGCAAACCTTGTATGCAAAGCAGTCGGTCATGTATATCTGCCAATCGAGAAATTCTTCGCCGCGTGCGAGTCCGTCAACGACGGCACACGGCAGATTTGCCAGAAGGAGGCCGTTGTGGCGGCGGAACGGCGGGCCGACCGCATCCGGCAAAGCTTGGAACAGGAAATCGTGACCGGTCGGCTGGCGCCGGCGGCGCGGCTGGACGAAGTTCGTCTGGCGGAACGCTTTCAGGTCTCGCGCACGCCGGTTCGCGAAGCGCTGATGCAACTCTCGGCAAGCGGTCTGGTCGAGATTCGGCCGCGACAGGGCGCAACGGTCGCGGAACTCGGTCTGAAGCGTATGGTGGAGATGTTCGAGGTCATGGCCGAGCTGGAGGGCCTCTGCGCCCGTCTGGCCGCCCGACGCATGGGCCAGCACGAACGGACCGAACTGCAGCGGCTGCATGAGGACACCCGCCGCTTCGTTCGTCAAAACGATCCCGACGCCTACTACGCCGCCAACCTGGATTTCCACGAGGCGATCTACGCCGGCAGCCACAACGGTTTCCTGGCCGAGCAGACGCGCGCCCTGCGCCAGCGCCTGACGCCCTACCGCCGCATCCAGCTGCGTCGCGCCGGGCGGCTGGCCGACAGCTTCGCGGAGCATGAACAGGTGGTGAGTGCCCTGCTGTCCGGCGATGCCGACGAGGCCGAACGGCTCCTCCGCAGGCATGTAACCGTCCAGGGCGGCGCCTTCACCGACTTCCTCTCCACCCTGCCCTACGGCGACAGCCAGATGACGGAGGGTCGAGCCACTACCGGCGAAGACAGCATCAGCAAAGAGAGCAAGCGACGGACCGCAGGATGAGTGAAAACCTTTACGACCTATTGGCCGAGAACTTTCCGAAAGACCGCACAAAACCGGTAATGCAGCTGGAGGACGGACGCCTCCTCAGCTATGCCGATCTGGAGACACAGGCCGGCCGCTACGCAAGACTGCTGAGCGAACTGGGCGTGAAGCCGGGCGACCGCGTCGCGGTGCAGACCGACAAGTCGGCCAATGCCGTCTTCCTCTATCTGGGCGTCATGAAGATGGGCGCCGTCTACCTGCCGCTCAACGTCGGCTATACCGGCGCCGAGATCGCCTACTTCCTGGGCGATGCCACGCCGGCGCTGGTGGTCTGTCGACCCGAGAGCGAAGCGGTTCTCCGCGAGATTGCCGAGAAAAGCGGCGTTTCCCATGTCCACACCATGGACGCCCAAGGCGGCGGCAGCCTGACCGAAGCCGCGGCCGGTCTCGAACCCCTGGCCGAGAGCCATCCCGCCGCCGCCGCCGAACTGGCCGCGATCCTCTATACCTCCGGCACCACCGGGCGCTCCAAGGGAGCGATGCTGACCCATGGCAACCTCAGCTCCAACGCCCTGGCGCTGAAGGAGATCTGGGGGTTCCGTCCGGGCGACCGGCTGCTGCACATGTTGCCGATCTTCCACGTCCACGGCCTCTTCGTCGCGATCAACACCACTCTGGCAAACGGCAGCGAAATGGTCTTCCTGCCCAAGTTCGATGCCGAACGCGCGATCCAACTGCTGCCGAGTTGCAGCGTGATGATGGGCGTGCCGACCTTCTACGTGCGCCTGCTGGCCGAGGTGGGCTTCACAAAGGAGGTGGCCTCCGGCGTCCGCCTCTTCGTGTCCGGCTCCGCTCCCCTGCTGGAAGAAACCTTCGAGGCCTTCGAGCAGCGGACCGGCCAGCGCATCCTGGAGCGCTATGGCATGACCGAATGCGGCATGATCACCTCCAACCCCTACAGCGAAACGGAGGAGCGGCCGCGTCGCGCCGGAACCGTCGGTTTCCCGCTGCCCGAGGTCGAGGTGCGCGTCGCGGACGAGGATGGCAGACAGCTCGGCGCCGAAGAAATCGGCGTCCTGGAGGTCAAGGGTCCGAATGTTTTCAAGGGCTACTGGAAGATGCCTGAGAAGACATCCGAGGAATTTCGCGCGGACGGTTTCTTCATCACCGGCGATATGTCCAAGATCGATGCCAAGGGCTGCGTCCACATCGTCGGACGCGCCAAGGACCTGGTCATCTCCGGCGGCTACAACGTCTATCCGAAAGAGATCGAGCTGGTGATCGACGCTCTGCCCGGTGTCGCGGAGTCCGCGGTCGTCGGCCTGCCCCATCCCGATTTCGGCGAGGCGGTCGCAGCCGTGGTCAAGCGCTGCGGCGAAATCGCCGAGGACGCGATCATCGAAGCCTGCGCCAAGGACCTCGCCCGGTTCAAGGTGCCCAAGCGCGTCTTCTTCGTCGAGGACCTGCCGCGCAACACCATGGGCAAGGTCCAGAAGGCCGAGCTGCGCCAAGCCTACGGCGAGACCTTCGGGACCGCTTAGCAGCCATCCGGACGCCGCACTTGCGCTGGCGTGCCGTCTGCGCTTGAACAGCCGTAAAGATAGAAACGCTTTAACGGGAGACGCCCCATGCCCGACGCTTCCACCTTGGTGACTCAGACCGACCCCCGCGCGCTGGTGCGCGAACTGGAGGGCAAGCACCTGATCGACGGCGCCCTTGTGCCTGCCGCAAGCGGCGGCACCTTCGACGTCGTCAATCCCGCCAACCTGCAGGTGATCGGCCAGACCGCCGAAGGCGACGCCGAGGACGTGGCCCGCGCCGTCGAGGCTGCCGTCCGCGCCCAAAAGGCCTGGGCCGAAACTCCCGCCCGCGAGCGCGGTAAGCTGATCGTCGAGTGCGGTCGCCTGCTGGAGCAGCACAAGGAAGAGCTGGCCAAGCTGGTGGCGTTGGAGACCGGCAAGGCCCTGCGAACCGAAAGCCGGGTCGAGGCGGGCGTTCTGGCCGACGCCTTCGTCTTCTACGGCGGACTGGCCAGCGAGTTGAAGGGCGAGTCCGTTCCCTTCGATCCGAACATGCTGACTGTGACCTCCCGCGAGCCGATCGGGGTGGTCGGGGCGATCATCCCCTGGAACGTCCCGATGATGCTGATGGCCTTCAAGATCGCGCCGGCCCTGGTCGCGGGCAACGCCGTGGTGGTCAAGTCGGCCGAGGAGGCGCCCTACGCGGTCCTGCGGGTCTGTCAGATCATGAACCAAGTCCTCCCCAAGGGCCTGTTCAATCTGCTGTCCGGCTTCGGACCCGAGTGCGGCCAGCCGCTGGTCGCTCACCCCAAGGTCGGCAAGATCACCTTCACCGGCTCGGTGGAGGCCGGCAAGGCGGTCTACCGCACCGCCGCCGAGAAGCTGATCCCGGTGACCCTTGAGCTGGGCGGCAAGTCGCCGATGATCGTGATGGCCGACGCGGACCTGGACAGGGCCGTCGCCGGTGCCGCCGCCGGCATGCGCTTCACCCGCCAGGGCCAATCCTGTACCGCCTCCAGCCGGATCTTCGTGCAGCGCAACCTGCGCGACGCCTTCGTCGAAAGACTCAAAGCCAAGGTCGACGGCATGGTGATGGGCGATCCGCTGGACGAAGCGACCGACATCGGGACCATCGTGAGTCAGCAGCAGTTCGAGCGGGTGAAGTCCTACATCGCCCAGGGCAAGGCCGAGGGGGGAACGGCGCACCTCTGTTCGCAGATCCCGGCGGACGAAGCCCTGTCGCGCGGCTACTACGTACAGCCGGTGATTTTCACCGACCTGCCGGCGGACTCCCGCCTGATCACGGAGGAGATCTTCGGCCCGGTGACCTGCGTGATCGCCTTCGACGACTACGAGGAGGTGATCGCGGCGGCCAACGACAGCGTCTACGGTCTCGCCGCCACGATCTGGACCAGCGACCTCAAGACCGCGCTGGACGCGACCAAGCGGCTGGAGGCCGGCTTCGTCCAGGTCAACCAGAACCTGGTGGTCATGCCGAACCTTTCCTACGGCGGTATCAAGCAGTCGGGTCTCGGCAAGGAAGCCTCGCTGGAGGCCATGCTGGAGAACTTCACCTACAAGAAGACCATCATCTTCAACATGGAGTGAGGGCGGTTCCCGCGACATGACCGAAGTCGACTTGAACGAATACATCTTCCACCCGGCGCCAGTGGTCAGTCTGCCCGTGCGCGGCCTGGCCGAGCGCTTCCCGGTGCATCGCATCTTCTGCGTCGGCCGGAACTACGCGGACCATGCCCGCGAGATGGGGCACGACCCGGATCGCGAACCGCCCTTCTTCTTCACCAAGCCGCCAGAGGCCGTGGTGCCGCCCGGCGCTGCCCTGCCCTATCCGTCGGCAACCCGGGATCTGCACCACGAAGTCGAACTGGTGGTGGCTCTCGCCGGGGGCGGCCGGAACCTCACGACGGACAGCGCGCTCGACCTGGTTTACGGCTATGCCGTCGGCGTCGACCTGACCCGCCGCGACCTGCAAGCCGAGGCGAAAAAGCTGGGGCGCCCCTGGGACTCGGCCAAGGCCTTCGCCGGCTCGGCCCCCTGCTCCGAGATCGTACCGGTGGAGCGGATCGGCCATCCAACGAAGGGTCGCATCGCGCTCTCGGTCGGCGGTCAGCTTCGGCAGGACGGCGACCTCGCTCAGATGATCTGGAAGACTCCCGAGATCCTGACCGAGCTTTCCAAACTTTGGACCCTGGCGCCGGGCGATCTGATTTTCACTGGGACCCCAGCCGGGGTCGGGCCGCTGCAGGTAGGGGCGCAGATCGCCTGCGAAATTGAGAGTGTCGGACGGCTGGACGCAACCTTGCTCGGATCCGGCGGCGCCAGCGACTAGCTCGTTCCGCCGACCCCAGCGCCTCGGTCCGACTGCACCTGCAAGCCACGGCCACTCCGTTGGAAAACTAGTCTTCGCGGAAAGTTTTGCAACTTTTGCAGGTGACTCCCCTTAGATGGCATGTTAATCAAATTTTATAAATCGTCCGTATGGCGGGGCACGGCGGGAAAACGGGGGGCTCCAAATGAAACTCAAGGCACTTATGGCGGTTTCAGGCATGCTGGTGATGCTGGGAACTCCGGCCGGCGCCGCCGTCTACGACTTCAGTAAAGTCGCATTGACGGGCGAGACCGCGCCCGGCACGACCGGGACGTTTTCCAGAATTAATCTCCCCACCAGTCTGAGCGACAACGGCGAGACGGCGTTTCGTGCCACCCTGACCGGCCCAGGCACCAGTGGTGCGAACAATCAGGGCATCTTCAGCGGGTCCAGCGGCAGCGTGGGCCTGGTGGCACGTAAAGGCGATGTCGCGCCCGGCACGACCGCGACCTTCAACGAGTTTAGCTCCGCCCCCCGCCTGAACGCCAACGGCGAGACGGCTTTTGTGGCATCGCTTAGGGGCTCAGGCGCAAATTTCTCCAACAATCAGGCGGTCTTTGCCGAAACCGGCGGCGGACTGGGCTTGGTGGCGCGTAAGGGCGAGGCAGCGCCCGGCACGACCGAGACCTTCAACTCTTTTCAAACGCCCCGCCTGAACGCTAACGGCGAGACGGCGTTTGTAGGCTTCCTGAGCGGCAGCTTCGCGAAAGGTCAGGGCATCTTCAGCGGGTCCGGCGGCAGCCTGGGCCTGGTGGCGCGAACGGGGGACCCTGTGCCCGGCACGACATTGACGTTCCGCAGCCTTGGCCTCGGCGACCCCAGCCTGAACGCTAACGGCGAGACGGCGTTTCGCGCCAGCCTGGAGGGCGCGGGCGTCACCCGCGCGAACGAGCGGGCCATTTTCGCCGAGACCGGCGGCGGCCTAAGGATGGTAGCGCGCGAAAACGATCCTGCGCCCGACACGGCCGCGACCTTCCTGAGCCTTAGCGACCCCAGCCTGAACGCCAACGGCGAGACAGCGTTTCAGGCCGCCCTGACCGGCACTGGCGTCACCCGCGCGAACGATGAGGGCATCTTCAGCGAGTCGAGCGGCGGCCTCCGCCTGGTGGCGCGTAAGGGCGACGCCGCGCCCGGCACCGATGCCGTCTTCGCCTCCTTTGACGCCCCCAGCCTGAATGCCAACGGCGAGACAGCGTTTCAGGCCGCCCTGACCGGCGTCGGCGTCACCAGCATGAACGACGGGGGTATCTTCGCCGAAACCGGAGGCGGCCTGTGGCTCGTCGTTCGAAAGGGCGACCTGTTCGATATCGGCGGCGGCGACTTTCGGACCATCAGCGCTCTGTCTTTCGCGGGCGCCTTCAACGACGCCGGCGGAATCGCCTTTTTCGCGCGCTTTACCGACGGCACGAGCGGGATCTTCACGGCGGCCCTGTCGGACAGTCCGGCCGTCGTGCCCGTGCCGGCGGCCCTGCCGCTCTTCGCCACGGCACTGCTTGGCCTCGGCCTCCTTCGCCGTTATCGCCGGGCGTCGTTCGGTGCTTGAGAGCGGATCGGCGGCCAGAGCGCGGACCGCCGCCGGCTCCAGGCTACGGTGGTCGCGAGGCGCGGGGTCGCGCGTATGGTACAGCCTGACCGTCGCGCTGCTTCTGGCCATGTCGCCGGGCGCAGCGGTGGCACAGAACAGCCAGCCAGAGCCGGGAGCCGAACAGGATCCCTTCTTCCAATCTCAGATACCGGAAGATTTTCAGGCGCGTTTCGTCTGCTACCAGGGCGGCCAGACGATCATCGAGCACGGTGCGGTGACCAGCTTCGCGCCTTCGCGCATCCAGGACATCATGACCTTCTCGCTGATCACGCGCGACGGCCGCAATCACCTCTACTACCTGGGTGACGAAACCACCTGCGGTCTGACGGTTACGCCGCCGCCCCAGAACTGATCGGCCCTTCCCCGAGGACCGCACCGCACCTGCCCGGGGCCTGTCCTCCCCTAAACCAGCGACACGCCGCGCATCGTCTCGGGGATTGGCAGGCCCATGATCTCGAGGATGGTCGGAGCGACCGCGAGCTGGCTGACGGTCTCGGGCATTTCGCCGCCCTCCCGGCCGCAGATGTCCCAGAAGGGCACTGGGCGCATGCCCTCCTCGGCCCCGCCGTGGCGGCCCTCGGCGCTCATCCCATGGTCGGAGGTGACCAGCACCCGATAGCCCGCCGCGCGCCAGACCGGAATCGCCAGGGCCAGCTCATTGTCCATGTTCCAGACCTGGTGCCGGTACTCGAAGGAGTCCGCGCCGAAGGTATGGCCGACCGCGTCGGCTGCTGCGGAATGGACCAGCAGGTAGTCCGGCGCGTGACGGCGGACCAGCAAAGTCGCGCTGTTACAGATATCGTGGTCGCCGAGCATGCTGGGGTTGAAGCGGGTATGCCGGACCTCGGTGTAGAAGCAGCCATGCGTCACCCAGCCCGCACCTTCCACCACCTCCAGGTGCTCGACGTCGTCGAAGGGCGCGGCGTTGAACAGCAGGGCATAGAGCCGTTCGGCCACGGCCGCCGTGACCCCGCCCGCCTCGCGCACGATGGAAAAGACGTGAGGTACCGGCGCCATGACCTCCAGGTCGTTGGAGACCAGACCATGCTCCGCCGGAGGCGTGCCGCTGTGCAGCGACGTATAGGCCGGCATTGACAGGCTGGGCAGCACCGACTGCATGCGCCAGAGGCGCGCCTGACCGGCCTCGACCAAGGCCATCAGATAACCGCACTGCGCGCGCGCCACCGCATCGCCCAACGCATCGATCATGACCAGGATGACTTTCTGTCGAACCATGCGGCGGGCGTCCTTTGCCGAGTCTTCCAACATTGCAAGGTCGGACACTAACGAGCGGAGGTGACGGCTGAATGACCGATCGTATCCGCGAGCGCCGAAACCACGACAGCGAAGGCCCGTCTGGCGGCAGCGCTCATGCCGCGAGCACGCAGGTAGCCGTGGATCAGGCCGGGTTGCAGGTCGAGACGAACGGAGACTCTTGCGGCAGACAAACGCTCCGCATAGACCTCCGCATCGTCCCGCAAGGGATCGTACTGCACCGCCTGAACGAAGGTCGGCGGCAAACCGGCGTAGTCTCGGTTCAAGAGCGGGGCAGCAGAGGGCTCTCCGGTCGTCGCGCTCCCCAGCCAGCTTTCGTGGTAGTGGCGCATGTCGGCCCGGCTGAGCCCCGGCGCATCCGGCGTTCGGCAGCGCTGCGGATCTTCGAAGGCCAAGCCCAGGTCCGGATAGATCAGAAGCTGCCCGGCCAAGGGCGCCAGATCCTGCGCGCACGCCCAGAAGCAAAGTCCGGCTGCCAGGTTGCCGCCCGCCGAATCACCGCCGACGGCAATCCGCCTGGGGTCCAAACCGAGGTCAGCGGCGGTTTGCAGAAGCCAGGTCAGGCCGGCACGCGCATCCTCGACGGCAGCCGGAAAGCGATGCTCGGGCGCGAGGCGGTAGTCGAGCGACAGCACGGCGGCGGCGCTGCCCGCAGCCAGATCGGCACAGACGGCATCGTGGCTGTCGAGGTCGCCGAAGACATAGCCACCGCCGTGAAAGTAGAGCAGCACGCCGGGCCGTTCGACAGCCTCGGGACGGTACAGTCTGAGGCGAATATCGCCCGCCGGGCCAGGCGCGTCGAGGTCTCGAACCGACAAGCCCTGAGGTCTGCGACCGGCGAAACGGCGGCACAATTCGCTATAGCGGAGGCGCTGTTCTTCGAGCGCCAGTGTCGCGAAATCCGGCGGAAAAGCGGCCTCCGACAGGGCGATGAACTGCTGGATTTCGAGGTCGAGTGTCATGCCTGCGCCGACAGTTGCAATGGCTTCCCAACCTAGCCAGCCCAACTCGATCCGGCCAAGCCCTTCCCGACAGAAAAAGGCCCGGCGCGATGGCCGGACCTTCTCCGAAGTCTACGCATCTTGGGGCGATGTCAGGTTTCGCGGAAGCGCTTCACGAAATGCCAGGCCGCCGGCACGGTCGCCGCCGCCAAGACCAGCTTGGCCGCCGCCCCCGGTACGAACGGCAGGAGCCCAGCCTCCAGGGCCCTGTCGAAGCCGATGAGGACCGACAACCAGGCGACACCGCACAGGAAGAAGATGACGGTTCCCAGCGTGACAGCGGGGATCACGAGCAGAAGACGACGGTCCCAGCCGCGTTCGGCCAGCCATCCCATCGCAAGGGTCGCGACCAGAAAACCGATCAGATAGCCGCCGGTCGGCCCGGCAAAATAGGCAAATCCCCCACCCGTCGCGAAGACCGGCAGGCCGACGAGGCCCTGGGCCAGATAGAGACCGACGGTTGCCAGCCCCAACTGCCAGCCGTATGCCATGGCGATCACCATCACGACATAGGTCTGCATCGTCATCGGCACCGGGAACATCGGCATCTGGATTTTGGCGCTGATCGTCAGGATCGCCGCCCCCAGCAGCGCCAGCACCAAATCGCGGCCCAACCGCTGGGCGCGCTCCTCCACCGGCCAGAGGGAATTCACCAACGTTGCGCTGGCAAAGGTGTCTTGTGCGATTCCAGCATGTGCCATGAGTGGCTCGCTCCTTCCCTATTCCGGGCTTCCCGACAGGTCGGTGCCAGAACCGCCTGCCTTTTATTTTCTGTGCACGACCGTCCGCCGGTCCGTCAGACTCTTGCTTGCTTCTTGTTTATCTGGACCCGGCCGCGTGCCGGACGAATTTGCTATAGCAAGTTGAAGGCAAGACGTCATGGTTTTTGCGCAAAGGCGCCTGTATTGTCACAATTATTAACTCGGATATCTTCGCTCAAAAATAAGTAAAATCAATATGTTAAAGTGAATTCTTTGTGTATTAGATTGAAATATTCCGTGAACCGACAGCGTCTCGAGGACTCCGTGACGTGCAGCGGCGATCGAACGTTGCCGAACCAGCGCAACCGCGCCATATGGCTTGCATGCCGCACCGACTGCTCGCCTTGCTCCTGCCCATTCTGCTGTTAGGGTTCTTCACGGACGCGCGCCCGACTGCCGCGGCGGAACCGCGGCTGCCCGCGCTGTGGCCGGATCTCGACGATCTCGGCGGTCCAGACGGCACGGCCATCGCCTTCCCCAGCAGCAGCCCCTACACCCTGGCGGACGCCGCTTCCGCCCCGCCGGAGGAGGCTGTGGGCCGCCTCTACCTGCCCCAGGAGGCCTCAGCCGACGCACCCGTGCCTGCCGTCGTCCTTCTGCACGGTGCCGGCGGCGTCATCTCGACGCGCGAGCCCACCTATGCCCGACAGCTTGCCAGTCTGGGCGTTGCCGCTTTGGTGGTCGATTCCTTCGCCGCACGGCGGGATCGCGCCGCCGGCTTCGTCGAACGGCTGCTGGAAATCACCGAGGTGATGCTGGTGGCCGACGCCTACGCCGCCCTGGCCTATCTGGAGTCGCGGCCGGAGGTCGATGCAGATCGGGTGGTGCTGACCGGCTTCTCCTACGGCGGCATGGCCAGCACTTTCGCCCTCTACAGCCAGGTGGCCGAAGCCTTATCACTCAACGGCCGGCGCTTCGCAGGGCACGTCGCCTTCTACGCCCCCTGTATCGCCCGCTTCGCCCGAACGGAGACTACGGGCGCGCCGCTTCTGATGCTCTGGGGCGACGGCGACGCCATCGTCGATCCCGACCGCTGTGCCGAAATCGCGGGTGACCTGGAAGCCGGCGGCAGCAGCGTCGAACGGATCGTCTACCCAGGCGCGGTGCACCAGTGGGACGGTCGTTTCCAGGGACCCCGTACAATCGGGCGCAACCTCGCCCCCTGCAGCTTCCGGGTCGACGAAGACGGCGTCGCCTGGGACCGCAGCACCTTCCTGCCCATGCTGAACCGGCTGCTGCGCCAGACGTCGCTGGGCCTCTGCACGGACAGCGGAGGGTACATGATCGGGCGGGACGACGCGGTGCGCAGCCGTTCCAACGCCGATTTCGCGACCTTCCTGGAGCAGGTCTTCTTCGCCACCCGATAACCGAGCCGGATCCTGGCGAGTGCTACGCCTCGACAATCACCGGGCCACACGGTCAGTCGGTCAGTCGGTCAGTACCGTGAAGCTTGGATTGAGGAGCTCCATCACGTCGGACGGAGTCCGAGCCAAGCCGAACGATAGCAAGGGCGTCTCCTCCCGAGGTGCCAGAACGATCCGGAGCCGCCCTGTGTCCAGCAAGAAGGCCTCGAGGGCCTGCACCGCCTGCAGGCCAGGAGCGCCGAGCTGGAGGGCTTGTACCGCCTCAGCCGCGTCGACGATCAGCTGCCCGATCAATTCCTCTTCCGTCAGACCCCTTTGCGCCGCAAAGACTTCGAGCGCCGGCTGCAAGAGTCCGAGATCCGTCAAAACGGCATCGGCTTCATCGAGCGAGGCGCTAAGCATCGTCACCTGCAAATCCAGTTCGGACATTCTGAGATGGGGCGGCGACGTGATATTGCCGAGGCGAAGCGCGATTTCCAGTTCGAACAGGTCGTGCAAGACGACGTCTTGCACGAACGAGAGACTTTCAGCCGCCGGGTCGTAGCGCTGGTCCAAGCTGGCCGAAAGCGAGAGGCGGTCCTGGGGGCTCAAGCTCGAGAAGATCGGCATCGCGTCGCTCGGCACAATAGGACCGAGAGGAATGCTCAAACCTCGCAGCTCGCTAAAGCCTCCGACAACCTGGCCGTCGATGATCTGCGCGTCGGTAAGGCGCAAGGCCGCCAACTCCATCAGTTCGGGAAGGCCGGCCGACTCGAAACGTAGCTGTTCGATGGCGTATCCCGTCAGTCCGCTCACCATGTCTCGTCCGAGCTCGACCGCGAAGTCAAAGGCCTGCTGATCCGGCACCGCCGCGAGCTCCGTCGGCGTCAGGGAGATCAGCGGCGACAGGTCCAAATCCGCCGCTGAGAAGAAGCCGACGGTCAAGTTGATGCGATCCTCGGGCTCGCGGGTTTCGATTGTCAGATCGTCGAAGCGCAGGTCTCCGAGCTTGCCGCCGTCGACCTCCGTCATCAGCAATTCGCCGAGCGCAAACGTGACGTCTCCGGCCGCCGCTTCCAAACCGCCGGCACGCAGGCTGGCGATCCTGGTTTGCAGAAGACCGCTTCGAAGGTCTAGAGGGTCTCCGGCGATCACGACGTCTTGAGCCTCGACGACCTCCAGCCTCAGGCTCCCGTCCAGTTCGCTCAGGCTCACGTCCTCCAGCAGGATCCGGGCCGCGCGGGTTTCGGTCTCGTCGGGCTCCAGTCCAGAAACGACGGCCTGGGCCGCGGTCCAGACGCCCAAGCCGCCATAGCCGTTAAAATCGACGGTTGGCGACGCCATCGTGACCGAGCGTTCCAGCAGGTCGACGTCATAGGCGCCGTGCGTGAAGACCGCGCCCGCCGGCAAACTGTCCCGGAACTGCGCGATATTGCGCTCCACCGCATCGTTGGCCGACGACAGGAGCAGCGCATAGCCACCGCCCGCGACGGCAATCACAAGCACCGCCGCGCTCAACCCAACCCAGGCCCTCTTGCTCACCACCCGCTCCTCTTTCGCCATGGCGCAATCGTCTTCCGACAAACTAGGCCGCGAACTATGGCTTCAACGTGAAGAAATCTTGCGGCCTGCAACCAAGGATATGCCGGCTGCGAGAGCTGCCAAAGCCAAACCACCGAAGGTCAGGGCGTAGCTGCCGATCCCGGCATAGGCTAAGGCGAAGAACGATGGTCCGAAGAGAACGCCGCCGAAGGTCAGAACCAGGGCACCGGCCGTTGCGTTGCCGACTTCGCCGCGCGGCGCGAGCCGCGCGATCTCGGCCATGAAAACGCCGTTCCAACCGATCGCCGCGACACCGAAGACCAGGAAGAGCGCGGAGACGGCGACGAGCGGCCAGGAGGGCGTCACCAGCGTCGTCGCCAGGGCCGCGAGCAGCATGACCGCAGCCAGTCCAAGCATGACGCCGTTTCCATCACCCAACCGGTCGGCCAGCCACCCCCAGATGAGGCGCCCGGAGAAACCGGCCGCCTGGGTCGCCGCCAGCAACGCGCCGGCCGCAACGAGACCGAGCCCGACTTCCTCGACCAGAAAGACCACCAGATAGGCACCGAGGCTGAGCTGAATGGCGCTGAGGAAGAAGACGGCGATGGACAGCCAACGCAGCGAGGACAGACGCAAAACCAGGGATAGACCCGCGAGAGGACGCCCGAATATCGGCGCATTGGCATCCCGGTCATCGTCCAGACCGGGCCGCAAGGGCGCCAGCGCGGTCGCCAGCAGCAGACTGACGAGAGCGAGACTGCCGATTGCCGTTTGCCAGCCGAAAGCGACCGCCACGGCCGGGGTTGCCAGGCCAGCCAGGATGCCGCCGAGCGGAACGCCGGTCTGCTTGAGCGAGAAGACGATATTGCGCCGCTCGGGCGGGACGACCGGGGCCAGCAGATGAGACGTAGCCGGATTGATCAGACCGTAGCCGATGCCGAGCAGCAGGCCCGCCACAAGCATCCCGACCGAATTGCCGCTGGCGGCGGCGGCGCAGGCGAGTGCGAAGGCGATCAAGGCCGCCTGGCTCTGGCGGCAGGCGCCGTAACGGCGCAGGGTCTGCCCCGCGACCAGCGACAGGAGCATGGCCACGCCGTAGACGAGCGACACCAACGATCCGACGAAGACCGGCTCCACGGCCAGACTGCTACCGATCTCCGTCGCCAGAGCCGGAAAGGACAGCACGGCCCATGAGCCGACGGTCTGCACTGCCGTGGTCAGCACCACCACCGTGACCAGACGCGCGGAGTTGACCGCGACCCCGCGGCCGGCCGTGGAACTGCTCACGACCCGACGGAACCGTCGTCCAGAGGAGCGGCAAAGGTCTCGAGGAGAAGGTTACGGAACTCTGACATGGGCAGCGGGAGACTATCGTTTTGCCGCACCGGCGGAAGCAGTCCCTCTGCAAGGCCGGCCTGCAGCAGGCGCAGGACGAGGTCCGGCCGGTCACTGATGGCGTGAAGCGGCACGACACTTCCGGTTTCCGGTCCCGAGCCCGCCTTTCGTCCGGCGCCCTCCGTGTGTCGTCTCGAGACGATGGCGCCGGCTTCATGATCGCCGACGATCAGCACCAGGCGCGGTCGCTCCCAAGGCTGTTGCAGCCAGCTTCCCAGGGTGCGCAAGACGTAGTCCAGTGCCTCGAGATAGGCAGCCCGGACCGCCTCACCGTCCAGCCAAAGCTCCTGCGGTGGAATCGGAGGCTCTGACCACTCCGCGAAAAGCGCGCCGTCGGCGATCCGCGACCAATCGTCGATCACCGGCGGGATCGGCGTCCAGGGCGCATGGCTGGAAATCAGCGCGACCTGCGCGAAGACCGGCGGCCGCGCCGTGCGCGAAGGATCCTGCCCAGCCAGAATGTCCCGCTCCAGCGCCGAGAGCGTGTACTGATCGGGCATGGTCACCCAGGCGTAGGGAGGCCCGGCATAGCCCATATCGTCGTTGAAGTAGGTGCGGTCGAACTCAAAGAATTCGGCTTCGGGCCAGGCTCTGACAATGGCCGGCATGACCAAGGCCGTATCGTAGCCAGCTGCCGAAAAGAGATGGGTCAGCAGGCGCCGTTCGCTCGCAACCAGCAGGTCCCAACGATCCTGCGTGTCGATCCAGAGGCCGCTCATCAAACTCGCGTGCGCCAGCCAGGACTGGCCGCCGATCGTCGGAGACTTCAACCAGCCCGACGCCTGCATCAGGCCGGCGGAGTCGAGATCCCGCTCTATCTCCGCCAGGGTCCCGCCGATCCGGCCCGCGTAGCGGGGATCGAACAGGGCCGCTTCGCCATAGGACTCGACGAAGACAAGAACGACATCCGCGTTCGCCATCCCCGGCAGGAGACCGACCGTCGGGGAGGCGGCCAGCAGACCGGCTAGCGGATCCTCGGCCAACAGGGCCTGGAAAAGCGGGCGCTCCTCCGCCACGCGCAGGGTCCGGTCGATCTGAGAGCTGACGGCGTCGTAGAGGAAGTTGACGGTCAGCTGGGGCACCTGAGGCGCAGCGGCCATCCCGGTCAGCGCCATAGCGGTACCCGCGATGGCCAGGCGCGGGGCGCGGACCTCGGCGAGCCGGCGGCACAGCAGGATGAAAAGCCAAAACAGCGTCGGCGGCAGCGTGAGCAAAACGACGCCGACCAGCAGGGCGATGCCCGGAGTCATGGAACCGCCGATCAGCTCCAAGGCCGGCTGAATCAGTTGCAGATCGAGCCAGATCTTCAGCGGACGGCCGAGGACCTGCCAAGCCGTGCGTTCCATCGCCAGCACCAGCCACCCCAGCGTCAGCAGGCCGGCCAAGGGCAAGACCAGCCACCTTGCACGCTCCGGCGGCAGGGCCAGCAGGATCAGCGCCGCGATCAGGGGTTCCAGAGGCAGCGACAGCGCCCAATAAGGCATACCGAGCAACAGCGGCGTCTGTGCCACCGCGGCCAGTGCCGCCACGACGACGAAGATACGGATCCAGGAGGATCGGCGCCAAGCTTGGGCTGGGCGCAAGGCGTCCGCCGCGCTAGCTTGTTTGTCGTCTTCCCAACTCACCGACCGCCGTTGCCCTTCCAATCGCCCGCGCGCTTTCTCATGACCGCTGCCCGTACCGTCGCACAAGAGGCCCTCGCCTTCTGGATCACAGGTCCCGGGCGCGGCGCGCTGCGTGCCGAACCACTGCCCGCGCCCGGCACCGGCCAAGCTCTGGTCCGCGCGCTCTACAGCGGGATCAGCCGCGGCACCGAGGGCCTCGTATTCCGCGGCGAAGTGCCGGAGAGCGAGTATAGCCGGATGCGCGCGCCCCTACAGGACGGCGCGTTTCCCTTTCCTGTGAAGTACGGCTACGCCAGCGTCGGGCAAGTCGAGGCCGGACCGGCGCCGCTCATCGGCCGAGAGGTCTTCTGTCTTCACCCGCACCAGGACCGCTACCTGGCGCCTCTCGAGCTGCTGCTGCCACTGCCGGAGCAGGTGCCGGCCCGCCGGGCCGTGCTCGGCGCCAACATGGAAACGGCGCTCAACGCGCTTTGGGACGGCGCCCCTTGCCTGGGCGACCGCATCGCCGTGATCGGCGCCGGCGTGGTCGGCTGTCTGGTCGCGCGGCTGGCAGCGGCCATCCCGGGCACGGAGGTCTACCTAATCGATACCGACCCGGCCAAGGCGGGACTCGCGGCGGCGCTCGATCTGCCCTTTCTGACGCCGGACGCGGCGGGAGATAGACTGGCGGACGTCTGCGATCTGGTGGTGCATGCGACGGGCTCGCCCGAAGGACTCGCGCCCTGCCTGACCTTGGCCGGTTTCGAGGCGACGATTCTGGAACTGTCCTGGTACGGGACGAAACCGGTGTCGCTCCCCCTGGGGCAGGATTTCCACGCGAAACGCCTGAAGCTGATCTCCTCGCAAGTCGGAAGCCTGTCGCCCGCCCGGCGTGCTCGGCGCAGCCACAGCGACCGTCTCGCGATGGCCCTCACCCTGCTCCGCAATCCGCTGTTCGACAGCCTGTTGGACGGCGAAGTGGCCTTTGCGGAGCTACCCGACACGATGGCCCGCCTGGCCGCCGGCGAAGCGGCGCTCTGTCGCGTCGTGCGCTACGACTGAACAAGGAAACCCGAATGTTCACTCTCACGGTCCGTGAGCACATCATGATCGCCCACTCCTTCCGGGGAGCGGTCTTCGGTCCGGCCCAGAAGCTGCACGGCGCCACCTATCTGGTCGACGTGGAGTTCCGCAGAACCGAGCTGGACGCGGACGGACTGGTGATCGACATCGGCCTCGCCAGCCAGGCGCTCAAGAAGGTTCTGGAGCCTTTGAACTACCGGAACCTGGACGAGCTTCCCGACTTCGCCGGCCAGAACACCACGACGGAGTTCATGGCCAAGGCCTTGTTCGACCGCCTGGCCGGGAGGATCGCCGAAGGGGAGTTGGGCGAGGCGGCCAAGGGACTGAACGGTCTCAAAGTGACGCTCTGGGAGAGTCACATCGCCTGGGCCGCCTTCGAGGGCGCCTTGCCAGCGTGAAACGCCTGATCTTCGCGCTGCCCGGCGACCCCGATACGCGCACCGGAGGCTATCTCTACGACAAGCGGCTGTCGGCCGAACTGCGGGTGCTCGGCTGGAGCATCGACCTACTGCGCCTGCCCGAAGTCCTGGCCAATCCCGCTGAGGTGCCGGAGGCCGAACGCCGCCTCGGCGCCATCCCGGACGGCCTGCCGGTGATGATCGACGGTCTGGCACTCGGACTGCTGCCGGAAGCCGCGAAGGCGCTCGCAGAGCGCGGCCCGCTGATCGCCTTGGTCCATCATCCTCTGGCGGAAGAAACCGGGCTGACGCCGGGCCAGGTCGACCGGCTGCGAGACCTGGAACGTGCGGCTCTTCGGCCGGCGCAGGCGATCGTGGTCACCTCACCCGCGACCGCCCGCAGCCTGACCCGGAACTACGCCGTCGGCGCCGAGCGAATCACAGTCGCCCTTCCCGGCGTGGATCCTGCCCCTCTCGCCGAAGGCACCGGCAGTCCCTTTACCCTGCTATCGGTTGGCAGCCTGACGCGGCGCAAGGGGCAGGCGGTCCTGCTGCGGGCCTTGGAGCAGGTATCGTTCGTCGACTTTCAGTTGTTCCTGGCGGGCTCGCCCAAACGTGAACCGGAAGAAGCCAAACGATTGCAAATACTTGCCGAAGATCACCGGCATTCGCCTCGGATAAACTTTGCTGGTGAAGTGGACGAGGGCAAATTGGCGCAACTCTACCGAGCAGCCGATCTCTTCGTGCTGCCCTCCTTCCATGAAGGTTACGGCATGGTCTTGACCGAGTCCCTGGCTCACGGTGTCCCCGTCGTTGCAACCACAGCCGGCGCGATCCCCGAAACCCTTCCGCCGGGCACGGCCCGGCTGGTCCCGCCGGGCGATCACGCCGCACTCGCGGCGACGCTCGAAACGCTGATGACGGAGCCCTTGGACTACGCTGCGTTACGGACCGAGGCACTGGCCGTACGGGACCACCTGCCGCGCTGGCCCGAGACAGGTCTGCGGGTCTCGCGGCTGCTGGAGCGGCTCTTGTGAGCGGTTTCGATCCGGCCTGGCTCGCACTGAGGGCACCGGCCGACGCCGAAGCCCGCAGTCCCGATCTTCTAGCGGACCTGTCGGACTGGGCCGCGCAGAAAGAACGCTTGAGCATTCTCGACCTCGGATGCGGCACCGGTGCGACGCAGCGTGCCGTTTCGCCGCGGCTACCCTGCGAACAGCACTGGCTGCTCGTCGACAACGATTCCCAACTCCTGGCGCTCTGCCCCGAAAGCCAGGGCAGTACGGAGATCGCGACGATCCAGTTGGACCTCGCCGCGGATCTGGAACTGCTGCCGAGCGAATCCGTGGAGCTGGTGACCTGCTCCGCTCTGCTTGACCTGGTATCGGCGGACTGGCTCAGCCGTCTCATCGCCCAGTCCGCCAACGCGGCGGTCTACTTCGCACTTAGCGTCGACGGGCGCATCGCCCTGGAGCCGGCACTGGCGGAGGATGTACAGGTCTTGGAACTGGTGGCCTTCCACCATCAACGCGACAAGTCCTTCGGTCCGGCGTTGGGCTACGAAGCTGCGGAGACCGCCGCGCAGATGCTACGCCACTCCGGCCGCGAGGTGCGGTTGGAGCGTTCCGACTGGACCCTCGGTCCCGACCGGTCGGCTCTGCAATCGGCACTGTTGGACGGCTATGCAGCAGCGGCGATAGAACAGGACAGCCGTTCGACCGCCATGGTCCGGCGATGGCGGCAGGCCCGCGAGCGGCTTTCCGAGCAGCGTCTGACCGTCGGTCATCTCGACCTGTTGAGTCTGCCCGATCCGTCGCCGAGGGTGAAGTCGAACAGGACGTCGACGCCCAGCGCGTAGGTACGGCAGGCGGGGCGGAGCGCCAGCCCCAGATCCTCGATCGGCGGCAGCGTGAGGCTGGGACGCCCGGAGCCGAGAATCATCGGCGCCACGGTGACTTGCAACGCGTCGAGCGCGCCGGCGACAAGCCAGCGCGAGACCGTCACACCGCCGCCCTCGACGAAAAGGCGCTTCAGGCCGCGCGCACGCAAGGCGGCGACCACGCCTTGCGGCGACAAGCGTCCGTCGGCGGTCAGCGGCGCGGCGATGACCTCGGCCTGACCGTGCGGTCCAGCCGCCTCGGCCGCGACCAAGAGGGTCGGAGCGGCTCCGTCCAGGAATATCGCGAGACTGGATGGAAGGCGCCGCTTCGGGTCGAGCACGACGCGCACCGGATTGGTTCCCTTGACCCGCCGGGTGGTCAATCGAGGATCGTCGAGAGCGGCCGTCGCTCCCCCGACGATCACGGCATCGGCCAAGGCGCGCAAACGATGCAGATGGTCGAGGTTTTCCGGCCCCGTGACGTAGCGGGAGGCGCCACCCTCGGTCGCGATGCGTCCGTCCAGCGTCTGACCAAGATGCGCAAGAGTCCAAACCGGTTTCAGCAAAGGACGATAGAGCGGCCAAAGCGGCCAGTCGCCAGACGGCCCTCGTTCGAGTTGGCCGGCCGAGGCCGCTCCGGCCGCCAGGGTCAGGACTTCATCCCAGATCCGGATGTCCGGGGCCGCGGACGTCATGCCGTCGGCCGTCATGGCCCCTCCAGCAGCGCGTAGATATCGCCGGAGCACTCGGACCTCTCGCGTGCGGCCAACCAGGCGCGCAGCTCGCCGGCGTCGGACCAAGCGCCGAGCTCCAAGGTTTCGCCAGGGCTCGCGGCGTAGCGATAGCGGCCCAGCCGCTCCAAACGCCCGATACAGGCGAAGGCGGTTTCAGGGACTCCGGGGGTGTATTCGAACGACAAGGCCGGCAAGGCCGCGGACAGGCCCGACAGGACCTCGGCCTCGTGTCCCTCGACGTCGATCTTGCAAAAGGCCGGCATGCCGTGCCTGGCGATCAGGCGATCGAGAGTCTCGACCGGAACCTCCAGGTCGCTTTCCCAGCGCACGTGGGAGAAGCCGGGCACCATAGCGACCTGCGACTGCCACGACCGATCGAGCGTCGCCAAGGTCGGGTGCCGGCGGCTCAGGGCCAGACGTGCGCTGCCGGCCTGCGCCGAAAGAGCGCAACGGTGAACCGTGACCTGCGGCTGAGCGCGAAACAACCAGTCGAGCCAGGCCGCGAAACGGGGTTGCGGCTCGACGGCCACGACGCGCGCGCCGAGTGCCTGTAAGCTTCGGCTGCGATTGCCGACGTGCGCGCCGATGTCGAAAACCAGATCGCCGGGTCCGACGAACTGCCGATAAAACCGTCGCTCCGCCGCCGCCCGACCGGGTCGCCCCAAATAGATCATAAGAGAACGGGCGAAGCCCCAGATCGCCGCCGGCTCGCCCAGTAGGCCCGCCAGGGTCATGACATCCGTCCGATTCTCATGGCAGCCGTCTAATCCTGCCGGATCGCTTCGGCTTCGATCAGAATCTCGATCTCGTCTCCGACCAGTTCGTTCTCGAGAGCATAGGTCATACCGAAGTCGCTGCGCTTCACCGTCGCCCGGGCGGATATGCCTGTCACGTAGTTGTCGTTGAAGGGGTACTTGCCGGACTTGTTCCAGGTCACGTCGAGGGAAACGGGCCGGGTCACGCCGCGAATGGTCAAGTCGCCGAGGATCCGGCCCGTACGCGGACCGCTCGGTTCGGCCCCCGTCATCACGAAGGTGATCTCCGGGTGATCATCGGCGGCGAGAAAGTCGCCGCTGCGCACATGGTCGTCCCGTCGCTCATGCGCGGTGAAAACCGAGTCCGCCACGATCGCGACCTCCAGATCGGAGACGGCCGGCACCGTTTCGTCAAAGACGAAACTGCCCTCGACACTTAGAAATTTGCCGAGCGTCTTGGCGTAACCGATGTGCTCGACCAGAAACGCTACGGCCACATGTTCGGGGTCCAGGACATAGCGTGCGGGCTCCGCCTGAGCGAGCGACGCGGGAAGGCCCAGGGCCAGCACCGCGGCCGCGATCAACTGCTTCATCTCTCTTCTCCAAACATCAGGCGGTCCCGTTCCGCTCAAGAGTAAGGGCACGGGTATGGATCAACCAAAACAGATCGACCAGAAAGGATCCGGAGAGCAAGAGCACGCCGAGAGCGGCCGCCAAAGCGCCGGGCCAACCGTTGAACGGCGGTGTCAGGGCCGCGATCAGCAGGAGCACCTGCAGCACGAAAACCGTCTTGCGCCGCCAGCGGTGCGGCAAGGGACGCCGCAGGCTTGGCGAGGACAGACGCGCGAGATGGAAAACGTAGTGCCAGAGACCAGATACCAAGACCCAGGCGCCAGCCTGTCCATCGAGCCAGACGAGCGAAGCCAGCACAAGGACGAAGAGGCCATCGACCTCCTGATCGAAGCGCGCACCGAACACCGAAGCACAGTCCCTGCGCCGGGCGAGAAAGCCGTCAAGACCGTCCAGAATCAGCACCACGAGAGCCAGAAACGGCAGGAGCCAGCCGAGCGCCGACGGACTGGCATGGCCAAGCAAACCGGCCAGCAAGCACACCAGGACGGCGCGCAACAGCGTGACGACGTTGGCGGGCCCGAACTGCCTCTGCGGCAGATGTGCCGGAAGCCCCAGACGCACTGCCGCGGCGACCCCTAGATAGACGGCGAGAGACTGCCAGAGCACGGGACTGGACAGCCCCTGCCGCTCAACCAGGAAGTCGGCTGCTAAAGCCGCACAGCAGAGACCGACGACCAAGGCGAACGCCGCCGAGGCCTTGAGCTGGCGAAGAGCAGCGCCATGGGAGCTGTGCAGCAACGACATGGTTTGATGACCTGGCAAGAGAGACTAGGTCGCGAGCGCCGGTGCGGCCAGTCCCTGGTAGTGCTGCGGCTTTATGCTGCAACTCTGCGGGCAGAGAGGGTCGCGGGCAAACCGGTCGGCAGGAGCGATGGCTGGTCTTCCTGACGGAGCCGTTGCAGCAAGGCTTCAGCCCGGCGAATCGTCTCCGGCACGAAGCGTTCGTCCGGCGTGCGGAACAACCAGCGCGTCGCGGCGGCAACACGAGGGTGGGCCGTTGCCCAGGCGAGCAGCGGGCCGCTGGCCCAGCCGACGGCGGGGAGCATCAACCATAGAACCATGCCCGGTGTCGCGGTCAGGAAGGCCAAGGCCGTGAGAAGCGCCGCACCGGCGAGATGCCAACGGTGCCACGCCAGCAGTTCACCCCATCTCTGGTCGGCTTCGTCACGCTGCTGACGGCCCCAGCCACTGTCTCGCCCGGCAACCAACTCGATCAGGAAGCGCGCGTGGAAAAACAGCACGGCTGGCGCGAGAAGCACAGTCAGGAGAGTTTCGGCCAAGGTCGAGAGAATCACGGAGAAGGCGCCGCCCATGCCGCGGCGGCGCGTCCGGTCGAGCAGCGTATCGAGCAAGGCAAGCAGTTTCGGCGCGAAGAGCAGGGTTCCGCTTGCCATCAGGGCGCCGGCCGCCAAGAAGGGATCCAGCGCGAGGGCATCGGTCAAACCCAGCAGCGCGCCGCCGATGACCAGAGCCAGCCACAGGGGGGCAATGGCGTAGGTCGCAATGCCGAGCATCAGATGAATACGGCTGACGGGATGGAGCTTCGGCCAGCCGAGCACGCGGAGATGCTGAAGGTTGCCCTGGCACCAGCGCCGGTCCCGTGCCAGGTGGTCCAACAGACTCGGCGGCGTCTCCTCCCAACTGCTGCCGAGTTCGGGCAGCATCCAGATCTCCCACCCGCTGCGGCGCAGCAGCGCCGCCTCGACGAAGTCGTGGCTCAGAATATGCCCGCCCCAGGGCGCCTCGCCGCTCAAGCGGGGCAGATGCGCGCATTCGGCCCAAGCGCGCGAACGGATGATGGCGTTGTGGCCCCAGAAGTTACCGTCCCGTCCTTGCCAAAGAGCCTGCCCGGTCGCCGCGATCGGGCTCATCAGCGCCGCGGAAAACTGCTGCAGACGCGCGAAAAGGCTATGCCGCCGCGCGAGCCTCGGCGCCGTCTGGATCAAACCCGCCTGAGGGTTGGCCTGCATGGCTCGCACCAACTGCGCGACCGTCGTTCCGCTCATGAGGCTGTCGGCGTCGAGCACCAGAAGGTGATCGTAGCGGGACGCCCAGCGCCGGCAGAAGTCGGCGATATTGCCGGCCTTCTTGCCCGTGTTGTCCTGCCTGCGGCGATAGTGAACGGCCATCGGCAGACGCGCGGCCAGACGGCTGCGCATCTCCTCCTCCTCGACGGCCACGTCGTCACGGCGCGTATCGCTCAGAACGAAGAGGTCGAATTGCCCGGCCAGACCCAGCGCCGATAGTTCCTCGCCCATCGCCTGCAGATTGGCACCCCAGGCCGCCGGAGCCTCCTCGTAGACAGGCATCAGGATGGCCGTGCGGGTGTGGATCGGCGCACGCGGCTGGGGGGCTGCGAGGCCTGCCGGCGTCCAGCCCAAGCGCCGTCCCAGGAAGCCGAGCAAGGCGTGGCCGGCAGACCAGGCGATCCACAGGGTCGGCAGCGTGAAGAGCACCAGGGCCGCGGCATCCGCAGCACCGAACCCGTCGGCCGCCAGGGCCTGCCCGGCAAGCGAAAGCACGGCGCTCGCGCCGAGAAGCGCGGCGGTCAGAGCGATCCCGCGTCTCAGGCAGACGAGACAGAGACGGTAGAACAAGCGACGCGGAACCGCGGGAGCAGCATCGACTAGGCCGTCCATTGATAACTCCAAGTTTCGGTAAGACGCTGATCGCCGAGTCGCAGAAAACAGCGCAACTCGACCGGTCCTTCCCCTGTCGGCTCTAGGTTGAAGAAGGCCCGCCAGCCCCCCAGCGGCGGATTCGGCTTTGCGATCGGCGGTGAGACCCGGCCGTTCTGAACTTGTACGACCGCATCGACGGCCGTGTCCCCCGGCAGATCGGCAAGCTGGGGACCCGCGAAATCGATCACGAACTTTCGCGTCGGACCTCCGCGTCCCTCGTCCGGCTGCCCCTGGTGTGCCGCACCGGCCCAGGTCGCGGCAACCTCGGCGAGATTCGGTTCGACCGGCGCCGTCCAGCACCAGTGCAAGCGATAGCGAAGCCGCAGCGGCGTCAGGGCCGCCGCCGGTTCCGCCGACACCCAGGCGGCGACGATATTGTCGTAAGTCTCGTCCGGCGTCGGCAGCTCGATCAGCTCGACGAAACCCGGACCCCAGCTATCGAGAGGTTCGACCCAGAGGCTGGGGCGCAGATCGTAACGCGCCTCGAGATCCTGGTAAGCGTCGAACGTCTGTGTCCGCTGCATCAGCCCGAAACCGCGAGGGCTGTCGTCGCCGAAGGAACTCACCCGCGGTTGAGAGGGGTTCGCCAAAGGCCGCCAGATGCGCTCGCCCCGACCGGTAAGGATCGCCAATCCGTCGGAATCGTGGACCCGCGGTCTGAAGTCCTCCGCCGTGCGCCGATGATGCGGAGCAAGCAGGAACATCGACGTCAGCGGGGCGACTCCCAACTTGGCGATCTCGCGGCGCGGAAAAACGACGGCGTCCACGTCGCAGAGCGTGCTTTCACCGGGACGGAAAACGAAACTGTAGGCGCCTGTCAGGCTCTCGCCCTCCAGCAGGGCGTGCAAGGTGACCTGACCCGCGCCGGCCGCAGGCCGTTCCAGCCAAAAGGACGTGAAGGCCGGAAACTCCTCCCGTTCCGAGGCGAAGCTGTCGATGGCGATCCCGCGGGCAGAAACCCCGAAGCGATGTCCGCGCCCGAGCGCTCGGAAATAACTCGCGCCGAGGAAGGCGGCCAGTTCGTCCTGCACTCCAGGTGCGTTCAGCGGATAGAGAACGCGAAACCCCGCGAAGCCGAGCGGCTGCGGCAGAGGTCCCAGGTCACCGACCAGAGGGCCGAAACCGAAAAGCGAAGGATCATAGCGCAGTTCTCGCGCCTGTCCCTCGACGACCTCGTGAATCTTGACCGTGCGCCGATAGAGGAACCCCGGATGGAAGAACTCGCCCGTAAAACGCGAACCGGATCCGGCCCAGAGCGCTTCATTGCGGTCGTAGCGGATGTCCCTGTAGGCATCGTAACCGAGCTCTGCGAGAGGCCCCTCGATCAGCGGACGCTCGCGCGCCGGCTGGCCGGCCAGCTCGCGCGCTTCGGCCCGGAGAGCATCGACCGAAAAAGGGACGGCGTCGCCCGCGAGCGGCGCAGCGACGGAGGCCCGCCCGCCGACCAAGCCGCCGGCCGCGGCCGCAAGCTGGAGCGAGAGGGCTGAAACCAGAAACTGACGTCTGTCCATATTCACACATGATCATAAAGGAGGGCCCGCGCGCACTTCGGTCGCGCGTACGGCAGAACAACGATAGAGTTTGCGGAAGGTGAGGACTCCGTCTGACGTGAAAAGTTAACGGCGGAGCTGCGAAACGGTTCGGTAAAACTTGTGAGATACTTGTGTTTTGTATCCCCACCGGCGGCCTCGCCCTCCAGGGGAAATGGATTACATTCTGTTGGATCTCCACCTTAGTGTGAGAAGGTAAGGGCATGAACATCTTGCTGGTCGACGACGATCACGATCTGCGCGGAATGGTCATGACGCTGCTGCTGCGCGATCGCTTCGAGGCGCGTGAGGCCGAAAGCGGCGCCGAGATGCGCAGGCTCATCAGCGAGCGTACCCCCGACCTGATTCTCCTGGATGTTCGCCTGCCTGACGCAGACGGTTTCGATTTGCTGAGAGAGATACGCCAGGAAAGTGGCGTACCTGTGATCATGTTGACCGGTGTCGACACGCCGGTCGATCGCGTTCTCGGCCTGGAGTTCGGAGCCGACGACTACATTTGCAAACCGTTCGAACCGCGCGAGCTGGTGGCCCGCATCAAGACAGTACTCAGGCGCAGCAACCCGCGCGAGGAGGTCGGCGGCGATGTCGAAAGCGTTACACTTCACTTTTCCGACTACGTTCTCGACCTGACCCACCGCCGGCTGATGCGCGAGGGTGGCGAGGACATCGAACTGACCAGCGGTGAGTTCGATCTGTTGCGCGCGCTCGCCGAGGCGCCGAACCGGCCTCTGACGCGCGACCGGCTGCTGGATCTCACCCGGTCGCGCGAATGGTCGCCCTTCGATCGCTCGGTCGACGTCCTGATCGGCCGTATTCGCAAGAAGCTGGAGGCCGATCCGGCTCATCCGACCTTGATCAAGACCGTTCGCACCGTCGGCTACATTCTTGCCAGCAAGGTCGAGCGGCGAGGCGCACGGATGACCAGTGGCTCTTCCGCCTCGAGCGCCACCGTCTAGCGGCGCTCCGGGTCACACCGGATTTCTCGATCTATCGGATTGCTAACAGGCGGCCGCACGCCGTTCGGCCTGGTCGGCCAGTGCGACCTCCACGGCCTCGAGAAGAGCGCGGCGGCTGAAGGGCTTCTGCAGCGCCTGCGTCGCACCCAGCCGGGTGGCATACCCCAGGAAATGCTCGACCTCCTGCCAACGCCCACCACCCGACATCACGATGATGGGGAGATCGGCGCAGCTCTGCCGCAGCCCGCGCAGCGTCTCGATCCCGTCGCGCTCGGGCATGAAGAGATCGGTGATCACGAGATCGGTCCAGCCAATCCAGGCATCCAGGTTTTCCAGAACTTCACTACCGTCCGAGGCAACTTTGACCTCGTGGTTCGCTCTTTGAAGTTGGATGCACAACACTTCCCGCAGCGCTTCGTCGTCGTCGATAAGTAAAATTTTCGCCAAGTAACATCTCCCTCCCCAAGCGCCGACAATTCCAACAAGGTTGGGCAAACAGAAGATAAGGCAACAATTAATGCCCGGTAAGGAAATGTGAATGAGCCGTTACGCGACACGGTGCGCAGAATCCTTGAGGCTCCGAGGGGTCGTCGAGCGCCAGGATGCAGCCCAGCGCGGCGGCCGCGAGGCGTCCAGAGCCCGCTCCACGGCCTGGCATAGGGCAGACGCATCGAGCGGCTTGTGCGAGACGGGCCCCCCGCCTTTCGGCTCACTCACGGCGTCCTCCCTCCGCGCAACGGAGGAAGCCGTGAAAATCACCGGCAGATTTGGACAGAGACGGTCCACCTCCGCCGCCAGATCATGCTCTGACGTTCCGCCGAGGTGCCGCTCGCTCACGACCAGATCGATTTCCGGTTCATGTTGGAGCCGCTGCAGGGCTTGGTCCGCGGAGCCCGCCGTTTCCACCTCCAAGTCATCCAAACCGCGCAAGCTGAGGGCAACAACCTCGGCCATCTCCGGGTCGTCATCGACGACCAGAATCCGCCGCGCGACCCGAACGGCAGGCTCGCTTTCGCTCTCGCCCTCGACATCGTCACCAAGCTCCGCGGCCAGCGCCGGCAGGAACACGGATACCGAGGTTCCAGCCCCCATCGAGGTCTCCACCGACAAGGCGCCGCCATGCGCCAAGACGATGCCGTAAACGGCGGCCAATCCAAGCCCGCTGCCCTGGTCCTGCGGCTTCGTCGTGAAGAAGGGATCGAAGATTCGTTCCAAGGTAACCAAGTCCATGCCCACACCGTCGTCGCGCACTTCCAGGACGTGATAGCGTGCGGGCGGCAGAACACCGATCCATAAGCGGTTGCGACCGTCCCTGCCTCGTTCCACCACCGTCGGCACCGCCACATCCGCGCCGTCCTGCTGCGGCCGCAGCAACCTTTCCGCCCGGATTCCATCGGTCATGGTCGTGTAGAGCGTGACATCGACAACGCCGCCCGCCCCGCCGATGGCGTCGCGGGCGTTGACGCAGAGGTTCATCGCCACCTGCGCGATCTGTGCGGCGTCGGCGTTGACGAGAGCCCCGCCCGTCTTGTCCCGGAAATGAGCGCCGATCGCCTCGGGCAGACTGGCTTTCAGCAAAGCGACCGCCTCCCCGACGATCGCATCCAGCTGGATCGCTTGCCGAATGCCACCGCCATGGCGCCCGAAGTCCAGGATCTGCCGCACCAGCGCCGCCGCGCGTTGGCTGTCGGACAGGATCTTTTCCGCGTAGCTCCACTCGGACGTACCGGCCGGAAGGTCCTCCCGCAGAAAGTTGGCGTACCCCTGGATCGACATGAGCGCATTGTTGAAGTCGTGCGCAATGCCCCCCGCCAAACGGCCCAGAGCTTCGGTTTTTTGCGTGCGATAGAACTGGGCCTGCAACTCCAGCCGCTCGCGCTCGGCCCGGCGCAGACTCGTTACGTCGGTGCGCAAACTGACCCGGCCGCCATCCGCGGTGACATACTCATGAATGCGGATTTGCGAACCGTCCGGATTGGTGAGTTCGAAGGGCTCGTCGGGATCTTCCAGACGTGCCAGACGGTGTTGCGCCGCTTCGCCGGGCGAAACGTCCTGCCCGTAAAAACCAAGGTTGCCCGCCGCCCGAATCACGGTGCGATAGTCGTCACCGGGTCCGAAGCCGCGAAGCTCGTCCGGCAGCAGTTCGTAGAAGCGCTGGTTCACCAGAATAACGCGCCTGTCGGCATCGAGCAGGAGGAATCCCTCGGAGATGCTGTCGACCGCATCGTGCAGGCGGCGCTGCGCGCGTTCAGCCTCTCCGCGCGAGAGTTCGGCTTCGGCGGTGAGCTGCTCCGCGAGGCGGTTCTGATACCAGAGCAGGAAGATCAGAAGCCCGCCGGCGACCAGCATCACGACGTAGGTCGCGATCACCTCGCGCTGCAGTGCAACAATGCGCTTGTCGCTGCCGTTGAAGTACTGACGGTGCAGCACGCGGTGCGAGAGGTCTTCGATCGGACCCGCGTAGCCGCCCAGCCGCGCGCGCACCGCGACGAAGGTCTGGGAGCGCGCCGGGTCGAGCGCCGACAGCTCACGTTCGAGGTTCGGAACGTCGGCGAGAATCGCGCCGATCGGCTCCAGCATATCGGCCAGCGACGGCAGCCGCAGGTCCGTGTCCGACGTCAAAACCAAAGGGATTTGGGCCTTAAAGGAGCGAAAACGCTCGAAGAGAGCTTGTCGGTTGGCCTCCGTCGGCTCGCTCTCGTAACGGGCGGTCTGAGCCGACAGGCGCTGGTGCTCCGCTTCCAACTGCACCGCCAGCGCGGCGCCGTCGCTGTAGGAAGAGAGGATGCTGGCCTTTTCGTTCAGCATCCGCATGCCGAAGTACACGGTCGCACTGGCGAAAACCAAGACAAGGGTCGCCAAGGCCACCAGGAGGGTGCGCCGAGAGCGCCCTAACCAACTGCGCCCTATCGAAATATTCCGACTGGCCTGCGCCACCCAACCGCCTCGAGCACTACTGACCGGCTACCGAATATCGGGAGCGCCGGTAAACCAGCAACACCTCAGAGGCGGATTTGTGTAACGTTTTGTAACGCGTAGGATGAGCGTTAACGCCGCAGCACGACGAAGGATTCGTTCTCGAACCACAGGCCCTTGTGCCGCTGCAGAACGTCCTGCGTCGCCGTCAGGTAGCGGCCGCTGGTGATCGCGTCGGTCAGCCGATGGTCCTCGATCTGCGCGACGTAGACGGCGGCGTTCCAGGCCGCGAGCAGGGTCGAGGTTCCGATCGAGGAGTCGAGTTCTCCCGTCGAGAGCTCGAGACCGTAGGTGAAGGTGACCTGCTCCGGCTGCTCTTCCGGCGCCGGTACGAGAAAGGCCTCGCCGAGATCCCGCGACAAGGCCGCAGTCAGGACCTCGCGCGGTGTTGCGAAGGGCGCCTCGTCCGGCCAGATCCCACGAACGATCTGAAGGCCGGGATCGCGCCCGGTGGACTGAACGACGACCAGGCGACCGGAGGGTGCGAGGGCGCGCGCGAGCGGCGCCAGGACGTTGCGGACCTTCCGCTCGGCGGAGAGGCGCGCGCGGAACGGTTGCGAGGCGATGATCAGGTCGTAGGGCAACTGCGCCGCCTGCGGCCGCGGGATGATGCCGTCGAGACCGAAGCGCTGGTCGGCCCGGTAGAGAACCAGCACGGCGGGAGCGACATAGGAGGGGTTGCCGGTCTCCGGACTCGTCCGCGTCGCCCAGGCACGCGAGACGAAGTCGGTCTGCGCCTGGATCTGGGCGTCCAGTTCATGCGCCGAGGTTCCGGTCAGCGGCACCTCGCGCCAGGCGATCCGGCCTTGGTCGTCGAGCTTTCGCGGCGTCAGCCACGGCGCCTCGCTGTAAAGCAGATTGGTGAAGACCAGGACCGTCTGCGGGTGCTCCATCAGGCGGTCGGCCATCTTCTGCAAGGCGAGGCGGACATCCTCGCCGCTGATCTCCTTGGCCACCACGCAGAAGGGCACACCGGGGTAGCGGTGATGCAGGGCGCGCTGCGCCATCGCCAGCACGGTGCCGTCGCCCGTACCGGCATCGAACAGGCGCAGCGCCGGCGGGCGCGGCCTCAGGTAGGGCAGCTCCTGCGCGACACGCTCGGCCGTGCGCTGCTTCTCGTTGGTGGTCGTGACGAACAGCAGGTACTTCTGCCGATTGTCGTAGAAGCGAAACTGCGGCGAGTCCGCTGGTGCGGCCTCGTCGAGCTTTCGCCGACCTCGAGTCTGCGTGACCATGCGTCGACCTCCTGCGGAGTCGGTTTCAGCATGACGGCGCCAGCGGGTTCCGCCGCTCCGGATGCGTCGCAGGCTGGCGACGAAACGACGTGATCCCGGCTTCCCCTTGACACACGTCATGGCAGCGGGCCGGCGGGCAACGCATCACCCAGTCATGCCGCACGCAGCCGCAGATCGGACCTGTCGCGACGACCGGGAGAGCGTGACGGTCCTGAGAGGCTTTCCGGGCCGGCTGCGCCTGCGGGTTCCCGGCCTGAAGCAGGATGACTCGCTGGCAACCCGGTTGCGACGCGACCTGCCCGGCGTGGCCGGAATCCAAAGGGTCGAAACCAGCAGCGTCACCGGTACGGTCCTGCTGATCCACGATCCGACGGGGGAGCGGACGAGGCTCGTCGGTGCCGTGACGGCCGTCGCGGCCGGCCGGCCGCCGGCGGAGGCCGAGCCCTCGCCCGACGTGAGGGACGCCGGTGCCGCGCCGGGCGACTGGCACCTCCGTCCGGCGGCGGAGGTGCTGAGCGCCCTCGAGACTTCGGCCGAGACCGGTCTGACGGAGGATCGGGCACGCCTTCTGTTCCGCCGGGTCGGACCCAACGTTCTGGTCGAAAGCAAGACCCGCTCACCCGTCGCGATCCTGCTCGATCAGGTGGTGAACCTGCCCACGGGCCTGCTGCTCGGCTCGGCGGCGGTTTCGGCGGCGACGGGCGGACTGCTCGACGCCGGAGCCATCGCCATCGTGAGCCTAGTCAATGCCGCCATCGGCTTCGCCACCGAGCGCGATGCCGAACGCACCATCTCCAGCCTGAGCAGCGTCGCGGCAGCGGACGCCGCCGTGCTGCGCAGCGGGCGTCAGCGACAGGTGCCCATGCCGGAGGTCGTGCCGGGCGACATCCTGATGCTCTCGCCCGGCGCGATGATCGCCGCCGATGGACGGCTGCTGCGGGCGCAGTCTCTCAGTCTCGACGAATCTCTGCTCACCGGAGAGTCCCTGCCCTCGGGCAAGACAGCCGGCCTCCTCCTGGAGCTGAACCTGCCGCTGGGCGAGCGCAGCAATCTGGTGTTCAAGGGCACGGCGGTGACCGGCGGGTCCGGGCGGGCCGTGGTCACCGCGACCGGACAGGCCACGGAGATCGGCCGCATTCAGGCGCTGGCCGGCGAGGCGCGCCCGCCTGAAACGCCGCTGCAGCAACAGCTCGCCGAGATGGACCGGACGCTGATCTGGCTGTCGCTGGCGGCCTGCGCCGGGATGGTCGGGATCGGCCTGCTGCGCGGCTACGGCTCGGCCCAGATGCTGAAGTCGGCGATCTCGCTCGCCGTCGCCGCGATCCCGGAAGGGCTGCCGACCGTCGCGACGGTCACCATGGCGCTGGGCATCCGCGACATGCGCCGGCACAAGGCGGTCGTGCGGCGGCTGGACGCGATCGAAACGCTGGGCGCCGTCGGCGCCGTCTGCTTCGACAAGACCGGCACGCTGACCGAGAACCGCATGGTCGCTCAGCAGGTGGACTGCGGCGAAACCGCCCTGCCCCGGCTTCTGCAGGTCTGCGCCCTCAACAACGAGGTCGAGATCGATGCGGAGGGCCGCCGTCACGGCTCCGCCACCGAGAAGGCGCTGCTGGATCTGGCCGAGGCCCGCGGCCTCGACATCGAGCGGGTTCGCAGCGACGCGCCACTGCTGGAAACCCAGCATCGCAGCGAAACGCGGCGCTGGATGACCACCCGCCACCGCGCAGCCGGCGGGACCGAGTTCCTGACCGTCAAGGGCAGCCCGGACGAGGTCCTCGGCCTCTGCGGCCGGATGGCCGACGGAGCCCCTCTGGGAGAGACGGAGCGCGCGCAGGTCCTGGAGGCCAACCGGCGCATGGGCGCCGAGGGCCTGCGCGTCCTGGCCTTCGCCGAGGGCGACGCCAGCCCCCGGAGCGAAGCCGGCCCCGCCGGCCTGCGTTGGCTCGGGCTGGTCGGCCTCGCCGATCCGGTGCGGCCGGAGATGGCCGAGCTGATGGCCAGCTTCCATGCCGCCGGCATCCGCACCGTCATGATCACCGGCGATCAGACGGCAACGGCCTACACTATCGCCAAGCAGCTCAACCTGAGCCAGGGCGGCCCGGTCGAGATCCTGGAGGGCACCGAGCTGGACAAGCTCGATCCCGAGATCCTGCGGGCGCTGGCCGAGCGGACTCACGTCTATGCCCGGGTCAGCCCGGCCAACAAGCTGCAGATCGTCCAGGCCCTGCAGGCCGGCGGCCAGGTGATCGCCATGACGGGCGACGGCATCAACGACAGCCCGGCCCTGCGCGCCGCCGACATCGGCCTGGCCATGGGCAGCGGCACGCCGGCCGCCCACGAGGTCGCCGATCTGGTGCTGCAGGACGACCGCCTGACCACCATGCATGTGGCGCTGGGCGAAGGGCGGACCATCTACCGCAACATCCGCAAGGCCATTCGCTTCCTGCTCTCCACCAACCTGTCGGAGATCCTGGTGATGCTCGGCGCCACGGCCCTGCGCCTGGGGCAGCCGCTGACGCCCATGCAACTGCTCTGGATCAACCTGGTCTCCGACGTCTTCCCCGGCCTGGGGCTGGCCTTGGAGCCCGAGGACAGGAGGGTCCTGTCCGAGCCGCCGCGCGACCCCAAGGCGCCGATCCTCTCGCGGGACGACTTCCGCGAGGTCGCCACGGAGGGCGCGGTCATGACCGCGACGGCGCTGGCCGCCAACCTGCTGGTGCGCGGACTGGCCGGCGAAGGCCCGCGCGCCAGCGGCGCCACCTTCGTCGCCCTGACCGCCGGCCAACTGCTGCACGCCCTCTCCTGCCGCTCCGAGACCCAGAGCCTCTGGCGGGGCGAGCGCCTGCCGCCCAACCCGACCCTGAACAGGACCATGCTGGCGCTGGGCCTGCTGACCGCCGGCGCGCTGGCGCTGCCCTGGTCGCGCCGCCTGCTGGGCGTGACCGGCATGACGGCGGCGGACTGGCTGATCGCCGGAGCCGCCGGCGGCGGCTCCTACCTCGTCAACGAAACGATCAAGAGCCGGCGGCCCCAGCCCGCCTCCAGAGGACCCGCCCCGCCCCGCACGCCCCCGACCGGCGGCGGCCCAGCCGCAAGCCAACCCGCCGACAGCCACCCCACCGCGCGCCAACCCGCCGAAAGCTGATCCCCCATGGCCGACGATTTCATCTTCACTTCGGGCTCCCTGACCCAAGGCCACCCGGACAAGCTCTGCGACAAGATCTCCGACGCCCTGGTCGACCATGTCCTGGCCGAGGACCCGCTGGCGCAGGTCAACGCGGAATGCGCGGTGGCGACCGGAATCCTCTTTCTCGCCCTGCGCTTCGGAGGCTCGGCGAGTCCCGACGTCGCCGCCGTGGCGCGCGAGGCGATCCGCAAGGCCGGCTACACCCGGGGCGGCTTCCAGGCGCGCAGTTGTTCGATCATGACCTCCCTGGCCGAGGTCGAGCAGCCGGCGCCGCAAGACGAGCGCACCCTGGACCCGGCCGACTACGACGAATTCCCGGCCCAGCATCAGGTCACGCTCTTCGGCTTCGCCTGCGACCAGACGCCCGAGTTCCTGCCGCTGCCGGTGGCGCTGGCCCATGCCATCGTGCGGCGGCTCGACAGCCTGCGCGGCGACGGGACCCTGCCTGGCCTCATGCCCGACGGCCAAAGCCAGGTCTCGGTCGAGTACCGCGAACGGCGCCCGGTCCGCGTCGCCACCGTGGCCCTGGTCAGCAGCGTCTGGCCGGAGGGCTACGGCGACCTGGCGGCGCTGCGGCGCGACCTGGAGGACCGGGTCGTCCGCCCCGTGCTGGCCGAGCAGGCGCCGGGCCTCGCCGGCGAGACCCAGGTCCTGGTCAACCCGCACGGCCGCCTGCGCCAGGGCGGGCCCGAGCTGCACGCCGGCCTGACCGGCCGCAAGACGGCCATCGACACCTACGGCGAATACGCCCGCCATTCCGGCGCCGCCCTGTCGGGCAAGGACCCAGGCCGGATCGACCGGGCTGGCGCCTACGCCGCGCGGCAGGCCGCCCGCTGCGTCGTCGCCGCCGGGCTCGCCCGCGACTGCGAGGTCCAGCTGAGCTACGGCATCGGCCAGGCCCGCCCCATCGGCCTGGACGTGGAGACCTTCGGCACCGGAACCCTGCCCGACGAGGAGATCAAACGGCGCCTGCTAGATGCCTTCGACTTCCGCCCCGCCGCGATCCTCGCCCGCCTAGGCCTGCGCCACCTGCCGCGCGAGCAGGGCCGGCCATTTTACGAGGCGCTGGCGACTTACGGGCAGATGGGGCGGGGGGATTTGGTGCTGCCGTGGGAGGAGGATGGGTTGGCGGGAGCGTTGAGGGATTAGGTGTGGGAGCCATGAGCCCGGCAGGTTGGACAACGACTCCGGCCCGCAGTCGGCCTGCGTCGAACATCAAACACGGCTGAGTGCGCCCGTTTCCTCCAATGAGTGCTGAAATGGCAATACAAAAGAAACCCCTAACACGATCAGAACAGATGGCTCGGGTTCGTTCCAAGAACACGAAACCTGAGCTGCTAATCCGGCTTGGTCTCCACGCCCGGGGACGTCGATATCGTCTCCATCAGAAAAGTCTGCCTGGTACGCCTGATATCGTACTCAGAAGATTTGATGCAGTGATCGAAGTTAGAGGGTGTTTTTGGCATGGACATAAAGGCTGCGGTCGTCGCCCCAAGTCTCGTCAGGAGTTTTGGAATCCGAAGATTGACCGCAATCGCGAACGAGATGCTGGTAACGAGCGAGCCCTATTCGAGGCTGGCTGGCGTGTACTGATCGTCTGGGAGTGCTGCATGGTCGGAAAAGGCCGTTGGAGCACTGAAGACTTGCTCGACACCATAGAGGATTGGCTAGTATCAGGTCGGGAGTTTGGGGAGCTAGAGGGGCGGATAGTTAGTCGAGAAAATTTGTAAACACTCGACATGCATCGCTGCATCCAAGACAGTTTGTGCAGGCTAGCTAGTTCGCTCTTGGCCAGATGTTTTCAATATGTTCTTGATGCGTCATGTGGTCTTTGATTTAACTTGGCGAAGGTAATCGCAGGAGCGAGCAGCATGTTAAGCAGGCTTCCCCTCAATCCCTTGGGGCGAAAATCGATAGAGCTCTTCGCTGGAGCCGGTGGCCTTGGTATTGGGCTGGCACAGGCTGGCTTCGTTCCTCAGATGGTCGTCGAACACGACAAATGGTGCTGCGATACGCTCCGCCATAATCATGAAATTCTGGGCAATGATGACCAGCCAAGTGGCAATTGCATTTGGCGTGTTTTCGAGACAGACGTTCGCCAAGTTGACTTCAAACCATTGGCCGGAAAAATCGATCTAATTTCTGGTGGCCCGCCCTGTCAGCCCTTCAGTCTCGGTGGTCGTCACCGCGCATATGATGACGCCCGGGATATGTTTCCGCAGGCTGTTCGTGCTGTCCGAGAAGCTAGACCTCGGGTGTTTGTATTCGAGAATGTAAAAGGTCTGACTCGAGCGTCTTTCCTAAGTTACTTCGAATACGTGAAGCTTCAGATGGAGCACCCGGAGCTATTGGCGGATACAGATGAGGCATGGGAGGATCATTTAGGGCGTCTCGAACAACACCACACTTCAACGAAACGTCCTGGCTTGCATTATCAAGTGGTTACAAAGCTCTTGAACTCAGCAAACTATGGGGTTCCACAGAGGCGCGAGCGTGTGCTTTTCGTTGGGTTTCGCGACGACATCGATGCCAAATGGTCACTGGGCCCGGGTGAATACACACAGGATGCGCTTGTTTGGGATCAACTCTTTGGCGACTACTGGGACCGACACCGAGTCAGAAAAAAAGACCGTGTTCTCGAAGGTCGTTCCTTACAGTTGTCCAAACGTGTTTCGAAAGATGAAAAGCCCGATAGCTTTCCATGGAAAACCACGCGAGACGCGATTGGCGACCTTCCTGATCCGGAACGGACGCGATTCAGTGATTCAGTTTCCGACCACAGGTTTCAGCCAAACGCCAAGACTTACCCAGGACACACGGGAAGTTACCTCGACGAGCCTTCAAAGACGCTCAAGGCCGGAGTGCACGGTGTTCCTGGCGGCGAAAACATGCTCCGTCACGCGGATGGTTCGGTCCGCTACTTCACAGTCCGTGAGGGAGCTAGGGTCCAGACATTTCCCGACGGGTACAAGTTTCACGGCGCATGGAGCGAGTGCATGCGGCAACTTGGAAACGCCGTCCCAGCAGAACTGGCACGTGTTGTAGGCGAAAGCGTTGCTGAAAGGCTGAACGAAGCTGAGGCTGCGTAGCAATGACGCGAAGACCCGAGCTTCAAAAAGCTGATGAGACCGCCGCCACCTTAGAGCAATTTGCTGAGTTGGTACGCGGGGTGGAGATGACACCCCCTTCCCGAAGAAAAGTACTGATAGCGATCTCAGAGATGAAAGACTCTCTGAGTGTTCTCGAGCGAAAAATTGATCCGATTAGATTGCCTGACGCGTTCTTCGACCCGTCCGAACCACGCCTGATTGGGCATTTCGTTGCCTTAGCTCTGATTTCCCAAGAACGTTTTCCTTTAGGGTCAATAACATCTTTCTACGGGTCAGGCGTCTATGCGATCTACTACAATGGCCCGTCAGATATCTACGCGCCGATTTCAAAGACAGAAACCCCAATTTACGTCGGAAAGGCTGATCCTCCAACAGGGGCTAAAACAATTATTGAGCAAGAAACCAAGCTATTCGGCCGCTTGAACGAACACCGCAAAAATATTGAGAAGGTCTCTGGAATCGAGTTGCAAGACTTCGAATGTCGCGCTTTGGCGGTACAGAGCGGTTACCAAACTGCAGCGGAAAACCATTTAATTCGCCTTTTTTGGCCGATTTGGAACAACGAAACCAAGATTCTTTTCGGCATTGGCAAGCACGGTGATGCTGCTACGACACGCGCGAATAACAGGTCGCCCTGGGATACAGTGCACCCCGGAAGGGCTTGGGCCTTTGAGAATTCAGAAGGGAAGTCAGCTGAAGACATCCATGCGGAGGTTGCGGCGCATTTTCAGACAAAACCAATCTTCAGAACAATTGAAGATATCTTTGGCGCGTTCGTTGAAGGCATTCGAAGAGCCGACCGTTTAACTGCGGATTAAGGCGATAACTCATAAAAAATGTTCGTTTTTTCTGTTTGAAATGCATTTCTATATTTTCGGCGAACGATCGCCTCCGGTCCGACTGGGCATTGGGATCAAAAAAAACCCTCGGCCTAGTCTTCGCTCCCAACTGGCTCAGCCTCCCCACTGACTAGGCGCAACCGCGCGATCTGCGCCGCCATGAAGGCGAGGGTGGTGGCGGGACCGAGGATCTGGCCGCGGAGGAGTTGGGTCACGGCCAGCAAGAGGACCACCAGGACGACCAGCGTTCGCCAGTTGGGCTCCGCCGCCGGGCGCTGGCGGTGGGGCGTGAAGAGCTGGCCGCTGGGCGTCAGGAGGTTGTGGTCGCCGGCCCAGGCCAGCAGGGCCTCGCCGCTGCTGTCGTGCTTGATCAGGATGCCGGCGGTGCGGGCGTTGGTCTCCACCTCGCGCACCGCCGGCGCGGCGGCCAGCTTGCCGCCCAGCTCCGCGAAGAAGGCGAGGTCGCCGCGCCGCGCCGGCACCTTCAGGCGCAGGCGGCCCCTGGAGCTGTGGGCGACCGAGGCCTCGGGCGGGTGCGGCAGGGTCACCCCTGCCCTCCCGAGGGCTTGCCCTGGGGACCGGGTTCGGAAGCCGTGTCTGGCGCGGTAGCGCCGTTGGCCTGCGGCGCGGCGCGTTCGGCCATGATGTCGTGGCGCGCTTCGGCCACCACGTCCTCGGCGAACTCGCCGAACTCGGCCAGGCCCTCGCGCACCCTCAGGTAGGCCTCCAGGCCCGACCTGGCGGCCTTCTTCGCATAGGGCCGCGCGGCGCGGGCGGCCTGGGGGAAGACGCTGGGCGCCAGGACGGCCAAGCCGATGCCGACACCGACGCCGATGGCGAGCCCCAGGATCGTTGTCTTTCCCAGTTCTCCGGCCATATGGAAGCTGCCTCCTTTCGTCCGTCCCGCTCGCGCCTCGGATTCGAGCGGGAGTCACGCCCCAGGTGAAACCATGCCGCGACCCCGGGACAGCGGGCCTTGATGCAGATCACGCCCCTTGGCCTGGACCGCGGCTAGCGTCGTAAGGAGCATGGTGACCTCCGCGCCTCCACCCAAGCCGCCGCCCACGCCGCCGAACGCCCCCGCGCCGGACCGGGAGCCGGGCCGCGACCCGGACTCCGGGTCCGAAACGGCGCGCGGGAGCGACCCGCTGTTCCTGCCGGACACCCGCGCGGCGGAGCTGCGCCGCTACCGCTGGGTCGCCACGCTGCTGCTGGTGCTGATGGCCTGCGTCTTTCTGAGCACCAAGATGGTCGAGGACCCTAGCTTCTGGATCCTGCTGATCCGGGCCGGCGCCGAGGCGGCGATGGTTGGCGGGCTGGCCGACTGGTTCGCCGTCACGGCGCTGTTCCGCCGGCCGCTGGGCCTGCCGATCCCCCATACGGCGGTGATCCCCGCCAACAAGGACCGGATCGGGGCCGGACTCGGCCTTTTCGTGGAGCGCAACTTCCTGGACCCGGATCTGGTCACGGCGAAGCTGCGCAGCCTCGCGCCGGCGCGGCGTGTCGGAACCTGGCTGTCCGAAGCGGAGCAGGCGGAGAAGCTGGCCGGGCGGCTGGCCGCCTCGGTCCCGGCCCTGGTCGAGTCGCTCAGCGACCGGGAAGTGCGCAGCTTTCTCGCCCGCGCCCTGGACCGCCAGCTCGGCAGCATCGACCTGTCGGCCCTGCTCGGCCGCGGCCTGGACATCCTGAGGGAGTCCGACCGGCATCACGACCTCTTCGACCAGATCGTACGGGCGGCGCGGCAGTATCTGCTCGATCACCAGGGGCGCATCTTCGAGGCGGTCGAGGACCGCTCGCGCTGGTGGGTGCCGCGCGGCATCGACCGGCGCATGGCCAAGGCCCTGATCGGCGGCGTCGCGGAGCTGCTGGAGGAACTGCTGCAGCGCGACCACCCGGTGCGCCGGCAGTTCGAGGCCAGTCTCGACCGCCTGACCCGGGACCTGCGCGAGGACCCCGCCCGGCGCGCCCAGGTGGCGGCGATCCAGGCCGAACTGCTGAGCAACCCGCGCACCCAGGCCTACCTGGGCGAAGTCTGGGGCGAGCTGCGCGCCATCCTGCTGCGCGACGCGGCGGCCGGCCGCGACTCCCTGCTTCTCAAGGCCCTGGCCGGCGCGCTGCAGTCGCTCGGCAAGGGCCTGCTCGCCGACAGCGAGATGCAGGCCCGGCTCGACCGCGGCATCGAGGACGCCACCAAGAGCTGGATCCTGCCCTGGCGTCACGAAATCGGGCATTTCATCGCCGAGGTGGTGAAGTCCTGGGACGGGCGCACCGTCGCCGACCGGGTCGAGACCGCCGTGGGCCGCGACCTTCAATACATCCGCATCAACGGCACGCTGGTCGGCGGGCTCGTGGGGATCGCGATCTTCCTGCTGTCCTGGTACGTGCTGTAGCGCGAAGCGGTTCGTGCCCTATCGGGGGCGCCGGGCCGGGAGGCGCCGCGCCGTCAGCCGAAGGAGGTCTTGAGCTGCTCCACCACCTCGCGCGCGGCGACGTCATCGCGGCCGTAGAGACGGTCCCACCAGTCGGGCGGCAGCACCTCCGGATCGTAGGTGACGGTCAGGCTGCGGGCGAAGAGGTTGCTCTCGACATCGCGGATCCCGTCGATCGCCGAGATGACATCTTCGCCGCGCTCCGCGATCTCCGGCACCGCCGAGAGGATCGAGAAACCGAACTTGAGGCGGATCCGGCCCGGGATATGGCTTGCCACCTCGATGTGCGGACGGGCCTTCAACAGGAGATCGAAGTCTTCGGGGGCAACGCGGCTGGGCACGATAGGGGACCTGATTCGCTGGGGCTGGGGAGCTGCAATCTAACCCCCGCCGCGCCGCCGCGAAAGCCGGTCAGGTGTAGCGCTTGCGGATGAACTGGCTGCCGATGTCCAGGAGGGTGACGGTCAGGATGATGATCAGCATCACCGCCGCCGTCTCGCTGTAATAGAAGCCCCGGATGTACTCCCAGAGCACCTGGCCGATGCCGCCGGCGCCGACCAGCCCCAGCACGGTCGCCGAGCGCACGTTGGACTCGAAGCGGTAGAGCGAATAGCTGATCCAGAGCGGCAGGACCTGGGGGATCACGCCGAAGACGATCTCCTGCACCGGATGGGCGCCGGTCGCCCGGATGCCCTCCACCGGGCGCGGGTCGATGGCCTCCACCGCCTCGGAGAAGAGTTTCGCCAATACACCGGTGGTATGGACGAAAAGCGCCAGAACGCCGGCGAAGGGGCCGAGTCCCACCGCGACCACGAAGAGCATGGCGAAGACCATCTCGTTGATCGCGCGGAAGGCGTCCATGACGCGGCGGACCGGATGGTAGACCCACCAGGGCACCAGGTTCTCGGAGGAGAGGATGCCGAGCGGAACGCCGAAGATCACCGCGAGCAGCGTGCCCCAGATCGCGATCTGGACGGTGATCAGCATCTGATCGAGAAACAGCCGCCAATGGCGGAAGTCCGGCTCGGCGAAGGCGCCGGCGAACTCGGCCATGTTGTCGCCGTACTCGATCAGCGCGTAGGGGTTCATGTCGGAGCCGTTCCAGGCCCACCAGAGCACCGCGACGGCGACACCCCAGATCAGCAGGGTGAGCAGAGACTTCTTGGGGTCGCGCTTGGGCAGCTCGACCTTCATCTCGTCCAGGCGTTGAGCGCCTGTAGTTGCGGTCTGCTGTCCGGCGATGCTCGACATCGCGTCCTCGCGGCTTCGAAAAGGGAGACGGAAAAATGCGGTTTGAAAAGAGACGGCGGCGTCCCTCCTGGACACCGCCGGTTCCTTACGGGTCGTCGCGTTACTCAACCGGCCGCGGTGCGACCACCTGCTCCCACTCACCGAGTTCCCGCAGCCGCGCGTCGATCTCGGCGATCTCCCGCGCCTTGTCGTCGGCGTTCATGGTCTCGTCGTTCTCGAGTTGCACCTTGGTGCGGAACAGCTCGAGCTGACGGATCGGAATGAGCTGGGCGTTCGAGGAGGCCAGGAAGGGACCCCAGCCGTCGGAGAGATTGGCCAGCACCTCACGCTCGCGCTCGACCTTCTCCATGTCGCCGAAGCGGCCGTAGGACATGAAGAAGAAGTAGAGCTGCTGCTTGACCTCTTCCGGCAGGTTGACCCGCCAGACCATCGGATCGGAGGGAATCAGGGGCGAGCGCCAGATCTCCTTGATCTGGGCGGCGGCCTCCGGCTGCGACTTGGCCAGGCGTGCGTAGAGAGACTCGGTGTTGTTGGTAGCCACGTCGACCTGTTCGTTGGCAACGGCCATGGCGTTGGTTTCGTGGTTGGCGTTGCGCACGGTCCGGAAGCACTCGCGCGGGTCCACGTCGTTCAGCGCGAAGACGTAGTAGCTCGGCACCAGGAAGCCGGAGGTGGAGTTCGGATCGCCGATCCCGAAGTCCAGCGTGCCGTCGCAGGCCAGCACGTCGTCCAGGCTGTCGATCGGGCTGTCCACATGGGCCAGCAGCAGCGAGTAGTAGCCCTCGGACCCGTCGTCCTTGATGGTCTGGGCGAAGACCTCGCCGCCGGCCCGGTCGACCGCCTCCATGGCCGACTTGTTGCCGAACCAGGCGACGTCGACCTTGTCGAAGCGCATGGCCTCGATCACGCCCGCATAGTCGCTGGCGAAGAAGGGATTCACCTGGACGCCGAGAGCCTCGGACATGTCCTCCAGGAAGGGAGCGAAACTGGCCTGAAGGGCCTGGGACGATTCCGTCGAGATGATCCCGAAGTTGATTTCCGTCATCTCGTCGGCGGCGGCCGGGCCGGCCGCCACAATCGAAGCCACCGCGGCCGAAGCCATGACTTTACGCAACATGTCGACGCACTCCTCTATCGTCTCTGCTATCCGATCTTTTCGGTTTCCACTGGCCCACCGTCGCGCGGCCTCTCGGGACGCATCCGCGAGAGACCGGGTTACGGCAGGTCCAGCACGCGCACAGCGGCAAAGGTCCTCCTCACGACGCTTTCGCCTCTCGCCGCACGTCCAACAGCTCCCCGGTGGGACCGGCGCCGGCCTCGGCCTCCTCCAGTTCCGCGCCGGGAGCATTCTGATTGCCGAAGGCGCCCGTCAGGATCAGTTCCTCGCGACTGGTCCCGTAGAGGTCCTTCAGGAAGTCGGGGGTCAGGCGCTCGGTCGCGCCGTCGTAGACGACGCGCCCGTCGCGCATGGCGATGGCACGGGTGCAGAAGCGGATCGCGTAGTCGACCTGATGCAGGCTGACCAGCACGGTGATCCCGTCCTCGCGGTTGATGTCGGCCAGCATCTGCATGACCTTGCGCGCCGAGGCGGGGTCGAGACTGGCGATCGGCTCGTCCGCCAGGACGATCCGCGCTTGCTGCACGAGACAGCGCGCGATGGCGGCGCGCTGCTGCTGGCCGCCGGACAGAGTGCCGGCGCGCTGCTCCGCGAAGGCCGCCATCCCCACGCGCTTGAGCGCGCGCATCGCCCGCAGCTTCTCCTCCTTGGTGAAGAGGCCCAGGCTGCCGCGCCAGACTGGAATGCGGCCGAGCACGCCGGTCGCGACGTTGGTCAGCAACGGCAGGCGATTGACCAGATTGAACTGCTGAAAAACCACGCCGATCTGGGCGCGCAGCCTGCGGGCATTCGGGGCGAGACGTCCACCGGACTGCATGGTCCGACCCAGCATCCGCACCTGCCCCTTGGTTGTCCCCGCATCGCCGCGCAACAGGCCGGCCATGTGGCGGATCAAGGTCGACTTGCCAGATCCCGAGGCCCCGATCAGCGCCACCATCTCACCCGGCTGGATGGTCAGGTCCACGGCGTCCAAGGCGCGCAGATTCCCGAAGGTCTTGGTGAGTCTCTCGATTTCGACGGCGGCCATGGTCCCCCCAACCGACCGCGGCCGCCCCTCATCGTGCGGCCGCATGCCACGTCGGGCGCCGCAGCCTGCCGGCCCGGCGCCTCGCTGCGTGACAACCGGGATGACCTTTGCCTGCCTTGGATATCTTCCGAATGACAACGCAGTGATGCTTTGGCCATGGAATCATGACTCTTGCATGACGGAGTCCGGGCTTGCCTGGGGATAGCTCTTCGTCGCCGAAGCCGCGGGCCGGAGGCCAGTTCAGGTGCCGAAAACGACCTGCATACGATCGGAGGCGAAGCGCGTGATGCCGAATTCCACGGGCCGGCCCTCGGCATCGACGTTCAGGCTCTCCGTCACGAGAACCGGCCGGTTGCCGGGCTGCCGCAGCAGACGCGCGTCGGCGGCCTCCGGCAGCCGGGCCGTCACTCGGGTCGTCTTGCGCTCGTAGTCCGCCAGGCCGCACCGAACGAGTGCTTTGGTGATCGACCCTTCCTGGCGATAGAGCTCGATCATATCGGGAAAGCGGGCGGCGGAGAAATAATGGGTCCCGAGCGCCAAGGGCCGGCCATCGAGATCGCGCAGCGTTTCCAGATGCACGACCCTGGCGCCTCGGCGCAGGCCGAGTTCTCGGGCGACGGCCGCGCGGGCCGTCTCGAGTGTTCCCTCGAGCAACCGTCCCCCGGTCTGGCGGTTCTGTGCGGTCACGATCTCGGAGAAACGGGTTCTTCGCCCCACGAGGTAGTCCAGCACGTGTTCCGAGACGAAGGTCCCCCGGCCCTGCTCGACCCGCACCAGACCGCGGTCGGTCAGATGCGCGATCGCGCGGCGCACGGTGTGCCGGTTGACGCCGAAGCGAACGGCAAGCGCCGGCTCCGTCGGCAGGCGGCTGCCTTCGGCAAGCGCGCCCGATTCGATCTCGGCCACCAACGTCGCGGCAATCTGATGCCAGACGGCCACGCCCGCTTCCCGCTCGAGTTCTCCTGCCGTCACCACTCTCTCCAGGCATAGGACCGTCGCCGCCCACTTGGCGATGCGTCCGTCTCCGCAAGCCGGCGTAAGGAAAGAGTCATGCGCACGACCCTTCTCATACCTCGGCAATTGGCATAGGTTTAGATGATATTGATATGGACGACTAGACGAATTTGAAATAGGTCGAGCACAGGCTTGAGACATGACTCGAGATAGCGAAGCGCCCGCCACGAGCGGGAAAGATGCTCGGAGTGAGGTTCGGCCGGCGGCCGATGCCAAGACCCCCGAGCGGCAGCGCTGGTTGGCGACCCTTGCCAAGGCGTCGCGGGAAGACTTGGAGGCCTTGTCTCCGAAGTCGCTGGACGACCTGATCTGGCGCTATCTGCGCCCGCCGGAAATCGGAATGGTCATGCTGCGGGGCCGCAGCGGCGGAGATGGAGCGCCTTTCAATCTCGGCGAAACCAGCGTGACGCGCTGCGCCGTTCAACTGGACCATGCCGGCCGGCAGCTTGTCGGTCATGGCTATGTCCTCGGGCGCGACAAACGTCACGCGCAGCTGATCGCTCTGCTCGACGCCCTGCTCCAGCACCCCGACGACCACGACCGCTTGGCCTCCCGCATCATCGCACCGCTGGCCGCGATGCAGGCGGCCACGCGCAAGCGCCAGGCCGGGAAGGCCGAGGCGACGAAGGTCAACTTCTTCACGCTCGTTCGGGGAGACGGCTGATGACGGACCCAGCGATCCTGCGCCCCGGTTTCGCCGATCCGGTGCAGCACGCACAGCAGAGTTTTCGCCTGATCCTGGAGGCCATGAGCCGCCCTGGCCGGCTGACGGAAATGACCTGTCCGCTCGAGCCGCCGCCGCCGTTCGAACCGGCGACCGCAGCCACGGCACTGACGCTGTTCGATAGCGACACGAAGATCTGGCTCGACGAGACGGCGCGAAGCGACGAGGTCTCGGCCTTCCTGCGCTTCCATTGTGGCTGCCCCCTGACCGATACCCCGGGCGAAGCCGACTTCGCGGTCTGCCTCGAGTGGCCGGAGGACTTCGGTCGCTTCGCGCAGGGCGAGCCGGAGTATCCCGACCGCTCGACCACGGTCGTCGTGCAACTGGACAGCCTCGGCAACGCGGGCGGACTCCTCTTGAGCGGCCCGGGCATCGCCGAGACGGCGCGGCTTGATCTCTCGCCCTGCCCCAGCGATTTCGCGGCACGCTGGTCGGCCAACCGGGCCCGCTTTCCCCTGGGCGTGGACCTGATCCTGACGGCGGACCGGGCCTTCTGCGGTTTGCCGCGCTCTCTCACCGTCGCGGAGGACTGAGCCATGTACGTTGCGGTCAAGGGCGGCGAGAAAGCCATCGACAATGCCCACGCGTGGCTCGCAGAGCTGCGGCGCGGCGATCCCGGCCTGGCGGAACTGAGTCTTGAGCAGATCGGCCAGCAGCTCACCCTGGCGGTCGACCGAGTGATGACGGAGGGCTCGCTCTACGACCGCGAGCTGGCCGCCCTGGCGATCAAGCAAGCGCGCGGCGATCTGATCGAGGCGATCTTCCTGCTGCGCGCCTACCGCACCACCCTGCCCCGTTTCGGCGCCTCGGAACCCTTGGAGACGGGGCGTATGACGCTGAAGCGGCGCATCTCGGCCAGCTTCAAGGACCTGCCGGGCGGTCAGGTGCTGGGCCCGACCTTCGACTACACGCATCGCCTGCTCGACTTCGCCTTGGCCGCCGAAGGCGACCCGCCGGCGGCGGCGCTGGAAGTCGAACCGGAGACCGACGGTCCGGTGCCGCGCGTCACCGATCTGCTCGGACAGGAGGGCTTGATCGAGCGCTCCACGCCTGACGGCGGCGCAACCGCAGCGGAGGACGCGCCCCTGGGCGATATCACACGAGACTCCCTGCGCCTGCCGGCCGACCGGGATCTGCGGCTGCAGATGCTCGCCCGTGGCGACGAGGGCTTCCTGCTCGCTCTCGCCTACTCGACCCAGCGCGGCTACGGCAACAATCACCCCTTCGCCGGCGAGATCCGCTGCGGTCAGGTGACAGTCGCCGTCACGCCCGAGGAACTGGGTTTCGAGATCGAGATCGGCGAGATCGAAATCACCGAATGCCAGATGGTCAATCAGTTCGCCGGCAGCGACGAAGCGCCGCCACAGTTCACACGCGGTTATGGCTTGAGTTTCGGCCAGTCGGAACGCAAGGCCATGTCCATGGCCCTTGTCGACCGCGCCTTGCGCGCCGAGGACTTGGGCGAGGAGGCGAAGGCCCCGGCCAACGACGCCGAGTTCGTGCTCTATCACTGCGACAATGTGCAGGCGACGGGCTTCACCGAACACCTGAAGCTACCTCATTACGTGGACTTCCAGTCGGAGCTGACGCTGCTGCGCCGGCTGCGCGCGGAGTTCTTCGTGCGCCGCGACGCGGTCGAAGCCGCGAAGAAGAAGGAGGCGGCCGAATGACCTTGGATCAGATGGCCGAGGCACGCCCTTCGCGGGATCAGGGTTACACCTACGCTTATCTCGACGAGCAGACCAAGCGGATGATCCGGCGCGCCCTGCTGAAGGCCGTGGCGATCCCCGGCTATCAGGTGCCCTTCGGCAGCCGCGAAATGCCGATGCCCTTCGGCTGGGGGACCGGCGGCGTGCAGGTGACGGCGGCGATCATCGGCCCGAGCGATGTCCTGAAGGTGATCGACCAGGGCGCGGACGACACCACCAACGCCGTGTCGATCCGCAAGTTCTTCGCCGCCACGGCGGAAGTCGCGACCACCACGGCAACGGAGCGCGCCAGCATTATCCAGACCCGCCACCGCGTTCCGGAAACGCCGCTCGGCGAAGGTCAGATCCTGGTTTTGCAGGTGCCCATCCCGGAACCGCTGCGCTGGCTGGAAGCGCGGGAAAGCGAGACCCGGAAGATGCATGCGCTGGAAGAGTACGGCGTGATGCACGTCAGCCTTTACGAAGATCTGGCACGTCACGGGCGGATCGCGAAGACCTACGATTATCCGGTTCTGGTGGAGGGACGCTATCTCATGCGCCCCTCGCCGATTCCCAAGTTCGACAATCCCAAGCTCGACAACTCGCCGGCCCTGATGCTGTTCGGCGCTGGACGGGAAAGGCGGATCTACGCCTTGCCCCCCTATACGAACGTCGAGAGCCTGGCCTTCGAGGATCACCCCTTCGAGGTCGAGACCTGGGACGAGGTCTGTACACTCTGCGGCGCCGGGGACAGTTTCCTGGACGAGGTGATCCTGGACGACGAGGGCGGCAAGATGTTCGTCTGCTCCGACACGGACTACTGCAGCCGCAGACAGGGAGACCAAGGCAAGCCCAACCTGGATACCCTCGGGAGCAAGGCATGAAGGCGGCCGGTCCCCTACTCCAAGTTCGCGGCCTGACCAAGCGCTACGGTGCGCGCATCGGCTGCGCCGATGTCTCCTTCGACCTCTATCCCGGCGAGGTGATCGGCGTGGTCGGCGAGTCCGGCTCCGGCAAGACGACACTGCTCAACTGTCTGTCCGCCCAACTCGAACCGAGCGAAGGATCGGTGGTCTACGACAGCCGCGGCAAGGGCCCGGTCGAGCTCTTCGCGCTCAGCGAGGCCGAACGCCGCCTGCTGCTCCGCACCGAATGGGGCCTGGTGCGCCAGAACCCGCGCGACGGGCTGCGCATGGGTGTCTCGGCCGGCGCCAACGTCGGCGAACGGATGATGGCGGTCGGCGCACGGCACTACGGTCGGATTCGGGACCGGGCCAGCCAGTGGCTGCAGCAATTGGAAATCGATGCCGAGCGAATTGACGACCGCCCGGCCACTTTCTCTGGCGGGATGCAGCAGCGCCTGCAGATCGCCCGCAACCTGGTCACCGAGCCCAGACTGGTCTTCATGGACGAGCCGACCGGCGGTCTCGACGTGTCGGTGCAGGCGCGCCTGCTCGACCTGTTACGCGGACTGGTCGGCGATCTGGGACTGGCTTGCATCCTGGTCACCCACGACCTCGGTGTCGTGCGGCTCCTGTCGCACCGCCTTCTCGTCATGCAGAAGGGCCGCGTGGTCGAGGCGGGTTTGACCGACCAGGTGCTCGACGATCCTCAGCATCCTTACAGCCAGATGCTCGTCTCCTCGATCTTGCCGGTCTGACCCATGAACACGCTGCTCAAAATCGAAAAGCTCGCCAAGAGCTTTACCCTGCACACCCAAGGCGGAGTCCGGATTCAGGCCCTGCTCGATCTTGACCTGAAGGTCGCGGCCGGCGAATGCCTCGCCCTGGTTGGCGGTTCGGGCGCCGGGAAGTCCTCCCTGCTGCGCTGCCTCACCGGCAACTATCTGCCGGACTGCGGCTCCATCCAGGTCCGACGGGAGGACAACTGGGTGGAGTTGGTCGGCGCGAGTCCTCAGACGGTGCTGGAGCTGAGACGCGCCACGATCGGCTATGTCAGCCAGTTCCTGCGGGTCATTCCGAGAGTGCCAGCCCTGGATTTGGTGATCGAGCCGGCGGTCGCCGCCGGGACCGAAGCGGATGAAGCGGAAGTGCGCGCCCGCGATGTCCTGCGCCATTTGAACCTGCCCGAGCGGCTCTGGTCCCTGGCGCCGGCCACCTTTTCCGGCGGAGAGCAGCAACGGGTGAACATCGCCCGCGCCTTCGTGCATCCCTACCCGATCCTGCTGTTGGACGAACCCACGGCCTCTCTGGATGCACGGAATCGCAAAGCAGTCATAGATTTGATAGAGGATGCCCGCCGCAAGGGCGCCGCAATCGTCGGCATCTTTCACGATGCGGAGACCCGCACCGCCCTTGCCACCCGCGAGATCCCGCTCGTCGAAGGAAAGGCCGCTGCATGAAGCACGAGGTGAACTTGACCAACGCGCGCCTGGTTTTACCGGATCGTGTGGTCGAAGGCTCCGTTTCCCTGCGCGACGGCGAGATCGTCTCGGTCGACGAAGGCCATGTCGCACGGGCGCCGGCGATGGACCTGGAGGGCGATTGGCTGCTGCCGGGCCTGATCGAGCTGCATACGGACAACCTGGAGGGCCACGTCAAGCCGCGCCCCAAGGTGGTCTGGCCGATGCTACCGGCCCTGCTGGCCCACGACGCCGAACTGACGGCGGCCGGAATCACGACCGTCTTCGATTCCCTGCGCCTGGGCGACGAGGCCGACGACGACCGTTGCTATACGACGCTGAAGGAAAGCGTGGAAGAAATCCGCGCCGCCGAAGCGGCACGGCTGTTGCGCAGCGATCACCGCATCCACATCCGCCTGGAGATCTGCAAGGCCGGCGTGGTCGACGACTTCGCCGACTTCAAGGACGAGCCGCTGTTGGGCATGTGCTCCCTGATGGACCATACGCCGGGTCAGCGGCAATTCGCCAACCTGGAGTCCTATCGGACCTACTACATGGGCAAGATGGGCTTCGGCGATGCGGAGATGAACGCCTACATCGATGCTCGCCTAGCCGACCACGACCGTTGGGCCGGACCCAACCGGACGGCGCTGGCGGCGATGATCCGCGAGACGGACGTGGCGCTCGCCAGCCATGACGATGCCACCGAGGACCACGTCTCGGAGGCGGCGGCGCTGGGCCTGACGATCAGCGAGTTTCCCACCACCCTGGAAGCCGGCCGGGCCTGCCGCCATCACGGACTGACCACCATCGGCGGGGCACCCAACCTGGTTCGCGGCAAGTCGCACTCGGGTAATGTCGCGGTCAGCGATCTGGCACGCAACGGCCTGCTCGACGCCCTGGCGAGCGACTACGTGCCCGCCAGTCTGCTGCTCGGCGTCTTCCGTCTGCACGACGACCTGGGCTGGGATCTCTCCCGGGCGGCGATGGTCGCAAGCCGCAATCCGGCTCGAATGGTCGGGCTGGAAGACCGCGGCGAGATTGCCGAAGGCCAGCGCGCCGACGTCATCTGGGTGACCCGCAGCCACGACCTGCCCGTGGTGCGCGGCGTCTGGCGCGGCGGCCGGCGCGTCCTCTAGCCCTCGCCCCTTTAGCCGGAGCCGACAGAATGACCGAGCGCTGCGCCCTCTACTTCGCGCCGCCTCCAGACTCGCCGCTGGCGGCTTTCGCGGAGGCCTGGTTCGCGCGGGACGACAATCGGAGTATCACCGAATCGCCGCGCCATTACGGTTTTCACGCAACCCTGAAGCCGCCCTTCCGCTTCGCCGAGGGCCGGAGCCTCGCCGACCTGAAGACCCACCTGCGGGCCTTCGCGACCGAGCAACCGCCTGTCGAAGTCGGCCCCGTCGTCGTGGGCAGTCTTTCCGGATTCCTGGCTCTGGTGCCGGCTGCCGCACCACCGGCTCTGGAGGCACTGGCCGAGGCCTGCGTATCTTCTTTCGACGGCTTCCGGGCGCCACCGAGCGAAGCCGAGCTGGCCAAGCGGCGGGGCAAACCCCTGAGCGCACGGCAGGACGAGTTGCTGCAGCGCTGGGGCTATCCCCACGTCTTCGACCAGTTCCGCTGGCACATGACGCTCACCACGAAACTGCCGGAGGCCGAGCGCAACCGCTGGCATGCGGAGCTGCAGCGTCTCTCCGCCCCGGCTCTGGAGGAACCGCTGGTGATCGAAGCCCTTTCTCTCTTTCATCAGCCGGCGACCGACCGACCCTTCACCGAGATCGACCGGGTACCTTTGATCGGAACTCGCGCGAGCGCGCACGCCGCAATCCTGTCGTAGCGGCCAGCACCTCACCCTGCGCCCGACAGGTTGAGATCGCGACTCCCAACCTCCCTGCTAGATCTGAAACCATCGTAGTCACGCCCTGTTGGACCGTTCCATTGGAGGCCAAGGCATGATCGGCCTGTTCGATTCCGGCCATGGAGGGCTGACCGTTCAGCGCGTCCTCGAGAAGCGCTTCCCTCTCCGCGACTTCGTCTACCTCGGCGATCACCGGCAGGCGCCCTACGGAGCGAAAAGCGCGGAGCACGTGCTTGCGCTCACGCGCCGTGGCGTCGAGCGGCTGTTCGATGAAGGCTGTCGACTGGTCATCATCGCCTGCAACAGTGCCGCCGCCATCGCCCTCAGGCGGCTCCAACAGGATTGGCTTGCGCGCTTCTACCCCGAGCATCGCATCCTGGGTGTCATCGTTCCCGTCGTCGAAGCCGTGACGCAGGTCCCCTGGTCCGTGCAGGAGGCCGACCCGAACCACGCCGGCGAACCGATGACCGTGGGCGTCTTCGGCACCCGGCACACAGTGAAGAGCGACGCCTTCCGGATCGAGATCTCCAAGCGAGCCCCCGCCGTCAGCGTGGTTCAGCAGGCCTGCCCGAAGCTCGCCGGAGCCATCGAGGCCGATGCCAGCGAGTCGGAGCTTTCGGCGCTGGTGGAGCGCTATGCCGCGGCGCTCTCCGAAAGCCTGGGCGAAAGGCGCCTCGACGCCGTCGTGCTGGGTTGCACCCACTATCCGCTGGTCGGGAATCTCTTCGAACGCTCTCTTCCGCGCGGCGTAAAGATGGTCTCCCAGCCCGATCTCGTCACGGAGAGCCTGGCTGCCTATCTGCGGCGTCATCCGGAGTTCGATCGGCCGTCAGCCGAACCGTCGTCGCGTCGCCGCGATTTTCTGACGAGCGGCGATCCGGATCTGGTCGGGCGTATCGCTCAACGCTTTCTCGGCCATCCCGTGGTCTTCCGGGCCGCCTGACCGAGGTCGCGTCGCCACCTCCGCGGAGACGCGCGATGTATCAAGTCCGAAGCAAAGACTACTCGAAACGCGATCTCCGGAAACGCTGGGCGCTGCCCGACCGCGTCTTCTTCGCCTGTGGCGCCTGTCACATCCTCGCTTACGCGTTTCTCGAGCGGTACGGCAGGCCCGACATGCGGGCTCTCTGGTTCAAGCCCGCAGCCGGCTACACCGGCAATCATATCGTTGTGACGACTGAGCGGTGGGTGTTCGACTACCACGGCTTTTCGAATCGGGAGTCCTACTTCGCCCATGTTTTCAAACGCGCCCGCCAGAAATGGCCGGGCTGGAGCGCCACGCTCGTCGAACTGCCGCGCGAAGCACTTGTTTCCGAGCAAAAGTCGCGCGACTACGATGGTCTTTGGCTGCGCGAGCCGACGCAGTTTCCGGAGAATGCCCTGCCG